>JASGIE010000130.1:0-35447 GCA_049841055.1 Paludibaculum sp. | reverse complement strand
TGTGTTTGTGGTATACGTTTAATTAATATTGCTAAGGTTAATAGGGAAACACGATAGAATCCGAACAGCACCTGGACCGACATTCTGCCCGCCACCTCGCTCATCGGCGTCAGCAGCGGCAGCGAGCCGTCCTTCTCCTGGATCGTTTCGTACGCGATGCCGGTGACCTTGGTCTCCACCAGCTTCTGCGTAAGCTCCGGCAGCGGAGCCAGATGCAGGTAAGTGAAGAGAGTCAGGCCTTCCGGAAGAAGCCGTACTCCGACGGTTGCGGCTCCTTCACCTTGGTGACGATGTCCGCCTGATTCCAGACGTCGGCCGCCGTGGGCACAATGCGTGCCCCGGCTTCCACATACTCTTCATCGGTAATCGACAGAGAGGTGTCCGGCGCGGGTTTGTACAATCACCTGATGACCCGATTCCAGCAGCGCGGTAACGCCATGCGGACCCAGGCCGACCCGGGATTCGTGGTCTTTTACTTCACGAGGAACGCCAATGATCATGGGAGTTTTCCTTCTGTTCCCGCCTTGGGCTGAAGCGGAGCCGCGGTCTGTGGCGGAGGTTCCCGCTTTGGACCGAGCCCAAGGCGATGAGCGTGAGCGAATCAAGCTTGCCCCGTCCGGACATGTTGTTGATGTTCTGGTCTTCCTGAAACTTCTTCAGCGCTTCCGTCGATTCAGGACCCCAAACGCCGTTGGCATCGACGTTGTATCCCTTCTGGGTCAGGGCCTGCTGGATCTCGCGGATGCGATCCTGGCGGGCTGCTGCTGGGTCGTCCGTCTCGGTGCGACGGTCCGCCGGGCAGAGGCGGTGCCCTTCTTCGACGAACCATACCGGGAAGCGGCGGATTTGGTGGCGCCGCCCTTCGTCGCCGGTGCCTTGCTCGTGGCGGACTTCGAAGGCGCCGCCTTGGCGGTGGTGCCTTTGCCCGCGGGCGCTTTGGTGACGGGAGCTTTCGCCGGGGCCTTCTTCTGCGCCAGGGAAAAATCAGGAAAGCTGAAGGAGAGAAGCAACGCGAACGGGATAAACAGCAGACGAGGCGGCTTCACGATTGAAGGATAGCAAAGAGAACGAAGCATGAGTACCACAAAGACTGCCGCTATCCCCCTTCCGCGGATGCCAGGAGTTTAGGGGGAGCGGGGGGCGGATGGGGGAATATCCCTCCCGCTCCTGGCGGGTGGTGGAGCCTTCATTATACGCAGATCGATATCGGACTGAAAGAGTCAAAATGAGACAAAATTGATCAGGAACTCCAGAATCCGGAGCTCACGGCAGTTAACCTGTACCAAAATGTACTGGTTTCATCCCGACCCCTCTGTTTTAGCTGGAAGGAGGTTCGAATCCGGGTGGAGGTTGAGTTGGGTCCGCCACAAACCTCATGTACGCGGCGCAGGCTTCCCTCGCCGGTGCGTCCATAATCATCTGCCCGTGATGCAGCCAGATGGCGCGGTCGCAGAACTCCAGCACCGTCTCCGGGCTGTGTGAAACGCATAACAGCGTCTTGCCTTCGTTCCGCAGTCGCGCAATCCGCGTGTGGCACTTCCGTTGGAACGCCGCGTCGCCCACTCCTAACACCTCGTCAATGATGACGATAGCGGGATCGCAGTGCACCGCGATGGAGAATGCCAGCCGCAGGGACATCCCCATGGAGTAGGTCCGCAGCGGCTCGTTGATGAACTCGGCGATCTCCGAGAACTCGAGGATCGAGTCGTAGCGTTGCCGGGCCTGGGCCTTCGTCATCCCGAGCATGGCCGCGTTCAGAAACAGATTCTCAGTGGCCGGTCAGGTCCATATGGAAGCCTGACCCCAATTCAAGCAATGGGGCAATGGCTCCATGCACTTCCACGGATCCTTCATCGGGCTGGGCCAGGCCGCGAACCATACTCAACAGAGTGCTTTTCCCGGCGCCGTTGGCGCCGATGAGGGCAATGCTGCCTGGGCCATGCACTTCGAAGGAGATGTTCCGCACCGCGTAGAAGCCCTCTTTGCCCGGCTTTGAGGTGAACTGCCGGATGCGGTGCGGCGCAGTACCACGCGCGGTTTCCGGTGCTGGAAGATCTTCGACGCGTTCTTGATGCTGATCAGGCTCATGCTACAGGTACTCGTAGAAGCGCTTCTCCGCCCGCCGGAAAATGGCAAAGCCCAATCCCATGGAAACGGCGGACACCAGCGCCAGCTTCGATGAGCAGCGTCGCCGAGGGCGCCGCCCCGCCCAGGATGATTGTCTGGGTAGCCAGAATCAGCGCGGCAACCGGATTGTACTGATAGAGATCCCGGAAATCGACCGGCACATTGTCGAACGTGTAGACGATCGGCACGATCCAGAACAGCAGCAGGTTGATAGACTCCACCACATAGCGGACATCGCGCACGAACAGGTTCATGGCCGACGAGGCGAGGCCCAGCCCGATCAGGGAACATAATTACCAGCCCCCACACCACGGGCAGCCACAGCCAGTTCCAGTTCAGCGAGAGCCCGGAGATGAGTACGAAGAAGACCAGCGAGCCAAGCTGAATCAACAGATGCGTGAGGTTGGAGAAGATCGAGGCGATCGGGATAATCTCCCGCTTCAGCGGTACGCGCTTGATGATCGCCACATTCTCAATCAGCGAGTTGGTCGCCGACAACCACGCTATCGTGAAGAAATTAAACGGGATGAGGCCGCACAGGAGGTACACACTGAAGGTGCGGCAGAGGCCGCGCCAGGATGCGCGTGAACACGTACGTGTACACCGCCATCATCACCAGCGGGTTCAATAGCGACCAGAACACGCCCAGCGACATGTTGCGGTAGCGAACTTTGAAGTCCTTAGCTACCAGTTCGCCAGAGAGCAGGATAGGTAGTCGCCGTTCCACATGAAGCTACAAGACTCAGGTTGGCGCAGGCTCGCTGCGGCCAGCTATTCGCTCCGGATGGATCTGTCTCTCCGGAATCGCCGGCCGCTCCAGGTTCTAAGCCAATTGGCGGGGCAGGTGCTTGTGCTGCCACTCTCCAGGCGCTGGACACGATCTGCTCCAGCGACGAGAGTTGCGCCGTCCAGCCGAGCTCTTCAGCGGCCCGGCTGGCGTCGGCCGCCGGGCGGCGCAGTCCTTCCCGGCGCGGCGCCATCCTAACCGGGACATGCAGCCCGGCGACCTCCTCCACCATGCTCACCATCTGCCGGACACTGAAGCCGGAACCGGTACCGAGATTCAGCTTGATCGATTCGCCGCCGGTCCGTAACTTCTGCAAAGCCAGCACATGCGCGCGAGCCAGGTCGCTGACATGGATATAGTCGCGCAGGCAGGTGCCGTCCGGCGTCGGGAAGTCCTCGCCAAAGACCTGCAGGGCGTCGCGCCGGCCCATGGCTGCTTCGATGATGCTGGGGATCAGATGCGTTTCCGGTGTGTGGAACTCGCCGGTCTCTCCGTCGGGATCGCAGCCGGCGGCATTGAAGTACCGCAGCGCGGCGAACCGGAAGCCGTGACAGGACGCAAACCAATGCAGCGCCTGCTCCACGATCTTCTTGGATTCGCCATACGGGCTCACCGGGTTCTGGGGGGAATCCTCCCGGATGGGTAGGCTGTCCGGAACTCCGTAAGTGGCACAGGAGGAGGAAAAAACTATGTCCTTGACGCCGTGATCCAGCATCACGCGCAGGAGATTCAGGCTGCCTTCCACGTTGTTGCGGAAATAGCGCACCGGTTCCGTCATCGACTCGCCCACATAGGCGAGTGCTGCAAAGTGCATGACGGCGTCGGGTTGATGGGCCCGGAAGACCCGGCGAAGCGCCGCTTCGTCGGTGAGGTCAGCTACCTCCAGCGGGCCCCATTTGGCGGCCCAATCGTGTCCCCGGAAAAGATTATCTACTACTACTACTTGATGCCCCGCCTGACTGAGGGCCTTGGCGGCGTGGGAACCAACGTAACCCGCGCCTCCCGTCAGGAGTACTTTCATCGGCGAGAAGACTCTACGAACCCATCTTATCCGAAGCCGCCACCGGACGTGCCTCTGAACTGCGCACAAATGAAAAGCCGCCGCGGCCCGCGGGGGCTGCGGCGGCTCTTCTGCGTCGGCTGGAAAGCCTAGTTACTGCGGCACGGTGCCCGGCGGGTCGATGCCCGCCCAGCTGATATCCGCCCTGTTGCCAGGGGCGGACGTGGGCCGCATCACCCGGAAAGCGACCGGAGCGCCTGGCTTCAGGCTGCTGAGAATCGCCTTCACATCTTCGAAACTGGACACCGGCCGGCGGTTGATGCTGGCCAGGACGTCCTTTTCCTTGATGCCGATCTCCTCGGCGGGCGAGCCGTCTTCCACGGTGGTCACCATCACGCCGCTGGGGAAGTCGTACTTCATCTCCTTCCGCTCCGTCGGAGTGAGGGAACGAACCCCGAAGCCGAAGCGCGGAGTCGTCATGGACGGCTTCTCCACGCCGGGTTCGGTCATTTCACGGCGCAACCCGGCGAGCTGCGGGTCGTCCTTGAACACCTCGTCGCGGTCGCCAATCACGACCTTCTTATCCATCTTCTGACCTTCCCGGTCGAGACCGATGGTCACTTCCGTACCGGCCGGCATCTCGGAGACGCGGCTCACCAGGTCGTCGCCATCCTTGATGGCGTGGCCGTTCAGCGAGAGCAGAACATCTTCACCCTTAAGTCCGGCTTTCTGCGCCGGGCCGTTGGTGGTCACGGATTCGATGATGACGCCGTTCTTGAAGCCGAGAGCCTTCAGCGTCATCTCCATCGAGGTCTGGTTGCGCGGGAACTTGATGCCGATGGAGCCGCGCGAGACCTTACCGGACTGGATGATCTGGTTGTAGCTGCGCACCGCGGTGTTCACCGGCAGAGCGAACCCAATGCCCTGGTATCCGCCGGACGAGGTGGCGATCATCGTGTTGATCCCGATGACGTCGCCGTTGATGTTCACCAGCGGACCACCGGAGTTGCCCGGGTTGATCGCCGCATCGGTCTGGATAAAGCGCTGGAACTGCTGGGGAGAAATGTCTCGGCCGGTCGCCGAGACGATGCCGGCGGTCACCGAGGTCTCGAGCCCGAACGGAGCTCCGATGGCCACGGCCCAATCACCCACCTGGACGCTCTCCGAGTTGCCGACCTTGATCGTCTGCAGCGGCCGCCCGGCGTCGATCTTCAGCACCGCGATGTCGATCTCCGGGTCGGAGCCGATGAGCTTGGCCTTGTAATCCGTCTTGTCACCCGTCAGCCGGACCTTGATGTGATCGGCCTGTTCCACGACGTGCAGATTCGTCATGATGTAGCCGTTCTTGTCCACGATGAAGCCGGAGCCGGACCCTTCCCGCTTGCGCGGCGCTTCGCCGCCGAAGGGCGAACCGAAGAAGCGCTGCAACGGGTCGGAGGGACTGGCGTTGTCGTCATCGTCATCCTGCGGAGTCGTGTGCGGATTGCGGCGACGGTTGGACGATTGCGTCTGCTTGGGCGTGTAGTCGGTGGCGATAAACACGACCGACGGCTCCAGCATCTGCGCCAGCTTGGTGAATTCGTTGGACAACTTCTTCACCGGGGGCAGGGCGAGCGGAGTCGCATCCGGGGCCACGGCCTGCCCTTTGGCCGCGCTGACGCCGACCGTCAGCGCATTGCCGACAAGGACGAGGGCGGCGACGGCAAGCAATGCCATGTTGATCGTAAAGAGCTTTTGCTGGCGGAACTTGTCAAACCAACGCATAGAACTTCCTTGTTGAGTTTTTCCAGTGGTGCGACCGTTATCCCTCTTGATGTCTGGAGGGTGGCGCGGGTTTCACTTCTACCAATACGATACCTGACAAGATCAGGCCTGCACCCGTCAACGACCGTACCGTCCAGGCTTCGCCGGCTGTTGCCCAGGCCGTGAGTCCGGCGAATACGGGTTCCAGGGCGAAGATCAGAGCGGCCCTGGTGGCCGAAGTATGCTGCTGAGCCCAAGTATAAAGCAGAAACGAGAGAGCGGTAGCCAGTACTGCCGTTACGATGATGCCGAAAACCAACCGGGGTGACCAGAGCAGGTGGGGTGTCTCCATCGTTCCGGCGGCCAGCCACGAGAACACCGCCACTCCGGCGACCTGAAAGAGACTCAAACGCTCGTAATCCATCTTTCTCGTATAGTGCGCCACCGACAGCATATGCGCCGTAAAGGCCACCGCACAGCCGATTGTGAGGATATCTCCAGTATTTAGATGGAGATCCCAACCGCCGGAGGTCATCATGGCCGTGCCGGCGGCGGCCGTGGCCGCACCGGCGATCTCCGCCAGCCTCGGCTTACATCTATTGACGAGAGAAGCGCCCAAAGGTACCAGCACGATGTACAAGCCGGTGATGAATGCGGACTTGGATGCCGTGGTCAGACGGAGCCCCGCCGTCTGGAGGGCATAGCCAAGAAACAGCAGAAACGCGCACTGCAGGCCGCCCACCCAGTTGACGGGTTTCTTCCGGCTGAGCCGGCTGCGAAGCACGACTCCCAGAATCGCCCCCGCCATGGTGAAGCGTAGAGCGAGGAAAAGAAAGGTCGAAGAGTCCAGAAGGGCTTCCTTGACGACGACAAAGGTCGCTCCCCAGAGGAAAGCGATGCCGGCCAGCGCCAGTTCGGCCCGCAAGTGGCGGCCAGGGCCGGCGGCAGCGGCGGTCATGCGGCGGGAGCGCTGTCCGCCAACAGCAGGCAGAGGAGAAGGAAGGCACGGCGCAATCCGAGATCACGGCCTTCCGGGGAATACCACTCGTTCACGGTGTGAGCGCCGCCACCCTGACCGCCGGCCCCGATGGATATGGCCTGTAACCCCATGGAGAGGGGGATGTTGGCATCGGTGGAAGCGCAATCCAGGTGCGACTTGATGCCCAGGTGGGTGTTGACGGCCTCAATGAAGCCGCAGATGGGCGAGCCTTCGGCGAGCCGGCCGCCCGGACGCGCTCCGGTTTCCTTCAGACGGCCTGTGACCCTGCCCGAAACGGCGCGCTCGTTCTCGGCGCGCAGCGCACGCTCCAGGATGGCGGCCAGCGACTCGGAGAGTTCTTCCAGGTCGCGGGCGGCCTCGGCGCGCAAGTCTACTTTCACCCGGGCGTTGGCGGGAATCGCATTGACGGTGGAACCGCCCTCGATCACTCCGAAGTTCCAGGACGACGGTCGCTGGCGCGGCGCCTCTTCCAGGCGCGCGTCCGCATACCAGGTGATGGCCCGGGCTAGTGCATGGATGGGATTGGCTGCTCCATGATCGGACCAGGAATGCCCGCCGGGCCCGTTGACTGTGATCTCAAATCGCCGGCAGGCCAGCGCTTCCACGGTGATGTGGCTTGTGCTCGGGCCGTCTAGGACGAGCACCGCCCGCAACCGGGAAGCAAAGGGCGACTGGCGGCACAGGAAGCGCATGCCGCTGAGGTTTCCGTCCCCCTCCTCGCCGACATTGGCCACCAGCAGCAGGTTCGCGAGCGGCAGTTTCGGTTTCGGTTCCGTGGCCAGCGCCTTGGCGATCGCCAGCAGCGCGGTAAGGCCGGTCCCGTTGTCGGCGACGCCCGGCCCGCAGAACCGGTCCCGCGGCTCGACCCGGATGTCTTCCGGGTTGCGAGGCGAAAGTACAGTATCGAGATGGGCGGTGACGGCCACGATGGGCGCGTTTTTGTCGGCGGCGCCCAATTGCGCGGTCACATTGCCGGCGCGGTCGATTTTCGCGTCCCAGCCGTACGAATTGAACTGAGCGGCCATCCATTCGGCGCGTTTCTGCTCCTGAAAAGTAGGAGCGGCGACGCGGCACAGGGCAAGGTGCTGTTCGTCAATCCAGCGGCGTTCGCGAGCGAAGAAACGGAGGCCTTCCCTCACGCCGGGACTGTTGGCCAGCCATTCGAGGGATTCGACGGCAGGGGGCAGGGCGTGGGTCTTGGCCGCCGGATTGCGCTTGCGCGCCAAGTCGATCGAGACCCAGCATCAATTCCAGTGTACATTGCCGCTCGACTTCGCCCTAAGCTAACTCCTTCGATTGCCACGCGCGGGTTCAAGGTTGAACCAATCGGGCCGATACGCTACTCGGAAGCCCGCCCGCGAGGGGGCTAATCACATATGTTTGTACTCATTGGAATCGCCATCGTAATCGGCGCGATCGTCGGCGGCTATCTCATGGAGCACGGCAAGCTGCTGGTGCTGATGCAGCCGGCGGAGCTGGTGATTATCGGGGGTGCGGCGCTGGGAACGATCTTCGTTGGCAATCCCATGCACACCATCATCGGGATGGCGAAATCGATCCTGGGCGCGCTGAAGGGGTCTCCGTTCACGAAACCCTTTTATCTGGAGCAGTTGAGAATGCTCAACGACATCTTTGTCTATGCCCGTAAGAACGGCATGGCGAAGCTCGAGTCCGACCTGGATGAGCCGGAAAAGAGCGCGATCTTCACGAAGTATCCCGGTTTTCTGAAGAATCACCATGCCCTGGATTTCTTCTGCGACACGGTGCGCATGTCCATCTCCGGCGGTGTCGGGCCCTTTGAACTCGACCAGTTGATGGAACTCGACATGGAAGTCCAACACCATGAGGGTTCCGAACCGGCGGCGGCGCTGACGACGGTGGCGGATGCGCTGCCGGGGTTGGGCATCGTGGCGGCGGTATTGGGTGTCGTGATCACCATGGGCGCACTGGGCGGGCCACCGGAGGAGATCGGTCACAAAGTGGCGGCCGCGCTGGTGGGGACGTTCCTGGGCATCCTGATGTGCTACGGCTTTCTGGGGCCGCTGGCTTCCAACATCTCCAAGATCAAACGAGGGGCACGCTCAGTACATGGGGTTTCTGCGCATGGCGATTCTGGCCTTCGTCAAGGGGACTGCCCCATCGTTGGCGGTGGAGTTTGCCCGGCGCGCGATTCCTACCCACCTTCGCCCGGGCTTCAAGGAGACTGAGGCGGTGATCAAGGGCGGCACGGCCAAAGCAGCCTGATAGAAACAGTTACGGGAAGGGAAGTATATGGGGAGTACGACAACCCCGCCGCCGATTATCGTTGTCAGGAAAAAGAAAGGGCATGGCGGTCACCACGGAGGCGCCTGGGAAGGTCGCCTACGCGGATTTCGTCACGGCGATGATGGCGTTGTTCATCGTTCTGTGGCTGCTTTCTAGCGACGACAAGGTCAAGAAAGCAGTGGGCGGCTACTTCATGGATCCCACGGGCAATGGAAAGTTGGTGGGTTCGAACATGGCCGGCGCCGGCACCGGCATCGAATTGACCAGTGAGAACATGAGCAAGCTGAAGGAGAAGATCGAGGCGGCCATGAAGGAGTTGCCTAAGTTTGAGCAGATGAAGAACAACGTGCAGGTGACGGTGACGAACGAAGGCCTGCGCATCGAACTCCTGGAGAAGGAGAGCGGCATGTTCTTCGAGAGCGGCAACGCCAAGCCTTCGGCGCAGGGTACGGAACTGATCAAGATGCTGGGCGAGCAATTGAGCCAGTTGCCGAACAAGCTGCTGATCGAAGGCCATACCGATGCCAAGCCATACGCTTCCGAGGCCGGCTACACCAACTGGGAGCTTTCCACGGATCGCGCAAACTGTGCACGGCGGGTTTTGCAGGAGTCCGGCATCGCCGGTGACCGCGTGGCGCAGGTGAGGGGCTTTGCGGACCAGCATTTACGGTTGCCCGCGGCGCCTTTTGATCCATCCAACCGGAGAGTTTCCGTGCTGGTGCAGTATCGGGAGATCCCGCCCGCGCCAGCGCCCGTTCAGGGCACCGCGGCCGCCGGCCAGAGCGATTCCGCGCACCCTAAGGCCGCCGAGTTGCATCACTGAGCCGAAGGGCGATCTCAGACCAGCGATGGAATGGGTGAAATAGCGCACCGCTCCGTCTCAACTGCCCGGCCAGCCAACCAGTCGCGAACCGGCGCTCCGGATCCACGAGCATGGCTGGTTTCTCATCCGGCGGACCATTTCCGGCGAAAGCGACGCGATCGTACCGGTTGAGGGCATCCTGGACGACGGCTGCTTTGTCGATCCCGTACTCCGGACTATAGAACGTGGAATGGACTGGCGGCTCAAGCACGAGGCCGCCATCCGGGACGAAGCGGCCCGGGTTGGAATGTACCGGAAGATCCGCCAGGCCCCGTTGTGCCAGCAATTGGTTGATGTACCAACTGGAGCCGTTGGACACGATGACGACATCCCATCCGGAATCATGGAGTTGCGCAACAGCGGAGGGCAAATCCGGATCCACTTCCATGCGAGGCAGAAGACCCTGCAGGGTCGCTTCCGGGCAACGGATCTGCCGGAAGATGCCGGCCATCGCCTCGAAGTGCGTCAGGCGGCCGGACGAATACCCCTGCCAGTAGTCGGGGAGCGACGCGGTGGCGCAGTGTTCCAGTGCCAGTTCGTAGAAGTCGACGCGGGAGATGGTGCCGTCGAAGTCGGTGATGAGTACGGAGGAGGGCATTGGGCGGAACAGAGAGGGTGAAATTGCTCCCGCCCTTGAATGATAATTTATCTAGGAAACAAGCGTTTATGTCACAGGTTCAACACATTGCACTGGCGCCCGAGCGGCAGGCGCTGCGGGATGCGAATCAGCTCAGGATCGTCAGCACTCAGGAAGAGGGCGGTCCTATCCGGCACCTGCCCAACGGCGTTTACGGCTTCACCGGCGCTCCGGCAACCAACGAGATCCCGTTGTTCGCCAAGCCGATCTATGAGTGTTTCGAGATTCAGAAGCGGGCCAATGGCGAGCTGTTCTTCATTGGCTATGTCACTGAAAAGGAACAGCAGATCATCGAGAAAGGGCTGGATCCGGTCGTGGCTGACCTGTATCCGGAACCGCATGATGAGGCTGTCAACCTGGTGGCGATTTCCGGATCGCGAGTCGACCGGCGCCGCCCGCCGACGCGTGACAATGGCAACTCGATGAAGGTCGATATCGGCCCGCGCTAACCCAGCAGCCCGAGGCGCAGCAGTTCCAGCTTGAGCCGCATGCGGCTCATCCAACCCATGACGCGGCCGTCTTCGACCATGGCCGGGGCGGCCTGGCATCGGTGGAGGCATTTCGACTCGCTGATGCGCAGGTCCCCTTTGGTGTGCTCGTGGTGGTGTTGAAGATCATGGAGCAGGTCGCCGGCGCCGGCGTTCCTGCAGGATTCACCGGTGCAAACCACCATGACGTGCCGGTTCCGGCAGACGTGCGGCGTGGGTTTGTTCAGGGCTAGGCTTGCCATGGTGCTCCAATCGCTTCCTTCCGCGCGGGGTTCGGTTCGTAGATGCAGAACGGTTCTTCGGCGTGATAGTCGCCGGTGACGCCGAAGGCGCGCGCCCGGCAACCCATGCAAACCTGCTTGAACTCGCAATAACCACATTTGCCGTCGAGATTGTTGAGATCGCGCAGGTCCTGGAACAGCTCGGAGTTGCTCCAAACATCCTCGAAGGTTTGGTGGCGGAGGTTGCCGGCCTCAAGCGGCAGGTAGCCGCAGGGTTGGACCGATCCGCGATGGGAGACGAAGCAAACACCGGAGGCGGCGAGGCAGCCGCGGGTCATCTGGTTCAGGTCAGTGGGGTGACCGCCTTTGTGCGGATGACCTGAGTGCTGCGGGTGGGGCATTTGGGCCGGAACCGCTTCTCCGGCGCGACGGGCTTCGGCGCGGCGCTGGCGGGCGATGCGGTAGTACTGCGGAGCGCAGGTGGCCTTCATCTCCATGCCGGAGTCCAGATTGCGGTCATAGAACCAGTTGAGGATGCGCTCGGCGTCGGCGCCGGTAACGGACTGGTCTTCGGCGATGGTGAGGCCGCATCCGACCGGCACCAGCAGGAAGAGGTGGAAGGCGTCGACTTTCAGGCTCTTGGCCAGCTCGACCATCTCGGGCAGTTGGTGGGCGTTGTGTTTGGAGACCGTGGTGTTGACCTGGGTGGAAATCCCCAGGTTCTGGAGGAGCTTGATGCCGCGGATGGCTGCGTCAAATGCCCCGTCATGGCCGCGGAAGGCGTCGTGGGTGCCGCGGTCGGCGCCGTCGAGGCTGATGGCGACGCGGACGATGCCGGCTTCCTTGATACGGTCGGCCATGGCTTCGTCGACGAGAGTGCCGTTGGTGGCGAGGGCTACGCGGATGCCGTGGGAGACTGCGCGCTTGGCGATATCGAAGACGTCACGGCGCCAGAGGGGTTCGCCGCCGCTGAGGACCAGGATGAATGGGGCATATGCCGCAAGTTGGTCAACGATATCCAAACATTCCTTGGTAGAGAGGTCATCCGGGCTCATCAATTCGGTGGCGCTGGCGCGGCAATGGATGCAGCGAAGGTTGCATCCGGTGGTGAGTTCCCAGAAGACCAGCCGTGGATTCGCGGTGGAGGGGATGGCTGGCGCGGTCATACTTCTTTGTATGCAATTCGGGGACCACGGAGGAGTCTCCTGAAATCAATGGTTTGCGTGGTGGGTGCTCAGAGATTGGGGGATCTCACCCAGATGTCCCGCAAGAACCTGGGGTATAGCCAAAGATACTATCTTTAGATATGTATAAGGATGTGCAATCGCCCCCTTGAGCTGCACTGGAGCGTGGTGCCTGAGCCTAACGGCGCATGCGGGATCTTGCGAGCTCAGATACACCCTTGACGGGTGGTAGATTCGGCCGACACTTGGAAATCACCAAATACAAAAGGGTTTTTGTGCGATGCGACTATTCACCCCTGCCGCGTGACATCTGTAACTGAAACGTAGTCCCGCGCGCACACTCTTCAAGGCCTCAACCATCCTGGAGCGAACAACGCTCTTCTGAGGTGCTGTGAACGGGGGCGATTCGAGCACTCAGTTTGTTCTTGCAACTTAAGTTACAGATGTTGAGAATGTAACTACTGTTGAGGGGCCTTGAGGATTAGTCGTGCGCCTGTTCCCCACGACATTGGCTGACAGGCGAGTAGTGTATCTAGTTGTCTGGCTGAACTCTCATCCGGTTAAGTTTTTGAATCCAAGTAGGTTGGAGGTCCAGGGAGATGAGCGAATCTCGAATTCGGATTTGGTTGTTTATGGCCGCCATGCTGGCTATCTTCGCTGCGATGGCGCCGGCGCAAACTATATATGGGTCTTTGGCAGGCACGGTGACGGATCCGTCGGGTTCAGTAATCCCGGGAGCCGACGTGGTGGTTCGGGGCATGGACACGGGTCTTGCCCGCGAAGTGAAGACGGACTCAAGTGGTTTCTGGCGTGTGCCTTCACTGGCACCTGGCCGGTATCAGGTCGAGACCACATCGAAGGGATTTGAGAAGATCATCCGCGGTCCGCTGATGGTGGACGCATCGGTTGAGCGCGCCGTCGACGTGACGCTGAAGCCGAGTGCATCCGCGGAAACGATCACGGTCTCGGAAGAGGTACCTCTCATTGAGGCAACGAGATCGCAGATCAGTCGAGGTGTCGATGCGCACCGCGTGCTCGAACTTCCGGGTCAGAATACCCAGGCTGGACTGGCTCTGCTGATGCCGGGTGCGGCACCGAACAACAATGGGCGCCCAGGCTCCGGCTTTGTCGTCAATGGCGCCCGTTCGCGATCAAACAACTTCATGTTGGACGGCGCAAACAACAACGACCAGTCCCTGTCGATTCCGCGCCAGAATATTCCTCCCGAGTATCTGGGCGAGTTTCGCATCATCACGAATAACTTCTCAGCGGAGTACGGCCGGAACGCCGGTTCTGTGGTCATGCAGAACACTCGCAGTGGATCGAACGATTTCCACGGTATCGCCCGCTGGGGTTGGCTAGGAAATGGGCTGGACGCACTCACTACCGCGCAGCAGAGGACATTCAATGCCCAGAAGGCGGCCGGCAAGAGCGATTTCGACGCACTACGAGCCGCTCGCGGTGTGACCGTAAACAACCAAGTACTGATCAGCGGCGGCGGGCCTGTCATCAAGAACAGGATCTTCTTCTTTGGCGGCTATGATCTGGACAGATTGCGGTCGACAGCCGTACCCATCGCAACAACGATCAGCCAGGCAGGCTACGATACGTTGACCGCGAACTCCGGTCTCTTCGCGCCGGGGGTGGTGGACTTTCTGAAGCGCACATACCCGGTCGGTAACGACCCAACGGCACGTGGCAACCTGACGATTGCGTTGGCGACCGGGCAGGTTAGCAATACGGGCGCAAGCTCGATCACGATTCCGCTCAACCAGTACAATCGCGGCGCGGGCGCCGCGCTGTCCTATGGCCGGGACATCCATCGAGGACTGGCCCGTGGCGACATTCACCTCACTTCGAAGGATCAGTTGCAGCTCCGCTATGTAAAGGACGACAACACGGATCCGGGCTCTCCAGCATCGCTGCCGGTGAACCAATTGGGTTCGATCGGTGTAAATAACAGTGCCACGGCAAACCATGTTCGTGTATGGAGTCCGACACTGATCATGGAAACCCGTCTGACCTACGCCCGGCGCGAAGCTGTGTTCATCGAAGACTTCCCCGCGCAGTTCTCCATCACCGGATCCGGGCTGCCAACGATTGGCAATCAGAACTATCCGCAGGGGCGCACCGACAACATGTATGAGTTGACGAACAACTGGACGATGATCAAAAACCGCCACTCAATGAAGTTCGGGTTCAACTATCTGCAGTACCGGTTGAACTCATTCTTCGCTCCGTCACTGGATGGCGTGATCAGCTATGCCAGCATGACTGACATGCTGTATGACCGCAACGGTTCTTACAGCCAGTATGCCGGCACCGGTAGCGTTCCGGCGAAGACTCATGAGTTTCAAGGCTTCTTCGCGGACGACTGGCGTCTGACGAAATCCTTTACCGTGAACCTTGGCATTCGCTACGAGTACACCAGTGCTCCCTTCGGATTCTTCTCAGGAGCAAAGCCGGATGTGAACAATTGGGCTCCGCGTGTTGGATTCGCCTGGAGCCCGAAGGCCGCGGACGGACTTCTCGGCAAAGTGACAGGCGGTGATAAGTTTGTGCTGCGCGGCGGGTTCGCGTTGAGCTATGACCAGGTGTTCCAGAACATCCTGCTGAACAACTCCCGCAACTACCCTCGTGGCGTCACCGTCACGTTGTCGAATCTCGCCGGCCAGCAGCTTTGGGATCCGGCGAAGCGGCCTGCTCCGGCGCAACCGACGGACTACAAGGGAGATCCTAACCTGCTGCCGGTCAGGTTGTACTCGCCCAACAAGAGGCTCGCTCAGCCGTATTCCGAACAGGTGAGCCTTGGCTTTGAACGCCAGTTTGCAAACAACTATGTCTTCAAGCTGTTCTATGTGGGAACTCACGGCCTGAAGCTGGTGCGTGAGGTGGAGCGCAATCTGGGCTTCTACAAGGCGGCTGTGGATGCGAATCCATCGCTGTTGCAGCCGGTGGTGAGTGCGTACGGCATGACGGCCACGACGGTGAGTGGGCAGGCGGCCTACCGTACCGATCCGACAAAAGGGTCAATTCTGGTGGGGGATGGGCTGGCGGCGTCTATCTACCACTCCGCTCAGCTCTCCGTGGAGAAGCGCTTCAGCAACGGCCTGCAGTTCGAGAGCAACTACACCTACTCGAGCTTCATCAACGACTCTGACGACATTCTGGGCGGCCAGGCCAACCGGACACTGCCATCGGTGCCGTTCAACCTGAAGCTGGACCGGGCGCGATCGGGATACGACCAGCCTCATCGTTGGGTGACCAACTACATCTACGAGGTGCCCAGCCCGATGAAAAATCACAAGCTGTGGGGTCGGGTGATGGGCGGATTCCAGGTGTCCGGCGTGACGACGTTCGCCAAAGGGACTCCGTACACGATTCTGAACGGGTTTAACCCGCTCGGCATTCTGCCCGGTCAGGTTTCGACGGTGGAAGGATCACAACGGGCGAGCTTCAACGCCAGCGGTGATTTCAACACTGGTACGAACTCCGCGGTAGCCAATCCGATGTGGATCGCAAACCCGGCGAATTCGGGCATCATCGGAGCCGGCGCGAATATCCGGCGGGTTGGACCCACGTACAACTTCGACATGGCACTGGTGAAGAATGTCAGAACCTACGGTGAAACGCAGGCTCTGCAATTCCGGTGGGAAGTCTTTGATGTCTTCAACTATCGGAGCTTCACAACGATCCCGAGCAACACCGTGACCGCGGGAACGAACAACACGACGTTCCTGAACCTCGGTCAGACCAATGTGGCGGGTCGCAGCATGCTGATTAGCATGCGGTACATCTTCTAGCCGTCGGACCAATTGAATCAGAACGCCCCGGGGCCAACGCTTCGGGGCGTTTCTGCGTCTTTGGGGGCAGTGCTTCGACCCAAGGGGAGGCTTCCAGGAGGTGACGCCGCACTATATGATCTAGGGACCCCTATGAACCGGCGCAAGCTTCTCCTCTCTTCCGCGGCCTTGGCGGCTGCTCCGCAGATTCCGGCCCTGGCGGCTCCGGCGGCTAAGAAGCTGCCGATGCTCATGAAGTTGGGGACTCAGAACAACTCCGATCCGGCTTACCTGCGCATGATCGCTCCCCTGGGGGTCACCCACATCTGCAGCACCTTGCCTTCGCGGAAGCTCGATGAGAAGTGGAGCGTGGATTCCCTCAAACGGCTCAGGGA
This sequence comes from Paludibaculum sp., assembly GCA_049841055.1. Classification (GTDB taxonomy): domain Bacteria; phylum Acidobacteriota; class Terriglobia; order Bryobacterales; family Bryobacteraceae; genus Paludibaculum. The sequence continues at coordinate 18,956 of JASGIE010000130.1, read as the reverse complement.
GGGGGTCGAGGCCGCCGGCATTCAACTGGCCATGGTGCCGCTGCCGCTGCAGTTCCAGCATCGTCGAGAAAGCCGAGTACCCCAGCCTGCTGCTGGGCCAGTCGCCCGCCCGCGAGAAGGCCGTCGATGAGATCTGCCAGATGATCCGCAATTGCGCCCTGGCCGGCATCCCTTCGGTGAAGTACAACATGAGCATCCTGGGTGTGGTGCGGACCACTCCGACCGTTGGACGTGGCGGGGCGCAGTACAGCACATTCAAGTACGCAGACGGGAAACAGGATCCACCCAGCGCCGCGGCTCCGATGTCCGCCGATCTCTATTGGGAGAGGATCACCTGGTTCCTCGACCGGGTAGCCCCCGTCGCCGCCGAGCACAAGGTGAGGATCGCCTGCCATCCCCACGACCCAGGGATGCCCAAGGGGAAGGGTTGGAAGGGCGTCGAGACCGTGCTGGGGTCCGTGGAGGGGCTGAAGCGGTTTGTCTCCATCCGGGAGAATCCGTACCATGGCCTCAATTTCTGCCAGGGGACCGTCAGCGAGATGCTGGAGGATCCGAACCGCGAGATCGTGGACGTGATCAAATACTTCGGGTCCCGGAAGAAGATCTTCAATGTCCACTTCCGCAATATCCAGGGCAAGTTCCTGGACTTCCGGGAGACCTTCCCGGATAACGGCGATGTGAACTTCCTGAATGCGATCCGCGCTTACCGGGACGTAGGCTACGACGGAATGCTGATGCCCGATCACGTGCCGCATATTGAGGGAGACACGGGCGGTCTGATGGCGTTTGCATTCTGCTACGGCTACATCCGGGCGTTGATGCAGGTTCTGGAGCGGGAAGGGTGAGGGTTGGCGCAGCTGGAGGCGTTGGCTGTGGGCTCTTCGAGTGGATCCAGCGCGTTGATGACGCGACGGAGACGGGGCCCGCTTACTGACGTGCGCGGTTCGCAATTGGGGACCACTTCGTTGAAAGTCGAGGCCGGCGGGTGACTGTGCGGCTCCGCGTGGTCGACCTGGGGGTCGACCGCAGACCAGGGGGTCCGCCTTACCATACGGCCGACCCAAAGGGGCTTTCACCCGATTTTGCGGCCAACAGGGCTTTGGGGACTCCGTTGAAGACGCGGCGGAGACGGGCGCCCGCTTACTGACGTGCGCGGTTCGTGGGGCTCAGGGACCCCTCACTGACGGTCGGTGTTCGTAGCGACTTCACGACGTTTACTACGAATTCCGCGCAGTACTGGCCGGCGATCTTCTCGAAGGTAGGGTGCTCCCACTCCGTATCCGAGATGATGCGGATGGCCAGGAAGGGCACGCCCATCGCGACGGCGGCCCCGGCGGAATAGGCGCTCTCCATATCCTCGGAGTCCGTCCCGTAGGTTTTGTGGAGCCAGTCGATGTGGTCGATCTGGCGGTTGAACTGGTAGGCGGAGCCGACGTTGCCCCGCAGAACCCGGCCGCGTGGATCTCGATCCTCGGCAGCCGTCAACAGGCGGGCGTCACCGGCAAAGGAGGGGAAGGTGGCGAGATCGCCTCCATTGGTCCGGATGCGGTGGGGCACGGGCTTCCAGTTAGCCGGATTCTGCCCCTGTCCGGCGTCGCCGTGGACCGCGCTGAAGGCCGCATAATCGGTGGTTTTCTCGCCCAGAACGATATCCCACAGCTTCAGGCTCCGGTTGTGGCCTCCGGCCGTACCTTGGTTGATGATGGCCCGGGGTTGGAATTCGCGGATGCCCAGGGCGGTGACGGCGGCGGCATTGATGGTCCGATGTCGGTGCGCGAAACGACAACGTTCTGGCGGCCGATGCGGCCGGTCCAGAAGGTCCAGGCGTGGATGCGCTGCTCCTTGCGTCCCGTCAGGGCCTCCAGAAAGGGGGCCGAGTTCGCTGTCGAGGGCGCCCTGGATGAGCAGGTCCGGCGAGGACTTTGCGGAGGCGGCGGCGCCGCCGGCCAGAGCGGCCAGCAGGGTACGGCGAGTGACTGTCATGGCTATCCCTTTCCGAGATAAAAGAACCGCAGCAGAAACAGAGCCGTCAGGACGTAGACGAGCCAGTTGACCTTGCGCCACTCGCCGGCGATGACGCGCAGCAGAGTATGCGAGGTGAAGCCGAAGGCCAGACCGTTGGCGATGCTGAACGTGAGTGGAATGGCGGCCAGCGTGAGGAAGGCGGGGATGGCCACGACGGGTTTGTTCCACTCGATGTCTTCGGTGTGGGTGAGCATGAGCGCTCCGACGATGATCAGGGCAGGGGCGGTGGCCTGTTCCGGGATGACGCCGAAGAGGGGCGCGATGAAGAGGGCGACCAGGAAGAGGAGCCCGCAGACGATGGCCGTAACACCGGTACGGCCGCCTGCCACGACTCCGGCCGCACTTTCGATGTAGCTGACCACGGTGGAAGTGCCGCAGAGGGCACCGGCGGTGGAGGCCACGGCGTCGGCGGTCAGGATGCGGTTGACGCGCGGGATGTGGCCATCGCGATCGAAGAGGCCGGCACGCGTGCCGACGGCGACCAGGGTGCCGATGTTGTCGAACAGGTCGACGAAGAGGAAGACGAAGACGATTTCGAGCAGGCCGAGCTTCATCGTGCCGGCGAGATCGAGCTGGAAGAGGGTCGCGGAGAGGTCGGCTGGCGAGTAGGCCTGCGGATCCCAGTGGACGAGTCCGGTGAGGGCTCCAAGTACGGTGGTGGCGAGGATCCCGATGAGCATGGCGGCCCGGACGCCCCAGGTCATGAGTCCAGCGATGAGGATGAGTCCGAAGAGGGCGACCAGGGTTCCGGGTGCACGGAGGTTTCCGAGGCTGACGAGGGTGGCCTGGTCGGCTTTAATGATGCCCGCATTGCGAAAGCCGATGAAGGCAATGAAGAGTCCGATGCCGACGGCGACGGCCGCGTAGAGTTCACGCGGGATGGATTCGAGGATCAACTGGCGGATGCCGAGGGCCGTAAGCAGGAGAAAAATGATGCCGGAGAGGAACACCGCGCCCAGGGCGACCTGCCAGGGTACGTGCATGCCGAGGCAGACGGTGTAAGTGAAGTAGGCGTTGAGGCCCATGCCGGGAGCGAGGGCGATGGGGTAACGGGCGACGATGCCCATGAGCAGGCAACCGATGGCGGCGGCCAGGCAGGTGGCCGCTGTGACGGCGGTGGCGGGCATGCCGGTTTCGCGCAGGATGGAGGGATTGACGAAGATGATGTAGGCCATCGTGACGAAGGTCGTCACTCCGGCCAGGACCTCGGTGCGCCAGTTCGTACCGAGTTCCTGAAATTGAAAGTATTGCTCCAGGCGGGCCCGCATCGAGTAAACAGGATACCAATGCCGCGTGGTTGAGGCTCAGTCGGGCAGAACGATGTAGGCGCGGACGGGAAAGGTGGCTCCGCCTTTCCAGGCGATCGGCACGGCGTGGAGACGTCCTTCATTGGTGGTAACAGCCTCAAGATTCGTCATGTGCTCGCAGATGGGAATCCCGTTGCCCAGCAGGACCGTGTGCGCGGGGCGCCGCAGGTCGCCCATGTCGTCGATATTGACGGAGTCGATGCCGACGAAGATGGCTCCGGCTTCGGAGAGGTAGAGGCAGGCGTCCTCATTGAGGAAGGGGTTGGGCTGGAAGTACTCTTCCGTGTTCCAATGCTGGTCCCATCCGGTGTGAACCAGGACGGCCTTGCCGTGCAGATCGAGGCCCTGGAAGAGTTGCGGGCCGATGCCTCGGCCCAGGTTCTGGCGGGCGTCGACCTTGACGATTTCCATATCGGCCAGGCGTTCCAGCGGCAGTTCCGAGAGATCGGGCGCGTCGGGGAAGCGGTGGTAAGGGGAGTCGACGTACGTGCCGGTGTTGCCGCAGAGGTGCAGCGACGCGATGAGGAACTCCGACTGGTTTTTGTACTTGCGGCGCGAGCCGGCGTGGTCAAAGAGAAGCACGGCCTGCGGTCCGGGCAGGCCGGGAAATGTTTTCATCCCCTCGATGATGGGATGGCTGAGTTCAATGAATCTGGGCATGAGCCGGTCAGGTCTTCAGTTTTTCCAATTGTTCGTCGAGAAAGGCCAGCTCGCGCTCCAGTTGCATCCGAAAACGGGCATTGCAGGCGGTGATCATCTCCTGCTGAATCCGGGTCCGGCTCAACTGCAGTTGGTTGAACCGGGCCTGAAGCTTGCGCTCTTCGTCCGTCATAGATGGGGTGTCGGCCTGGCCTGGCCGCCTTTTGCCGGCGTCCTCCATCTGGGATTCTATCGATTTACTCTCCCAGCCTCGAGCCATGCCCTCATTGTAGGCTCGTTAAACCGGGAGTAGAGTGTCCTGTTTCTTCGCGGGGCTAGGGCTGCCACTGCTCGCGGCGCCAGGCCATGTCCCAGAAGAGGTATTCGTAGCGGGCGCTGCGCACGAACAGGCGGAGAGCCTCGCGGCGCTGCTCGGGCGAGGCCTGGCGCGCGGACTCGTTCATCATTGCCAGCACCTGGCGGACGGTGTCGCCGTATTCCTCGCCGGCGTAGTTGTCGATCCAGCGTTGGTAGTCCTTGTTTCTGGAGCCCTGCCGCACCAGTTGTTTGCCGACTTCCCAGTAGATCCAGTAGCAGGGAAGCATGGCGGACAGACCCTCGGCGAAGGTCAGGCGCTGGACAGCGGCCAGCAGGTGATTCGTATAGGCGGCGTTTGTCGGGGCCATCCCGGCGGAGGCCACCATGGCCGGTGTCACTCCGTAGGAGGCAAGCACCACCTGGTGCATGCGGCGTTCTTCCTTGAGAGTGTCGATGGAATGCTGGGCGAGCGTCATCGACCACTCTTCCCGCGGCGCTTTGGCGGCGAGCAGGTTCAACGCCTGGCCGAACGCACGCAGGTAGAGGCTGTCCTGGATGAGGTAGAACTGGAAGCACTCGCGGGGCAGAGTGCCATCCGAGAGTCCTTTGAGGAAGGGATGGGCGAGGGTTTTGGAATAGATCTGCTCGATGGCGGACCACTGCTCGGTGGTGAAGTCCGCCGCGCGACAGGGTAGGGCGGCCAGCATGAGCAGCAGGGAGCGGCGGGTCATGCCAGCAGCCTCCGCGCTCGGTCGAAGACGGCCCGCAGCATGGGTTCGGTCAGTTTACCGGTAGACGTGTTTTGCTGGCTGGGATGGTAGGAGCTGATGAGGATCGGCTCTCCGGGCGCAAGGTGATGTTCGCCGTCGTGGGTGAACTCGAACTTTGACCGGCGCTTACCCAGGTAGTTGTTGAACGCCAGGCGCCCGAGGGCGACAACGATTTTGACCTGCTTCATGAGTGCGAACTCCCGATCGAGATAGTCGCGGCAGGCGACGATCTCCTGCGGTGTGGGCTTGTTATCCGGCGGGGCGCAGCGGACGCTGGCGCTGATCCAGGCGTTGGTCAGCTTCAGGCCGTCGTCAAGACGATCGCTGTTGGGCTGGTTGGCGAATCCGGTCTGGTAAAGCGCGCGATAGAGCCAGTCGCCGGACTTGTCGCCGGTGAAGACGCGGCCTGTGCGGTTGGCGCCGTGGGCTCCTGGCGCGAGGCCCAGGATGAACATTTCCGCGCGCGGATCGCCGAAGCCTGGCACGGGCCGGCCCCAATACTCCCAATCGAGATAAGCCCGGCGTTTGACACGGGCCACTTCCAGGCAGTGGGCCCGCAAGCGCGGGCAGCGCTCGCAGTGGATGATTTCGTGTTCGAGTTGTGCCAGCCCCTTTGGCATTGTGGAGTCCATCGCTGTTTCTCATTGTGAACGATTGGCGCTAGGATGATTAGCCATGAGAACGCGAGTCAGTCGCAGAGCTATGATGGCCAGTGTTATGGCTCCCAATGATCGGCCGGCGTGGCCGGTATTCGGCCCGCTGGAAGAGACGTCCGTTCTGGAAACATTGCGCAGCGGCCGCTGGAGCCGCTCGTCGGGCGGGCGCAAGGTGCTTGAGTTTGAGGAGAAGTATGCGGCGCTGACGGGCGCCAAGTACTGCCTGACGACGATGAACGGCACCAGCGCGCTGATTGCTGCGTTGAACTCCATCGACGTAGGGCCCGGCGACGCGGTGCTGCTGCCTCCTTATACCTTCGTGGCGACGCTGAACGTGCTGCTGATGCAGCATGCGCTGCCCATCTTCGTCGACTCCGACATTGAGACCTTCCAGATGGACGCCACGAAGCTGGATTCGGCTTACACGCAGGAGTGCATCGCCGTGATGCCGGTGCACCTGGGTGGGGCGTCGGTGGATCTGGACGCCGTGATGAACTTCGCGCGGCGACGGAATTTGAAGCTCGTGGAGGACGCCTGCCAGGCCCATCTCGGCGAGTGGAAGGGCCGCAAAGTCGGCTCCTGGGGCGATTGCGGCTGTTTCAGCTTCCAGGCGTCGAAGAACCTCAACAGCGGCGAAGGCGGTGCGCTGATCACGAATGACGAAGAACTGGCGAACCGCGCTTATGCGTTCCACACGAACGGGCGGCCCAGGGAAGTGGGTGCGGGTCTGGCTTACTCGCGGAACGGCGCCAATCTGCGGATGACGGAGTTTCAGGCGACCATCCTGCTGGCGCAGATGACGCGGCTGGAGGCTCAATCGCGAATCCGGGAAGAGAATGCGCGCTACCTGGCCGGAATGCTGGCGAAGATCCCCGGAGTGCAGCCGGCGCGGTTGCATGAGGGGTGCACGAGGAATGCCTGGCACCTGTTCATGTTCCGGTATCTGGAAGATGCCGGTGTGCCCAGGGCGCAGTTCCTGAAGACCCTTAGCGCGAAGGGTGTGTCCGTCTCCAGCGGGTATACGCCGCTGAATAAGGAACCGTTTCTGCTGAAGCTGATGGAGGGACGGCACTACACGCGCATTTACGGGCAGAAGCGGATGAAGCTCTGGCTGGAGCAGAATGAGTGCCCGGTGAATGACAAGCTGTGCCGCGAAGCGGTGTGGCTGCCGCAGACGGTCCTGTTGGGTTCACGCAGTGAGATGGAACGTATCGCCGAGGTGGTTTCCCAGGCCCGCAAAGGTTGAGGCTATTTGCGGAAGGCGAGGACCCCCGCACCCGGAGCGAGTTCCACTTTGGTGGGCGGGGTTTTCAGTTTCACGGTGAGCGTGGCGGGGTCGGGCCCAGTACGCACCCACTTGACGATCGGCTGGGCCTGGCCGGGCACGCGGATCTCCACGGGTACGTCGATGCTGAACTCTTCCGGGACGCCGGATTGTTTGATGGTGACGGCGACCTGCACCTGGGGGGCTTTGCCCTTGACGCTGCTCGTGAACTCGAGCGTGGGGACGCCGGTGGAGTAGACCCAGTTGTCGAAGAAGTTGTCCAGCGTGGAGTCCGGTATGCCCTTGGGCGAGAACTCGGCGGCGATGAGGCGGAACTGGTCCGTATTGAACGGCTGGTAGGCGTAGCGCTTGCGGATGGCGCCCAGCATGGCGAGGAAATTCGTATCGCCCATGCGCCGGCGCAGCATGTGAAGGATCCACGAGCCTTTGTTGTAGACGATAACGCGCCAGGGATCGAGCGGAGCGTCGGTGCGCATACGCATGCCCCAGGTGATGGGTCCGGTCGATTCCACCGGGATGGCGGACTTCCCGGTACCGGACATCATTCTCATCTCGGCTTTGTATTCGTCCAGTGTGGTTTCCAGCGCCTTGGGGCCTTTCTTGCGCTCCAGGACGAGCAGGGCCGTGTAGTTTGCGAAGGCCTCCATGAGCCATTCGTCGTGATAGGTGGCGGCGGTGACGAGATTGCCCCACCACTGATGGGCGGTTTCGTGGGCGTGAAGAATCTCGGAATAAAACGTGTGCTGCCGCTCGGACTGCAGGTTGGCCGGCCGCTCCTTTTCGCTGAGAAACGAGATGGTGGACAGATACAGCAGGCCTGGGAAACCCTGTCCGAAGTTGCCGGGAATGGGCGAGGCCGTGAGGGTCTTCAGCGGCGGAGGTCCAAACTGGGTGGACATCCACTCGAGGGAAGACGCAATCTCGGTGGCCAGTTCGCGCAGGCGGGCCTGGGGATTGGGAGTAGGCCCGGGCTGGCTGGTGACGACCTCGGAGACGCGCGCGGTGCGGCCGCCCATCGTCCGGGTGAGGGCGGGCGGAAGGACGACGGTGTTGGGCCGCGCCTGCAGCGCCGTCTCGACGGTCCGGTTGGCATAGACCTGCACGTCGAAGCCGCCGCGGGAAACTCCGGCGTTCTCATAAGCGCCGATATTGAAGCCGGCCAGGCGCACCGGGCTGCTGGTGCGGCGCCGGACGATGCGGAATTCCCCCTCCTCCCTCTCCTCGCCGATGTCGCCGGTGGCGACCACCCGCAATTCCTTTGGCACGCGGAAGGTGACGTCGAAGTTCGTGAAGCCGAAGCCGTGCGACGGGAACCAGTTGGTGCGGGCCGCGACGTAGTAGACATTGTTGCCGGCGGGGCGGATCACTTTGCCGCTGTGTACAAACTCGAACTCATGAGAGCTGCCCGGCTCCAGTGGCTGAGCCAGGATGACCAGGAACGGATCGTTGGTGCGGCCGCCAATGAGGTTGGCTCGCATGGATTCGCGCCGGTAGATCTCGGCGGGCTGGCCGTCGATCTTCACCGCGGTGACTTCCATCTCCGGGGCCAGTTCGAACGACATCGCTCCTGAGATGCGCTGCTGGGGCCTGGCCGTCACTTGCGTGACGACGTCCAGTTGGAGGTCCGCCTGGAGCTTGGCATCGATCCGGTAGTTCTCCATGACGACGTCCTCGCGTAGAGGTTCCTGGCCCTGGCGGTGTTTCCGGTTCTGGAAACTGGTCCAGACGTCGAAACCGAGGATCCCCTTGTTGGAGACCTGCCCGAGGATGCTCTCTTCCGGGAGCGTGGCGTCGTACATGAAGTCGAAGTTGTCGAGAGTTTTACCGGTGATTGCCGCGTAGAAGAGCCCGCGCGAGGGCTGCTTCGCCAGCAGATCGAGCACGATCCGGACCTGAAAGCTGGTGCAGAGATTCTTGACGGTGCTATCCAGGCGGCTGGCGATGGCCAGCCCCATCTCCGGATTCGGACGGAGGACGCCGTCGTTGATCGCTTTCAGGAATTCCTCGGCAGTGTCGTCCGTGAAAATGAAAGAGCGGACCGGAAATGCTCGTCAAGATTCGGGGACTCGGTGGCTTTGGACAGCGAGAGGCGTTCGCTGCGATTGGGCGGGCGGACGATCATCTCGGCGTCGTCGGAGGGCTCGGCGGCGTAGTAGATGGCCACGACGCGCCGGCCGGCCACCGGTTTACCGAAGATCAGGAAGCCGTCAGTGAGATAGAGGCGCGTGTCATCACGCTGCAGGCTGAGATCCCGGATGCGGTAGCAGGCGTCGGGATCCAGCGTCATTTCGCGGACGGCGGCGCCCAGGGTGGCGGCTGTCTCGGCGAAGAGCCCGGGAATGAGAGCGATGAGGAGCAGGCAGACACGCAGAAGCACGAATCCAGTGTATTCCGTCGCTTTGTCCAGCGGCACCGGGGTAGGCAGATGTTACCAGGGCGGGCGAGCGTGCTGTCTGGGTGCGGAAGCGAGGAAGGCGCCGGCCGGATGCTGGCGCCGGATCAGATAAACATTTCTTCGTCGTGAGTAGCTCTGTCGACGGTGGGCCGGCGGCCGAGCAGGAACGTCTGTACGGCGGCCTTCACCCCCGCGACCACGCCGCTCACTTCGCGGACTGGACGCAGCACGCCTCCATGAACCACGGAGACGACATCCTGGATTCGCATCAGCACGTCTTCGACGACCAGTTCCACCCGTTCACCCTGAATGCGCAGGTGCGTCGACAGCTCCTGCCGGGCCGTGTCGAGGTGGGTGAGCTGCGAGTCGATGGCCTGCATGATGTCCCGGGCCTGCGTCGTGATTTCCTTCACGTCGCGGGTGGCCTCGGTCATCACCTTCTGGGCCTGCGCCAGCGTCTCCTTTGCCTCCGGAATGAGAGGAGAGACGTCCTGCTGCAGCTTCTTGACCGCACGGTAGATGCCCAGCGAGGCGAGCGCGTTCATCAGGAGCGCAATGCTCGAGATCGAGACCGCACCCGCCATCAGATAGAATGCCGCGTCCGATTGCATGCGCGTTTACACGCCTTCGATCAATTCGTCGCCAGGATCGGAAACCGTCGTGACGGTGTCCGTTTTTTCCCGATAGGCCGAACGGCCCGCTTCGACGGCGGCGGCCAGTTGTTCCTTCTGCCGGGCAATGGCCTGCTTGCCCTTGTCGATCAGATCGGTGGCCGATTCCTTGAGGTCCTCGCTACGCCGTTTGACGTAGTCCTTGCCTTCGTCGGCCTTCTCGCGCAGAAGTTCGCGAGTCTCGGCTCCGGACTTGGGCGCGAAGAGAATACCCGCCGCTACGCCAATACCCAGCCCGAGGAAGAAATAAGAGAACTTCTTGTCGTCTTCCATGAGTGCTCCTTGCTGCTTACAGTGTACTCCACGCACAATGAGTACAGGCCCATGCCGATTAAGCCCCCGCGCAAACTCGATGCTGACGAGTTGCGCCAGTATGCCATGAAGCTGCTCTCGTCCCGAGCGCTCTCCATTGGCGAGTTCAAAGCGAGGCTGCGGCTTCGCGCCGCCGATCCAGCCTCGATCGACGAGATCGTCCTGCAGCTCAAGGAGTATGGTGCGCTCAACGACCAGCGCTATGCCGGGCACTTCGCGGAGAGGCGCGCCGGCAGTGGTTCCGTGGGCCGGCAGAGGGTGCTCTCTGATCTGATGCGCAAGAAGGTGGCGCCCAAGGTCGCCGAGAAGGCGGTGTCCGAGGCCTATGCCGGCACGGACGAGGTGGCCATGGTCGAGCAGTGGCTGGAACGCAAGTACCGCAACCAGGATCTCGGGGCGTTGCTGCAGGATCCGGCCAAACTGGCCTCGGTATTCCGGCGCCTGCGCCAGGCGGGGTTCTCGACCAGCCCATCCATCCGCGTGCTCAAGCGGTATGCCATTGAGGCTGAACAGCTCGAGGATATGTCGGAAGAGTAGCCGCTCAACGGGCGCGGCGCAGCGCCAGTCCGGCCAGAATCGCTGCCATGGCCGTAATCGCCAGACCAAGCCGGAAGGACGTGGGCGCGTAGGTCATCTCGATCCGGTGCGTGCCGGCACCGACAGCGAGTCCTCGGAAGGCCGCATTCACCAACAGCAGGGGCGCATCACGGCCGTCGACCTTCGCCCGCCAGCCGGGGTAGAAGGCCTCGGAAGTGACCAGCAGGCCAGGCCGGTCAGCCGATACCGAAAGCGCCAACGACTCCGGGCGGTAGGAAAGGACCTGGATCGTGCCGGTCGCTCCCGGCTCAACTTTAGGTGGCGTGCCGGTGGTTTCCAGGACGGCTTCGCTCTGTGGGTGAAACTCCGGCGAACGAAGGCGCTGGATCGACTCCGCCAGATTCGAGGCCCGGTGGACGCTGCCGATCAGGGAGAAACGCGGCAAGGCGGTCGGGTTCTCCCAGATCGCATGGCCGTCGACAGAGTCCAGTTTGTGGATGGCGGGGTTCTGCAAGGCCTCCGACTTGGAGTCGTTCCAGGCGATGAGGTAGCGCAGGCTGAGCATGTTCACCACAGGCGACGCCGAGGATTTCACGGGAATGTACCGCTCCCACTCCTGAGCCTCACCAAAGATCCGACGCACGGCCAGGAATCGCTCAGAGCCCAGCGGTTCGTTGCCGGAAGCCGTGTAGTAGTTCAGCATGGGTGCCGCATTGCCCCACATCTGTGTGGAGTCGATGGCATCGATGCGCCAGGGCGGCGTTGCTGTGCCGGTGAGGCTGCGCAGCCGCTCCACGACATTCCGGCTGCCTTCGAATTCCCGGGCCGACGTCCGCAGGGCCGCATCCGGATCCCCGGTATTCATGGGGCGCCCGGCGCCGGCCCACCAGAGATCGACAGCGGCAATGGTGACGACGGCGGCTCGCAGCATCCAGTTCCGGCGGGCCAGCAATGCCTCGAAGCCGAAGGCGGCCAGAACGGCCAGGCTCAAGGAGAGCACGCACAGGCCAAACTCGTCGTAGATGGACGAACGGATCATGCGCGGAAGCCGCGGATACACAAAGCGCATGAACGGGGTGTGTCCGCCCATCATGGCGAGCGCGGCCAGCGTCCCAGTGAGGAGAATCGCCTGCCAGCGGGCGGAGCGCCACCACCACAGGCTGGCGCAGACCAGCAGTGCCCCCGCCAGCCCGCAGTAGAAATAGGCGAACGTCGGGTTCCAGGGCAGGTGGTAGGTGGAGAAGTCGAAAACGCCGTTCCAGTTGGGCCGGACCAGGGCGCCAAACGCCGTGGGCGGGATGCCGCCTCCGCCGATGTCTGTAAAGTCCGTTCGGAGATGCGCCGTGCTCCAGTCGATGAGTTCCTTCGCCGGAATCAATTGGATGGCGGCCAGTGCGGCGCCCCAGACTCCGCCGGCAATCACCCACAACGGGAGATGCCAGTTCGCGCCGCGCAGCAGGAAGAGTCCGACGGCCAGGACGCCTGTCGACGCGATGGCCATCATGAGCACGGCTGGGAATCCGGCATGAACGATCATCGCCACGGCGAGCGCCAGGACGACAAGCCTGCGCCACGAGAAGCGGTCTGCCAGCGCAAACACCATCGCCCAGGCCAGCGGAATCCAGGCAGCGCCGGAGATCGCACCCTGGTGCTGTGCCTGCGAAGCGAAAAACGCCCCCAGTTCGTAGCTCACGCCGCCAAATAGCGCAGCGCTCCAGTCCAGCCTGAGGCGGCGGCACAGCAGATAAGCAAGCCAGCCGGCAAGGGCCATGTGCAGGGCGACATGCCACTCCAGCAAATCCAGGACGTAGTTTTCGTGTGTAAGCGCGTTGACGGCGACGAAGGGCCAGTTGGGCGGATAAAAGACCTGCGCCTGCAGGTTGGCCGCGAAGGGCATGCCGCAGTAGGAATAGGGATCCCACAGAGGCAACCGCCCTTCGGCCAACGATCGAGCCAGGTACCCCGCCTGCGGCACATGATACCCAGGCAGGTCATAGGGAATGACCGCCTTGCTGGTGAACAGCGCCCGGCGGAAGCAGGGGCGCGGACAGCAAAACAAGCGCCACCAGAATTCGGCGGAGCCTGATGCTGCTGGCCATTCGGGCTATTCCACCACGGCGGCTTCGTTCACCAATACCCCGATGGACGGCGACGTGATGGTCACCACATCCCCGGGAGCCAGGGCGGCTTCCTGGGTCACGATGATCCCGGTGCCTGTCAGCACGACACTGCTGGCGGGCACGGCATTGGCCTTCAGCAGATATTCCACCAGAGTCTCGATCTTGCGGCCGAGCTTGGATGTGGACGTGCTGCCGTCAAACAGGGTCTGATCACCGCGCTGGATGGTGCAGCGCATATCCAGCGAATAGGGGTCTTTCAATTCATCGGGCGTAACAAACCACGGTCCCAGTGAACAGCACGCGGTGTAGACCTTCGACTGCGGCAGATAAAGGGGATTCTCGCGTTCGATATCCCAGGCCGACACGTCGTTGGCCAGCGTGTAGCCGAGAACCTTGCCTTTGGAGCCCAGCAGGACAGCCAGTTCCCGGCTCCGGCGCGGTGAACTTCGAATCGGACCGGATGCCGATGGGCATGTGCGTGCCGACGCAGACGCGGGACGTGCCCTTGAAGAAGATCTCCGGCCGCGGTGCTGGTGAAGACGTGGCGGTAAAAACCCTCTCTCGTATTGTGCTCGGCGTCGCGGAAGCTGGCGCTCATTTCGTAGGTGCAGCCGCAGGCCCAGACTTCGCGCGGTTCCACCGGGATGGCCGGCTCAATGTGTTCGGGCGCCCGCACCGCGTAGCGGCCGGCCAGTTCCGTCAGGGGAGTGCCATCGCGTTCCGACCGCTCTATCAGTTCGCGCAGCGTGTAGCCCGGAATCGGGCGTGCCAGACCACCTTCGAGATAACGCGGCCGTCAGCCGGCCCTGCCACCAAACTTGTCCAAGTTTCATCTGTTTCCCGATTGCCTAGTATTTGATGTAAACCGTCTTGTGGTCGCTATAGAACTCCAGCGCCGCCGGGCCCTGCTCCTTGGGTCCGAAGCTCGAGTCCTTGCTGCCACCGAACGGCAGTTGATACTCGACACCGGCGCTGGGCAGATTTACCGTCACCAGGCCCGCCTCGATGCCATAAATGTACTCGAACATCCGCGACACGTTCGTGGTCTGCAGGGAGGCGGACAGCCCAAATTCGCTCCCGTTAACGAGCTGCATCGCGTGCTGGAAATCGCGGGCCTTCAGGATGGTCATCACCGGTCCAAAAATCTCTTCGCGCGCGATCACCATCTCCTCCGAGACACCGGCGAACACGGTGGGCTCGACGAAGTAGCCTTTGTCGTAGTCGCCGCCCGTCAGCCGGTTGCCGCCGCAGAGTGGCTCGCCCGCTTCCTTGCGGCCGATCTCGATGTAGCGCAGCACCGTGTTCATCTGGCCTTCGTCGACGCAAGGGCCGATGTCGATTCCGGCCTGCATGCCGTTGCCGACCTTCAGTTTCTTCGTACGCTCCACCAAGGCCGCGAGGAACCTGTCGTAGATGCTCTCTTCCACGATCACCCGTGAAGTGGCGGTGCACTTCTGGCCTGTTGAGAAGAACGTCGCGTTCACGCAGTTCTCCACGGCGGAACCGAAGTCGGCGTCGGCCAGCACGATGGTCGGGTTCTTCCCGCCCATCTCGAGCTGGATCCGCAGGTGCCGTTTCGATGCTTCGGCATGAATCCAGTTGCCGATCTCGCACGACCCCGTGAAGCTGATCGCCTTGATCGGCTTGGCGTTCACCAGGGCCGCGCCCAGCGTGCTGCCGCTGCCACCAATGAAGTTCACGACACCCTTGGGTACACCAGCTTCGTGACAGGCTTCAATCAGGCGCCAGGCGCTGAGAGGCGCCGCGGAGGCTGGTTTCATGACAACCGTGTTGCCGCAGATGAGCGCCGGCGCCAACTTCCAGGCTGGGATCGCACTGGGGAAATTCCAAGGCGTGATGAGACCCACGACGCCCACCGGCTTGCGCAGGGCGAACATGTGGACGCGGTCGCGCTCGCTGGGCGCCATGACGCCGGCCATCCGCGAGCCTTCGCCCGCGAAATAGCGAAAGATGTTGATCGAGCGCCGGACCTCACCCTTCGCCTCGGGCAGCGTCTTGCCTTCCTCGCGGGTCATCTCGGCGCTGATCTGGTCGAACTTCCGGTCGAGGATGTCGGCGATCTTGAACAGCAGCGCACCGCGGGCAGGCCCGCTCATCGTGGACCAGCCAGGCAGAGCGTTCTGCGCCGCTTCGGCCGCCCGGTGGACATCTTCCGCCGAGCCTTTGCCATGCAGCCCGACCACCTCGCTGGTATCGGCCGGATTGCGATTCTCGAATGTAGGGCCTTCGACCCACGCGCCGTCAATATAATTCGGAAAGATGGGTGTGCTCATGGTCGGTCTCTTAGAACTTCACAGCCGGCGCGGTCCGGGCGCCTGGGCTCCGTTTTGAAGTAGTCGTCGTTGCGATGGAAGCCCATCATGCCCGCGAACAGGTTGGTCGGGAAGAGCCCGATGCTTGTGTTGTACGACTGCACGGTTTCGTTGTACTTCCGGCGCTCCACCGCAATACGGTTCTCGGTGCCCGCCAGTTCGTCCTGCAGCCGCATGAAATTCTCGTTCGATTTCAGGTTGGGATAGTTCTCCACCACCACCAGCAGGCGGCCGATGGCGGAATCCAGACCCTGGTTGGCCTGGATCTTCTCGCCCGGCGTCTTCGCGTTCAACAGGGCGGAACGCGCATTGGCGACGGTCTCGAGAATCTGCTTTTCCTGTGCAGCGAAGCCCTTCACGGTTTCCACCAGGTTGGGAATCAGGTCGGCACGGCGCTGCAGCGCCACATCCACCTGCGACCACGACCCGCGGATCGCTTCCTGTTTCGTCACCAGTTCGTTGTTGGCCGACGCGGCCTTCCCGCCGACAATCAGCACCAGCACCAGGATGATGCCACCGATAATCAATCCAGTCTTCATGGGTAAATCCTCACCGCTCCAGTCGATCGACCACGGCGACCAATGCCGCGATCTCCTCAAGGTACGTTGAAAAGAGACTGCCGGGGTCCAGGCTGCGGGGCCGGGTTTGACCCTCGCGGAGACCTAACAGCATATCGAACGCGCGCCCTTCAATGCCAAACGATTCGCGGACCTGACGGACCACTTCCCGCTTGGGCCAGGGCGCATTATGGCCCGCCAGCAGCAGTGCATGGCGAGCCAGCACACAGAATGTCGATACCGAATCGGCCATCAGCCGCAGCATCAGATCGCGGTCACTCAACACACCCGCTGCCTTCTGCCGCAATCGCAGCAGCTTGGCGCGCAGTTCGTGCTCCACCTGGGCCCGGTAGAAGGCGTCGTCGATCGTCATGCCGGCCGTAATGTCTTCGCCGTGCAGCACGCGATGCCGTTCCGCGATGTCGTGATACTCGATGGGGAAACAATCCGAAGAGGTCAGCACCTCGTCGCGGCTCATCAGCAGCGGAGCCGGATTGCCCTTCTCCCGCCACCACTTGAACACCGGCTCCGAGGCCTCCAGTTCCTTCGGGCCGATCTTCTCCAGCACGCACAGGACATTCAAATCGGAGAAACCCCGTGCACATCGCCACTGGCGCCTGAGCCGTAGAGAATGACAGACCGCAAGCCCTTGCCGTGCACCTTCTGGAGTTTCTCGACGAGCTGGTTTAGCAAACGATCCATGGGCTCCATCGGTTTCCTCCCCTACCAGTCACTGGACGCTCCGCCTCCGCCCGAATCCCCACCGCCGAATCCGCCGAAACTGTCGCCGGAGTCATATCCGCCAAACCCGCCACTGCTGCGTGTACGCGATCCACCGCCACCGCCCAGCAGTTGACCCAGGATCATGCCTGCCAGGAAGCCGCCTCCGCCCCCACCGCCGCCGTAGCCGCCACGACCGCTGCGTCCGCCTCCGAAGAACAACATCAGCAGCATCAATCCCCCCACGACAACCACGACTTCCCAGGGGAAACTCTCCGGCCGGGGCCGCGAATGCCGCATCGGCGGTGCCATGCCGATCTGGACGCCCTTTGCCTGGGCAATCTTCTCGGCGATGGTGCGCGCGGCGTCGGACAGAGCCTGCGCATAATTGCCGGCCCGCAGCGAAGGCCGCATCTCTCTCAGGATCCCGCCGGCATTGCCGTCCGGGATGATCGGCTCCAACCCGTATCCAACCTCCAGGCGCGTGCGCCGGTCGTTGATGGACAGCAGCAGCAGGACTCCCTCGTTGTTCTTCTTGTTGCCAACGCCCCACTTGCGGTACAGCACGTTGGCGACATCCTCAATCGGCTCGCCTTCCAGGCTGGTGAGGGTGACCAGGGCGATCTGGGCGCCCGTGGCGTTCTGCACCTGGGCGCAGTAAGCCTCGAGCTGCTGCACGGAGGCCGGATCGAGGACCTTCGCGAAATCGTTCACATAGCCGGTGGGGCGAAGCGCGCCGAAATCCGCCGCGGCCGCGCTCCAACCAGCAGCCAGGAGCAGGATCAGTGCTTTGGTCCAACTGCTCATTACGTCAGCAGGCCAGGTCTTCCCGCGTTACTTTGAGGCCTTCCAGCCGGCCCAGCATCGCCAGGCCGATCCGTTTGGACTCAAAGTACTCCCGGGCCAGGCTCAGCACCTGCTCCGCTGTCACGGCTTCGATACTCTCCGCGAGTTCGTCCAGAGTGTAGAACTTTCCGAAATTCATCCACTGGCGGGCCAGGTTGCTCATGCGGCTGCTGGTGGATTCCAGGCTCAACATCAGCGAGCCCTTCATGTGATCCTTGGCATGCCGCAGTTCCTCTGGGGGCAGCGGGTCGTTCTTCAAACGCCGCAGCTCCAGCATGACACCGTCCAGCAGCTTGCGCGCCGTCTCCGACGATGTGCCGGCGTAGATCGCCATCAGGCCCGTATCGCGGTAGAGATTCAGCTCGGAGAAGATCGAGTACGCCAACCCCTGGCGTTCCCGGATGTTCTGGAACAGGCGCGAGCTCATCCCGCCGCCCAGGATGACATTCAACGTATAGGCCGCGAACCGCAGCGGATGGGTCGCCGGCACCATGGGCACGCCCAGGCAGAGGTGCACCTGCTGCAGGCTGCGCCGGTTCTTGAGGATCAGTGGCGCGGCAGTGGGTGGAGTCGTGAAGTCCGGCAGTGCCCCGCCGACCTGCAGCGGACTGAGGTACTGCTCCGCCACGCGGATCAGGTCTTCGTGCCGCAGGCTGCCGGCCGCCGTCAGAGTGATGTTCTCCGGACGGTAGTAGCGCTGGTGGTAGCTGCGCAGGTTCTCGGGGCAGAAGCCGGCGATGGTCTTCTTTGTGCCCAGAATCGGCTGGCCCAGGGAGTGATGTTTCCAGAAATTGCTGACGAACAGCTCGTGGACGAACGTCTCCGGGCTGTCGTTCTCCATCTTGAGCTCTTCCAGGACAACGCTCTTCTCTTTCTCGATATCCGAGACGTCGAACCGTGGGTTCAACAGCATATCGGAGAGAATCTCGAAGGCCAGCGGCATATGCTCGTCCAGCACCTTGGTGTTGTAGCCGACGAGTTCGCGGCCAGTGAAGGCGTCCAGATGGCCGCCGATGGCGTCCACCTCGCGCGCGATATCCTCGGCCGAGCGCTTCGGCGTGCCTTTGAACAGCATGTGTTCAATGAAGTGCGAGGTTCCATTCTCTTCGATCGTCTCGCACCGGGATCCCGTACCAATCCAGAATCCAACCGCTACGCTGCGTACAGCGGGCATCGGCTCCGTAATGACACGAATGCCGTTCGATAGCGTGCTGACGCAAATATCCCGTTCCAAGGTGAGCTTCGACATGGACTGTTTACAGTCTATACCTCTCACGGTCCGCCCGTCAGACTTGTCCATGGCGCCTGGATGGGTGAAGGGCGCCCCCCTTAGGGTCCGCCCCAGCCCGACAATCCGGCTTAACTGCTTCTAATACTTCAAGCCGAAACCATTCTTGAACAGCACGTCAGCCGTGGCCGCCGTCCCCAGCGGGAGTTGCTCATCCGAACGGGGCCATGCGAACGA
>JASGIE010000129.1:0-8933 GCA_049841055.1 Paludibaculum sp. | reverse complement strand
TAGTAGCCATCTTCACAGCCGACTTTGACATCGACCCCGAACAGGGCGCTCAGCGCATCCGCCCGTAGGCCTTGCTCCTTGGGACCGTCAGAGTGCATTTGCCCGTCGCGCAGGGTGATCACCCGGCCGATCTCGGGAATGATGTCCGGCAGATGGTGGGTCACCAGGATCACGGTCACGCCGCCTTCGGCCAGTTTCCGCATGGAATCCCGCACTTCGCGCTGGGCACGCACGTCCAGACTGTTCGTGGGCTCGTCGAGAATCAACGCCTTGGGTCCATGGACCAGGGCCCGCGCGAAGACCGCCCGCCGCTGTTCGCCGCTGGACATCTCGGTCAGCTTGCGCTCGGCCAGGTGGTCGATGTCGAAGAACGCCAATGCCTTACGGGCTTCCTCCTCCATCCGGGGCGTGACCTCATGGTTCGGCCAGATCCCGATGCTGCCAAAGAACCCGCTCAGGGCGGTCTCCATGGCCGAATACGGCTTGACGCAGGTCTCCACCAGGTCGTTGGTAACGATCCCGAGCAGGCTGCGCAACTCGAACAGGTGCCAGACCTCCTTGCCCCAGATCCGCAGGCGGCAGACCGGAGGGGCATAGCGCGGGTAACACTCGCGGGTGATCGCCTTGATCAGCGTGGATTTGCCGCTGCCGTTCGGTCCCAGGATGGCGGTGTGTTCCCCTGTTTCGATGGAGAACGTCACTTCCCGCAGGGCCGGATAGCCCTCGCGATGGACCGTGACATTCTCGAACTCGATCAATTTGGGCATGAACCCGTCATTTTAGCGGACCCCTTCGGGTGCCGTGAAATGCTAGCCTCGAAGTTTGAAGCGCGTCCTTCCGATTGCAGTCATTCTCCTCTTGCAGGCGGTCTTGCTGTTCGCAAACCTCGACCTGCTGCCGATTTGGACCGATGAGCTGTTTACCTTCAGCACCGTCCCACATCCGCTGAACGAGATCGTCCCGATCCTTCAGAAAGACATCCACCCGCCGCTCTACTACTTCCTGCTGCACGGCTGGCCATGGCATTCGCTGGCCGGATTGCGTGCATTCTCAGCAGTTTGGGCGCTGATCGCCACACTCCTTCTGGATCTTCTATGGACCCGGCGCTGGCGGCCCGCACGCCGCTGGCTGGCCCTGGGTCTTTTCGCCTTGTCCCCCTGTGTGCTGCTCTACGGCCGGATGGCCCGGTCCTACTCGATGCAGACGGCGCTGATGATTGCCGCGGTCTACTTTGTCTGGCAGTGGATCCGGACAAAGCAGGGGTACTGGCCGGCGTTGATATCGGTTCTGCTGCTGCTCTATACCCACTACGTGCCCGGCTTTGCGGTTCTGGCGGCCTGCGCTCTGCCCGCACTGGCATTCCTGGGATTCCGGCGAACCGCGCTGCTGATGGTGGGCGCCCTGGCGGGGTATCTGCCCTGGCTCTTCAAGTTTGCCGATGCTCTCAGCCGTTGGGGACAAGCGGCGGGTTTCTCATCCCGCTACACCTTGACGGGTTCATCCTGGCTCGAACAACCCATCAAGATCGGCTTCGGGGTTGTTTCGCTGACCATCGGGGAGAGCTTCCCCTTCCTGGCGTTGCTGCTGGTACCCCTGGTGCTATGGCTGGCCAGGCGCGGGGCCCGGATCTGTCCCAAACCTCTGGTTGTATTCCTGTCGGCGCTGGCGGTTGTGGGCTACCTCGGAGTCTCCCGCTGGGTAAGCTACCCGTTCATTCCGGCCCGGCTGCTCTGGCTGATTCCCTTCCTCGCGATGGCCGTGGCGATCGGTTTGACGCCGATTGGCCGGATCCGTTGGTGGGGCGTTGCCGTGCTCACCACGGCCACCGTGGTATCCATCACCTTCTACTTCACCCGGCAGAACTACCTGAACCCCGGCTACGCAGCACCGCTGCGGGAGATCGCCGACCGGCTGAACCAGCAGGCCGGCCCGTCGGACCTGATTCTCATCGATGCCTTCAACACGGACGGGGTCGCCCTGCAGCACTATCTGTCAGGCCGTACGCCTTCCGTTGTCCTGACGCACGAGGGACAGCCGGAGGCGGACCGGTTGCTGCCGGCGGCACAGACCGTATGGGTGGTCCGGAATCAGCGAGACATCTCGCCGGAGCATGTGACCACCAACCGCGAGACCGCGGCCTGCGCGCCCCGGCACCGTACGGTGAGTCTGTATGAACCCTATGCCGAATGGCAACAGATCTTGTTGCAGCGGTTCATGAAGTCGGCGCCCACCCACTTCTACCAGCTCACAACCTGCACACCGGTGCACTAAGGCCCTGTTAGCGGAGCTCTTCCAGGCGGCGCCGGTCGAAGAGCGACGAAGTGCCGTGCCGGGGCCAGTCGGCCCAGAGTTGGCGAGCCTTCCTGCCATAGGCGGGATCCAGCCACGCGGCCGACTCGTAGAGGAGGCTGAGGTGGTGGGTCATTTCCAGACTGTCGGAGTGGTCGATCAGGTACTTCTCCACCCGGTCCAGCGCGCCTTGCAGGAGGCGTCGCGCCTCGTCAGGTTGGACGGGCCGCACGATCGCGGCCAGCTCGCGGCGCGCCTCGGCGCCGATGAGTTCGTACCCGGCGCTGGGCGTGTCGATCGCTTCGAGATCGGCCGTGACCGCCTTGAGAATCGCCGAGGATTCCTCGGTGTTGCGGGCAGCGGCCAGCGCGACGCCGAGGTCGGTCTTGTAGCGGAGGACATGGCGCAGGTAGACCCGGTCCGCGGGTGAGGTGGAGAGGACCTCACTGGCCAGGGCGACGGAGCGCCGCAGGTGTTGTGCGGCCTGCACCGGCTGTGTGCCGCGAAGCACGCGCCCATATTGCGCCGCCGTGTAGGCAAGATCGAGCTTGGCGGTTCGGTTGGCGGGGTCCGCCTGCTCGAGGTGCTCCGCGATGGCCAAGGCCGCGCCGGTCTGGGCAATGGCATCGGAGCTCTGACGAAGGTTCGGAATGAGCGGGTCGCCGAGCAGAGCACCCAGTGAGAGATGGGCCGCCATCAGGCTGCGGCGCTCCGCCTGGCCTGCTTTGGGCGTCCCAGCCATGGACGCGAACCCGTCGAACGAGCTCCGGTAAAGCTTCAGGGCGGTATCGAGGTCGCCACGCATGACTTTGGCATCGGCAAGGCGCTGGGTGACGAGGGCGACGCCCCGATCCGAGCGGGCGCCAGGGGCCAACTGCCGCACCTTCTCGTAGATGGACAGTGCCTGGGTGTAGCGCTGTTCGGCCAGAGTGGCGCGGTTGGAGTCGGCGTAGCGCTCGCCCAATTCGCGGTAGAGAGAGGCGAGGGTACGCAGGCTGTCGAGTTCGGTCCGCTCTTTCACCAGGGCTTCGGCCAGCGCGGTCGAGTCGGTGAGGCGTTTCTCATACCTGGCGTCCCCATCCTTCTTATGGAGGCGGTGCTCCAGCAACCCGAGCATGCGTTCGGCTTCGATGATCTGTTTGAGAAGTCCGGGCTCGCGGACGCCGGCATCGAAGAGGCTGCGTCCGATCTCGACGGACTTCCTGGTAGCTCTTCAGGGCATCCTCGCTGCGACCAAGGCTCGCGGCGCGGGGTCCACCCTGCACGTCGCCCAGTTTGCGGTAGGCAGTGGCCAGTTCGGCCCGCAGTTCCGCGTCGTTACCAGCCTCCGAGGCAAGGCTGTCGAGGTACTCGCTGGCGGTCTTGACGAGCGACTCGCGGGCCGGAGTGGAGCCTTCCAGGTTGCGGATCTGCTCGTCGAAGTCGAGCAGGAACCGGTTAGCGAGTTGCCGCACCTGGCGGAAGCGCATCTCGGCGCGGCGGGCCTGCTGGCGGGCCACGGAGGCCTGCCACGACGTGACACCGGCGGCGCCGGCGAGCGTGAGGACCAGGAGAGCGGCCGCGGCACTCGCGACCCGGTGACGCCGGAGGAACTTGCGAGCGCGGTAAGCGCGCGAGTCCCGCCGGGCCTGGATCGGGAGCCCGGTGAGGAAGCGGCGGATGTCGTCGGCCAGGTGTTCCACGGAAGCGTAGCGGCGCGCCGGATCCTTGTGCATGGCCTCGAGAACGATGACATCCAGCTCGGCGTTCCAGGTGGTGGAATGTGCCAGTGCGGGCGGCGGCGGCGCTGGGGCGTTCCGTCTCGGTTTCGCAGACGGCGCGATCGATCTCGAGCGGCGTGTAGTCCTTGATCCGGTGCGGCTTGACGCCGGTGAGCATTTCGTAGAGCACGACACCGAGCGAGTAGACGTCGGAAGCCGTGGTGACGGGCTCGCCGCGAACCTGCTCCGGGCTGGCGTAGTCCGGCGTGAGCAGACGCATGCCCGTGGAGGTGTGCATGATCGCCTCGTTCAGGGCGCCCGGCTCAAGGAGTTTGGCGATGCCGAAATCGAGCAGTTTCGGCTCGCCGGCGGCGCTGACCAGGATGTTGCTGGGCTTCAGATCGCGATGGATGACGAGGAAGCGATGGGCGTATTGGACGGCGGCGGCGATCTTCAGGAAGAGTTCCAGGCGGGCGCGGATACCCAGGGCCTGCTGCTCGATATAGCCGGTGACAGGGAGCCCTTCCACGTACTCCATGACGATGTAGGGCATGCCGTCCTCGGTTTCGCCGCCATCGAGCAATCGGGCGATGTTCTGGTGCTCCAGGGAGGCGAGGATCTGGCGCTCGTGCCGGAAGCGCTCGTGGACGAAGTCGCCGTAGCCCGCGAAGCGTGCCAGCTTGATGGCGACCCGTTTGTGGTACTGCTGGTCCGCGCGTTCGGCGAGGTAGACCGCACCCATGCCGCCGCGTCCGATTTCCCTGAGGATGCGATAGGCGCCGACGGTCCTCGGGGCGGACTCCGTGCCGGCGGCGAGCGTCGATGCGGCTCGGCCAATGGCGCTCTCGACGAAGCTGCCGGCGCCCTCTTCGGCCTCAAGCAGGGACTCGACCTCAGCGCGCAGCCCGGTGTCGGCGCCGCAAGCGGCGTCCAGAAAGACATGGCGCTTCGCCGGCGGCAGAGAAGCGGCGTCGATGAATAGATC
This sequence comes from Paludibaculum sp., assembly GCA_049841055.1. Classification (GTDB taxonomy): domain Bacteria; phylum Acidobacteriota; class Terriglobia; order Bryobacterales; family Bryobacteraceae; genus Paludibaculum. The sequence goes on along the minus strand of JASGIE010000129.1, from coordinate 3,959 downwards.
CTGAATTCGTTCCCAGCGGTCGTCCATCTGAGCTATTGATATAACATGTCCGAAAATTCGGAGCACTCTGGGGCGGATGTCACACAATTGTTGGCAGCCTGGCAGATTGGGGATTCAAAGGCGCTTGAGGCGTTAACACCGCTGGTTTTTGAGGAATTGCGGAAGCTGGCTGCGTCGTATATGCGGCGGGAGCGGCCGGGGCACACGTTGCAGGCGACGGCGCTCGTCAACGAGGCTTATCTCAAGCTGGCCGGGATCGAGAATAAAGACTGGCGGAGCCGGGCCCATTTCTTTGCGATTGCGGCGCATATCATGCGGCAACTGCTGACGGAGCACGCCCGCGGGCGGAATGCCCAGAAGAGGGGCGGCGGGCTGACCCCCATTCAACTGGATGAGGCGTTGGTGGTGGGGGTGCAGCCGGACGAGGACCTGCTGCATCTGGATGACGGCCTGACGGCGCTGGCGGCCCAGGACGAGCGGAAGAGCCGCATTATTGAGATGCGCTACTTCGGCGGGCTGGAGGTGGCGGAGATTGCGGAGGTCACCGGCGTGTCGGTGGCGACGGTGGGGCGCGAACTGAGGATTGGATTGGCGTGGCTGCATCGATATCTCAAGGACGGGACAGGCCAGAGTGCGGCCGTGAACGGTTGAGGCGGCCGCACGTCCGAAGACGCACGGCCGCAGGGTGGAGAACGAACGGCTGTTAGTTGCTCAGGCCCGAGCCCAGGCCGAGGACGGGGTGCGTAGACGGACACATCGTCCACGTAGAAGTTGGTCACCACCGAGGAGTTCTGCGCCACGCTGAACTCCAGGTAGACCGTGGTACCCCGGAGAGCCTGCAACTCGAGCCTCGTTCAGGCTATAGACCACCCGGGTGTAGCCGGCGACGGCGTCCTGCGGAGGCAGGGTTGTGCCACCGTTCACGCTGGTGATGGGCAGCAGTTCCTGGTTGGTGATGGAGACCAGGGCCGCCTTGAAGACGTCGCCGGGGTCCTTCGTCGTCACGCGCAGCTTCAGATAGAAGGAGACAGTGACGGACTGCGGGTTCTGCGGAGATGGCGATCAATTGGCGAATCTTCGAGACTCCGGCGGCGCCGGAGGTGATGAATCGCCCGTAGCGGACGCCGGTCTGCGAGTAGTTCGCCTGGTTCTCACCATCGTTGGTGCCGATGGAGGAGTTCAGGCCCGGCAGGGTCCAGCCTGACTGGCCGTTTTCGAAGCCGCCATTGGTGACGATGTTCTTCTTTCCGGTGAAGGTGATGGGCACGATGTTGGACCCAAACGCAGAATCGTCGAAGCGGATGAGGAAGGCCTGGACGTTGTAGGTGCCGGGCGGCACTTCACCGGTGTTGAAGACGGCGCCGTCGAGGGTGTTGCCGTCGATGGCCACGGTCTGTCCATTGATGCGGTACTGAACGAGCTTGATGGTGTCCGCGCTGACGCCGGTGGTGGCGGCGCGCATGCGGAGGACGCGGCCGGGCTCGTCGAGTTCCACTTTGAGGGTCATGGCCTGGGGCAGCGTGTAGGTGAGGCTGACCGCGTCGATGACAAAGCGGGTGGTGTTGGACTTGATGAGCGATGCCTTCAGGCGCAGGAGCATGTCCTTGTCCTTGAACTGGGTGACATCCAATTCCAGCCGCTTGTAGTGGTGCAGCGGGTCGCTGAGGGTGACTTCCTCGCTCGAGATGTCGGCGAGGGGTGTGGTCTTGTTGATGCTGGAGTCGTAGAGGTCCACGAACAGGTTCTCGCCGGGCAGATACTCGACGCCGACGACGCGATAGCGGAAGCTGAGCTTCGCGTTCAAGGCCTCCTTGGGCAGTTTGAACTTGCGGCTGGCGGTCTGGCCGTCATCGCGGAAGCGCAGGTAGCCCTGGCCGAGATAGGCGCTGGCGGCGTTGTTCCACAGCATTTCGCCGGAGGAGAGGCCCCAGCCATCGGAGCCGTCCTCGAAGCTGCCGTTGTCGATGGCGCGGTTGGTTCCCTTGATGGTGAACTGGGCGTACTTGATGGTGGACTTGCCCATGAAGTCGACCGCTCGGGCAAAGGCGGTGTAGGTGCCAGGTTTGAGCGAGGACACGTCGATGACCGCCTGGTAGGGCGGCATCATGCGAGTGGCCCGGACTGAGTTGGCGAGGCCGAATTCGACCATGGGGAAGGTGTCGTCGCTGGCAGAGGCAGTAACGAGGAGGCTGCCTTCGGCCTCGTCGAGCAAGAGCGAGGTGACCGACACCTGGGGTTGCGCGGTGTCCTTCACAGCCTTGCCCACGTTGATGGCGGCCCAGGCGTTGGTGACGGCCCGTACCTCGGGAGAATCGGCCCCGTAGGCGTATTCGGCGGCGTCGACCCAGGCGTCGCGCATGGTGGCGAACGTTGGATCGTTGTCCGGGGGGAAGACGGTGGTGGCGAGGAACCAGATGCGCGCCGCCTTGGCGAGACCGATGCCGGCCATGCCCTTGGGGAAGTAAGTGGACCAGGTGGGGGAGTCCGGGTCAGAGGAGGCGCCTTCGACCAGCATCACGAACATGTGGCCGTAGGCGCAGCCCTGGACGTGTTCCTCGAAGGTGCCCATGCCGGGCTGCCAGTAGCGGCGGCCGGTCTGGTTGTAGAACGGCGGATCCGCTGGGTTGGAAGGGTAGCTGGGCGGGTTGTACATACGGCCGCTGAAGTAGTTGGTGTCGTTGGCGTAGACGAGCTGATTGCCCTTGCCCTGGGAGACGTTGGCGTAGAAGTTCGTGATGGCGCCCAGGATGTCGCCGTGGCCTTCGTTCAGGCCGGAGGCTTCGCTGGGCCGGTCGTAATCGGTGGTCATGTGATAGCCCCACACGCCGTGGCCGAGTTCATGAGCGACGGTGGAGAGGGAGATGTTCGGGAAGCGGTCCTTCTCGGGATCGGGATCGATGATGCCGTCTCCGAAGAAGGCGGCCTGGGCGCCGTAGTTGTAGTGGGCGTCGGTGTAGTTCACGTCGTAGTGGGCGCGGGTGCTGATGGGCGTGTTGTTGCCGTCGAGGCCTTTGTAGTTGAAGACCTTGGCGAGGACGTCGTACGTGCGGGCGACGGCCCAGAAGATGTCGACGGCGGGCGACTGGGCGGTCTGGCCGTTCAGCGGCATGTTGGCGCTGTAGCGCTGGTTGTCGCCCCAGCTATTGGAACTGTCGGTGATGGTGCTCGTCTTCTTGAACTTGTGGGAGTCGGAGTTGTTGTTGCTGCGGGTGGTGTTGCCGGGCGATTTGCCGCGGGTGATGTCGTAGAGCTGGTAGTCGCCATTCACCTTGGTGGTGTTGAGCTGGACTTTGCGGCGGTAAATGGGGAAGCCGTTGCCCACGGCCGGTTCGCGGACATCGTCATTGGCTTCGGCCGAGGTCTTGCGGACGATGCGGCCGGCGGCGGCGTCGATGAAGTAGTAGGTGGCGTGGAAGTGGAACTCGTCGGGAGCGTCTTCCGCCGGCATGGCAAGGACGCGATAGATCAGCCGGTAGCCGGTGACGCGCCGGGATTCGTCGTCGGCGTTGGGGGCAGGGCCGCCGGCCGTGGCGGGCAATGCCAGTGTTTCGACGATCGGGTCGATGTACAGTTCGGGCGTGCCGGCGATGGCCGAAGCCGGCATGGCGGCCAGGGCGCGGTCGCCGGCAGCCAGATCCTGCCGGATGGTCTCGATGGCCTGCTGGGCTGTGGTGGCCGCGGTGGTTCCGACGTCGACGCGGCGATGTAGACGGTTGGTTGATGGGAGCATCTGGCCGTCGACGGCGAGGTGGGTGACCAACTGGCCGGTCCGCACCGGGATGCCCCGGAAGAACTGGAGAAAGCGGACGTGGAGCGTCCCGAACTCGTCGAGTACGGGGTTGCCCGCGGGCTGCAGGGTGGTGTCGGCGTCGAGGCCCAGGCGGTGCTGCTGGGCTTCTATATAGGCTCGGCTGGCTTCAGGTGCTGTTCGGATTCTATCGTGTTTCCCTATTAACCTT
>JASGIE010000128.1:0-15164 GCA_049841055.1 Paludibaculum sp. | reverse complement strand
CCGCAACACCGTGGAGGCGTTTTCGTGGCATGGTCCGGCGGGTCTGGGGGATGAGTACAAGCGGCTGCACAAGGAGAATCCGGCGACTCCGGAGGACATGGGCGTGCATCCGTTCGTGATTCTGCGGCGGGCCGGGAAGGCGCTGGACAAGGCGGTGCTGGCGAAGCACTCGGTGTATTGGGGTGGGCTGCGGGCCTCCGGTAAGGTGCTGGCTGCCGGCGCCGTGGATGGGGATGCTTTCGCGGTAGGACTGGTGATCTTCGACCGGATTGCAGACGCCGACGCGGCGAAGCTGGTGGCGGAGGATCCGGCGGTGAGCGCTGGATTGCTGACGGTGGAGGCGCATCGCTGGTGGTCGGCGGCGCATGTGTTCCCGAAGTGAGGCTGTTGGTGTGGAGTCAGGGGAGGAGGGTCTGCCGATGAGCGATTCCGCGAAGGCGCCGGTTGTGTTCGGCGGCGTGACTCCGGTGTTGCGGGTGGCCGATGCGAAGGCGAGCCGCGACTACTATGTCCGGGCACTGGGTTTCAGCGTGAATTTCGAGACAGCGGATTTCGTCTCCGTGTCTCGCGGTGGTTGCACGCTGTTCCTGTGCGAAGGCGACCAGGGGCATCCGGGGTCGTGGGTTTGGATCGATGGGCAGGATGTGGATGCGGTGTATGAAGAGTTCCGGGCTTCGGGCGCGAAGATCCGCCATCCGCCCACGAATTACTCCTGGGCTCTGGAGATGCAGGTGGAGGACCTGGATGGGAATATCCTGCGGCTGGGATCGGATCCACGCGCCGGCGAGCCGGATGGTGAGTGGCTGGATATGTACGGTCGGCGGTGGCTGAACCGGGCACTCGTGGAGTGAAGCACCGGTGTGGATTGCCCTACGGCAGGCCCAGTGTGATCAGCGCGGCTCCGGAGGCTATGGTCACATACTGCTTGCCATTTACCATGTACGTGATTGGGGCGGTGGCGATCTCCGCGCCTGTCTGGAGTTTCCATAGCAACTGGCCGGACTTTGCGTCCAGCGCTACCAGGTAGCCGTCGGCGTCTCCGGCGAAGACCAGGCCGCCGGTGGTCGACATCGTGCCGCCCCAGCCGGCGTGGTAGAACTTGAACTCCCATTTGCCTTCGCCGGTCAGCGGATCCAGCGCCTTCACGACGCCCCATTCCTTTTCATCACTCACGCCCCGGGTCGCGGTGCCCCAGTAGGCTTTGCCTTCGACAAACTTTGGGGGCGTGCTGAAGTAGATGTCGCACTGCTCGCGGTAGGGGACGTAGAAGAGCTGCAGGTCCGGGTTGTAGGAAGGCGCCATCCAGTTGGCTCCTCCAGCCAGTCCGGGGCAGAGGCGGGTGCCCTGTTCGCTGGGCTCGGTATTGGGTAGCGGGATCGGCCGGCCTTTGGCGTCGAACTCCTTCAGCCAGGTCTGGCGGGCGTAGGATTTGGCCATCAGGAATTCGCCGGTGGTGCGGTCCAGCACGTAGAAGAACGCGTTGCGGTTGGCCTGGACCAGGAGCTTCCGCATCTGGCCCTTCCAGGGGAGGTCCAGCAACATCGGAGTCTCGTTGGCGTCCCAGTCGTGCGTGTCGTGCGGCGAGAACTGGTAGTGCCATTTCATCTTGCCCGTATTGGGATCGATGGCTACAACGGAGCACGAATACAGGTTGTCGCCCAGGCGGTCGCCGCCGTAAAGGTCGGGTCCGGGGTTGCCGACGCCCCAGTAGACGGTGTCGAGATCGGGGTCGTAGGTGCCGGTCATCCAGGTGGGCGCCCCGCCGCGTTTCCAGGAGTCCGCCTGCCAGGTATCGCCTCCGGGTTCTCCTTTTTCGGGGATTGTGTAGAGACGCCAGGCGCGCCGGCCGGACCTGGCGTCGTAGGCGTCGATGAAGCCGCGGATGCCGAACTCGCCGCCACCGACTCCGACGATGATCCTGTCCTTCACAGCCAGCGGCGCGAGGGTGATGCTGTAGCCCGCCTTCGCTGAAGCCACTTCAGCATTCCAGAGAAGCTGGCCGTTTTTGCTGTCCAGGCAGACCAGGTGGCCGTCGACGGTGCCCATGTAGAGCTTGTCGTTGAGGATGGCCAGACCACGGTTCAGGCCGTCGGCCGTTCCCTCTGAGGGCTTGTATTGGTAGTGCCACAGTTGACGGCCGGTGCGGGCGTCCACGGAGAAGGCATGGCCGTTCTGGGCGGTGAAGAACATGACTCCATCGACAACCAGCGGTACGGTTTCGAAGCGGCCGGTGGTGGGGATCTGGAAGATCCAATCGGTCCGCAGGTTCTTCACGTTGGCTGTGTTGATCTGGTTCAGGGGACGATGGCGCACGCCTTTGTAGTCGCCGAAGTAGGTGAGCCAGTTCTGGGGCTCGTCGAGCGCTTTGACGATGCGGGCGGCAGGGACGTCAACGGGGTAAGGAGAGTTCTGGGCCAGGGCAGAGGCTGCCAGGAACAGGGCGGGGAAGACGGGTTTCATCGGATGCCCTCGGCTTGCTTGGTCTGATTGCCGGCTGGGCCGCCCTGGAGGGTGGCGAGGTAGGCGACGAGGTCGTCGAGGTCCTTCGGCGGCAGGTTGTAGGGCGGCATGAGGGAACGGGGCGCGTCCTGGACGGACTGGACTTCATCCTTCTGGAAGAGGCGGAACTTCTGGGTGAGGTCGCGGAGCTGCACGCTGAACGTGTCCTCATTGATGCGGATGCCGGAGACGCGGGTGCCGTCGCGCAGGGTGACGATGACGCCCTGGTACTCCGGCATGATGTCGGCGGCGGGTTTGGCGAGGGACTCGCGAAGGTAGGCGGCAGAGCGGCCGGCGCCCACGCGGGTCAGGTCGGGACCAAAGACGCTGCCTTCGGCTCCAATGCGGTGGCACATGGCGCACTTGTTGGACTGGTAGAGGGCGGCTCCGCGGGCGCTGTCGCCCGGGATGGCCTGGCCTCCGGCGGAGCGGCTGGAGAGGGATTTCACGTAGAGCACGAGGTCAGTGAGGGACGGTTCCTCGAAGTTGCCGAAGGCGGGCATCTGGGAACCCGGGACGCCTTTGGTGATGACGCGGCGGAGGCTGGCTTCGTCGCGGCCGTGGACGGACTGCGCGGTGGTGAGGTTCGGTCCGCGGCCGCCTTCGCCGGAGGCGCCGTGACAGAAGGCGCAATTCGAAAGGAATGCAGAGCGGCCCGCGGCCGGGTCTCCGGTCTGCGCCGAGAGGGCGCCGGCCGCTATCAATAACAGCAAGAGACGCATACCGTACTCGTCCTTCTTCAAAGGGTGGGGTGCTTAGTCTTCGGATTCGCCGGGCGATGTTTGGGCCTGGGGTGCCTGAGCCCGGGGGGCGCTTTTCTTCGGCGTGTGGTCCGCGTGGCTTCCCCCGGCTTTGCGGAGCTGGCGGATCTCGTCGGGTGTCAGGTGGCGCCAGCTTCCAATGTTGAGGTCCATGATGCGGACGGCGCCGATGGCGACGCGGACCAGCTTGAGCACCTTGCTGTCGAGCGCTTCCACCATGCGGCGCACCTGGCGGTTGCGGCCCTCGGTGATGGTGATTTCGAAGAAGGTGCGGGTCTCGGAGTCGCGGATGCGCTTCACTTTGGCGGGCCGGGTGGGGCCGTCCTTCAGTTCCAGACCATTGCGGAGCTGGTCCAACTGCTCGTCGGTGAGGAGCGTGGAGGACTTCACGAGGTAGGTCTTGGGAACGTGGTGGTCGGGGTTGGTGATGTACTCGGCGAAATCGGTGTCGTTGGTGAGGATGAGCAGGCCGGAGGTGTCCTGGTCGAGGCGGCCGACGGGGAAGACCCACTGGTCGAGGTCGGTCAGCAGGTTGTAGACGGTGGGACGGCCGTCGGGGTCCTTGTAGGTGGTGAGGAAGCCCTTGGGTTTGTAGAGCAGCAGGTGCAGGCGCTTTTCGGTGCGCAGGGGGCGGCCGTCGAGGCTGATCTTGTCGTGATCGATGGCGACCCAGTGCTCGGGGTCCTTGATGGGTTTACCGTTGACCTTGACGCGGCCGCGGACGATCCAGTCCTTGGCTTCGGTGCGCGAGCAGATGCCTGCCTTGGACAGAACGCGATCCAAAGTCTTGAGCGTGGACTGCTTTTTGGACGCGTGTTTCTGCGGAGCCGGAGCGGCCGGTCTCTTTTCGGGCTTACGATGCCTCAAGAATGAGATTGTACCCCGAAGTAGCCCAGGGCCAGCGATGGATCGGCCTGGACGGCTCTGCGGTAATGCAGACGGGCGAGTTCATTCTCCCCGCTAGCCTGCCATGCCTGGGCCAGGCGGAGAGAGAGCGGAGCGGAGACGGTGCCGAGCGCGCGGATGGCGCGGTCGTGTCGTTCGGCGGCATCCAGATCGCCTTGGGCCAGGGCGAGAGCCGCTAAGGCGAGTAGCGAATCGGTAGCATTCGGTTCGGCGCTGCTGGCGGCTTCAAAGGCCTGTTGGGCCAGTTCCGGCTGGGCGAGGTTCAGGTGGCAAAGGCCGAGGTTGTAGGCGGCCAGGGCCAGGTGCGCATCGTCACCCATCGCCCGGTGCAGACTGTCGATCGCCTCCGTGCAGTCACCCATGCGCATCTGCAGCAGGCCCAGCCGGAGCCAGGCTTCGAAATGATTGGGAGCGGCGGCGGTGGTGCGTTTGTACCAGTAAACAGCCTCTGAATCGCAGCCGGAGGCCTCCAGCAGCCAGGCCAGGCGGTAGAGTGGTGCAGGCTCTGACGGGCTGATGGCACAGGCGTGGGTCAGCATGGCGATGGCTTCCGCGGTTTCGCCTTGTGCTTCGAGGATGAGGGCCTGATTGTAGCGAGGCTGCCAGGCGGCGGAGTCGGACAGGGCGGCGCGGCGGTAGAGTTCCGACGCGTCATCGAAGCGGCCTTCCTGATGAAGCAGGTAGCCGAGGGCGAGGAGTGTTTCCGTGTGATTGGGGGAGTTGCGCAGGCTCTGTTCGAGAAGCCGGGCGGATTCCTGCGGATTGCCCTTTTCCAGGGCGTCCAACGCTTCAGCGAGCAGGGACTCGACGGCAGTGGTAGTGCGTTCGCCGGCGGCGGTAGGCTCGACGCCTTCAATGCGAAACGAACCCGGCGCCAACGGAGTCTGGTAGCGGACGCCGGATGCCGCGCCGGCCGGCGCGGGTTTCTGATTCAGCGTAATGACCCGGGCGGTTTGTGCGGACATTTAGGCTCGCCACCTCCCGATCTGGAGTTGCGGCCGTGCTTCCGGAGCGGGCAGCGCGCTGCGTAGAGCGAAAACGAAGGCCGGTCCTGGCATTTCCGGAACACGGGTCTGAGCGATTTCGCCGTAGGCCTTGGGCAGCAGCAGGAATCGGCGCCAAAGCGTCCTGGGATGGCTGCGCGTGCGGAACTTGCCGGGAGCGGAGGGCACCACGTCTTCGGCAGGATCGCCCTGGCAATCGACGAACGGCATTCCACATTCGAGTTCGGCGTGGAACCGCGGCTGGTTGCCCGCGATCAGGATGGTCGGGCGAAGACTGGAGTACTTCGGAACCAGTTGCTCGAAGGGCAGGGCACTGGGCTTCAGCAGTCCGCCGAGGTCCACCAGGGCACTGAACAAAGGCGGAGGCAGTTCGCGCCAGGTCAGGCCGGAATCCATGATCCGGGGCGCGGCGTAGGCGTAACCCTGAGGCGTGCCGGCAGGAGCACCAGCGGTTGGCGCGAGTCCGATCGGCGCCAGACCCTGCGGCGCAAGGGGCCACCCGGGCATGGCGGCCGCGGGATAAGATGCGCCCTGGCCTGAAGGGACCGGGGCTGCGGTACCGGGGACGGCAGTGGGGGCGCCGGGGCTATATGGCACTCCGGCCATCGGTGGAGCGGAAAGACCTAATGCGACGGGTTGGGGCAGGGGCACGCCGGCCATCGTGGGCGGCGGCATTCTCAAACCAGTGGGTTGTGCCGCCGGCATCGGGATGTTGCCGGGCATCAGCGGTTGACCCATCAATCCGCCGGGCGTCATGGGCGGCTCCATCAGGCCCGCGGGCGGCATCGACGGAGCGGACATTCCGGCGGGCGGCGGCGCCTGATCGGGCATTCCCCCCATCTGAGCAGGCGGCTGAGGAGATCCGGCGGGGTGGGCAGGACCGCCCATCGGCATGGCATGCTGCGGTTGAGGCGCCAGTTGACGGGCGGGCGGCACGATCGCCCAGTTCGACCAGGGTGCGGCGATGGGGTAAGAGGAGAGGACCGGAGCCAGATTGGGCACCGTGGCCGCCAGGGCCTCCGCCATCCAGCCCCAGACGTGTTCCTGGACCCATTGCTGAGTCGTCCGGCCGACGGCGTAGCGGCGGGCGTCTTCCTCGGCGGTACGGCGGGGATCGGCCGGAACACGCAGCGGAGACATGGGCATATGGCCCTGGATCCGACCCAGAAGATGTTGCGGAAGCATCGCCGGGAAGGAGGTGGCCAGGAGGACACCTTGCGGTCCCTGCTGCGGCTCATCGCCGAGCTGAACCCACACGAACTTGCCCTCGTCCTCTTTTTCCTTGCTTGCGGCGAGGGCGCTGGGCGGGAGGCCTTCGACATCGGCCATCTTACTGAAGATGCGCCACTGCTGGGCCTTGGATTTCTTTTCCGGCTGGTCTTCGACTGGCTTGGGCTGTGGAACCTCTACCAATGGGTCCGGATCGGCCTCAAGGAGGAAGACTGCTTCCGGCGGATCCGGCTGTTCGACTTCCACCGGTTGATCTGTTTCCGTCTCAGCGGCTTCCTGGGAAGCGGGTTTATAGAGAGACGGGATCCGGCGCAGGTCCTTGACGATCTGCTCGTTCAGCCGAACGAGGTCGACGGCGAACTCGTCCTTGTGTTCCTTAGAGCAGAAGTCGCCGAAGCGCCAACGCTCCAAGATTCCGATTCGGGCTCCGCAGAATCTACATTTCATGGGTTTAGCCAGCGCGGCGACCTGAGAGGCCGATCTTTGGGATCCACCGGCTGAGTGGGCCACCGGGCCGGCGAATCCGCACCGCGTCACTTACTGCCATCTAAACAGCAGTGTCTACTGGTGTAAATCGGCGGATAGCTTTAGCACTTTAGCCACGCAGGACCCATTTAGGTCAGTTCCCGCGAGATCTTCCGTTGGTGGTACGGCTCTAAGGTCTGTCCTACGCAAAAAGGCCCTGAGACTCCAGTAGGAGCCTCAGGGCCTTAGGTACTACGTTGGTATGACCTAGAAGACGAACTTGACCATCACGCGGCCGGCGAAGCCGGGGTTGAAGAGGTCGGCCATCCCGTAGCGAGGATCGTAGGGATCCTTGCCCGTGGCGGCGATGGACTTCAGCATGCCCAGGTAGTCGTAGCCGTTGAAAAGGTTGGTGTTCGTGAGATCCAGGGCCGAGGCGGGGTCGCCGCTGGCGTTGCCGCGATTGAGCTGGTTGAAGGTGTGGCGGGAGGTCTTCTGATTGAAGACGTTCTGCGCATTGAACTCGAAGCGCAGGCGCTTGGTTTCGCCGAACTTGAATTCGTGTCCGACAACCAGGTCGGTCTGGGTGAGGAGCGGGGTGCGGCCCATGGAGCCGCGGCCTTCCACAAACAGCGGGATGCGCTGGCGCTGCATGACGACGGTGCTCATGGGTGTGCCGCTGCCGCCGTAGAAGAAGCCGCCGACGTCGGTGCCCCACTTGAACTTGTAGCTGCCATACGCCTTGAAGACATGCGGACGATCGGTGGCCAGGCGGCCGGTGACGAAGTTGCCGTGGGCATCGAACAGGTACTGGTCGAGATCCCAGGCGCGGCTGCCGGTGCTGCCCGGGCGGGCGATGCTGCCGCCGGACTGCTGGGTGGTCGCCGAGGAGGTGCCGGTGGTGGGAGTACGGATTTCATCCGAATTGCCCAGACCGGCGTAGTTGCCGTAGAGGCGGCTGTAGACGTAGTTGGCCGAAGCGAAGAAGCGGTTGGAGAACCGCTTGTTGATCGACAGTTCCAGGGCGTCGTAGTCGCGCTGCGGCTTGGGGGTGTCGAACACCGGCGTGGCGGTGCTGGTGGCGAACTTCTTCGCTTCGCCCTCACCGGGGTTGGCGAAGATGTAGGTTTCGCTACCGTTCACCAGGGCGCCCATGTCTTCGATGGTGCGGACGAGGTGGTTGCGGACGTAGCCGGCGCGGACCACCAGCGAATTGGACAGCATGTACTCGACACCGGCGTTATAGATGTCGGTGGACATGGGCTTCAGGTCCTTGGCGACGGCATCGAAGCTCGCCAGGCGGCGGTCTTCGTAGTCGCCGAAGGGCCAGATGTTGCGGCCCGGCATGTTGGTGCCGGAGAGGGAGAAGACGTCGGTGGTGTCGAGCGAGCGGTACTTGACCGTCCAGAAGTCGCCGCCGAAGGTGCCGCGCGAGGTCTCATACTTCACCCAGTCGTAGTAACGGCCGTAGCTGGCATAGACCTTGAACTTGCCTTTGCCGGTGACGTCCCAGCTCATGCCGAGGCGGGGCGACAGCTTCTGCGAGAAGCCGAAGGAGAAGGCGTCGTCGCGGACTGCGCGGTTGAAGGACGGGACATGCTCATTCTCCGTACGCAGGCCGATGGTGAGGCTGAGACGGGGGGTGAGGCGCCAGTGATCCTGGATGTACATGTTGACCATGCGTCCACCGGTGCCGCCGCGCGTACCGGTATTGTCCACTTCGTAGTAGCCATACTTGCCGCCGTCGGTGCCGCCGCCCGGGATGTTGAGCGGGGTGCCCCAGTAGACCCACACGTAGCCGCCGCCGGGATAGGAGACATCGACGGAGTTGACGTTCTTCTGAACGCCGGCGCCGATCTTGATGTCATGGCTGCCCAGGAAGCCGGTGAGGAACTTGCTGAAGTCGGTCTGGAAGTAGGTGCGGGTGGTGATGTCGTAGAAGGTCTGCTGCGTGCGCGGGGTGTTGAGGAAGCCCGCGGCCTGCTGCATGTTGGCGGGAACGTCCGGGATGCCCACGCTGGAGGTCTGGTAGGTGACGCTGGAGTTCGTCGGGATGCCCCAGGTGCGGAAGTTATCCCAGAAGCGGCCGCCGCGGAAGCTGAGGAGGGAGGTGCTGGAGACGGTCCAGTCGACCTGGCCGCTGTAGTTGCTCTGCGGCTGGGTCCAGCCCTGGGTTTTCAGCGGCGCATTGGCGGCTTTCGACGCGATGACCGCATTGCCGTACCCGTTGTAGGCCGGCAGAATGCCCGTGTTCTTGGTGGGAGTCCACAGCCAGCTGGCGGTGACGCGCACGTTCTTGGCCGCGTTCCAGCTCGCCTTGTTGAAGAGCTGCTGGCTGGTGACTTTGTTCTCAATGGTGTCGCGTTCGGTGCCGCTGCTGAAGAGGTAGGTATTCTCACGGCGGGCAAACTGCGGAGAGTAGGACGAGAAGAACCAGAGGCGGTCCTTGATCAGGTAGCCGCCCAGGGATCCGCCGACTTCGTGCTGGTTGTTGGGGTTCTTGGCGTCCTGCTGGTAGGAGGGGTTGATGCCGGCATTCGAGTAGGGATTGAGCAGCAGCAAGCGCTCAACGGGGCCCGCGGAAATGCCGCTGCCACCGTAGAAGTAGTGGGCTTCGCCATGGAACTGGTTGCCGCCCGACTTCGTGATGGCGCTGACCACGCCGCCCAGGGCTCCGCCGTATTCGGCGTCGATGCCACCGGTCTTCACCTGCACTTCCTGCAGGAATTCAAAGGCGCCGTTCTGGCGCGACCGGCCATCCACCAGGCTGTTCGTGGACACGCCGTCCACGAAGAACTGGTTCTCGGCGCCGCTGGCACCATTGATCTGGAAGCCGCCTTCAATCTGGCCCGAGTTGACGCCCGGGGAGAGAAGCACTACCGATTGGAAGCTGCGTGCTTTGGGCAGCAGGTTGAACTCTTCGGAAGTCACATTGGAGGAGATGGTGACGCCGCCCGTGTCGATGAGCGGAGCCGCCTCGGTCACCTGCACAGCCTGCTGCGTGGCGCCAATTTCGAGCACCGCGTCGGCCGTGGTTTCGCGGCCCAGCGTGAGGGAGACTTCCTTGAGGTCGACGCGCGCGAAGCCTGTCTTCTCGAACTTGATTTCATAGCGGCCAGGTTCGAGGTTGCGCGCGATGTAGATGCCAGTGTCGTTGGTTTCCGCCGCGGTGGGACGACCTGTTTCGGAGTTTATCAATGTAACAGAAACACCGGGGATGACTGATCCGGATGCGTCCTTCACAACACCACGAATGGTGCTGAAGCGCTCCTGAGCCATCATCAGCGTCCCCATCAGAACGGCGAGCGCCATTGCGCCCCGCGCGATTTGATGAAACGGATGTGAGTGTAGTCTCATTGTTGACCTGCAATTGAAATACTTTTTCAGGGGGAATCCCGGACGGACGAACCCGCGTCGACACGGACCACAGGCATAGGATGGGGATCGGACGACCCTGAAACGCAATCGTATTGTCACAGGTTTTTCGTTGAATAAGTATCAAATCTTGGCTGCATTAAGCGGACTATTCGCTTGCAGTTGTAACGTGATGTGATCGTTGTTACAGGCTGGCGGAGATGCCCTGGCGGTAGGACGGGTACTGTAAGCGCACACCAAGCAGGCGGCAGACGGCGCGGCCGTCGACACGGCGATCGGCCCGTCTGGTCTCGTGAAGCTGTTCTATCGAAACGGATTGCGGCATTGCGCAACCCAGCAGTTCGCACACGAACGCGGCGAGTTCGCGCGATCGCGCGGGCTCCTCGTCCGCGACCGGCCAGGCGCCTGTCGCATCTGCAAACATTGCGGCTTCCGCCAGCGTGGCGAGGTCATCTACATGAATTCGTGAAACAAAATTCATACCATCTCCGGCCAGGTGAAACGTGCCGCGGGGTATGGAGACGTGCGCGCCGCGCCCCGGACCGTAGATCGCGGCCGGGCGGAGTACCATGCCGGACCACGGCCCCGCCAGCACGGCCTGTTCGGTCCGCACTCGAAGCCGGGACGATGAGGATACGGGCGCGGGCAGTGTGTATTCGTTTACCTCATGTTGCGCGCCATACACGCCGGTCGTGGAAAGGTACACAATTCGCTTTATCTTCCGGCCGATTTCGGCGAGAATTGGGCCCGACTCGTCGCTCAGATTTTCGGGTACAGGCAGAGAGTGGAGCACGGTCAGCGAATCGGGCAACTCGGAGGCGAGTGCGGCGATGGTGTCCGGGTTGGCAGTATCCAGGCGGCGCGTGTGCGCGCCCGGCAAGTCCAGACCCTGGCGAGCCGTAGCCCAGACTTCGCAGTTCCTGGCGATGAGACGCTGCGCCACGCGTCTGCCGGTGTAGCCGCAGCCAAGGATGAGGAAGGGGCCGGTGCTCACCAATGTTCCGTCACTGCCCGGCGCCCTGATAGCGCTTCAATTCGAGTTTGGCGATGGCTTCGCTGTGCACCTCGTCGGGCCCGTCCGCCAGGCGCAGGGTGCGAATCTGGGCCCAGGCGTAGGCGAGCGGGAAATCGTCGCAGACACCGGCGCCGCCGTGGGCCTGGATGGCGTGGTCGATCACACGCAATGCCATGTTGGGGGCCACGACCTTGATCATGGCGATTTCCCGGCGGGCGGCTTTGTTGCCGGCCTCATCTATGCGCGCGGCGGCGGCCATCACCAGTAGCCGGGCCTGTTCAATATTGATGCGGGCTTCGGCGATCCACTGGCGGACCACACCCTGCTCGGCGATGGCCTTGCCGAAGGCCTGACGGGTGAGCGTGCGGCGGCACATCAGTTCCAGCGCCCGCTCGGCCATGCCGATGCAGCGCATGCAGTGGTGGATGCGGCCCGGCCCCAGACGGCCCTGGGCGATCTCAAATCCGCGGCCTTCCCCCAAGAGAATGTTCGCAGCCGGCACACGGACGTTCTCGAACGAGATTTCTGCATGGCCGTGCGGCGCATCGTCGTAGCCGAAGACGTTGAGCATGCGCTCCACCCGCACGCCTGGAGTGTCCATGGGTACGAGAATCATCGACTGCCTCAGGTGGCGTGGCGCCTGTGGATCCGTGCAACCCATCACGATGGCGACGCGGCATCGAGGGTCGCCGGCTCCCGACGTCCACCACTTCCGTCCATTGATGATGTAGCTGTCACCATCGGCCTGGATGGAGGCGCGGATGTTCGTGGCGTCGGAGGAGGCCACGTCCGGTTCGGTCATCGCGAAACAGGATCGGATCTCTCCCGCCAGCAGAGGATCGAGCCACTGCCGTTGTTGCGGCGGGCTGCCGTAGCGGGAGATGACCTCCATGTTGCCGGTGTCCGGGGCCGAACAATTGAAGACCTCCGGCGCGAGGAACGACCGGCCCATGACTTCGCAGAGCGGCGCGTAGTCGAGATTGGGCAACTCCATGAAGAGGTTCCAGAGGCCGGCGGCGCGCGCCTTTGGCTTGAGTTCCTCGATGACAGCCGAGGGCCGCCACCGCTCCGGCTGCCGCTTTTCCTCGGAATAGTGTTTCTCGTTGGGGTAGACGTGTTCGCCCATGAACGCCGTGAGGCGCCGTTCAAGGTCGAGGGAACGGTCGGAACGGACGATCGGCATCGCAGGCCAGTTTACCGGAACGTGCGCAGACGCGCCTCGGTGAGATGGGGGGCCGCGTTGAACAGCGCCAGGTAGAGCTCATCCTGCCGCCAGTGCATGACAGTGATGCTGGAGTTCACGGCCGAAGCCGCGAGTTTCATGATGTGCGTGGGATTCCGGCTGTCGAACGCGGCGGCGCCCCAGATGGAGATGGGCGTGGCGGAGGTGAAGACCGCCACCCTGGCATCGTGCGGCAGATGGCGGAAGGCGTCGCCGGCGGCGCGGATCCGATCGACAAAGCCGCCCCAGGTTTCGCCGGGGCAGGGATAGGCGTCCTCGATCCAGGCACGCATGACGGCGGTGTCGGCGCGGGTCCACTTGCGGTGGATGGCTCCGTCGCCTGCCTGCACCATCCGGGTTTGTTCTTCGAACTCCGCCCGGAACTGTTCGTCCGCCGCGGCGATCTGCGGGGCGATGCCTTCGTAGACTACATCCAGATCGAACTCATTCCAATTCAGATCATGTTCGACCTCGCCGGGCGGCAGGCCCGCTTCGTTCAGGGCTGCCAGAACAGCCTCGGCTGTCTCGCGCTGACGGCGGAGTCCGCCGATGATCACCTTGTCGAAGCGCAGCCGTTCCCCGCTCACCCAGGCGCCGAGGCGGCGGGCCTGTTCGTGGCCCAGATCGGAAAGGCGGTCGTAGTCGTCACGCAGCCCGGCCTGGCCGTGGCGGAACAGATAGATAGTGCTCAATGATTTGCTCTCTTCAGGGAACTAGGGCAGCAGGCGTACCGCCGTAGCGCCCAGCTCTCTTACCATTTCATCAAAGTGCGAGAACCGCGCGTCGGACGTCTGTCCCTGCCGCCAGCGGAAGTAGATCTGCTGGACGATCACGGCGAGCTTGAAAACGCCGAAGATCTCATACCATGCCAGCCTGGAGACGTCCCGCCCGGTGAGAGTCGAATAAGAATGAATGACCTCATCGCGGCCCCAGAAGCCGGGCTCCGCCGTGATGCGGCTCAGACCAGGCGCGTGACACCAGTAGGTGAGGGCGACGCCGAGATCAAACAGGGGATCCCCGATGGTGGCCATCTCCCAGTCGAGGACCGCGGTGACGGTCGGAGCCTCTTCCGCCAGAACGAGGTTGTCCAGTTTGAAATCGTTGTGGACCAGGGTGGCGCCGGAGCGGGGCGGAACGTTGCGCTCCAGCCAGGCGAGGGTATTCCGCAGATCCTGCACCGGTTCCAGTTCGGCTTTGTTCCAGCGGCCGCCCCAGCCCGTCACCTGCCGTTCGAGAAAACCTTCGGGTTTGCCGAGGGCGGCGATGTCCGGTTGGGCGGCGTCGACGGTGTGCAGGGCGGCGAGCGTCTCGACGAAAGCCCGGCTGAGTGGGCGGCGCTGCCCCTCCGGTGGAGCCAGATTCCGCAGGATGCGCCCCGGGCGGAGTTCCATGAGAAAGAAGTCACAGCCGAGCACCGCGGGCTCCTGGCAGAGACGAAGTGGTCGGGGCGCCAAGGGGAAGTTTGGGTGGACGGCCTGGAGCAGGTGGTACTCCCGAGCCATGTCGTGAGCTTTGGACGCAACCGGTCCCATGGGCGGGCGGCGCAGAACCATCGCCACGGGCAGTGCCTCGGCCGGTTGGGGCTCCAAAACCCGGATCAGGTAGGTCAGATTGGAGTGGCCTCCCGGATACTGCTGGATGTCCACGGGCGCGCCCAGCCACCGGGCTAACGCGTCCGCATCCAGCGCCTCGCCACGTCTGGGTGGAGCAGCCTCTTCGTGCATACCCAAAAGAGAGTAGTCGGTGGAGTGCTTTCTGTAAAGCCGCCTCGGCCCGCTCCTCGGCGGCACCCCTAACAAATTGCAACGACTGACTGTTCCCAGCCGATGCCTGGCGGTTCATAATAGAGAGACGCGTCCAGGCGCGGCCGGGCGGGAGCGATCTTTTCCGCAACGCGCCAGCACTGGAGTGCGTTCAATGGTACTTGAGGCCAGATGTCTTCAGTCCGCCAGGTTTGAGCCTGCCGGGTACGGTGCATGTGGCCGTTTTTGCTGTTTGGACCAGCCGGCGAGACGCTGGTGGCCAGGCCCCCCAAGGCGGCCGGCACCAGAGTTCTAGTACTTGGCGCCGGGATGGCGTGTGGAGGCGATGGCTGCGCTCAATCGTGGCGCTGGATGGCGGCGCGGGTTAGGCTGCGTCCGCGCGGCAGTGGTAATTTGTGTGTAAGACTTAGTGCATCCACGGAATTTGTGCGGTTCGTAAGGTAAAGTTATGTTAACGGTCGAAGGCGCGCGTACAAGTGTGCGAACCTACGTCCGTCTGACGGCATTGGAATCCGTGCCGGCCCCTGCGTCCTTCAGGACGGGATGGCACGAGATCAGATATTAAGGAGTCTCATGCGCTTCAGGTGTATCGCGCCTACGGCGGCAGTGTGTGCGTTGGTGCTGGTAAGTTCAGCCGTTCAGGCGCAATCGAGCGCGGCGCTGTCCGGGCAGATCGTCGATCCGAGCAAGGCGAACATTGTTGGCGCAAAGGTGACTCTGACAGACTTGCAGCGCGGGTCGACGCGGAACACCACCACAAATGATGCGGGCATCTACATCTTTGACCCGGTGGAGCCCGGTGAGTACTCGCTGGTAGTTCAGGCCAAAGGTTTCGCTGAGCTGAAACTGAACCGAATTGAGTTGAAGGTTCGAGACCAGAAGTCGGTCAAGGTCGAGATGGCGCTGGAATCCACTTCCTCTTCG
>JASGIE010000127.1:0-17166 GCA_049841055.1 Paludibaculum sp. | reverse complement strand
GCTTCGCCAGCGTCGCCCTTAAGTAGCTGCTGGTAGAACTTCTCTTATGTTTGGCAAATGTGTTTAATGCTGGTCTGGCTCCAACAAGTACCCAAATACATTCGACGGCATGAATCGCCGGCCTCTGGCATTTCTGAAGGTGCAATGATACCGGCTGACCATCAACACGGATGTCTCAGATGAACTGCTGTTCCGTTCGGGCTTGGCGTCAATCCGAATCTCACGCTTTCGGCATTCGTATCTAGATGCAGGAGAACGAAGGTGGCTCTCCGAGATCGAGGTCCCGCAAGACAATGACGAGCGCTTCAAGAAGATTCGACTTGCCGTTCCGTTCCGACCGAGCAGCACAGTGGTCAGACCACAATTAACGCGACCTCGAAGTCCCAGACTTGAACTCCAACCACAGTCTTCGTACTTTCATTCCTCCACGACCTCTAGTGTGACCGTCGAGGTTCCCAGCCGATCTTCACGGATCACGCCGCGGTCTATTTCCATTTTCAGTTCGGCATAGAAGTCATCAACGGATTCGTGGGAGAATCCTGCACTTGCGAAGAGCTTCTCTGGTGACACCGGCTCTTTGGCAGCCTGTAGATCTCAACGAGTCCTCTGCGATTGGGCGTCCGTGGACTTGGTCACATTCAGTTTCCTCCTCTTCACTTCGGGTTTGAGTGCCAGTTTTCGCTGGTCGGTACTCACTCACTCATCATTGTCGACGTGGTCTGTCTGGGCAGTGTTTTGGCGAACAAGCTTGCCTTCAACGGCACACTTCAGAATCGCCTGCCGGAGCCTGTTGGATCGGCCGAGGTCTTCCATCAATTTGGGTTGCCAGGTTATCAACAAGCGAAGTGCTTTTCAAGCTGAGCGATGATCTTCTCCTGGTCGTTAATGGTGGTAATGGCAAGGGCATGGCGCGTAACTTTGTCATGTTGATCGACGCCAAATTCGTGGTCTGCTTTCCCTCGTCAAAGAAGTACTTTTTGCTCATGTGGTTGGTGAAGTATGAAACAAATTTTGGCAGTGCCAATGCAGCGTTCAGGCGAATACGGAAAACATGGTTTGTGGAATGCATGGCATCGTCTTTCCAGATCCAGCCACGTCCGAGCTTATTCATCGCCGCCGTTCAAAAGAACATCTCCTTCCAAGCTGGAGCGATGAGATTTCTTCGGGTGTTGCGTCGATCGTGCGAATTTCGTCCAGTGCCACAACCGCGTTGGACATTTGCCACCCGCAGGTAAGGCACGGTTGAGTCACAGTTCCTGGCTTTCGTTTTTGACCCTTCGTGACGCCGCCGACGATCTCGCCGAGTTCGCCAAGGCGCCTTACGGGAGAGCCCGAGCAGGAGGCAAACGCCATTTCGAGTATCACCGTTCGAATTCGTCGCAGCTTGGTCCTGGCCTGCCCGAGAGTGCGGGCGGCAGCATCGAGGCGGGTGAACCGCTTCTCAATTCAGCGATAATCGCAGCTGTTCCGGCAATGGCGGCACCGGAACGGAATAGCTTGCTAGCTGTTCGAAGTCGACACGCGGTCTGTCACCTTCGTGGAGGTGCGTAGCGAAATGAACGAAGGCAGTCGAGTTCAGAAGAAATGCTAGATAACGAGAGTCCATCGCCGCGCTAGGCGGCAGAACGATAAACTCAGCTGAACAAAGCCCTTCAAAGGTCGCCAAATAGACTTTATTGAGATAGGGCCTTAAGCGCCCATACAAAACGTCTCCTGAGAAAAAGTGAACGGCGTTACTTTTCATCGTTCCCGCCGGAACCGTTTGCAGAAGACGCATCGAATGCGCTTCGATGTGCTCCATGCCGATGAACGGCAGTTCAGGATGCTCCGAAGGCGAAACACGAGCACGGCTCGGAAAATAGAGATTCCCAAGGGCAACTTCGGCCCACGTTGCAGGAAGGCTCAAGCGACCAACCTCACATTCAGTTCTTCCAGCAATCCCGGAAGTCCCTCTCCGAACAGACGATAGGCACGTGCCAATCCGCCCTTCTGCGCAAAGGGGGTCTCGTCAAAATCATCGGCGTTGATTGAGACGCTGGCACCAATATGGTCCGCCATCGCTTCTAGCCAGAGCCGTTGTTCTTCAGTGAAACTCCGCCCCTGCTGTTCTTGTTCTGCCAGCCAGTTCAAAAACCGCTCCTTCACTGTGTCATTGAAAGGGCGCAGCACGCCCTCTGTCTCCGTCGCAAATCGCACCAGAGAAACCAAGTCGGTCAAAATCCTCCTACCAGAGCCGCGTACGCGTGATCGGTCCAGCGTCTCGTATGCCCGCCAGAGTTCGTCAGGCGTCCACGCCGGGTGCGGTTTTCGAATCGCCGCAGCCAAGTCCTTGATTTCGGAATACGTCAGGCGTTGCTTGAAGGGCCGGCTGTAGAGCACCTGGAGCGCCGTGATCTCGTCCTTGTTCTGCTCGATGAATTCACGGAAGGACGTAACGATGGATCGGGCCTTCTCTTTTGCGTCCGCCGAGAATGCGGCCTCCAGCACGACGTCCTGACTCACGGTGTCGATGATCTGCTCGTAGCTGCGTTTGATCGCGAGCAGCCGAGTCCGCCAATCGGTGTTCGCCATAATCGGCTTGACGGCTTCCGTGATGAGTCGCTGGGCGGCGCATTTGATTTCGGCTGCGGTCGGCTCTGGCCCACTGGTCTCCTTCGCCGCGGCGACCTGGGCGTCCGGGTCGATCGAATGCACCAGTCCGGCTACGATCTCGCTGAGGCTTCTGCCGTCGGCGAGCTTGCGTAGTTCTTGGTGCTCCTCTGGCTTTAGACGGCGATCCAGGCGCGCCAGTTTGGCGGCCAACGATGAGACGACGGTCGGGTCTTTGCTACCGAAGGCCACAGCCTCAATGAGCCTGTCCAAGGAGACGCCCGGTTGGCGTTCGAGAGGCCTCGAGTCCTGCATCTCGCCTTCGCACAGACCGACAGCGTCTACGATCACGAAATGCGTCTTGGTAAGGCCGCCGGGAGTCACCGCCTGGAAGTCAGTGTCGCTGACCACGCGCACGCCGCGGCCTTTCATCTGCTCGAAGTAATTGAGGCTTTTTACATCGCGGAGAAAGAAGACGATCTCGAGCGGCTTGACGTCGGTGCCGGTTGCGATCATGTCAACGGTTACGACAATGCGAGGCAGGTAGCTGGTTCTGAAGTCCTGGAGACGCTGCTCCGGGTTGTCGGATCGGTATGTAATCTTCTGCGCGAAGTCATTTCCACGGCCGAACTCCTCTCTCACGATCTTCAGAATGTCATCTGCGTGGCTGTCGTCCTTGGCGAAGATCAGCGTCTTTGGAACTTCGGTGCGCCCCGGAAAGATCTCGAGCGGGAGTTGATCGCGGAAGGTCCTGATGACCGTTCGGATTTGATCAGAAGCAACGACGTCGCGATCGAGTTGGCTTGCAGAATAGGGCAGATCCTGGTCGAGTTGCTGGTAACGCACTTCCCGCGTCTTGCGGTCCCGAGTGTCCACATAGAATCCAGCTTCGATCTTCGAACCCTGCTCAGTGATTTTGGTGCGGATCCGGTAGACATCGTACTGGACGTTCACGCCATCGGCAACGGCTTGGTCGTGGTTGTACTCCATAACCAGATTTTGATTAAAGAACCCCAATGTCTGCTTGGACGGAGTTGCCGTGAGACCGATCAGCGAGGCATCGAAATACTCGAGCACCTGCCGCCATAGGTTGTAGATGGACCGATGGCACTCATCAGTCACTATGAAGTCGAACGTCTCAATTGGAATCGATGGATTGTAATCGAGCTCGAAGGGCTGGACCGGCAGCCCAATTGTTTGAAATAGTGACCCCTCTTCGAGTGCTGGATCGATTTCGGGGTCACCCTTGAGCATGGAAAATAGGCGCTGAATTGTTGTAATGGTGACACGTGAAACCGTATCCAGTTTGTTCGATTTCAGGTGCTGGATGTTGTAGAGTTCCGTGAACGTCCGTCCGTCGTCCGGCGTGCGGAACGCCTGAAATTCCTTCAAGGTCTGGCGCCCGAGGTTGTTGCGATCAACCAGGAACAGCACACGACGAGCGTTGGCATGTTGGATTAACCGATACACGAAGTTGCAGGCAGTGAACGTCTTGCCGCTGCCAGTGGCCATCTGAATCAGGGAACGTGGTCTGCTGTCGGCCAGCGACTTCTCTAGACCTTTGATTGCCTTCACCTGAGCTGGCCAGAGGTCTGCGGTAATGAGTTCCGGCATTCTGCGGATTCGTGCTTTAGTCGTGGAGCCAGAAACTTCAATCTCTCTCCATTGCCAATCTGCTAAAGTTTCCGGCCGGTGTAGGGCAAACACTGCTCGGCCGGCGGAATCGGGCTCGAGAAGATTGGTGAAACGGATCTCCTTGCTTGTGGCCTGATAGAGGAAGGGCAGCGGTCTACGAAATGCAGGCAAATTGTCGGGCAATCCTAGCGAATATCGTGAAGTTTGCAGTTCCACCCCAGTCAACGGAACGCCGTCCTTCTTTGCTTCAAGTACACCTATCGCGGATTCATCGACATACAGCATGTAGTCGGCAAATCCGTGGCCAGCCCTGAGGGGGAACTCTCTGATAGCGACTCCCCGACCGGCCGTCAGATTTGCCATTTGGCGGTCCTGGACGAGCCAACCTGCCGCGCGAAGGAGCTCGTCAATGGACGCCCTGGCGCGTCGTTCTGGCGTATCTTGGCTCATTACAGAAGACTGACCTCTACGATTCTAGCCCCACATGATGCGTTGTGTGAACACCTCGTGCGGTCGAGCTGTCAGAATCACAACGCGCCTTGTCAACGGCCGGGAGTTCTGGAACAAATCAATACAAAAACAATCAATAAACCTCGAGGGCGACTCGGTACCCGGTGCCAGCGCGCATTTGTGGAAACCTTCAGGATGAGTCCCAACCCCGTTCCTCAACGAGGGTCGATACCACTCAGCCCGCGAACAGGCCAATTTCCGCACAAGCCGGCATGCGATCACGGCAGTTCAAGAAAATTCGCATCCCTGCTTTCACGGAGATACAGCAATTATCGCCTTTTCTTCGCTTTTGCATAGTCTACACTCCGAGGCGAAAGGGGGCAGCCATGCCCGGAATGGAATTGACTCGGAGAACGGCCGGCACGACCGCGTTCCGCGACATCGCGTGCTTCGCCCGGCCCGCTCATCGGCGGTCGGTGGCGTCGAGCGGCACCTACCCCATGGCAGCCACGCCAGAGGACCGTTTCGACTTCCACAAACTCCTCTCTGCCCTCGCAGGCCCGTACCAATTCATGGGCTTCTGCAATTGCAGGCTCATCCAAAGCAGCACCACCGAACTCTTCCACAGCCTTTTTCGGTACGACCTCACACACCTCTTCAAGCACACCGGCATCGCCCGGTTCGGAGTTGGCCCCCAGTCGGAGTGTCTCCGCGAATCCTTCCAGCACGAGCAAACAAACCCATCGCTCCAGGCAAATCCCCAACCCATCGGGACGGCGGGCCCCCTGGCCCGCAGGCGACCCCTGGTCGCCGCTGTCGAAACGAAGCCAAGCTTCGCATCCTTCCTATCCGAAACCGTCCGGCACCAAACTCAGCTCTCCAAACGAAGCCAATCGCGTCACGAGGAGACCAAGTCCCCCTACCCCATCCGCCCGACAGCCGGCCTCCGGAAATCCAACGCGCACGAGCAAACAAACCCAACCTCCAACGAACGCCTCCAACCCATCGGGACGGCGGGCCCCCTGGCCCGCAGGCGACCCCTGGTCGCCGTTGTCGAAACGAAGCCAATCCTCGCATCCTGCCCACCCAAAACCGGCCGGCGCCAAACTCAGCTCTCCAAAAGAAGCCAATCGCGCCACGAGGAGACCAACTCCCTCTACCCCATCCGCCCGACAGCCGGCCTCCGCAAATCCAACGCCCACGAGCGAACAAACCCAACCTCCAACGAACACCTCCAACCCCTCGGGACGGCGGGCCCCCTGGCCCGCAGGCGACCCCTGGTCGCCATTGTCGAAACGAAGCCAATCTTCGCATCCTCCCTACCCAAAACCGGCCGGCGCCAAACTCAACCCGCCAAACGAAGCCAATCGCGCCACGGGGAGACCAACTCCCTCTGCCCCATCCGCCCGACAGCCGGCCCCCACAAATCCAACGCCCACGAGCAAACAAACCCAACCACCAACGAACACCTCCAACCAATCAGGACGGCGGGCCCCCTGGCCCGCAGGCGACCCCTGGTCGCCGTCTTCTCCTCCTGCTTCCAAACGAACCCAATCGCCCCACACCGCACCCAACCCTCACAGATCCACCACCCCCGACCAAACAAACCCAATCAGCACTCACCCCCACGCCCGCCCCCTCTTGACACCTCCCGGCATTAGTAGCACAATGTGATTCAAATCATGCTGGGCGAGTTCGAATACCTTCTCATCACCGCTGCGGCCCGGCTCGGCAACGACGCCTACGGAGCCGCCATGCGCGAAGAGATCGAATCCACCACCGGCCGCCGCTGCTCCATCGGCGCCCTCTACACCACCGTCGACCGCCTCGAGTCCAAAGGCCTCGTCGAAACCTGGATGGGCGAGGCCACCGCACTCCGCGGAGGCCGCGCCAAACGCATGGTGCGCGTCACCCCCGCGGGCGTCGCCGCCGCCAAAGACTTCTACGAAGCGGTCATCCGCTTGAGCATGGGCGTCTCGTGGGCCGGCGCAAGGCCCGGCAAACCCGCATGACGGAGACCTGCGAATGAGAACCATCGGCTGGACCCTGGTCGACGCGGTATCCCAATTCCTCGAACACCACGAGCGCGAGGCCGTCCTCGGCGACCTCCTCGAAGCCGGCGAAAGCCACTCGCGCATGCTCTTCGAGGTCGCCGGCCTCGCCCTCCGCCGCCACTTGCTCCTCTGGCGGAACTGGCGCCCCTGGCTCGCCGCCTTCGGCCTCGCCTGGCCCTGCACCCTGCTGCTCATGGGCTTCTCGCTCACCGTCAGCCGGACTTGGCTCCAGACCATCGACGCCGCCCTCTTCCGCGGCACCGGTTGGTCCCTCCCGCCCGGCCTGTCCCTGCTCTGCTGGCAGGTGCTGCTCCTCGCCGGCTGGTCCTGGACCTGCGGCTTCGCCGTCGGCTCCCTCTCGCGCCGCACCATCTGGGTCAGCGCGGCCCTCAGCGGCCTGCCCTGCCTCTTCTGCTTCGCCCGGTTCGACATCGAATCGCTGTCGAGGTTCTGCCTGCTGCTCTTCCTGATCCCCGCGCTCTGGGGCGTCAGCCAGGGCCTCCGGCTCCATCGCATCCGGCCCCTGCCGGCCGTCATCCTCGCCGTCACTGTCACGGCGCTGACAATTCCTACCTGGACCGCCAACGGACCCTGGCTCCCCAACTGGGCGCTCAGCTGGCCCGCGTGGTACCTGGTGGCCGCCGCCCTCCGCTCCAACCGGATCACCGGCTGAGCCGGCGCCGCGGCCCACATCTCATCAACCGCACTCAACACACCACCCGTGTCTCTGAAGGAGGACCGTGCTTGGCTACGAAACTCGCGTTCACCGTGAACGGCGCGCCCAGGGCGATCGCCGCCGCGCCGCAAACCCCATTGCTCTACGTGTTGCGCAATGAGCTCAACCTCACCGGACCCCGCTTCGGCTGCGGCGTCGCCCAGTGCGGAGCCTGCGCCGTCCTCGTCGACGGCCAGGAGGTGCGCTCCTGCGTCACCCCCGCCGGCTCTGTCAACGGCAAGCACATCACCACCATCGAGGGACTGCCCGCCCTCTGGGCCGCCGGCCATCCGCCTGCCCAGGCGGGCGCCCTGCACCCCGTCCAGCAGGCCTGGATCGACGAACAGGTGCCCCAGTGCGGCTACTGCCAGAGCGGCATGATGATCGCCGCCGTCGACCTGCTCTCGAAGAACCCCAACCCCAGCGCCGCGCAGGTCCGGGACGCCTTCACCAACACGCCGCCCTCCCCGCACCTCTGTCGCTGCGGCACCTACGCCGCCATCGTCGACGCCGTCCTGCTCGCCGCCAAAACCATGTCCACCGAGAAGGCTGGCTGACATGCGGACCCCTGCCGAAACCCCCATCCCCTCGACACTCACCCGCCGCGGCTTCGTCCGCGCCGGAGGCGCCCTCTTCGTCTCGCTCGCCCTCCCGGCCCAGCAGGCGGAGTCCTCCACCGGCAACTCCGTCGACCCCACCAAGCTCCCTTCGTGGCTCGAGATCCACGCCGACAATACCATCACTGCCCGCACCGGCCGCACAGAGACCGGCACCGGCATGAGCGCCTTCTACGCCCAGACCCTCGGCGAGGAGCTCAACGTCCGCCCCGAGTCCATCACCCTGATCCTAGGCGACACGGACCGCACCCCCGACGGCGGCTACTCGGCCGGCTTCCTCACCGGAGCCCTCAACTTCCGCAAGGTCGGCGCCTACACCTACCAGGCCTTGCTTGCCTTGGCTTCCGCCCAACTGAACGTCCCTGTCACGGAGCTGACAGTCACGGACGGCATCGTCTCCGGCGGCGGCAAACAGATCAGCTATGGCCAGCTTGTTCAAGGCCAGCACCTCGATTTGAAGATCCCCATCTCGGGCACCCCGGCCCGCATCGATAGGGCCAACGGCAACGGGTTGGCCGGGCTCGATGGCTATGTCGTGACTGGTGATCCACCCATGAAGCCGATCGGCCAGTATCGCGTCGTGGGCCGGTCTTACCCCATGCCCGGCATCCCCGCCAAAGTCACCGGTCGCACCCAGTGGAGCTGCGACGTCAAGCTGCCCGGCATGCTCCACGCCCGCATGATCCGGCCCGCCACCCTCGGCTCCACATTGATCTCCGTCGGGACCCTTGACAGGCAGCGCTTCCCCAACGCTCAGGTCGTACACAGGAACAACCTCGTCGCCGTCGTCTCGCCCGACGAGTGGGAGGCCACCAGCGCCGCCCGCGCCGTCGCCAACACCACCAGATGGACCGCCTGGTCCGGCCTGCCCGGCAGCGAGAACCTCACGGCCGCTTTGCGCGCCGTACAGTGGGGTGCACCCAGCGAGACTCACGGCAACCCTGCCAATGTGGCCGACGCACTGGCGGGTGCAGCCCGGAAGATCTCAGCCTCGTACGAGCAGCCCTACGTGCGGCATGCCCCCATGGGCCCATTTGTCGCCGTAGCCGACGTCAAGCCCGATGGCGCCGTCACCGTATGGACGCACTCTTCTCATTCTCAGGGTCTGCGCGCACAGCTCGCCTTTGCGTTGAGCGTCCCGGTGGAAAAGGTGGTGGTCCGGTGGCTGGATCAGGCCGGCCAGTATGGCCGGACGACCTTCGGCGGTGACGGAGCCGAGGCCGATGCTGCCATCCTCTCGCAGCTCACCGGCAAGCCTGTCCGTGTTCAGTGGACCCTGCAGGAGGACCTCGCCTGGTCCACCGTCTCCCCCGGTTGGGTCGCCGACATCAAGGCCGGACTCGACGCCAACGGCCACATCGTCGCCCTGCAGAACGACTCCTACATGCCCAAGCAGATGGATGCGCGACTGCTGGGCGCAATCCTCGCGGGCATGCCCTGCACCGCCTCCAAGCCATCCAACTTCCTGGCTCTGGAGTGGGTCTATGACCACATCCCGAACTTTTGCGAACGTGCCTTCGGCATGGCCAACCTCGCGGGCGAGACCTCTACCGGCGGTCTGCGCGGCAACATCATGCGCACGCCCGGCCAGCGCCAGCAGAACTTCGTCCTGGAAGGGCTCATCAACGAGGCTGCTGCCTCAGCCGGCGCCGACCCCATCCAATACCGCCTCGACCACACCACCGACCAGCGCCTCATCGACGTGCTGAAGGCCACGGCCAAAGAGGCCGGCTGGGAGCCTCGCCACTCGCCCAAGCCCGGCGCGCGCAAGTCCGGACCGGGCACCCTCACCGGCCGCGGAGTCAACATCATGAGGCGCTCCAACGCCTACTGGGTGGGCATCGCCGAGATCGCCGTGACGCCGGAAACCGGTGTCGTCCAGGTCACGAAGTTCACCATCGGCCTGGAATGCGGCAAGATCATCAACCCCCGCCAGCTCGACCGCTGCATGAAGAGCGGGCTCGTCATGGGGCTCAGCGAAACCCTCAAAGAGGAGGTCACCTTCGACAAGGAGCGCGTCACCAGCACGGACTGGAGCAAGTACAAAATCCTCACCATGGCCGAGATGCCTGAGATCCGCACCGTGCAGATCTCCCGCGATGATCAAGGCTTCGGCACTGGCGGAGAGGCCGCCAACGGCATCTGCGCGCCGGCCGTCGCCGCCGCCTTCTTCGACGCCACCGGAGTCCATCCGCGACGCATCCCGTTGACGCCCGCCTACGTCACAGGGCTGCTAAAGACATGACCTATTGCTCGTCCGGCTGTGTGTAGAGCGCCCAGGCCGTGGCCAGGTCCTGCACCACGTGGCCCAGCGATTTGTAGACCGTGACCTCGTCGGCCGACTGGCGCCCGGGGATCGTGCCGGCCAGCACCTGGCCGATCTCGCCCACCACGTGCTCGTCGCCGATCAGGCCGGCCTGCTTCGCCCGCAGGAACTCAGCGCCCTGCTGCAGCACGCCTTCGCGGCTGTCCGCGATGAACCGTGATCGCACCACCAGGTCGTTGTCGACCTCCACCGGACCCGCATGGCTGGAGCCCACGACGTTCACGTGCGTCCCTGGCCGCAGCCACCGGCCCAGCAGGATCGGCTCGGCCGAAGAGGTGACCGTACAGACGATGTCCGCCTCGGCGACGGCCTCTTCCACAGAGGCAGCGGGCAGCACCGGGCATGCTGCCTGAGTCCGCTCCGTCAGGATGGAGGCCCGCTCCAGGGAACGCCCCCAGATGCGGATCGACTCCAGCTTCCTCACCTCGGCAATGGCTCGGATGTGCGTCCCGGCCTGTTCGCCGGTGCCCAGGATGGCCAGCCGGCACGCCTCCGGCCGGGCCAGCGCATCCGTAGCGACGGCGCTGGCAGCCGCGGTCCGGATCGCGGTGAGCTCACCGGCATGCACCACGCAGACGGGCTCGCCGGTGACAGGATCGAACAGCACGACGACACCTTGATGCGACTGCCGGCCCAGCGCGGCGTTGCCATGGAAGACGCTGATCAGCTTCGCGCCGAACGCCTCATCGGAGCCCATCGCCCCGGGCATGATCCCGAACAGGCGGCCCGCCGAGAGCGTAAGGATCGACCGCAGATGCTGGATGGTCTCGCCCTTCGAGAACGCGACCATCGCCTCCCGCACGATGGGGATGCAGAGCGGGTAAGTGAGACGCCGGGCAACTTCGTCGCGGTCAATGAATCGCATGGAGGGTAAGACCTTCAGGGATTCAAAGTAGCACGAGGGGGTTGCTGAGCAGCGCGCATTCGCATTAGATGGAGTGTCATGAGTCCCCATCCCGCCCTCCGCCTGTTGCTGCTGCCCGTGCTGGCCGCGCTGCTGCACGCGCAGCCGCAGTCGCTGGCCCGCCCAGGTGTCACCTTCCAGATCTTCCAGTTCCCGGCGGACCAGATCCCCCGCGTGGACGGGAATACGGACGACTGGGCCATGGTGCCGGAGAGCTACATGATCGGCACGGACCAGTTGATGGACACGGTCCACGGCCGCGGCACGAACATCGATCGCAAGGATCTCGATGTCCGTGTGAAGGTCGGCTGGGTGAAGGGCATGAACCGCCTCTACTTCCTCTATGAGGCCTATGACAACTACTGGGACTTCAGCCGCAACGACCTCCACAACGACATCTTCGAAGTGGTGGTCGATGGCGACCTCTCCGGCGGGCCGCTCATCGCCCAGATGCACCCCAACAAAGACATCCCGCGTTGGGATGCCCACTTCTCGATGCACGGCGTCCACGCGCAGAACTATCACATCTTCACCCCGGCCGAAGGCAAGGATTGGGCGCTGGCCTGGGGCTGCCAGCCGTGGATCAAAGAGCTGCCGTACATGAACGCGGCCTACAAGTACAACTTCAAGCCGGGCGAGTCGGGCCGGCTGACGCTCGAGTTCTGGATCACCCCGTTCGACTATGCGAGCTGCGACGGCCCCGACCGCTCCGTCGAATCGAAGCTCTGGGAGAACAAGATCATCGGCCTCTCCTGGTCGATTCTGGATTACGACGACGTCAACGCCAAGACGCACACCGGCTTCTGGAACCTCTCCCACAAGCAGACGATGTACGGCAACGCCTCGGACCTGGTCGCGTTCCGACTGATGCCGCTGGAGCCGAGCCTGCGCAAGAAGCTCGAAGCCCAATGGTCGTTCGTGGTAACAGACATGGACCGCCGCACGATTGCCTTCACCGACCGGACAGTCGGCCAGGTGACGTCCTGGAAATGGGACTTCGGAGACGGCAAGGAGTCCACGGAGCAGCACCCAGTCCATGCCTACGAGAAGGCGGGCCAGTATGTCGTGACGCTGTATGTCGAGGGACCGGCCGGCAAGTCGCGGAGAGCCAAGGTGTGGGACGTGACCGTGAAGTAGGAGGCGTCATGACGACAGACCCGATCGGTCGCCGGAACATGCTCGCGCTGGGCGCAGGCGCCCT
This sequence comes from Paludibaculum sp., assembly GCA_049841055.1. Classification (GTDB taxonomy): domain Bacteria; phylum Acidobacteriota; class Terriglobia; order Bryobacterales; family Bryobacteraceae; genus Paludibaculum. The sequence continues at coordinate 4,675 of JASGIE010000127.1, read as the reverse complement.
CTTGAATCCGGCAGGCGCGGCCGCACAGGCCGTCGGGGTGAAGACCGGCGACCTGCCCGATCTCACCATCAAAGAGGTGAAGGTCTATTTGGTGGATCCGGGGCAGCCCGGCACCGCGGTGACAAACGCCGGCTACACGCGCATCGCTGCAGTCGTGACGAACAGCGGGCTGGAGGGCAACTACACGCTGGCCCGCCGTTACTGGCATCCCAACTGGAGCAACGAAGGCTGGCTGGAGTTCGCCAAACGCACGCTGGTCGGCAAGAGCGTGCTGGACCTGCCCGCGTTGACGTCGCAGTACGATCCGCCCAAGCGCCGGCTGGGGCAGTCGTCCTATGCGTCAGCCATCGATGCATGCCTGTGGGACATCCTCGGCAAGGCGGTGGGGCTCCCTATCTACCGGATCCTCGGAGCCTATCGGAACCGCGTGATGGCCTACGCCAGTTCGCAGCATCACAAGACCGTGGAGGAGTTCGTGAACGAAGTTCGGCAGTGCAAGGCCGACGGGTTCAAGGCATACAAAATTCACCCGCCCAGCATGCCGGACGGCGGCTCCGACTTGAAGCTCGATCTGGAAGTCTGCAAGGCGGTGCGCGCCGCGGCGGGTGACGACTTCATCCTCCTGATGGATCCGGTAGGCGTCTATACCCGCGAGCAGGCAATGACCGTGGGCCGCCTGCTGGAGAAGCTGAACTACGTGGCCTTCGAGGATCCCATCCCGACCACCGACATCGAAGGCCTGGTTCAGCTGTGCCAGGCGTTGGACATACCGGTGCACATCGGCGAGTTCCTCTTCTCACCCTATAACTACGCCGACTACATCCGGCGCGGGGCAATGGACGTCGTGCGGTTCATCACGGACAACGTGGGCGGTATTACGGGCGGCATGAAAATCGCCCGCCTGGCGGAGTGCTTCGGCATGGAGTGCGCTCCGCACAACTGGGGCGAGACCTTCGACCATGCCGTCCACTTCCACTGTGAACTGGCGATGCCGAACAACGTCTGGTTCGAGATGACCGTGCCGCAAGGCGTGGGCGACCGGCCATACATCAAGGACAGGATCCGCATCGCGAAGGACGGCTATGTGGACGCGCCCGTGAAGCCGGGTCTCGGGTACGAGATCGATCGTGCAATCCTCGACCGCATGACGAAGTCGATCGAGAGGTAGCGCTATGCACGCAGGTGTATCGAGAAGGCACTTTCTGGCGCTGTGCGGAAGCCTCGCCCTGGGCGCAACCGGGAAGCCGTTGCGAGGGATCTTCCCCATCGCGCAGTCGCCGTTCAACGACAAAGGCGCATTGGACCTGGAAGCGCTGACTGCCCAGATCCGGTTCCTGGACCGCTGCGGCGCGCACGGAGCCGGTGTGGCCGCAACTGGCCAGTGAGTGGGACACGCTGAGCAACAGTGAGCGGCTGGAAGGCGCCGAGGCGATCGCGGCCACGGGCAAGAAGCTGAAGCTGGCCGTGGTGTTGGGTGTTCAAAGCGCGGATCCGTCAACAGCCGTTCTCTATGCACAACAGGCCGAGCGGCTGGGCGCCGACGCGATCATCTCGCTGCCGCCAAAGAACGAAGACCCCAAGGCGGTGCTGGAGTATTACAGACAGGTGGGCAGCGCGACGGCACTGCCGTTGTTTGCACAGGCAGTAGGCAGGATCACGCCGAAGTTGCTGCTGGAGATGTACCGCGCGATCCCGACGCTGCGCTATGTGAAGGATGAGGCCGGGCAGCCGCTGGACCGGATCGGGCCGCTGCTGTCCGGGAGCGAAGGCCGGTTGAAAGTGTTCTCCGGTTCTCATGGCCGGACGTTGATCGAGGAGATGAGGCGCGGCTTTTCGGGCAGCATGCCGGCGGCAGCGTTCGCGGACCTGTACGCGCAGACCTGGGACCTCTGGCAGGCCGGCAAGCACCGAGAGGCGATGGAGATGCACGGCCGCACGTTGCTGGTGCTGACCAACATGGGTCTATACGGTCTGGAAGGACTGAAGTATCCCCTGGTAGTGCGGGGCGTCTTCAAGACCTGGAAGACGCGCCAGGACGCAGGTAAGCTCACCGAAGCCGGAATGAAGTCCCTGCGCGAGGCAGTGGAGTTTGCGCGGCCATTTCTAAAAGCCTAGCCCGTGCTTATACTGGATCACTGCCACCTCTGGGGATTTCAGTATGAAAACCGGTTACGAGATCAGCTACGAAGACTTCCAGCAATTGTGCCTGCGTCACCCCGCGGAGACGGCGCCGTTGCTTCGGAAGTGGTTTGGGTATGAGATCGTGCCGGCGGGGCTGTACTTCGAACTGAAGGACGCTCATGGGGTGGTGGTTGTTCCGGCGAGCGTTCATGCGGCGATTCAGGCAGACCCGGAGCGCCAGGGGACGATCTACCGGGTCGCGATGACACTCTGGCGGTAAATCACCCATGAAACTCCTGTTCTGGATCATCGTTCTCGGCGATGTGGCCGGGATCTTCCTGATGTTCTTACTTGGGCTGGCGGCGGCTACCAGTTCGAAGACCAGCGCACTGAGCGTGGCCGCGTTCATGCTGCTGGTGCCTGGCTTGGTTCTGGCTGTCTCGATCTTCCTGTTCCACGGGACTTCCTCGCGCCTTCTGCGCGGGACCGGCTTCCTGCTGGCGCTGTCGCCGGTGCTCATTCTCGTCCTGCTGAAGGGCTACGCCGAAGCGCAACTGCGCCTGAATAGCGACTCGAAGGGCAACCTGACGTTCTTCCGGTCAGGGCCGGTCCGCGATGTCGCCACCGCCATTTCGCAGAACGATGCGGCCACGGTGTCCTCGCTGCTTCCCAAGGTCGATGTGAACAGCCGGGGCTTCGCCGACACCACTCTGCTGATGCTGGCCTTCCGCCAACTGCGCGCCACTCCGGATCAGCTGGACGTGCTGCGGGCACTGATGAAAGCCGGAGCCGACCCGAACCTGGGCTCAGGAGGCGAGTTGCCATTGAGCCTGGCGATTCAGCTCAGCGGCAAGACAGGGTCGGAGCCGGTCCAACTGCTGCTGGCAGCCGGCGCCAAGCCGAATACCAAAGACTCGTTCGGCACCCCGGTCTTCTTCGCGGCCGCCGGGCGGACGGTGCCCCCGGAGGTATTGCAGATTGTGCTGGATCAAGGCGCCGACCTGAAGGCTCGGGACTCGCAGGGGAACAGCGCGGTGTTCGCGGCGTCGACCTGCTCGAACTGGAAGGCCGCGCTCCTGCTGCTGGAGCGCGGCGCCGACTGGCATCAGTACCGCACACCGGACGGATTGGGCTATAAGGACATGCTTGAAAGCCATCTCCGGGTGTATGGAGACGAGCCCGGCCTGGCAGATGTCCTCGCCTTTGTCCGGCAGCACTAGCAGGTTCAATAGGACATGAGCCTCGCCCTGAGAACCGCCCCCTGTGCGGGCAGAGTGAGGCGGAAGAACGTTCATCGCCGTTGAGCCGTCGCGCGGCCTTCCACTCGCCGTTCTCGAACCTGCCTTCTTCTACCCAGAGGAATTGGGCGCTCTTGAGCTTGGATCCGCGACGCGGCTCTGAAGCGCATCGTGGTGTCGAAGCCGAGGATCACAAACTCATCGGGCGCGATCTCGGAGACCATCGCGCGGCCGGTCTTGGGGCCTACCCGATGCAAAGGTGCCTCCATAGCTCGACTCGGTCCTGCCGAACTGGGCGAGGACTTCATAGTCCGTGAAGGTGAGCAGGCGTTCGGTGATCTGGTCTTCTTCCACGGCGGAGTGGAGTTTGCCGGTGCCTTGCCAGGAGGCGATCTGGTCGTAGTGCGGGCCCGAGAAGCCGATAGTCGTCGATCATCGGGCGCACGAGATCAGCCAGGCTGGTGCCAGCGCTGGCTCCCGGGCACGCCGTCGGGAACGGTGCCCGCGCCGATGCGATCGATGCCGGAGGGGGCGAAGCCGAGGGCGTCGTAATCAGCGAGGGCGTAGAACATATAGCGGGCGAAGGCCCCGAAGCCGCCCGTCTCGGGGATGAGCAGAGCATTGTCGGGCCGGCGGTAGCTTTTGCAGACGCCCCGGTAGCCGGCATGGTCCATCACGTAGATGTCGGGCGCGATGACATCGATGGAGGGCGTGGCCGCCTTCCAGATGTCGAGCATGTTGGAAGCGGCTCCGCCGCTGGGATAAGCCTCGCCTGGGTGATGAAGCTTCTTGCGTTCGCGCAGCCATACGTTGACATAGAGTGGAAGGCCATATCCCTTGCGGCCCGCGGCGGCGACTTCATTCACATACTTCGCCACATGCCAGGCGGCGAAGGCCTCGTCGGCTTCGGCGCCAAAGACCTGGGTCCAGGTGCCGGCGTTCTTCTTCAAGGCGCTGGTGAGCGCGGCGGGCACGGATCCCTCGAAGAGTTTGTTGGAGGCGGGCGAGTGATCACGGTCAGTAAACAGCGAGCCGGGTTCGTTCTCGACCTGTACCATGATGACGGTGTGGAGGTCGCCGTCAACCTCCCTGACATGCTGCATGAAGGCGGCGAAGGCGTTGCTGTCGGCCTTCATGGTTGCTTCGCTGTGGGGCGAGAGGACCCGGACGGGCTTGCCGCCGGAATCAAGCATTCGCGGATACTTCCCGTTGTCTGCTCTTCACCCAGCCCGGGGCGTAGCTCCATGACGCCGTTCTTCCAGGTGGCGAACCAGAGCAGAATCAGGCGCAGGTTCTGACCGCGGGCGTCGCGGATG
>JASGIE010000126.1:0-21887 GCA_049841055.1 Paludibaculum sp. | reverse complement strand
AAGGTTAATAGGGAAACACGATAGAATCCGAACAGCACCTGGTTCAGCATCGGCCGGTCGTCTTCTGGAATGTTCTGAGCATCGACCTCAGGCTTCAGCGGCATGCGCGCGACATGGGTGAGAGGAACGATGCGATGGGTGACCAGCCGCCTGCACCATGGCCGCCCCCGTTGATCCGCAGGATTGTATGGAGCAGGGCTCGCTTGTCCATGGTGCGGATTTCGCCGTAGGTGTTCAGCCCTGGTTCCCGCCGTTCACCCGCTTGTCCATGATGTAGTTGATCTTCAACTCCCGGGCCAGGGAGTCCACCACTTCCAGCAGGTTCACATTCTGCAGGCTCATGCCGCCCACCAGCGCATTCGGTGGAGCCGATGGGGGCGCATTGGGCGCGGGCTGGGCCGCCGCGGGCGCCGGCTAGAGCGGCCGGCGGATTCTGGACGTCGTTGACACTCGACCCGAAGCCGGGCGGAACCACCACCGGCGGCAATTGCGGCTGCTGCGAGCATAGGCGAGCGGCAGTTCCAACACCAGGACTGCCAACGCCAGGCTCAGCTTCGGGCTGCGGAATCGGGACACACGCATCAGGAGCACTCCTTCACTACTTCTCGTTCTTGGCGTTGAGCTTCAGTTCGTAGGCGGCCTTCTCGTCGGGGGCCAGATCGTTGACTGGCTTGGTCCACACGGATTTCCCAAAGGGGCTGTCACGCTCGACTTCTTCCACTTTGTCGCCGTCAATGGCGATGGCCCGGATGGAGGGCACTTCCGAAGCGTGCGCCGCTTCCTTGAAACTGGCCTCATCCGTCTTGGTCCAGCCGAAGGGAGTGCGGGAGTAGATCCAGGTCTTACCCTTCGCATCCGTGGCCTTTGCACGCCTTCCTGCATCTTCACCGCGTTCGCCGGCAATTCGGTCTCCGCCGCGGCGGGCACCCGCTTGGCCGCCATCTTGGCCTGGGCCGCCTTCGCCGTCTTGTCCGCGGTCGTATTGCTTGCTGTCCGAAACCCGGCGCGGCGCACATTGCCAAAGCCAACGCCGTCATTGTTAGTTTGTTCATTTGAGGTCTCCTGTTCTCTTCCTCTTGCCGTTATTGCGCCCGTTCCCAGCGGCAGCCTCCGCCAAACGGATTCACTGACACAATCTTCCGGTAGCCATCGACAATCGCTCCGGATGGAGTGGAGTCACCTGGCACACACCCACGAATGCCGCCGCCCTGATCCGCACCCGGCCCGCGGGTGGGCCCGCTAACGTTAACCACGGGACTCGTCACCTGTTTGACCTGCGACTCGCTACCCGAACTGCTGGGCGCCGTGACGTTCACCACGGAAGCGCTGGTGGAGGCCGTCTGGCCGCCGCCGGAACTGGTAGTCTGCTGGCCACCGCCCGACGAATCCCGCATCTCCTCATACTTCGCCGGCAACTGCTTGCCGTCCCACTCGAAGACCAGGCCGGTCTGCGCAATGCTGACGAGCTTGAACTCGCCCACCTTGTCGCCCGGCACGTAGCTCTTCTGCGTCCCGCCCGGATTGGGCGACAGGATCACCTTGGGGCCGCCACCCCAGTTCATCATTCCGTAGTAGCGCAAGGGAAAGGCGGGCACCGGCTTCGGTGCCCACCACATCCACGATGACCGTCGGATTACGATCTTTACTGAACGGCAGCACCGAGGCGATCTCGTAGTAATTCGAAGCCGACACCTGCCCCGGAGGCGGGGCGAGGGAGACCACCGGTAAGGGCGCCTGCGGAGGCGGAGCGGTCAGGAAAGCCTGCTGCTTCGTCGCCCGGTCCTTATACCCGTTCCACAACTGCCAGGAAACCGCCGCAATCAGCGCCACCACCAGCAAGTCCAGAAGGATGAGATTCCGTCTCAAAACCCGGACCCTCCCTTCTTCTCCGGCACCAGTTTGCGAGGCACAATCCCGGTAAACGTGATGCGCACCGGGACCACCTTCTGCTTGTTCAATACCTGGTTGAACTGCAGATCACCCACGGAGACCAGCTCCGGCTGATTGCTGATGTCCGACAGCAGGTTCACAATCTGGTCGATGCCGCACTCGATGTTCACCGTCATGGCCACTTCGCCATAGGCCGAGCCGAACGGCCGGGGCGCGGCGAACTCCGTACTCTTGAACATCACCGGCGGCTGCTGGGCTTGGGCCACCCGGCGAGCGATCTGCAGCAGCTGCGCCTGGGCCTGCGGCGCGGTTTCGGCCTGAATCAACCCCTTCTCACGGCGGCTCAACTCGGCCGACACCTTCTTGAGAATCTCCTGCCGGCCCGGCTCGGCGGCGGTCAGGCGGCGAAGCTTCGTCACCCGTTTCTCGTCGGTCTGCACCGAACTGACGACCCCAATCACACCCGAATCACCGGACGGCCAGTAATAGATGGCCAGGATGACGGCCACGCCGATCACCCAAAGACCGAGCGCCTGCTTTTCCCGCGGGGTGAGCTGCTTCACTTCACCCCCCTGCGATTGGCTTTGATCCGGAACAACTCGCCGCCCGGCGTGCGCGATAGCGGAGCCGAAAACTCCGATCCAGTAAACCGAGGAGAAGCGTCCAGTTTCTTCAGCAACCCGTCGGCCTGCTCGGTTTCGCCTTGAATCACCACCGTCTTGGGATCGATCTGGAGTGCCAGGACCCAGGATGGCGGCGGCAGCATCTTGGTCAGCTCCAGCACGATATCGAGCGACTCCTTGGTGCGCAGCCGGTAGGCGTCGAGATCCCTGATCCGCTCACTCTCATCGGTAATCTTGCGTTCCAGCGCCGCCACCTTGAGCGCCGTTGGCTCCATGCGCTTGATCTCGGCATCGAGCTGAGCCTGATACTTGCGGTCCATCACCTGGTTTTGCGCCAGCAAGCCGCCAGTCAAGCCAGCCAGGATCACCAGCAGCAGGATCGTCGGAATGTAAGCAGCGCGCGACGAGATAGACCGCTGCTCCAGCGGCAGCAGATTGACGACCGTGCTCAGCCGGGGACACGCCGCCGCCAGGCTGGCGGCCCAAGGCAACGCGGCGCGCGAACGGCCGGCGTCAGAGAAATCCATCGTCCCGGGTGCGGATTGCCAGGCCGGCAGCAGCTCCATCAGATCCCGAGGCTCCGTTTCGGCGGGCAACCGGAGTTCCGCGGCCGCCAGGACACCCGCCCGCTCCAGCGGCGTATCCAGTTCCGCCGAGAAGAGCGGATAGGCGCTGCTCTCGCCATAGAGCTCGAATGGCGCTTCGGCCCCGGCCATCAGACCCTGGACTGCCAGGAAGCCCTCCGCCGGGGGGTTGCCAAAGAGACGGAGAGAAGGAAATACGGCGCCGCCGGAGAAGGTGAAGCCGGCGGTTTTCAAACCGGCTTCGGCGAACAACGCCGTGTAGAAATCGAGAAACCGCCGCTCAGTGATCGCCACCACGAACGCATCGCCCGACCCGGCGCGCTGGAAGTCGTAGGCAACCTCGTCCTCGGCGAAAGGGTGGAGCGTATCCAACTGGAATCGAATGGCCGCCGCGGCGTCCTGGTCGGCCACGCCCGGCAGATGTACCAGGCGGACAATCACTTCATGCCGGGGCAGCACGACCAGCGCCGGCAGATGTTGCTGCGAGTGCTTCGCCAGAAAGTTGTTATATGCGGAGCCCCACTCCGCGGCGGGCTGCTCGCGGAAGTTGTCGATCCTTAGGGAGTCCAGTAGGCGGGCGCCGCCGGGCCGCACTCTCGTCAGGTAGACGGTCAGACTGTCAGCGCCGACTACAACGCCGGCGCCCGTGCCGAATCGAAACAGGCTGCGCAGCAGGGGTGATCTCAGTTGGGCCATACGTCAAACAACTGCCTTCCGGCCGCGTTATCCTGCCAGGCGAGGACGCGGAAATTGTCCGGGGTATTCTTCGAATAAATCTGCACGGTCATCGCCACGCTGCGGCGCAGATCGGACAACGTACCATCCTGACGGCGCAGGCGGCCGGTCGCGCGGACGGTATAAATCTTTTCGCCCCCGATGCGGAACCGGCCGGCGGCGGGTCCCATCATGGCCTGCACGGCGCCCAACTGCTGGCGCAGAATCGGCGCCCGGCGGCGCAACGCCACCACGGCCTCTACCGCCGGAGGAGGAACCCCAACGGCCAGCATCACCGCCGGATCGACGCTATTGATGTCAAACCCGGTGGACGGGCTGAAGATCGACAGGCAGTCGCGCAGACCGGAACGCGGCACCAGAGCCCCTTGCGGGGTCCGCGTGTAGCCGCCGTAAAACAGTTCCGGAGTGATGCCTGCAACCGCCATAAGCTCTTCGATCTGTTGGAATGACGCATGTGGCGCCCGAAAAGACGGAGTGCGTGACAAATACATCTGATCGAATGGCCCGCCTTCGGCGCCCCGCCAGTGCATCACCGCCATCGCCGCCGGCCGCGCCTGTTCCGGCGGCAAACCCAATGCCAGCATGAGCTTAAACAGATCCTCCGAGCCCATCGTGTTGATGTTCATCTTGGCCGCTTCGGCCCGGATCTCGACCACCGCCTGCCCGGAAGGAAAGTCGAAGACCAGCAGCGGCATGCCGGCCTCCCAGAAACGGGGCGTCCCGTTCGGATTCCTGACCGCCTGCCCGTAGACCATATAGTTCACGGCCCGGTCGGCCGCGCCGCAGGCCAGATAGTAGGCCTTCATGCCATCCAGGTTGGTGTCCGCCCGGCTCAGCTCATTGCGCACATTCAAAGCGACGGAGAAGGCAATCGCCGACAAAGCCGCCGACAGCCACAGGACCATCAGCAGCGCGCTGCCGAGCCTGTTCCGGTTTCCAGGCGTGTTGCCGTTAATACTCAAACTGCTCTCCCGGACGGCGATTGGGCCGGAAGCGGCCGGTGAACGTCATGGGCGGCACACGGGACCCGTCTCGCTCCAGGGGGAGCATGTCGATCCGGACCGCCGCCGGCCAAAGATCCTGCCGGGTCCAGGCCGGTACCCAGCGGTCGGGTTCCACCTCGTTCGATTGTAAGTAGGAGAAACGGCAGGCCGACAACCGGTCCGCCACCACGAAACTGCGCGGATTCGGCGCCGGCGGCGCGAACCGCACCATGCTGAGTCCTGTAGCCGGATCCGCGGCCGGAGGCTGGCACAGGAATCCGGCGCCAACCGGACCGGTAAACGGGATCTCATTCAGCAGCAGGCGCACCCCTTCCCCGTTTTGCCCCGGAACCACAAAGAATTCAGCCACTTGCGGAGCCCCGCGCGACGCGCCCGCCAGCGAGTAGGTCGACGCGAACCGCAGCACCGTCGGCAGGCCCTCAAAAAACGGACTATCGGAGCCACCTTCGGCCACGACCGAACTGCCGCAGCGGGCGATCACGGGCAGAAAACCGGCCACCTCGGCCGTCAGGATCCGCTGCGCACCCAGCGCGCGCCGGTTGAGGTTCGACCGCCGCGCCGTCGCCTCCATAGCGGTCAGTCCAGTGCGGATCGCAAACAACATACCTACCGCCAGCAGGCTCACCAGCGTGACGGCAATCATCACCTCGATCAGCGTCATACCGCGGCGGCCCTTCATGGCTGTCCCCCGGACGGGAAGGCGCCCACCTGGAAGAACGGCAAGTCGGCATCCGTGACGCGAGCCCCGCGGTAGGCCTCAATGTTCAAAGTACGGCGGCCCTGGCTCTCGCCCCACCAGATCTCCAACTGGATCCGCTCCATCATGCGGGATCCGACCGGCGGCGTCTGGCCCGGCATCACTCCACTCTCCATGGGCAGCACACGAGCCTGCCATCCGGCCGGTACCCCGCCCGTCACTTCCGGAGGAAACACACCGCCGAACGGGCTGCCCTTTGGCAGCAGCCGGATGGCCAGCAGTTCATCCATCTGGCGGCGGGCCAGGGCGGCCGCGCGATCGGTCTCGCTCACCCGGACGGCGTTGCGCAGCGACGTTCGCAGCGCGCTGAGCAGACCTGTGACGGCAATGCCCATGATCACGGTGGCGACCAACACTTCCAGCAGGGTGAACCCGCGGCGCCGATGCATCTGGTTAACGCTCCTCTCCAGAGACGCTGGCGGAGGGCGTTTCGACGACGGGATTGCCGGTCAGAGGATCAATTCGAACCAGACGGCGCAGACCGCGGCGGTTCAGCAACTCGATCCCGATCGCCGGCACGTTGCTGGCCGGCAGGAAGAGGATGCTGCGCTCCTCCGGCAGTTCTCCCGGCAAATCGGGGAAGACATGCAGAATGGTGATGCCGTCGGGCAGCAGCAGGGTTTTCTGAAACCCGGCGACAGCTCCACGCAACTCCATGCGCCCGGAGGCCGGCTGGAGGATCAGTTCGACTGGTTCCTGGGTTCGTTCCGCGCGCAGCATGCCCTGGCTTAGGAAGGCCGCCACGGAATCGGTGGCGGAGCGCATCCGCATGGACTCCAACCCCGCCGCGATGTTCGGGTAAAGCACGCCGACCATCAGAGCGACGATCGTCATCACGATCATCATCTCCAGCAGGGTGATGCCGCTCTCCGCGCGCCGCCTGCGCATGAGACCTACTGAGCCTTCCAGCTCACGAGATCGGCCGCGATGCCTTCCCCACCGGGTTGCCCGTCTGACCCGAGGCTCACGATCTCAGGCTCGCTGGGCTCGTGCTCACCAGGAAACTTGTAGATGTAGGCGTTCTTCCACGGATCCAACGGAACGTCCTGCGGCAGATACGGGCCCTGCCACTGGTTGACGTTCTGGGGACGGACCCGCAGAGCCTGCAGCCCCTGCTCCGTCGTCGGATAGTTGCCGGTATCGAGTTTGTAGGCGCCCAGGGCCGTCATGAAGGAGCTGATCTGCGCGCGGGCGGCAGTCACACGGGCCTTGTCACCCTGACTCAGCATTCGGGGCACGACCAGCGCGGAGAAGAGCGCGATGATCGTCAGCACGACCAGCATCTCGATCAGCGTGATGCCGCGCCGGCCGCGGTTTTGGAGTTTGTTTCTGCGGGTCATTGGATTGGTCTCAAGGTAGAACTCGTCTTATTCCCATTACATCGCCATTTCGTTGATGCCGGTGATCGCCAGCAGCATACTCAGGATCAAACTCCCCACGGCCACCCCCATGATGAGGATGATGAGAGGTTCAAACAGAGAGGTGAACCGCTTGATGGCGGTGCGCGTATCCGCGTCGAAGATGTCGGCGGCCCGCAGGAACATCGCATCCAGCCGGCCGGTCTCTTCTCCGATGGAGATGAGATGCGCGGTCAAGGGCGGAAACTGGCCCGAGGCGACCAGCGGCTGCGAAATTCCTTCGCCGCGCTTGATCCCCTGCGCGATCAGTTCCAGCGCATCCGACATCCGCCGGTTCGTCATGATGCCGCGCGAGATCGTCAGGCTCTGCACCAGCGGGACACCGTTCGCAATCAAGGTGCCCATGGCGCGGGTGAACTGCGCCGTCTGTTCCTTGCGCAGGGCGTCGCCCAGCACCGGCAGCTTCAGCCGGAACGAATCCCACCAATAGCGGCCTTCGGTTGTGCTGATGTAGTAGCGAAATCCCGCGAACGCCGCCACGGCGGTCAGCAGATCCAGGGTCCCCAACTGCGGACAAACGTGCTGAGGTCGAGCATCGCCTGGGTCATCGCCGGAATGTGCGCATTGGAGGTCGCAAACGCACCGGCGAACTTCGGCACGACATAGTAGAGCAGCGTCGTGATGGAAGCGAAACCCACCACGGTCAGCAGCGCCGGATAGACCATCGAGCTGATGATGTAGCCGCGTAGTTCGTCGCGATTCTTCTCGTACTCGGCCAGCCGGTCGAAAATCGCGGCCAGCGAGCCGGAAGCCTCACCGGCCCGCACCATATTGGTGTAGATCGCCGGAAAGTACTCAGTCTGGTGGCCAGCGCTTCGGCCAGCGACTTGCCGCCCTTCACCAGCCGCAGGATTTCGTTGATCACGGCGCGGAATTCCGCGCGTTCGCTCAGCTCGCTGGTGATGAAGATCGCGCGGTCCAGCGGCACGCCGGAGTTCAGCAGCGTGGAGAGCTCCTGCGTGAAGAACAGGACGTCGCGCTTCCGGCCGAACTGCAGCTTCGGCAGCTTGATCTCTCCACGGCCCTGCGGAGCCGGCCCCACATACAGCGGGATCAGACCCTGGCGCCGCAACTCCTGCGCGACGCGCTTCTCGTCCTCGGCCGGCAGTGTGCCCGTGCGCGCTTTGCCGTCGCTGCTGACGGCCCGGAAATGATAGGTGGTCATCGCCACGCGCTAGAACTCCTGGGTGACACGCAACACCTCATCGGCGGTAGTCACCCCGCTCGCCACCTTCAACCAGCCGTCCTCGCGCAGATTGCGCATCCCGCTGCTGCGCGCCGCCTGGGTGATCTCCACCGCGTCGGCATTCCGCATCACGAGCTTGCGGATATCGTCGTCCAGCTCCATCAGCTCGAAGATGCCCACGCGGCCCTTGTAACCGGAGCCGAAGCACCGCTCGCAGCCGGTCCCCCGGAAAGTGGGAATCGTGTCGCCCAGAGGCGTCAGGCGTTCGCCTGCCGGCTGCCGGCAGCCCGGACAGATGACGCGCACCAGGCGCTGGGCCAGCACAGCCACCAGCGAAGAGCAGATCAGGTAGTTCTCGACACCCATGTCGGTCAGGCGCGTCACGGCGCTAGGGGCGTCGTTCGTGTGCAGGGTCGAATATACGAAGTGGCCGGTCAACGCGGAGCGGATGGCCACGTCGGCCGTCTCCCGGTCGCGGATTTCGCCCACCATGATGACGTCCGGATCCTGGCGGACGATGTGCCGCAGGCCATGGCGAAGCTCAACCCGATCTGCGTGTTCACATGGATCTGGTTGATGCCATCCATCTGATACTCAACAGGGTCTTCGATCGTGATGATCTTCTTGTCCGACTGGTTGATCCGCTTCAGCGCCGAGTAAAGGGTCGTCGACTTGCCGCTGCCGGTCGGGCCGGTCACCAGAAAGATGCCGTGCGGCAGCGACGTGAAGTGCTCCATCCGGCGCAGCATGTGATCGTCGAAGCCGAGGTTCAGCAGATCGTAGAAGTCGCCGGCGCTCCGGTCCAGCAGGCGCATCACCACGCTTTCGCCGTACAGGGTCGGCAGCGTCGAGACACGCAAATCCACCTCGCGGCCGATGGTTTTGATCTTGATGCGGCCGTCCTGCGGCAGCCGCCGCTCGGCGATGTTCAGCTTCGCCATCAGTTTCAGGCGCGAGATCACCGCTGCCTTCAACTCCCGCGGCGGCGCCTCCTGGTCCTGCAGCACGCCGTCGATGCGGAACCGGACGCGAAACTCCTTCTCAAAGGGCTCGATGTGAATGTCGCTGCCGCGCTTCTCCACGGCCTGCGCGATCATCGCGTTCACCAGGCGGATCACCGGCGCTTCACTCGCCATGTCCCGCAGGTGTTCCAGGTCGGCGGCATTCTCCTCGCCGTCCTGCGCGAACGCCGCATCCTGCTTCTCTTCTTCGCCGTAGTACTTGTCGATCGCGTCGACAATCTCCGACTCCATCGCGATCTCCGGACGGATCCTCAGCCCGGTGGCCGACTTCGCCGCGGCCAGCGTTTCGAAATCCAGCGGATCCGCCACAGCCAGAATCAGCGCGCCGCCGTCCATTCTCAGCGGCAGAGCCCGGGCCTGGCGAAGGAACCGCGCCGACAGCCGCTCTGTCTCCGGCGACACCAGCGGCGGACCGTCCAGCTTCGCAATCGCCACATTCAACTGCTCAGACAGCGCGGACAGAATATCGCGCTGGGCGACATAGCCGAGATCCACCAGGATGCGGCCCAGCTTGTCGGCACGCTCCTTCTGCATCTCCACGCCACGGTCCAACTCATCCTGCGCCAACTGCCCGCGCTGTACCAGTATTTCGCCCAGCCGCATGACTACTCTTCCCGAACCTGAATGACACTATCGAGCGCGGTGCGCGGCTGACGGTTCGTCGCCACATCCAGCAGGCCCCGGCGCGGCGCCTGCATCGTGATGCGATGCGGCATGCCGGAGGCGTCTTCCCACGAGTTATAGAAAAGGAACAAACCCAGCACCAGCCGTTCATTCATCGGTACACGGTCCATCGAACCCGCTGAATTCACCAGCATGTCGCGCATCAGGTTCTTGATCTCGGGCAGCCGGCGCAGTTTGGCCGCGCGCACCTTGGCGATATCTTCCTTGCTCAGCGTCGGCCGGAACGGCGACACGCCGGGCGTCTGCACCAGGTTCACTTCGGCCGTGAACGCCGCGCCGTAGCCCTGCAGGTAGAGCCCGCGGGTGAGACCCAGAACCTCCACCGGCGCATCGATACTGAACCGCTGCAGCTTCTGGTCGAAGTTCCGCTCCATCGCCTCGATCTCTGCCCGCGAGGGCGCCGAGAGTTGGGCGGACAGCGGAACCAGCGCGAGCGCAAACATTACTATAGGGGCGCGCATCAATCTCCTCCGTAGCGGGCGGCCGTGACATAGAGCGTGTTGTAGCGCTTCTCCAGCACGGTAAAGGCGTCGGCAACCAGTTTCTGATCGGCCATGCGGCCCTGCTCACTGGCCGTGCGCACTTCCTGGACACGCGCCGAAAGCTCCGCCATCGCCGGCTTCAACTGAGCCTGAATCCGCTGGTCAACCGCCGTGGGCAACACCCGCGCGACTTCCGCATTCACCCGGGCCTGCACCTGCTCTTCGATCTGGGCGGACGTCAAAGAGGTGGGGGCGGCGGGCACCGGGCGGGCCACATAGCCATGCACCAGGATCGCTCCGGCCAGCATGGCAGCCGAGGCGAAGCCCAGCCGGGGCGCTGAGTTCCAGAACCGCTGCCATCCGCTCGGCTCAAAGACCGGGTCCGAGACAAACGAAATCCGCTTGGGAATCTCCTGGACCGGCAGACGGCGCAAGGCGGTGACCGTCAACCGCAGCCCTTCCACCTCCTCCCGGCATTCCGCACAGCCCGCCAGGTGCTGTTCCATCTGCCGGCGCTCCGGCGCCGTGATTTCGTCGAGAACGTAGCTCTTCCAATCGAAACTGGGACAAGTCATTGCTTGCTCCTCATCACTCTCTCCGTCACTCCGTGCCCGCCGCCGGACCGCGAACCACCGGCGCCAGGATCTCCTTCAGCAAATCCAAACCTGTGTACACCCGCGACTTGATGGTCGATGCCGGACAATCGAGGATCTCGGCAATCTCATCAAACTTGAACCCCTCGTAAACCTTGAGGACCACGGCTTCCCTCTGCTCCGTGGAGAGCCGCGCCAGCGCCGACTCCACCGCCAGCGTCACTTCCACCGGAGCCATTCTCCGCCCCGGCATCACACCCACGGCCTGATCGACCAGTTCATCCTCCGGCCGCTGCCGCCGCAGGTGACTCATCGCCTCGTTGTGCGCGATGCGGTACAGCCAAGGACCGAACCGGGCCGGATCGTCCAGCTTCGCAAGATGTTGATACGCCTTGAGGAAAACGTCCTGACACAGGTCCTGGGCATCTTCCGAGTGGGAGGTGAGCCGCAACAGGTAGTTGTACATCTTCGTCTCCCAGCGGGAAACGAGCGCGTTATAGGCATCCACCTTGCCCTTTCGGGCACGCAGCACCAGATCGCGGTCTTCCACTTCTCGGAATATCAACTCCAGGTCTCCCTGGCCATTGTTCCTGAACCTTTCCTCTGAAGCAAAGACGATTCCCGGGGCGAAAAAGACGGAAGACGCCCTGGATCCTCGTTGCCGCAGTCCGCCGGAGACGAGGGCTAGTGCTGGAAATTCGACCTAAAGTACTGGTCCTGAACAACCTAACGCCAATTCAGCCTGTTTTGCGGCAACCGGTCCCATGCCCGGGCTCCCATCCCGCACGGCCAGGAAATACGTTCTCGACGGGATACGCATCGGCGAGGCGGACCCTCAAACTGAGTACATGCTCGGCTGGCTCAACTTTGGGAGCAGCGGGCGCACTGGGTTCCTCTGAAGGTCGTGACCACCTTCATCCATGCGTTCGCCATCCCGGAGCCGGCCGAGGAGGGTCATTTCACGGATCTCATTGCCTGGGAAGCGTGAAGAAGACGAATTCCGCTTCCGGCAGGATCCGCCCCATCTTGCACGAGCTGGCCGTTCCAGTGTTGGACGACCACTGGAACGGCCGGGGCCGGTGCTCCTCCGCCGGCCCCCACCCTACAAGGAAGCCCGCTCCAGCCGCTCGGCCAGGCGGCGCACCTGCTCTTTCAACTCATCCGGCTCCAGAATCTGAAAGTCCACGCTCAATAAGGACAGGTGAATCGCCAGTGCACCCAGGGAGTGAGCCCCCGTCGCCAGCACACAGCGGCCCTCTCCGGCATCTTCCAACTGACCGACCGTCGGCGGGATCAACTCCTTCATGCTCTCCAGCGGAGCCTGCAGCAGCACACGCGCCCGGTGTGTGTAAGGCGCCAGCGAAACCGACCGCGCCACATAGGCTGAGTAGCCTCCCTCGGGCGGCCGCCGCGCCGTAAACCGCGCTCCACGAATCAGTTTCGAGCCCATACGATCCACCCGGAAGGTCCGCCAGTCCGAACGCGTCAAATCCCACGCCACCAGATACCAGCGGAACCCGGTCGGCACCAGGCAGTGCGGCTCCACATTCCGGGTAGACGCGGCGCCCATGTGGTCGCGGTACTCGAAGCCGGCGCCCTCCTGGTCGCGGCAGGCGGCCGCCAGCGCCGCCAGCAGTCCGGCATCCACCGTCGGGCCGGTTTTCGACAGCGGTTCAATGAACGAAGTCAGCGCGGTCACGCGCCGTCGCAGCCGGCCGGGCAGAACCTGCTCCAGTTTCGCCAAAGCGCGTACCGACGACTCCGCAATACCGCTCACCGACCCGCTGGCCGCCGTCCGCAATCCCACCGCCACCGCTACAGCCTCCTCGTCATCCAGCAGCAGCGGCGGCAGCGACGCACCCGAACCCAATTGGTACCCGCCCGCCGCACCCGACGCGGAATGTACGGGATAGCCCAACGACCTCAGCCGGTCCACGTCCCGGCGCAGCGTGCGGTCCGTCACTTCCAGCCGTTCGCAGAGCTCGGCGCCTGTCCAGCTGCGGCGCACCTGGAATAAAGAGAGAAGTCGAAGCAACCGCGCCGAAGTCTGTAACATGCATCCAGTCTGCCATCCTTTGCGGACTAAAGCTGTCCTAATTCGCAACTATCCTGATTTCGTCGAAACAAGGAGCCCCGATGCAACTCACTGGATTGTTTCTGGAAGAACTCGAACGCGAAGCCAGCGCCACCCGGCGCGTCCTGGAGCGTGTGCCCGATGGCCGCCCCGACTGGCGTCCGCATGAAAAGTCGATGCCGCTGGGCCAACTCGCCACTCTCGTCGCGACCATGCCCATGTGGATCGCACTCATGCTGAATCAGGACTTCCTGGATCTTCGCCCGCCAGGCGGCCCGGAATACAAGACGCCCGAACGCCATACCCGCGCGGAACTGCTTTCGGCGTTGGACGATTCCGTCGCCCAGGCCAAATCCGCGTTGGAGGCCACCAGCGAAGACCACCTCAAAACCAACTGGCAGTTCCGCATCGCCGGCAATGTGGTCAGCGATCTGCCGCGCCACCAGATGATCCGGGACGCCGTCTTCCAGCACCTGGCCCATCACCGCGGTCAGTTGACGGTCTACCTGCGCCTGAATGAAGAAAAGGTGCCCGCCATCTACGGCCCCAGCGCCGACGAACCCTTCTAAGCGGCCCTCCGGAGGGCTCCGCTACCATAGAGAAGTAGGAGCCCTCCTGAGCACGCCGTATCCGGATTCCGTTCGATTCCTCTACGCCCTGGGCAACGAGTACAAGACCATCAAACTCGGCCTGGAGCGGATCACCACAATTCTCGAGGCCCTGGGCAGCCCCCATCGTGCCGGACGCTTCATTCACGTCGCCGGCACCAACGGCAAAGGCTCCACCTGCGCCATGATCGAGCGCGTCCTGCGCGAGGCCGGCGTCCGCACCGGTCTCTACACCTCCCCTCATCTGGTGGAGCCCACAGAGCGGATGCGCGTGAACGGCGTGCCCGCAACGCCCGAGGAGTTCTCCGCCGCGTTCACCGAAGTGCATGAAACCGCTGAGCGACTGCTGCGCGACGGTCTCATCGACATGCACCCCACATACTTCGAAACGGTGACGGCCATGGCGTTCCTGCATTTCCGGAACTCGGCGGCGGAGATCACCGTGCTCGAAACCGGCATGGGCGGCCGTTTGGACGCCACAAACGTCGTGGATCCGCTGCTGTCCGTCATCACTCCGGTCGACTTCGACCATGAGAAGTTTCTGGGCAGCACCATTCCTCAAATCGCCTTCGAGAAAGCCGGCATCATCAAGCCGGGCCGCCCCGTCGTCGTCTCGCGGCAGCATCCGGAGGCCCTGCAAGTGCTGGAACAGCGCGCCGCCGAACTCGCGGCGCCCCTGCTGCATGCCACCGATTGGCGCGTCGATCACCTGGCCCTGCACGCTTACGGCAGCCGGTTTCACGCCGTCCGGTCCGGTCATGATTTCGAGATCGATTGTCCGCTCATCGGCGCCCACCAGGTAGAGAACGCACTCACGGCGCTCACGGTTCTCGATCAACTGAACTACGCGCCGGCCGCCATTGCCCGCGGCTTCGCCGAAACCGTCTGGCCAGGCCGCCTGGAACTCGTCCGGCGCCGGCCCGACCTATTCCTGGATGGCGCCCACAACCCCGCCGGAGCCCGGGCCCTGGCCGGCTACCTCCGCCACTTTCACCACGGCAAGCGCATCTGGATGGTCTTCGGGGCCATGCGGGACAAAGACTTGCACGTCATCGGACCCATGCTTTTCCCGCTCGCCACGGAGTTGATCTTCACGACCCCCAACCAGGCCCGCGCCTTCCAGGCCGAGGAGATTCGTGAGATTTCGGGCGAATCCAGGGCCCGGATCGCGCCTTCGCCTCAGGAAGCGCTGGCCCTGCTGGAAGCCGCCGACCCCGAGGATGTCCTGCTGCTCACCGGATCGCTTTACCTGGTGGGCGAGGTCCGCGGCCTGCTCATGGGATAATCGGGATTCGGAATCGCCTCGTTTTCGCGTTGAAGTGGGATGACGTTGAGCTACCTGATCGCGGTGCTGGTGCGGGCACCACTGATAATTCTGTCCACAATCGTGATGGGCTCCATCAGCCTGGTCGTGGCGCTTTGGGATACGGAAGGCCGGAAACAGCTGGCCGTCGCCCGCGCCTGGGCCCGGTCGCTGCTGTGGTTCGCCGGAGCCAAAGTCCGTGTCGTCGGCGCCGAGAAGCTGGCCCCCGGCGTCAGCTACGTCGTCTGCCCCAATCATGTCAGCTACTTCGACACGCCCGTCCTGCTCACGCACGTCCTGGTGAACTTCCGCTTCCTGGCGAAGAAAGAGCTCTTCGCCATCCCCTTCCTGGGCGGCCACCTCAAGCGCGCTGGCAACATCAGCGTACCGCTGGAGGATCCCCGCGGAGCATTGAAAGTCCTCAGTGCCGCCGGCAAGGCCATGAAAGAGCGTGGTCTGTCGATGTTGGTCTTCCCCGAAGGCGGCCGTTCGGAGACCGGCCAGCTCACCGAGTTCAAGGACGGCGCAGCCTACCTCGCCATCAAGGGCGGAGTGCCCGTTGTGCCCATCGCGATCATCGGAGTGCGGGACATTCTCCCCATGCACTCCCACCACGTGAAGCCCGGCACCGTAACTCTGCGGATCGGGGACCCCATCCCGACCGAAGGGCTGGGCAGCAGCGCCCGCACGGAACTGACGGCCAGGATTTACAATGAAATCCTCGCCCTGCAGCGCCTGGGACACGCCTGACAATGAATCCTAAATCTCTGCTTTTCCTCCTGCTGCCGGCAGGCTTGGCCGCGCAGTCTGCCTCGTCTTCGATGGATATTCGCGAGTACGATCCGAAGTCGTCGCTGGTGGTGCCTCAGCATCCGAAGACGCGCGCCAAGTATCCCTTTATCGACATCCACAACCATCAGAACTTTCCCATCTCGGCCGACAACTACCGCAAGCTGGTCGCCGACATGGACAGCCTCAACCTGCAGGTGATGGTCAACCTCAGCGGCCGCTACGGTGACCGCCTCAAGTCCGCCGTCGAGAGCGAAAAGGCCGCCGCCCCCGGCCGGTTCATGGTCTTTGCAAACCTCGACTTCTCAAACATCGACGATCCTGGCTATGGCAAACGCGCCGCCGCCCAGCTCGAGCAGGATGTGAAGAACGGCGCCGTCGGCCTCAAGTTCTTCAAGCAGTTCGGCATGGACATGAAGGACGGCAAGGGTGAGCGGATCCACGTCGACGATCCGCGTTTCGACGAGGCGTTCGAAACCTGCGCCCGCCTCAAAATTCCAGTCCTCATTCACACCGCGGATCCAAGGCAGTTCTGGGACCCCATCGACAAGCACAACGAGCGCTGGATCGAGATGATGGAGATGCCCGGCCGCCGCCGAGCCAACGGCAATACCGCCTCCTGGGAGACGCTCATCGCCGAACAGCACAATCTGTTCCGACGGCACCCCAAGACGATCTTCATTAACGCTCACCTCGGCTGGTTGGGCGGCGATCTCGCCCAACTCGGCAAACTGATGGACGAGTGCCCCAACATGTACACCGAGATCGGCGCGGTCCTGGCCGAACTCGGCCGCCAGCCGCGCGCCGCCAAGGCCTGGTTCATCAAGTATCAGGATCGAGTGCTGTTCGGTAAGGACAGTTGGAACCCGCAGGAATACCACACCTACTTCCGCGTGCTCGAAACCGAGGACGAGTACTTCCCCTACTACCGCAAGCGCCACGCCTTCTGGTCTATGTACGGCCTGGGCCTGCCGGACGACGTGCTGAGAAGCTCTACTACAAGAACGCCTTGCGCCTGATTCCCAGCATTGACCCGAAGCCGTTTCCGAGATAATTCCCGCCGCCGGCACGAAGAAGTCCCCACCCTGTAGCGGAACCGGCGGGTCCGTGAGTCTTAAGGGAGAGAGCGCCCATGCCTCGAACTCTTCCTATACGAATCCTGGTCTGTTTCACCGTGCTCCGCCTCTGCGCGGAGGCTCAGTTTGGCAGCATTGCCGTGGATGGCAGCGCGTCAAAGGTCTGGTTCAGTTCCACTCTGCGGCTAAAAGGAGACCAAGCTTCGCCGGCTCCACTGCTCTACCAGGCCGGAGCGCAAGGTCCTGTCCTGTTCGTGGATCCGCCGGCCCCGGACCTGGTGGTCTCTGTGCGCATGAACCAGGTCAGCGATGATGGCGATGTCCTTTGCTGGACCACCTTGCGGCTGCTGCAGTTCTTCTCATCGACCCAGCGGGTCCAGCCAAAGATCGGGATGCCCATTACGGCCGTGCCGGAGACCATGGTCCATCGCAACAGCGACGGGAAGGAATGGATCTACTCGGGCGAAGCCGCGCTCAGCCGGAACGGGCGTTGGGTCTGGACCTCGTCCAGTGCGCTCGACATGCTGAGCGGCCAGACCTATGACGTGGCGCCCACATTTCGGGTCGCCTCCAGCATCTCGGATGAAGGCGATGCTGTCGTCATACAGGAGACCAACCTCATCGGCCTGCTGCGGCCTGGCGGCCAGTTTCGGGCCCTACCGGAGAGCGTGAGGCCCGCCCGGGTAATCCTGATGGATCGTCACGCATCCACCCTGGTATGGAGTACCGGCAGTTCCGCATCGGGCGAGGGCCAGATCCGGAAACTGGATGTAGCGACAGGCGCCATCACAGTACTGGTGGATAATTGCCCTTTCTGCGAACCGCTGCAGCTTTCCGGCGACGGCCGGCGTCTTATTGTGGCCACTCGTTCGCTGGACGAAGCAGGCGGAGTGTGGGTGCTCGACACCATCAGCTTGGGGCGGACTGACCTGGCCTCCGGCTACTTCGCGGATGCCGCGATCACGAGTTCAGGCCAGACCGTCTGCTACTCCGGCAACGAGGGCATGCTGCAATGCCGGGACCTCGACTCAGACGGCGTGCGCGAGGTGATCGCGAAGACCCCGCAGGTAACCCAATGGCCCGATTCGACCGACTTCTTCCCCGCCCCGGGCAGCCGCTACACGGTCACGGGAAGTGGACTCGACGGCGCTGCGGTTTCGGTGAACGGCACGCCTGCACAAGTTGCCGCCTCGAC
This sequence comes from Paludibaculum sp., assembly GCA_049841055.1. Classification (GTDB taxonomy): domain Bacteria; phylum Acidobacteriota; class Terriglobia; order Bryobacterales; family Bryobacteraceae; genus Paludibaculum. Next base: position 3,864 of record JASGIE010000126.1, on the reverse strand, counting down.
AACCACGGCCATCACATTCCTGGTCCCGCAGGACGTCGAGCCCGGCGAGGCCCTCTTCTCCTTCGATCAGGAGTCCAGCCCCTTCCAGTTCTCGCTGACCCGCGAACTGCGGGCCATCGCGCCGCGCGTCATCAAGCTCAGCGAGATCCCCGGAGCCGAAGCCATCGGCTGGCTGCCTTTCCTGGAAAACGGCACGCGCGGGGGCCTGGCCGGCGAATTCGACCCGCTGCATCCGGGGGAGTTGGTCTGGATCCACATGGTCGGGCTGGGCCGTGACCCGTCACTGATGCAATGGTACTGGCGCGACTGGCTGGGCGGCCCCTTGCTGGACATCGCACCGGAGGAGATCACCCGGGACGAAGGCTGGTACACGGTCAAGATCCGCATCCCGGCCTCGGCGCCCAAAGGCATCTCCGCGGTGGTAGGCCGGTCCCCCTGGGATCCATCAATAGCGGCCAGCGTGGAGATCCCCGTAGCGTTCTGAAGCGGGAAGCCGGCAGGCTTGCGCCGGTTGGCGGTCAGCAGTCAGCGATCAGCAGTCGGCGATCGAGCGGAGCCGCCCAACGGTGGGGCGGACCCCCAGGTCCGCGTGGGGTCCCCAGACCCCGCCCCCGTCCCGGCGCGGAAAGCACTAGAGAGCCGTTGAAAGCCCTGAGCTGAAAGCTGAGAGCTGAAAGCTGATCGCTGATCGCTGATCGCTGATAACCGACAGCCGAAAACTACACCCCCACTGTAGTCGAAACCCGAAATGCGCGACTCTTAGAACTGAGCATTCATGCAATCTTCTTTTCGGGTCCGATTCTTCTTAATCCTTTGCGCCCTTGCCTGCCCCGCCGGCGCGCAGTTCTCCAACCTGGCCGTCGACGCCAATGCCGCCAACGTCTGGTTCAGTGCCAACCTCCGGTTGCGGACCGACCCCGCCGCTCCCGCCCGGCTCCTGTACAAGGCCACAGGCGCCGGTGTTTCTCTCATGCCAGGACCGCAGGATGAGCCGGCCACCCGCACCAGCGCCACGGTCAATTCCGTCAGCGATGATGCGGACGTAGTCGTCTGGACCGTCGGTCATACGGGCGACAACTCCGTCCCCATTTCCGGCTCCATTCCACAGAACTCCACCAGTCAAACGGTGATCCATCGTTACAGCGACGGGCGAGAGTGGTCGTTCGCGGCCAACATCCGGCTCAGCCGCAATGGACGCTGGGCCTGGGTCGACAACACGGCGCTCAATCTGCAGACCGGAGAGACGGTCCCGGCAACCGGGACTCTCGCCTCGCGCGACATCTCCGACGAAGGCGATGCAGTGATCCTGCAATCAGGCCGCCTGGGCCTGCTGCGACCCGGCGGTGCATTTCGTCCGTTGCCGGACGGGATCCCCCAGACCATATTTCTCCTCGACCGGCAGGCGGCCGTGCTCGTCTGGAGCCGGTCCGCCACTCCGGACCTCCGGCAGCGCCATCATGAAGACCGACCTGACCACCGGTTTCACAACAGCGCTGGTGGAAAACTGTGTTGTCTGCGATCCGCTGAGCCTCTCCGGCGACGGCCGCAGGCTGCTCGTCTACGGCCGCCTGGCCGATGGGACACCCGGCGTCTGGGTGCTGGACACACTCAGCCGGGAGCACACGGACCTGCATGCAGGCACATCTGTCGCCGCCACACTGGCCAGTTCCGGACAGACGGCCTGCTACTCCAGGTTCCGAGGGCATGATCCATTGCCGGGACCTGGAGTCGGGCGAGGTGCGAATCGTCGTAACCAAAACCCCGATCATCATCCCCACCACCACGCCCAAGGGCACACCCATCGATTACATGGTGCCCGGCAGTCTCCACACCTCACAGGGACGAGGGTTGGCCGGAGCGCTGGTCTCCGTCGACGGCCATCCCGGCGGTAGTCGACGATTCCACTGATACGAGCATTACTTTCCAGGTGGCAGAAGAGTCGTCGCCAGGGAGCGTCACGCTAATGGTGGATCAGGCGGACAGCCCGTTTCGCTCCTCCTCCACGGAAGAGGTGCAGGCAGTCTTTCCCCGCGCCATCCTGCTCAGCGAGATCCTGACAGAGCCCTCGATCGGCTTCCTCCCCTTCCTCGAAAACGGAACCCGCGGCGGCCTGGCCGGCATTTTCCAGCCGCTCCGCCCTGGCGAATTGGTTTGGATTCACATGACCGGCCTGGGCAGCGACCCGAGTGTGCTGCGTTGGTCCTGGTACGATCTCCCGCGAACCTCTCCGGACTCAGCATCGTACCGGAAGAGATCACCAAGGACGATGGGTGGTACACGGTCAAGATCCGCATGCCCGAATCCATCCCGACGCTCAGCGCCCCGGAAGTAGCATGTGTCTCGCCGTGGGATGCAAAGGTCGGGACCCGGGTCAAGATACCGGTCGAGTTTCCGTGAGTTGGCAGCGAGCGATCAGCGGTCAGCAGCGGGGGATCAGCAGTCAGCGATCTAGCGGTGCCGCCCAACGGTGGGGCGGACCCCCAGGTCTACGCGGGGTCCCCAGACCCCGCCCCGACGCGGAAAGCGCGAAAGAGCCTTCGAAAGCTGATAGCTGAAAGCTGAAAGCTGAAAGCTAGTTACAGCTACCCCCGCAACACCGAAACCAGCCGCCCCATCGCCTCTTCCAGAATCGGCCGGTCGACCGCGTAGCAGATGCGGATCGACCCTTCGCCGCCTTCACCAAAGGCCACGCCGGGCGCAAGCCCGACGTTCATATCCAGCAGCAGCCGTTTGCAGAACTCGAACGAGTCCTTCATGCCATCAATGCGCGGGAACAGGTAGAACGCGCCCTCCGCCTCCGGCACCGTGACTCCCTTCACCTTCCGCAGCGCCTGCAGGCAGAAATCGCGGTTCGACTTGTACAGCGCCAGCATCTTGCGAACGGTGTCGTCGCCCCACTCCAGCGCCGTCTCGGAAGCACGCTGCGCAAACGCCGGCGCACACGAGACCATGAACTCGTTCAACTTCGTCGCCCGGCCGGCCAGATCCTTGCGCGCCACAATCCAGCCCACGCGCCAGCCCGTCATGCAGTAGCTCTTCGAGAACGACTGCACCACCAGCACCGCATCCTCGCGCGTGCACAGTCGCAGGATCGACGGCACGGGTTTGCCCGCGTCCATCGGCCGGATACCACCAGCCGCTCATAGACCTCATCCGCCAGCAGCCACAGGTTGTGCCGGCGCGCGAAATCCAGCAGCTTCTGCTGCTCTTCACAATGGCCACCCAGCCCAGCGGATTCGACGGCGACGTATACACCAGCAGCCGTCCGCGGATTCACAGCCGCTTCCAGCGCGTCGAAATCCATCATACCGGCCGCTCTCGCAGCGCACGGCACTTCTTCACCATGCATTGCCATCTGAATCGACATTGGGCCACGCAGGTGTCAGTACGATCGCTTCCTCGCCCGGATTCAGCACACAACGGATGCCGAGATCAGCGCCTGCACGCCCGACGCGGTCACGACAATCTCCGAATCGGATCGATGCGACCTTGTGCCGGTCTTCGTAATACCGCGCGAGCGCTTGCGCAACGACGGCAGCCCGCATTTTCCATGTAGAAGTGAATCCGTCGGCCATCGCCTTCTGCGCGGCGCGTTTGATGAAATCCGGCGTCGGGACGTCTATTTCCCCGAAGTAGAGCCGGAAACGCCATCGCCCATCCCCATCGCGATTTCGGCGATCTCACGAATGCGGGAGTGCGGAACAGCCAGTGCGGACGAGGCGACATCCGGCATGGGCGCTCAGTGATTCGGGCGCGAAACCATCAGCTCTTCGATATTCACCAGCTCAGTAGGGTAATTGCCGGTGTAGCAGGCGTAGCAGAAGAGGTGCTGTTCGGATTCTATCGTGTTTCCCTATTAACCTT
>JASGIE010000125.1:0-14868 GCA_049841055.1 Paludibaculum sp. | reverse complement strand
GGCGAACGTGATGGCGTTGAAGCCGCGCGTCTTCTCGTCAAAGCGCAGCTTCAGATACTCCGGCACGCTGCGGGCCTTGCTGCCGTAGTAGAAGGGCATCATGAAGACGCCCACAAACAGCATCGCGGGGATGGCACCCACCCAGTAGAAGTGCGACGTCATCATGCCGTACTTCGCGCCCGAGCCGCACATGCCGATCATCTCCAGGGCGCCCATGTTGGCGGCCAGGAAGGCCAGGGAGGTGATCCAGAGCGGCAGCGAGTGTCCGCTGGTCAAAAAGTCCGAACTGGACTTCACGTTCTTTCTGAGGAACCAGCCGATACCCAGGACGAACCCGAAGTACAGCGTCAAGACGACGTAGTCAATAAGGTGTAGGGTCATGGTGCGCGAACCGAAACAACATCATATACTGCCGGACCCTGCCCGCGTAGACCTCTCCGGAGCTTCGGGTCCGATTTCAGGCGCAAAGAGAGGCTTGCCTCCTCAAATCCGAATCAGCGCAGGGATACGCCGGCCGCAGGGCATCAGTCGCCCATGCTACGGTTCCGCTCTGGCCGGTCAGGTTGACAGCGAACACTCCGCGGGCGATCTGTCCTGGGCGAAATGGGTTGAGACAGGCCGGGGCGAGGCACGGCGAGGGTGGGCAGGGCAGTCAGGTGGATCATGACTGCCCTGCATCGTAACTAAACGGTCAGAGGGTGAGCGTGACTTTGGACAGCCCGCGTGGTTGATCAGGATCCAGGCCTTTTACCGCCGATAAAGAGGCAGCGAAGATCTGGGCCGGGATGATGTACGGAATCGGGGTCAGCAGGTCTTCCGGCAGCGCCGGTCCGGATTTGCCCGGTTTGAACGCCAGCTTCGCCGGGATGCGCAGGGCGGATTTGGGCGCTTCCCCGTTCGACTTGTCGGTCAGGACCAGCGTCTCGGCGTGCAAGCCGCCAAGCTTCGCAATCATCTCGTTCATGACCGGCCACGTGGGGCCAGGGGGCGCCAGGACAAACGCCGGGAACGATGGCTCGACCATCGCGATAGGCCCGTGCAGAATGTCCGCCTGGGAGAACCGCTCGGCGATGATGTAGCACGTCTCCATCATCTTGAGCGCCCATTCGAAGGCGTTCGCGTAGTTCAATCCACGCCCGATCACAACGGCGTGCCGGGCATACTTGTACTTCTCGGCCCGCGCCGCCACTTCCTTCTCCAGCGTCAGCGATTTGGCCGCCAGTTCGGGAAGCCGGCGCAGATCATCAATGCGGATCTTCGCGCCTAGCGCGTAGGCCAACAGGTAGAAAGATAGCAGTTGGCCGGTGTAGGTCTTGGTCGCCGCGACACTCTTTTCCCGGCCGGCCCGAACCAGAACGGCGTGATCGGCAATCCGGGCCAGAGTGCTTTCGGGTTCGTTGGTAATACCGATGGTGAATGCGCCCTGCTTGCGGGCCTCTTCCAGAACGACATTGGTGTCGGTGGATTCGCCCGATTGCGACACGGCGGCCAGCAGCGCGCCTTCCATCCGCAGATTGGCGTGATAGAGGGTCGAGACAGACGGAGCGGCCAGCGAAACCGGAATCCCGGTTGTCACTTCAATCAGATAGCGCCCAAACTGGGCCGCATTGTCTGAGGTCCCACGGGCTGCCAGGACAACCAGACGAGGCCGCTCCTTTTCGAAACGGGCGCGCAGCCGTTCAAATCCGCGCAGCTCCGCTTTCAGGGTCCGTTCGAGCGCCGTGGGCTGCTCACGGATCTCAGCCAGCATTTTTGACATTGAGGGGGGAGTCTACTCCTTGATCTTCAGTTTGTCCGCGTTGTCGGCCATGAATGACTTGATCTGGTCGCCTGACGCCAGCAGCCGTTCCCACTGTTCCTTGTAGAGGGTGACCGGAAAACGGCCCAGGCCGTATACCGAAACGGCGCCCTTCTCACTCACCTTGAAACTCACGCCGGCATTGCGCGCCTTCTTCAGCGATGCATTTTCGGCTTTCAGCTTCTCCAACTCTGCCGCGAGGTCTTCAGGCGATTTTGCTGTTCCTTCGCTCATTAACCGTCTCCTTCCTTGGTCCGCAGTTGCGGTTCAGAGCCAAGCATAGTCTATTCTTGATCGGACAGCATCCGGTGGGCCGATGTCAATTCGCGGTTGGTTCGAGAACTGTTCGCGGTCTGGACTCGGAACCCACCCAAACCTGAGGCGAAGGAAACTCGGAAGGCGGCAGGTTCACCAGCCTGGGGTGCACCGTCAGCAGCAGTTGGGTCTGTTCTGTTGATTTATCGTTGTCCCGCAGTGGAGCCGCCAGGGCGAGCACGGGAATGCCGCTCCAGCTCTGGGTCAGCGTTTCGCGCACCAGTCCTGCAATGACAGCAGTTTCCGAGTACTTCACGCGCGTCTTCATCGAAAACTTCCGCTCGGAGATCACCGGAATGTCGTTGACGGCCGACCCGGCCAGCGCCTTGAACTCAGCCTCTACTTCCAGCGTCACGCTTTCCGTTCCGTGCAGGTGTGGCGTGATCTTCAGCACGATGCCCAGATCCTCAAAGTTGATGCTGGGGGCCGTGCCGTAGCCGCCCGTGGTGGAGCCCGTTGCCGCGCCCGAGTAAACACTCGTGATGACCGGATACCGGTCGCCTACATGGAGTTGCGCCGCCTGCCCATCCACGCCAAGCAATTCCGCCTTCATGAGCGAGTTCGTCTGGCCCCGCGACATGCTGGCGAACAGACTGGCGCTCATCAGGCCCATGGCGAAGCGGCTCCTACCCCCGCCGAAGGTCGCATACGTGTTCTTATCCCCTGTGAATACAGGGGTGTAGCCGACCGGCGAGATGTCACCTACGAATGTGAACGGCGAGCTCGACGGCAGCGTCATGCCGAGACTGAGCGAGGAATCCTTGTTGACGGAAATCAATTCCACATCGGTGACAATCTGGCCTCGATGCACCATCAGCTCCTGGAACAACTCGAGCGCCGGCCGCAGCCTGGAAACCCGATCGCGGAAGAGAACCAGTCTGCGGCCGTTGTCGATACCCATCTTCGTCATGTCGAAGGTGGATTGGACGGCGCGCGCGGCTTCCTGCACTTCCTGCGGGCTCAACGGCTCGGGGAAGGGGATCACCACGGAAATGACCGGTTCGACCTCGGTTCGTTTCGCCGTCGTGTCCTTCGCCACCAGAGCCACTTTCGGGCTGATGGGTACGACAAATGAGCTGGTGACGTTCTCCAGGTCACGAATGGCTTCCTGCCACCCGATGTTCTCCACCCGGAAGAGGACCGGCGGCCCGGCCTGATAGTCGGAGTCAAACACGACACTCAACCCATAGGCCTGAAAGACCTGCTCGAACAGCCGCTTGGCATCGCCGCGCAGGTTGAAGCTCTTCAGCGCCGGACCTCCGTCAAGCCGGGGCAGAGGGCGCAACTGGCGTGCCTCTTTGAGTTCGCTGTCCGTGATGCCTGGAAAGGTGGGCCCGCCGGACGGGGCCGATTCGCCAGTCTTGATCCCGGTCTTCTCCTGTACTTCGCCCTCTGCGCCTGGCTCACCGTCGGCCGGGATGGCCGCCACAGGCACCGGCGTCAACCCGACCTTCAGATTCGGCAGCGCCTTGCTACGGACCGCCTGTGCGAAATTCCAGTATTCCGGCTTCTGAGGATCCACGGCTACCGCTTGAGTTGCAAGGAGATAGGCGGCCGCATAGTCCTGCCTGGACTCCGCCTTGCGTGCCTTCCTGAACAGCGATGGAGCGCTCTCGCCCGCGAATCCTGGCGCGCACAGGCAGAGGGCAAGAGTGTAGATACGTAGAGACACTGATGCTATAGGGTTGACGCTTCCCTCCGGCCCGGCGTGCAAAACGATTCGCGGCTCCGGCGGCTAAACTCCGGGGCGAAACCCGCCGATAGACCACTGCCATGACTTCCCTGGTCGGTCCACGCGCCAACTATGCCCCGCCTGTCCCGCAGAATCTGCCGGATCTGGGCATCTCTCAATCCCTCGTGATCGACCTGGTGCTCCGGCGCACCATGCTGGAGGGCTTCAGCACTCTGGAGGGCCTCAGCCGCGCGCTCCGGCTGTCGCTGCCGATCATCGACCAGGCGTTCCGGCAGCTGCGCCAGCAGCAAATCATTGAAGTCAAAGGCATGGTGGGCAACGACTACTCGTTTGTTCTCACCCAATCGGGCAAACAGCTCGCCTCCGACCGTTTCCAGATTTCGCAGTATGCCGGCGCCTGCCCTGTTGCCCTGCGTGACTACCACGCCGCCACAAAGCGCCAGGCCGCCAAGGTCAACATCGACCGCCGCGCCCTGCGCGCCGCGTTCTCAGATCTCGTCGTTCCCGATCGGCTGCTGGATCAACTCGGCCCGGCACTCATCTCCCAAAACTCGATCTTCCTGTACGGGCCTTCCGGCAATGGTAAAACCTCCATCGCGGAACGTATGCTGCGCGTCTACCAGGACGCCGTTCTGATCCCCTACGCCGTGGAAGTCGACAACCAGATCCTCAGCTTGTACGACCCCGTGGTGCACACCCGTCTGGAACTCGACGATCCCGATATCGACCCCCGCTGGGTGCTCTGCAAGCGCCCCTGCATCGTGGTGGGCGGCGAACTGATTCCGTCGATGCTCGAACTGCGCCTCGATGAAGCGTCCGGTATCTACGCCGCGCCGCTGCAAATGAAGGCCAACAACGGCATCTTCATCATTGACGACTTTGGCCGTCAGTTGATGAGCCCGCGCGACCTGCTCAACCGCTGGATCGTTCCTCTCGACCGCCGCGTCGACTACCTGACCCTTCGCTACGGCGTCAAGTTCCAGATTCCATTCGAGTTGATGGTCGTCTTCTCGACCAACCTCGATCCCTCTGACCTGGCCGACGAAGCCTTCCTCCGCCGTATTCAGAACAAGATCGAAGTCGAGCCGGTGGCTCCGCAGGTCTTCGACATGATCTTCCAGCGCGTCATCTCCACCAAGAACGTTCCGGCGGAGTATGACAGCTGCGAGTACCTCCGCAAGCTCTGCCTCTCCGGTGGGCGCACCGAGCTCCGTGCCTGCTATCCGCTGGATATCGTGAACATCATTGGCGCCATCAGCCAGTATGAGAACCGGGCGCTCCAGATCTGCAAGCCGGACATCGAACGCGCGGTGCATCTCTACTTCGCCCGCAGTTAGGCCGGCGATCCCATTGAATCGGTCCCGCACGGGCGGCGGCGAGCACTCATCTGCTCCCGCCGTCCAAACTTATCTGGAGTATGCCAGTTGGCCCGATTCAGCCGTGAATTGATTCATGTAACCCTCTGAACAAGGCCTCTCCCGTTTGGCCGGTGCCGGAGCGCGCCAATCTATACTCAGACTCGGACATTGACGTCCGCGACTTGCCCCGGTGCGCGGGACGCGCCCGGGCCTGCCGGCTTCTCCGCTTCCTGTGGCCTGGAGCCCTTTGCTATCTGTTATAGATAAAGAGGTTTCTATTCAAGTCCCGTGGCTCTGTGTTGGGTCGGCCACAGTTAGATAGCCACCTTACAGATCCCGGCTGGCCGCTTCGCCAACCCCTTCGCTAGCTATCCGCCGATGTGCCTGTTCTTCTCCTGAATCTCGACCAGAAACTGGAGTTTGACCTCCGTTTCCGTGAACCGATTGCATATAAGTTCTGTTCACGAACTTGAAATCATCCATTTCTACTGATATGCTCCACCTACACTTTCGCCCCGTGGCGATACATCACTCTCTGGGGTGCCTCAATGAAGAGGATTCTCTACGTTGTTTGTTTTGTGCTCGTGCTGGGCCTGCCCGTCCTTGCGCAGACGCTGGGTGAGATTACCGGCCAGATCCGCGATACGACTTCAGCCGCCGTGCCCGAAGTCGTGGTCACAATCGTGAATCTGGCTACCAACGCCACTCGTTCTTCGGTGACAAACGAGGCCGGCATCTACAGTTTCCCGTCACTCCCTCCTGGCGCCTATAACCTGAAGGCCGAGAAGCCCGGGTTCAAATCCACAACCTCCAACAACATCGAAGTCCAGGTTCAGCAGACCGTGCGTCTCGACCTCGACATCGCCGTCGGCTCCGTCTCGGAAACCATTGAAGTCACTGCGCAGGCCAGTGCCCTCACCACGGAAAACTCCACCCTGGGCACGGTTGTGGAGAATAAACGCATCGTCGAACTCCCGCTCAATGGCCGGAACTACCTCCAGTTGGTGTCGCTCTCGCCGAACACCTCCACGGGGTTCCCCTCCGCCGGCCAGGCCCGTTCCCGCCAGGGCGGCTTCCGATCGGAGCAGTCCATCGCCGTCGCCGGCCAGCGCAGCTCCTTCAATCACTACTCCCTGGATGGCGTCGAAAACACGGATCCCAACTTCAACACCTTCGTGATCCAGCCGTCCATCGACGCCCTGCAGGAGTTCAAGGTCCAGACCGGCGTCTATCCCGCTGAATTCGGACGCGCCACCGCCCAGATCAACGTGCTGACCAAGTCCGGCGGAAACCAGTTCCACGGCACGGTCTTCGAATTCCTTCGCAATGAGAAGCTCGACGCCAAGAACTACGCCTTCCGCAGCGCCCGACCCCCGAAGGATCCCTTCAAATGGAATCAGTACGGCGGCACGCTGTCCGGCCCCGTAGTCATCCCGAAACTCTTCAATGGCAAGGACCGGCTCTTCTTCATGGGCAACTATGAAGCCTTCCGCCAGCGCCGCTCCACACAGGCTCTCTACAGCCTGCCCAGCACCGCCATGCGCGGCGGCGACTTCAGCGAGATCGCGGGTGGAGTCTACGACCCCCGAACCCGGACCGTGGCCGCCGACGGCACCATCTCCTCCAATCCCTTCCCCGGCGGGATCATTCCCGCCGATCGCATCGACCCGATCTCCAAGAAACTGCTGGAGTTCTACCCCGCGCCGAATCTGGCCACCTCCACTCCGCGCGTCAACAACTTCCAGCAGGCCCAGGGCGCGCCCATCAACCGCGATCAGTTCATCCTGCGCATGGACTGGGTGGAATCGGCGAAGTCCCAGTGGGCCGGCCGCTACAGCTGGGGCGATGAAACCCAGCTCAATGCCGGTCTCAAACTGAACGGATCGCAGGTGCTGACCAACGTCGAGCAGTATATGGGCTCGAACACCCGCACCCTGACGCCGAACATCGTCAACGAGACTCGCTTCGGCTACACCCGCTTCTACAACTCCACGGCCCGCGAGCTGGCCAACGTCCGGAACGTCGTGGACGAACTCGCCATCCCAGGCCTCAAGGGCGGAGCCCCGATCACCTATGGCATCCCGGCCATCGGTCTCACCAACTACTCCGGCTTCGGCGACGACTCCGAAGGTCCCTACGAAAACAAGAACCGCTCCATGCAGTTCCTGAACAACACCTCCTGGATTCACGGTCACCACACCCTCCGCTTCGGCGGCGAGGTGCGCAACGACCAGTTCAACCAGGACGGGAATCAGTTTGCCCGCGGCTCTTTCGGCTTCGAAGTGAACGCATCCCGGCGCGGTCCCACCGGATCGAATCTGGGCGGCGACGCCTTCGCCGACTTCCTGTTGGGTGAAGTGCGCCGGGCGGAACAGGCTGTCGCCATTGGCAGTGCCCGCTTCCGCGCCACCAGCTTCTCGTTCTTCATCGACGACACCTGGAAGATCGCCTCGAACCTGACGCTGTCGCTCGGCCTTCGCTATGAGAACACGCCCGCCTGGACCGACGACAGCGGCCGCCTGTTCACCGTGTTCATGCCCTTCATGGACTCCACCCCGGCCATCCAGGACCGCAGCCGTTACCCGATCTTCCTGCGGCAGGGCATCGGCCAGAATCCCTACGACGGCATCGCCATCCGCTGGCCCGGCATTGATGTCGCGCAGGACGGCCGCCTGGGCAACACCCTGGTGAGCCGCGACAAGAACGACTTCGCTCCACGCATTGGCATCAGTTGGAGCCCGACCTCCAAGTGGGTCATCCGCACCGGCGCCGGCATGTTCTATACCCAGGACACCGGCAATCCCCGCTTCGACATGGCGCGCAACACCGCCGGCCGTTTCCGCAAGGAAGCCGTTAGCGACAGGCCCGACAGCCAGTGGCCGAACGCCTTCGCTTCCATCGTGGGCGCGTTCCCGCAGATCGCGAATCCCTACTACATTCGCCAACCTCTACGAGCGCCGCACTCCGTACTCCATGCAGTACCTCTTCAACGTGCAGCGTGAGTTCACCTCCAACTTCGTGATCGAGGCCGGCTACCTCGGCTCCGTCAGCCGCAAGCTGGAATCGCTCCGCGCGGTCAACGAAGCCCTGCCCGGAGCCACCGGCAGCGTCGTCCAGCGTTCGCCCTATCCGAACTTCGGGCGCATCCAGTTGGTCGATAACGGCGGCCGCGGCAACTACAATTCGCTCGGCGTCAAGGTGACCAAACGCTACTCCCGGGGCCTCTCCACGCTCGTGTCCTACACGTAGTCGAAGTCAATCGACGAGACCTCGGGCATCCGCGTGAACGACGGCGACACACTCTTCCCGCAGAACAGCTACTGCATGCGGTGCGAACGCGGACTGTCGGCCTTCGACACCCGCCATCGCTTTGTCACGTCGCTGCTCTATGACCTGCCCGTCGGCAAGGGCAAGGCATGGAACATCTCCAACGGGTTCGCGGACACCTTCATCGGCGGCTGGCAGTTGGGCACCATCGTGACCGCCTCCACCGGTTTCCCGCTCACCGTCGTCTCCGGCCGCGACCAGTCCAACACCGGTGCTGGCTTCGACCGCCCCATCTACAATTCGGGCACCGATGCGAATCTGAGCAATCGCGATCCGCAGCGCTGGTACAACCCGGCCGCGTTTGTCCTCCAGCCTTTCGGCACCTTCGGCAATGTGGGCCGCAATACCCTCATCAGCCCCTCCCTGCTCGGCGTCGACTTTTCGGCGCTAAAGAACTTCCGCATCCCCGGAACGGAAAACCACACCCTGCAATTCCGCTTCGAGGCGTTCAATCTGCCGAACCATCCCAACTGGGGCAATCCGGACACCAACGCCGGACAGATCCAGCGTGACTCCGCCGGCAACATCACCAATGCCGGCAGTTATGGCGTGATCGGCGGCACCCGCACCAACATGCGGAACCTGCAGTTCGCCTTGAAGTACATCTTCTAATTCGACGGCCATGCTCGCCGCTGGCTCCGTCCGATCACCCCTGCATCGGACGGAGCCTCTTCTTTGTCTACACCCGATAATGGAAGCAGGCGGATTTCTTGCGCGTCGTTCTCGTCTCCACCTACGAACTTGGCCGCCAGCCTTTCGGCCTGGCGTCTCCGGCGGCCTGGCTGCGGGCGCGCGGGCATGACGTCTCCTGTGCGGACCTGGCCATCAGTCTTCTTCCGGCCAAACTGGTCCGCGAAGCGGATTGCGTCGCCTTTCACCTCCCCATGCACACCGCCACCCGCATGGCTTTGCCCGTGTTGGTTCGTGTGCGCCAGCTCAACTCATCCGCCCGTCTCGTGGCCTTCGGTCTGTATGCGCCACTGAACGAGCAGCATCTCCGCCAGTTGGGTGTCCATCACATCCTGGGTGGCGAATTCGAAACGGCCCTTGTGGAAGCCGTCGAAGGACGTGATTCCGGGCGCCTCATCCAGTTGGACCGCCAGCCGTTCGCGGTGCCCGACCGCTCCGGCCTGCCGGAACTGGACCGGTACGCTCATCTCCACGTCAACGGTGAGCGCCGTGCCGTGGGCTACACCGAGGCCAGTCGCGGCTGCAAGCACCTCTGCCGGCACTGTCCCGTGGTCCCCGTCTACAACGGTGTCTTCCGCGTCGTGCCCGCTGAGATCGTGCTGGAGGATATCCGCCGCCAAGTCGGCGCCGGAGCCCAACACATCACGTTCGGCGATCCCGACTTCCTCAACGGCCCGGCCCACGCGCTGCGGATCGTGGAAGCACTGCACCAGGAGTGGCCTGAACTCACCTACGATGCCACCATCAAGGTGGAGCATCTGCTCAAGCACCGGAATCTATTGCCTGTCCTCGCCCGCGCCGGTTGTCTCCTCGTCACCACGGCGGTGGAGTCGACCGAAGACCTGGTGCTGGAGAAACTCGACAAGGGTCATACCCGAGCAGACTTTCTGGCCGCGCTCACTCTGATGCGGGATGCCGGTCTGCACGTGAACCCGACCTTCGTTCCGTTCACTCCATGGACGACTCTGGATGGATATCGCGACCTGCTGCGGATGCTGCTGGAGACCGGTCTGGCGGGTAGCGTCGCGCCGATTCAACTCGCCCTGCGACTCCTGATTCCCGCTCACTCGCGAATCCTGACCCTGCCCGACGTGCAGCCTCTGCTGGATGGCTTCGATCCCGCTGGCCTGCTGCACCGCTGGCATCATCCAGATCCCGGAGTGGACCATCTGGCTCGACGGGTGTTCGATCTGGTCGCCACACGCCAGAAGGCTGCGGATCCACCGCACGAGATCTTCCGTAAGATCTGGCAACTGGTGCACGACGCCGCGCCGCCGGAGAATTTCGACCTCATTCCACGGGCCGCGGTGCCCTATCTGGACGAGCCCTGGTACTGTTGAGCGGAGCCCACTGAAGAGCAGGTGGCTCTTCTCTAATCCCTACTGTTTCTTGTCAGCGCACGAGGCATCCCGGCACGGCCGCTGATTCGGGTTTGTCACCGGGTCGAAAATGAAAACCTGACTTGGCGCCGTGCAGGAAGAAAGACCTATGCGGCTGGGCAGGCCCGTGAAAATGAATGGATTGCCGAGTAGCGCGGAGAAATCTCCGCTCCGTGTCCCCGCCAGCAGATAAGCGCTCTGCGCGTCCGAATAGACCGGAGCCAGCTTCATCGCCTCTTCCAGTGCCGTCAGCTTCACCTTCTGAGCATCCGTGAGCAAGGCCAGATTATTCTTCCGCAGGTCGTCCCCGGCCTTCTTGATGTCACGGCAGATCAGCTCGACTTCCATGTAACGCACGCCCAGTGCACTGGGGTCGATCGGGTCCTTGGCTGTCTCGTCACTGATCTCCGACTGCACCTGCCAGATCCGCGAATTCTTCTGCGCGACCAGATCGGCATAGCTGTCGTTGTTTTTCACGATCTGTTGCGCCTGTGAGTCGGTCAGCCCAAGGTAGGTGATCAGAGTTTGCGGGAGGCTCCAACCCCGCGACTGCGCTTGTAGCGGGAGCAAAGCGAATATCAGGCAGAAAAGACCCTTCATGGGACCACAATAACGCACATAGGATGAAAAGGCGATGACGCTAAATGTAGTTTTTACGCAATGCGTCAAAATGCTGTGCGCCTGACGGCCGGACCCCTATTCACGGCGTTCCGGCAACCTCCCGCTACGCTTGGTCGCGCATCTCGAGAATGGCCGAAACCAGCTTCTCCGCGTCGGGGAGTTTCCGGGGAATCAGCATCATATCCGTCCAGAATCCCGGCGGCTGATCCGCATTCGTCACCCCGGTCACCGAGTCCGTCACCAGCACCCGCGGCCCCACGCAGTGCTGCTTGCAGTCGATCACCCAGTTCGTCTTCAGCAATTCCGTCAGCACCTGAACCGGATCGCAATACGTCCTCAAGGCCCAGGGGGTGAACTCAAACAAAGTCGTGACCAGCCGATCGTGCCGCAGCGTTTCCGCGCCTTGTAGCACCTTCCAGTCATGACCCTGCGTGTCGATCTTTAACACGAGATGCTCGGAGATCCCATTCTTCTCGCAAGACGTGTCCAGCTTGACGGTCCGGATGACCTCGCTGCGCCACTCCGTGGCCACGTCGCGGATCGAAATCCGGTTGTTGACGCTATTGCCCAGTTCCGCCAGCATCAGGGCCAGTCCATCGTAGTTGCTCACGGCCAGAACTTCGTGCCGGACCAGCGATTCCAGTCCGTTCAATTCCAGGTTGTACGGCAACAGCGATTTGTAGATCCCGGGCTCAAAGGCGACCAGGTGATTCTGCCGCCCGGCCATCCGCACCAGGCGGCCGGCATCGATGGCCAGGGTCCCGACATTGGCGCCCACGTCGACAAAAGCGAACGACAGGTTGTGCGCCCAGTAATGATCGAACACACAGGAAAAAATCGTCTTTGGCGCGACTGTGGGCGTCCGCCGATACTCTTCGGCCAGAGACGCGGTCATCTCAAGATTCTTGCGAGCATCTCCGGGCAGGAATCCAGAGGTTTCGTCGTCGACGAGTAGAACGCCAGCCGTCCCTCGTGCTCCGTCAGGTCGATCCGGAAACACGCCGTCGCCAGCGCCGCCGCTTGCTTCGATTGCGCTTCCAGCCGCTCCAGGCGCTGGAGCACATCCTCACTCACTGCTTCCTTCACTGGTTCTGATCCCCCTCCGAGTAGTGCCGCCCATATTCGCCGCAGGCCCGACTCGTTGCTCTGCATCTCAAGCCGCCCGCCCCGGTTTCGGCAGGAGCTCACCCAGTCCCTTGTGCCGCCGAATGGACTTCATCCCCCCAATAATACCCTCAATCACCGGGATTCAAGCGCCTGCCGCAACCCGCGAAGTGTGCTTCCCCCGCGCCGCCACCGGTCCCCCTACCACCACCCACTAAACTGTAGGGAGATGAAGAATCCTCATCGTCGCCTCGAAACTCGGCTACCAGACGAGAATCTTCGCCCAGGCCGCCACGCGTCTCGGACTGGAGCCCGTCCTGGCGACCGACCGCTGCGGTTCGCTCGACGACCCCTGGGGCGACCACGCGTTCCCACTGAAGTTTCATCAGCCGGCAGCCTCCGCCGAGCGCCTGGCCCGCGAAGTCGCAGGCTTGACCGGCGTCGTTGCCGTCGGTGATCTTCCCGGCCGTGGCCGCCGCCCACATCGCGGCCAGGCTCTCGCTGCCCTTCCACCCCCCGCAGGCCGTGGAAGCCGCCGGCAACAAGTACCTCGCCCGCGAGCACTTTGCCGCAGCCGGGCTGCCGGTACCCGTGTTTTATCGCGTGCCTCTCACCGCCGATCCAGCCGACGCCTGCCTTCGTGCACCCTGGCCCTGCGTGTTGAAACCACTGGGCCTCTCCGGCAGCCGCGGCGTCATTCGAGCCGACAATCCCGCCGAGTTCGCCGCCGCGTTCGAGCGGATCCGCACGCTGCTGAACGCGCCGGAGCTACTGCGCCATCGCCACCCCGCGCTCTCATTCCTTCAGGTCGAGGAGTACATCCCGGGCCGCGAATTCGCCCTGGAAGGACTCATGACCCGCGGCGAGCTGCGGACCCTGGCCATCTTCGACAAACCCGATCCTCTGGAGGGACCGTTTTTCGAAGAGACGATCTACGTCACCCCCTCCCCCGCCAGTCGCCCGAGGTGCAGGCCGCTATGCGGGCGGCGATCCAAAGCGCCGCCACCGCCCTAGGTCTCACGGACGGTCCTGTCCATTCCGAACTGCGCTGGAACGAGCGGGGAGCCTGGGCGCTCGAGGTCGCGGCGCGGCCCATTGGCGGGCTCTGCGCCCGGGTTCTCACCTTCAATGGCGGAGTGCCTCTGGAAGAGGTGATCCTGCGTCACGCCGTGGGACAGCCCATGCAGGAGCTCACACTCGACGGACCAGCCTCGGGCGTCATGATGATCCCGATTCCGCGTAGCGGTTTGTATGAGGGTTGTTCCGGGGTGGAGGCTGCGCTGGCAGTAGAGGGAATCAGCGGGTTGGAAGTCACCGCTCAGCCGGGCCAGCACTTCCGGCAGTTGCCCGAAGGCAGCAGTTATCTGGGATTCCTGTTTGGGAAGGGACCGGGGCCCGCCGAGGTCGAATCCGCCCTCCGCCAGGCCCACGGCCTCCTGCATTTCCAGTTCGCGACCGCCCTGCCGGTGGTGGCGGCTCCGCGGCGCTCAACCCTTTGATTTTTGAGGCGTGAAATCGGGCGGAAGCTGCGCGCCTTCGCCGAAAAAGTACTGCTCCATCTGCGTCAGCAGGAACTCCTGCGCTTCCTTGGTGCCCAGGTTCAGCCGGTACTCATTCATGAGCATCTTCATATGCTCCACCCACATGCGCCAGGCTTCCTTCGAGACGTTGTCGTAGATCCGCTGGCCCAGCGGATGCCCGTCGAAAGGCACCTCGTCCAATCCAACCATCTGTTTCCCGAATTTCACGCACATCACGGTGCGCTTACCGGTCAAATCTTCTTGTTTCGGGGGCATCGAACCGCCGCATCCCATATCGAAAGTCTCCTGTGATCCCAGGATAACCCAGTAAGGCGAAACCGGCACATGGCGCCGCGCCCCGTTAGCGGCGAACGAGCGGGGCCGGCGGCGGCGTGAAGCCCCAGAGTTTCCACCACGCACCCGGCCCCAGGTTCAGACCGTCCCATAGCCGCTGCAACGCGTCGGGCTCCAGTTGCAGCAGGGCGCCGCGCGTCACTCCGGGCGGCAATGGCGTCAGTTGGATCAGCCGGTCCACTGTCATCGTCCGCTCCTGTTCGGTGCCCCGCGTCAGCAGATGCCACAGCGTCAACCCATCCCGGCGGCGGGCCAGAGGCAGCAGTGTCTTTCGCGCCGCCAGCCGTTCCTGCGGCCCGGTGGAGAAGTCCACTACTTCCAATGCGCTGATCAGGCCTGGCGCGGCATCCAGATAGTACGGTGTGCCTGGCCCCACGCCCTTGCGAGTCCGGCACGCCGCGCCCACCGGGATGAACGACTGCCGGCCGCGATCCTCGAAGCTCACCCAGCCCATCGTGACTTCCAGATGTCCGTTCCCGTCGGGAGCCACGCTCAGCTTGTAGGCACATCCCAGATCCACCGCCCTTGCGGCCGGGGTCAATACCTGGAACTGCCTGGGAGGTGCCAAGATGCTCGCCTGGATCTCCCCATGCTCCAGGGAGACCAGTTGCTGATCCGGTGACGCAGGTGCTGTTCGGATTCTATCGTGTTTCCCTATTAAGCCTTAGCAATACTGGAAATGCAACCAAGAAAGGCTACACATAACATA
>JASGIE010000124.1:0-7738 GCA_049841055.1 Paludibaculum sp. | reverse complement strand
GTTCGTGAGGGTGTCGGCGGGCCGGGGTTTGGAGAAGGGTGGGTGCGGGGTTGAGCGCTTTCAGCAATCAGCTATCAGCTGTCCGCTTTTGCTCGTGAAGGTGTCGGCGAGCCGGTGTTTGGTGGGGGCGGGGTGTGAGTTGCGGCGGTGAGAGGCGCTGTCCGCTATCCGCTGTCCGCTTGTTCGGGACGGCGTCGGCGGCGCCGGGTTGACGCGGCGAGAGGCGTTATGCGCGTTCCGCGGGCCAGGGCTTGGAGCGCGGGGCGGGCGTGAGAGATCTCTTCGATTTCGCGGACGGTGTTCGGAGAGACTGGGGCGGCGGCAGTCAATGTTTGAAGAGGCGCGGGGCGAAGTCGTAGAGGGATTTGCGCCAGACCTGCCATTCGTGGGAACCGCGGGTTTCAAACCAGACGTGGCGGACTTTGGCTTTGTCGAGGGCGGCGTGGGCGGATTTGCCCGCGGCGTAGAGGTCGCCTTCCAGATCTCCGAAGCCCATCCAGAAGAGGCGTACCTTCTTGTTGAAGGCAGTGGCGTCCTCAAACACTCCACCGTAGGAGGTGGTGACGTCGAAGTTGCGGACGACTCCGCTGAAGGCTCCTACATAGGCGAAACGGTCGAGGTTGGCGAAACCGGTTTGCATGGCTTGCCCGGCACCCATAGAGAGTCCGGCGATGGCGCGGTGATCGCGGTCGGAGATCACGCGGTATTTGCTTTCGATTTCGGGAACCAAGTCGTTCACTACAACTTCGGGAAAGGCCGAATTGCCGCGGCCGCCGGCGGCTTCGGGAGAACCCGCTTTGACGGCGTAGCCACTGTCCATGACGATCAGCATGGGCACCGCGATGTTGGCGGCGATCAGATTGTCGAGGATGAAGTTGGCCCGGCCCTGCATGGTCCAGCCGCGCTCGCTTTCGCCGGAGCCGTGCTGGAGATAGAGGACAGGGAAACGCTTGCGCGGGTTCGATTCGTATTCAGCAGGCGTGTAGACGAACGCCCGGCGCCAGGCTTGGGTGACGTTGGAGCGGTACCAGTGGGTGCGTACATCGCCGTGTGGGACGTCCTTTACATCATAGAAATCGGTGGTTCTATCGGGGACTTCGAGGCCGCTGGTCTGGCGGGCCCAACCGAAGAATGTCTCGCTCGAAGGATCGTTGGTGGCGAAACCGTTGACCATCAATTGGTAGTAATGAAAGCCGGGGCGCGCCGGTGGCGTGGTGACGGACCAGATGCCTTTATCGTCGCGGGTCATTTCAAACGGACCGGCGCCGAGTCCATTGCCGTTGCCACTGGGGACGACTTGGACTTTCTTCGCCTGCGGCGCGTTGAGGCGGAAGGTGACGCGGAGGTCGGAGTGGATGCGCGGGTAGGCAGCATTCAGCACGTTGGACGCAGCCGGTAGCGAGTCACTGGGTTGGGCCCAGGAGACCGTCGCCAAGAGAAAAAGAATGGTTCGTTGCACTGCTACTCGCCGCTTTGTTGGAGGAGCTTCGCCACCAGGGCGGTCCAGCCGGTTTGGTGGCTGGCGCCGAGGCCGGCGCCGTTGTCGCCGTGGAAGTACTCGAAGAACAGGACGTAGTCCCGGAAGTGCGGATCGGTTTGTAGCTTCTCCACGTCCGCCGTAGATGGGACGGTGGCCATCGGCGTCCGCGTAGGAACAGGCGGGACAAGCGCTGCGACAATTCCGCGGCGACATCGCCAGAGCGTGATCAGGTTTCCGGAACTGGTGGGGAACTCCACCTGGAAATCGCGTCGCCGAGAGTAGTGATGGAACTTCTGCAGCGATTCGATGATGCAGGTAGTTCACTGGGAACCAGATGGGTCCGCGCCAGTTGGAGTTGCCGCCGAACATGCCGCTGGTCGACTCGGCGGGTTCATAGTCGACGCGGTACGTCTGGCCATCGACGTGGAGCACGTAGGGATTGCTCGTCGTGAAAGCTCGAGAGCGAGCGGATGCCGTGGGCGAAAGGAACTCCTCTGTCGTCGAGCATGCGTGCGCAGGAGCCGTGCGCAGGCGTTCCCGGCCGACGAGCGGAGAGCAGGCGGCGCTCGCCGCAGGCCGGCCGCGAGTCATGGAGGCGAGGTTGCCGCAGAGGTCCGGACGGTTTTTGATGAACCATTCCATGCGGCGTGCGAAAGCCGGGAAGCCGTTCGAGGATGTCCGGCTCGAGCGTCTCGACGGCGAACAGCGGAATCAGGCCGACCATGGAGCGGATCTTCATCGCTATGCTGCAAGTCCATTGGGGCGTTGCAGGCGATCGTAGTAGAAGCCGTCGCTCTTCATCCCAGAGGCCTTCGCCGCCGCCGCGGTTCATCGCGTGTGGCGATGTAGAGGAAGTGCTCGAAGAACTTGCTGGCGATGTCTTCGTAGACGGGATTGAGGGTGGCGAGTTCGAGCGCGATGCGCAGCATGTTGAGGCAATACATGGCCATCCAACTGGTGCCGTCGGACTGTTCGAGATGCCGCCGGTGGGGAGGGGCTTGGAACGATCGAAGACGCCGATGTTGTCGAGACCGAGGAAGCCGCCTTCGAAGATGTTGTTGCCGGCGGAGTCCTTGCGGTTGACCCACCAGGTGAAGTTCATCAGCAGCTTGTGGAAGACGCTTTCGAGGAAGACGCGATGTCGGGCTTACCGCTGACTTGCGGTCGATCTGATAGACGCGCCAGCAGGCCCACGCATGCACGGGCGGATTGACATCGCCGAAGGCCCACTCGTAGGCGGGCATCTGTCCGTTGGGATGCATGTACCATTCGCGCAGGAAGAGCTGCAGTTGGCTCTTGGCGAACTCCGGATCGATGAGTGGCGAACGGGATCATGTGGAAGGCGAGATCCCAGGCGGCGAACCAGGGGTACTCCCACTTGTCGGGCATCGAGAGAACGTCGGCGTTATAGAGATGCTTCCAATCGCTGTTGCGGCCGGCGAGACGCGGGGCGGGGGGAGTGCGGCTGGCCGGGGTCGCCCTTGAGCCAATCCTCGACGACGTAGTGATAGAACTGCTTGCTCCAGAGCAGGCCGGCGAAGGCCTGGCGCTGGACGCTGCGGGCGTCGTCGCTAAGGTCTGGCGGCGTGCTGCGCGGTAGAACTCGTCGGCCTCTTCCGGCGGAAGGCGAAGACGGTCTCGATCGGTGACGGCGACGGGCATGTTGCGGCAAGCAGGCGGAGACGGATCGTGGACGCGCGCCGCCGGCGGGAACGTGCAAGCGATACCAGCCGCAGGCTTTGGTGCCTACTGACGGGGCTTTGACGCGCGGCGTTCTCGTCGCCGATGAATGACAAACGGTGAAAGGCATCCTTGACGAAGCCGTTGCCGCTGGGGGGAGGCGCCAGAAGCGTTCGCGTGTTGGTTTCGTTTTCGGTGAAGAGAAGTTCGCGGACTCACCATCCACAGGAGGTCATAGACTCCGAGCGAAGCTCTCGACGCGTCGATGGTGTTGGAGCCGAACGCGTGCCATGCGCGGCTTCGGTTCGAGGGCGGATCCCAGCTCCAGGTGTTGCGGAACCAGAGCGTGGGCAGGACGTGGAGCTCGGCGGCGCTCGGGGCCGCGATTTACGATCTTGACGCGGATGAGCATGTCTTCGACGTCGGCCTTGGCGTACTCGACGAAGATGTCGAAGTAGCGATTGTCGTCGAAGACGCCGGTGTCGATGAGTTCGAACTTCCGATTGATGCGGCTTGCGGCCGTGGTGGACCAGCTTGGGCGTAGGGGAAAGCGCGCTTGCGGATACTTGTAGAGGCACTTCATGTAGGAATGCGTCGGCGTGGAGTCAAGGTAGTAGTAGAATTCCTTGACGTCTTCGCCGTGGTTGCCTTCGGTGCCGGTGAGGCCGAAGAGGCGCTCTTTGAGGATGGGGTCGCGGCCGTTCCAGAGGGCGAGGGCGAAGCATAGACGCTGGTGATTGTCGCAGATGCCGAAGAGGCCGTCCTCGCCCCAACGGTAGGCGCGGGAGCGGGCGTGGTCGTGGGGAAAATACTCCCAGGCGGTGCCGTACGGGCTGTAATCCTCGCGGACGGTGCCCCATTGCCGTTCGCTGAGGTAGGGTCCCCAGCGGCGCCAATGGCGGGTACGGCCACCCGCTTCAATGATTCGGTCCCGTTCTGCGGGCATCCCTTTACTCTAGCGCAGGGCTTTGGAATCCAAGGCGTAGAACCGAGACTTGAGAAAGGGCGCTTCCATCTCTGTGGAGTGGATGTAGCGGCGCAGCAGCGGAGTGGTCATGTAGGTGGTGACGACGGCCATCAGCACGAGCATGAAGAAGACGCTCCTGGGGATGATGCCGAGTTCGTAGCCCATGTTCACGACGATCAACTCCATAAGGCCGCGGGTGTTCATCATTGTCCCGATGAGGAACGATTCGCGCCACGAGACGCCGTTGATTCGCGCGGCGAGCGTACAGCCGCCGAGTTTGCCGAGGATGGCGGCGGCAAGCACGAGTCCGCACATGAACCAGAGAGTGGCGCCGCTCATGGTGCCGAGGTCGGTACGGAGGCCGGTGTAGGTGAAGAAGATGGGGAGGAAGAAGACGGTGACGAAGTCGCGGAGGCGCTCCTGGATTGCTTCCCGAAAGGCTGTTTCATCATAGAGCACTGCACCGAAGAAGAAGGCTCCGAAGACCGCGAAGATGCCGATCAGGTTGGTAGCGATGGCAGCGAGCATGATGAAGACGAGCAACACGGCGAGAAAGTCTAGCGTGACGCCTTTGCTCGATTCCATCACGCGGCGCACCCATTTCTTGAGCAGCGGACGGACGATCCAGATCATGCCGGCGACGAAACCGATGGTTTCCGCGACCATGAGGGCGAGCTTGACGGGATCGAGCGTAGAGCGCACGAGAGCGGTAATGCTGGCGAGGAGTATCCAGCCGGTGGCATCGTCCAGCGCGGCGGCGGAGATGGTGAGCGAGCCGATGCGGGTACGGCCGATGTTGAGTTCCATGACGATGCGGCCGAGCACGGGAATCGCAGTGATGGACATGGCCACCGCCATGAAGAGCGCGAAGTTGAGCCAGCTTCCGGAGAGATTGAGCGCGCCGTGCATCCAATGGCCAAGTGCGAAGCCCAGGGTGAAGGGAAGAATGATGCCGATCAGGGAGACTGAGAAGGCGGTGCCGCGATTGGTTTTCAAATGGTCGAAGTCAAACTCGAGGCCGATCAGGAACATCAACAGAATCAGGCCAATTTGACTGAAGATGCTGAACGTCTGCGAAACCGAGGGGTCGAAGATCTGGTGTGAGATTTCGGGGAAGAAGCGGCCAAACAGCGAGGGACCGAGGACGAGTCCGGCGGCGATCTCGCCGCAGACGGTGGGTTGACCGATCTTGCGGAAGAAATAGCCGAACACACGAGAACTGAGCACGATGACGATTAGCTGAATGAGGACAATCAGCAAAACGTTTTCGGCATGGGCGCTCGTCGGATTCATGGGTTCATCGTATCAGGCGTGCCATGGGGAGCAGGGGTTACAGTGGTCCTCATGCTGGCGATTGCGTTGATGTTGTGGATGGCCCAGAGCGCGGGGACCGCTGAAATGGCGGCGCGGCGCGAGGCGGCGGTGACGGAGAGGATGCAGGTGCATGTGATCCGGTTGCGGCCTGGTGATGATTTGCTGGAGAAGCTGGCCGCCTATGCGAAGGAGAAGAGCCTGAGTGCGGCCGTGATCCTGAGCGGCGTGGGGGAGCCTGACACGGGCTTCGCTGCGATATGCGGACCGGCCGGGCGCAACCGTTCGCGAGGGGCGATTTGAGATTGTGTCGCTGGTGGGAACTGTGGATGCGGGGTCGATGCACGTGCATTTGTCTGTCTCCGATGGGAGAGGACGAACGGTGGGAGGGCATCTGATGGAGGGCTGCCGCATCTACACGACGGCGGAGATCGCGATTGGGGAGTTGCCAGGGCTGCGGTTTACCCGCGAGAAGGATGAAGCCAGCGGATACGACGAATTGAAAGTGCAGCAGAAGTAACACCTCTGACGGCCGTCTTCTCTTTACATCCCACAGGAAGCATGCGACACTCCTCTATACATCCCAGAGGAGACGAACCCACATGGCTGACCGCACTGAGATCCTGCAAGGGACGCTCGATTTGATGGTTCTGCAAACGCTGCAGGCGATGGGGCCGTTGCACGGCTACGGCATCGCGAAACGAATTGAACAAATCAGCGATGAGGCGCTACTGATCAACCAGGGCACGATCTATCTGTGCCTGGTGAGGCTGGTGCAGAAGGGCTGGCTGAAGACGGAGTGGGGCACGTCAGAGAACGG
The DNA here is from genome assembly GCA_049841055.1 of Paludibaculum sp. GTDB lineage: Bacteria > Acidobacteriota > Terriglobia > Bryobacterales > Bryobacteraceae > Paludibaculum. The sequence goes on along the minus strand of JASGIE010000124.1, from coordinate 1,480 downwards.
ACGGCGGGCGCGCTTCTATTCGTTGTCGCCGGCGGGACGGAAGCAGTTGAAGGCCGAGACCGATAACTGGCAACGGGTGTCGGGCGTGATCGGAAAGCTGCTGGATCTGACGGCGAAGGGATGACGCGATGAAGTACTTTCTCGAACGGCTGCGGTCTGTGTTCCGGCATTCGGCCGAAGATGGCGAATTGCAGGAAGAGTTGCGGGCGCATGCGGCGCTGTTGGAAGAAGAGCACGTGCAGCGGGGGCGCAGTGTCGAGGAAGCACGGCGGCTGGCGCGGCTGGAGTTGGGAAGTGCGGCGGCGCTGCGCGAGGAGCATGCCGAAGTGAGGGGTGTGCCCTTTCTGGATACATTGCGGCGAGATGTGCAGTATGCGTTGCGATCCTTGCGCCGGGATAGCGGATTCACGGCGTTTGCCTTGTTGATCGGCACACTGGGTATCGGGGCGTGCACGGCGATCTTTGGGATCGTGAATGCGTTGTTGTTGCGCGACCTTCCCGTGCAGGATCCGGGCTCACTGGTATGGGTGGCGAAGGAGAACACGGGGGTAGCGGGCGACCGGTCAAACGTGACGGTGCCGGTGAATCCATTTATCGAGTTCCGGCGGGAGAACAAGTCATTCCGGGATATGGCGGCGTACTTTGCGTTCTATGCACCGGGAGACCGCAAGCTGACGGGTACGGGCGAGCCGGAGCGCCTGACGGCCATCCCGGTATCCAACAATTTCTTCAGGCTGTTGGGCGTGGCGCCGAAGCTGGGGCGCGAGATGAGCGAGCGGGGAGTGTCTGACGAATGCGCCGGTTGTGGTGCTGAGCGAGGGGTTCTGGAAGCGGCGTTTCGCATCCGATGGCGCAATTGTCGGAAAGGCGATCACGCTGGACAATAGGCCGGTGACGGTGGTGGGCGTGATGCCGCTGGACTTCGGCTCGACGCTACTGGATCCCGGATTGCGCGTGGACCTGTATGTCCCGCTGCCGCTGACGGCCGATGTGAACAGACTGGGAAACTCGCTGGCAATGATCGGAAGGCTGCGCCCAGGCGTGACGATTCAACAGGGCGAAAGCGGAGGCGGACGTGATCACGCCCGCGATCGGAGAGCGCAATCGCCGGGTGGGGCTGCGATTCACGATGGAGCCGCTGGATACGCATGTGCGCGGCGAACGCGGCCGGCGCTGTTTCTCCTGATTGGCGCGGTGGGAGTGGTGATGCTGGTGTTGTGCGCTAACGTGTCGCACCTGCAACTGGCGCGCGCTTCGGCACGCGGCAAGGAGATGTCGATCCGCGCGGCGTTGGGCGCGGGCCGCGGGCGGCTGATGCAGCAGTTGCTGGTGGAGAGCCTGTTGCTGTTTGGCGCGGCATCGCTGATGGGGCTCGCGCTGGCAGATATGGCTACTTACGACTGCTGGCGCACATGGATTCGATTCAAGGTGCTGTTAAAGGCGTTGTCGTGTTTCCCTATTAACCTTAGCAATACGTAAC
>JASGIE010000123.1:0-48804 GCA_049841055.1 Paludibaculum sp. | reverse complement strand
CGTATTGCTAAGGTTAATAGGGAAAGACGATAGAGCTAACAGCACCTCTATCGCGTGAAAAAGTACATCGGAGCCTTCTGGGCGATCCTGGGCGGCGCCGATGCGGTGGTCTTCACCGGAGGAATCGGGGAGAACCGGCCAGAAGTCCGGAACGAGATCATGGAGGGGCTGGAGAATCTGGGGCGGAGTGGAGGTTCTGGTCATCCCGACCAACGAGGAACTGGTGATCGCTCGCGATACCGCCCGTCTTATCGGAGAGGAAGAGCGTAGAGGCGGCGGTCAGGATCACGACCAGGGTTTCGAAGACCTTTTCGGGGATGTGCGGGACCAGTTTGCGGCCGCCCATCGCACCCACCATTACCGCGGGTACCATCAGGACGTCGAAGGTCAAGTGACTGACGGCTGAACAAGCCGTGGTAGGCGTAAATGGGCACCTTTGTCAGGTTGATGATGAAGAAGAACCAGGCGCCGGTGGCGATGAACTCTTCCTTTCGGCAATTTGCTGAGCAGGTAGAGGTTCATCACCGGTCCGGCCGCATTGGCCACGGTCGTGGCAAAACCGGCGGTCGCTCCGGAACTGGATGTGGAGCGAGGGCGGTTGCCCGTTTGGAGTACTTCCGCCAAAGGTAAGCGATCAGCATCACCAGGACGATGCCGCCGACTACGGGGCGCAGCACGCCTTCCTTCAGGTTTAGCGCCAGCGCACCTCCGGCCATCCCGATGAGGACCCAGGGGACCAGCGAGAACAGGCGGCCGGCCGCGGCGTGCCGGTGCCAGTAGATGACGGCGAACAGGTCGGCGGTGCAGAGCATGGGCAGCAACCAGGCGGCGGAGACGCGCGCGTCGCCCACCGTGAGGATGATGAGGGGCACCACGAGGATGCCGAAGCCGGGCAGACCGGTCTTCGCCACGCCGACACACATCGCGCACAGAGCGCCAACCAGCCATTGCCAGATTTCGAGATGGGGCATCAGAATGAACCGCGGAGGTTAGTTCTCCAGCATACCCTCAACTCAGCGGCCGTTGAATTCCTTCACCGCGTCCAGCATCGCCACCAGGTTTTCCACCGGGTGCCTGCCTGCACATTGTGGATTGAATCGAAAACGAACCCGCCGCCAGTGGAGAAGATCTCGCAGCGGCGCAGCACCTCGGCGCGCACCTGCTCGGGTGTTCCAAATGGCAGGGTTTTCTGGGTGTCCACTCCGCCGCCCCAGAACACCAGGAGGTCGCCGTATTTCGCTTTCAGAGTCTCCGGATCCATGCCCACGGCCAGAACATTGCACCGGATTGATGATGTCGAAGCCCGCGCCGATGAAGGCATCGAAGAATTTCTCGACGCTGCCGCAGGAGTGTTTGAAGCACTTCCAGCCGGTGTTTCGGTGCACCCAGTCGTTGACGGCCTTGTAGTAGGGGAACCAAAGTTCGCGCAACGTCCGGACCGAGCAGAACTGCGAGGTCTGCGTACCGAAGTCGGTGCCGCATAGGAAGACGGCGTCCACGGCGTCGCCGATGCGGGCGTGCACGCGTTCCAGGTTCCGGATGCCGTTTTCGCACTGGTGCGCGAAGATCTTGTGGACGTAGTCCTTGCGGCTGCTGGTGGACATGTACCACTCGGCGACGTCGCGGATCCCCTTTGGATTCTTTAGGAAGGGAGCGGGGACGAGCGCGATATCGCCGAACGCGGTGCCGCCGAAGGTGGCCAGAATCCCCTTGCCGGTGTGTTGTGCCGCTGCTACTCCGGCGCTGATGTGATCGAGGTCCGCCTCACTGAGTGGGGTGAACTCCTCCAGATTGTCCTCGATATTCAGCGAATCCTCATCGAAAGGTGGCTGGCGCACGATGGTGTCGAAGAAGGCGCTGCCCAGGGGCATGCGGCCGCTGGGCGCGACGGTCTCGTCGCCTTCGGGATAGATGAGGATGTCGCCGTTGGCTTCGGTCCGGGTGCGGAACTCCGTCGATACCAGCACGGGCAGACCGCGGAAGTCCCACTCCTTCCACTCGGCATTGGCGAAGCCGAACATTGTGTTGCGGGGAAACACGCCGGTGACATCCAGGCCCATGGCTTCGCTCAGGTCGGATTCCACCAGGCCGAGCATCTGATACGGCTCATGCACCTTCACGGGGCGCTTTTCCAGGCCGTAATAGTCCCGCAGCGTCGCCACGCAGGAGACGTGGACCCCGGTCACCGCGCTACCGCCGAAGTCGATGGGGATGCGGTCCGGCTGGCGGTGCGCCAATGCGTCCCGCAGCCTCTGCCGGCTGGTGGTGGGTGCCATGGTTACAGTTCCTCTCGTACGGCTCGGCTATTCATACTTCAGGATCAATCTATCTGAATGGATCCGACCAGTCAACGAATCGCATAATGGGACCTATGCAAAGGCGATCGTTCCTGGCCGCGGCGGCTGCCGGTCTGCTGCCCGCTGCGGGCAAACCCAAACCCAACATTGTCCTGATTCTGGCCGATGATCTTGGCTGGTCGGACATTGGTTGTTATGGAAACAAAGACATCGCCACGCCCAATCTCGATCGTCTGGCCGCGCAGGGCGCCCGCTTCACCCAGGCGTATGCGGCCTGTCCGGTGTGCTCGCCTACGCGGGCCAGCATCATGACCGGCCGCTACCCTGTCCGGACCGGGGTCACCGATTGGATTCCCGGACGGAAGTCCGATCCGAAGGGACCCCTCGCGACTCCGCTCACCGCTACGCAGTTGAAGCTGAAGGAGCGCACCATCGCGGAGTGCCTGAAGCCGGCCGGTTACCGTAGCGCCAGTATCGGCAAATGGCACCTGGGCGGGGCAGGATTCCTGCCGACCGAGCAGGGCTTCGACATCAATATTGGCGGGACTCACATCGGCAGTCCGCCACCCTCCGGCAAGCTGGGGTCCAGTTACTTCGGGCCCTTCGAACTGCCCAATCTCAAGGCAGGGCCGGGGGAGTTCCTCACGAAGAAGCTCACCGACGCCGCTACGGAGTTCATTGCGCGGCAGAAGTCGAATCCTTACTTCGTGTATCTGTCCCACTACACGGTGCACATCCCGTTGCAGGCCCGCGAGGAGGACATCGCGCGGCACCGGGTACGCTCCTACGGCCGCTACAACCCGGTCTACGCCGCGATGCGGGAGAGCATGGACCAGAGCGTCGGGCGCGTGATGGAGGCCGTGGAGAAGAGCGGAGCCGCCGACAACACGCTGCTCATGTTCTTCGCCGACAACGGCGGCCTGCGGTATGAGGGAAAGAGCAAGACCGCGGTCACCGACAACGCTCCGCTGCGGGCAGGGAAGGGGCACCTCTATGAGGGCGGCATCCGGGAACCGCTCATCATCCGGTACCCCGGGGTGGTGAAGCCGGGCACGGTGATCGATACGCCGGTCTGCAGTGTCGATTTCCTGCCGACGTTCGCGGAGATGGCGGGCCAGAAAGCAGGGGATGTGGATGGAGTGAGCCTGCTTCCGCTGCTGAGTGGCGGCAGTCTGAAGCCGAGGCCGCTGTTCTGGCACTACCCGCATTACTCCAACCAAGGGGGTGCGCCCGGCAGCGCGATCCGGGAAAGGGATTGGAAACTGATTGAGTTCCATGCCGACGGCCGGCGGGAGCTGTTTAATCTGGCGGAGGATCCCGGGGAACACCGGAACCTGATCCGCAGTCAGGCAGGGGTGGCGGATGAGCTTCAGGCCAAGCTGAACAAATGGCGTAAATCGACGCATGCCATCATGCCGCAGAGGAATCCGAACGCCGATCCTGGGTGGCCCGGTTTCCAGTTGAGGGGGGAGGAAGCGCCGACGCCGCCGCAGTAGCCCCTCGGGCGGGTGGCCTTCCGCGACCTGGATGGTATCCTGGAGATTGGTACCCGCCCGCATGGAAATCTTCAAGGATTTCACCTTCGAAGCCGCTCATCGACTGCCCAACCTGCCGCCGGAGCACAAGTGTTCACGGCTGCACGGGCATTCGTTCCACGTCCGCATCTGCGTGGAGGGCGCTCCGGATCCTGTGCTCGGCTGGGTGATGGACTTCTCCGACATCAAGGCGATCTTCAAGCCCATCCTCCTGCAACTCGATCACTACTACCTGAACGACATCCCCGGCCTGCAAAACCCTACCAGCGAAGTCATTTCCATCTGGATTTGGGAAAAATTGAAACCTCTATTGCCCGCGCTGTGCCGCGTCGAAGTCCGCGAGACCTGCACCGCGGGCTGCTCCTACGCGGGTTGATGGATTCCTCCACAGCCGTCAGATAAGTGGTATTTTCTTTGTAAACAGGACAAAAGACTCTTGAAGTATTTTTTGATGCCTGATAGTATGAGTAAAAATTCATGAAGCGGCCTCCTCTGATTGCAAACGACTCGCAAGTGATGCCACCATCCTCTCCAACGACCAGCGATCTTCCACTGGAGTCGGTCACGCTGCCGGTCCCGTCCGCTCTCAACGATGGGCCCACGCTGGATCACTGCCTTCGCAATCGCCGCTCTTCCCGCAACTTCCTGCCTGAACCCGTTTCTCTCACCGACGCCGGCCGGCTCTTGTGGGCCGCGCAAGGTTGTACCGGACTCGGCGGCCTGCGCACTGCCCCCTCGGCTGGGGCCATCTATCCGGTTCGCGCCTATGGTTCTCAGCGCCGCGGTGGAAGGGTTGGCGGCGGGCTTCTACGGCTTTGATGCCGATGCCGGCACACTTCGACTGCTGCGTAAGGGCGACCGGCGCCGGTCACTGGCCCGCGCCGCCGCGGGACAGACCTGTGTCGAGGAGTGCGCTTTTGCGCTGCTGCTCACCGGCTGGTACAAACGCGCCGCGAAGGAGTTCGGCGAAGCCGCTCCACGGCTGGCGGCGATGGAATGCGGACACATCGGGCAGAACTTCTGCCTGCAGGCCACCGCACTGGGTCTCGGCGCGATCGGCCTGGGCCGGCTGGATCCCGAGGCCGTGCGAATGCTCCTGCGGCTGCCCGAAGACGAGGAGCCGCTGTACCTGCTTCTCGCGGGGCGGATCTGACGGGGTCGCCAGGCGGGCGATGCCTCAGCGTTCGGCGCCCTTGGGCGGCGTTGCCTTAATGGCGCGCTCAAAGGCCCACGCCCGAATGTGGTTGATCTGTTCGCGCATCGTCTTGATCAGCGGAACCGACTGTGCCGCCAGCGTCAGCAAGTCCTGAGCGCTTCACCGACGTGTCCGCCAGCTTGGTCTTGGTGATCGCGCTGATCACGCATTGCTCCATCTCTGCGCCCGTCCATCCCTACGGTGAACTCCATCAGTTCGGGATCCCGAGCGTGTGCGGATCGTAACCGCGCCGAGACAGGTGAATCCGGAAAATCTCCGTGCGTTCGTCTTCCGTCGGGAGATCCACAAAGAACACCTCGTCGAAGCGGCCTTTGCGAATCATCTCCGCCGGTAGCAGATCGATTCGATTGGCGGTCGCGGCCACGAACAGGCCCGGCGTCTTTTCCTGCATCCACGTCAGGAAGAACGCGAAGATGCGGCCCTGTTCGCCGCTGGATTCAGTTGAAGGTCACCGCCATCTCGATTTCGTCGAACCATAGCACCGCGGGCGCAATGTCTTCCATCTGATGACACGCATCGGCGAACGCTGTCTCCGGCTTCCCATGCCGCCCGGAGAACACCTCGATCATATCCATGCGATACAGCGGCAATTGGAAGTGAGCCGAAATCGCCTTCACACAAAGGCTCTTGCCGCAACCCGGAATGCCCATCATCAGCAGCCCCTTCGGCACGATCTCCTTGCTGAGTGAATCCCGTAAATCGAACAGCTTCCGGCGCTCCAGCAGCCACTTCTTCAAGTTCTCGAGCCCACCGATCGCATCCATCGTCGTCGGCGTTGACACGAACTCCAGCACGCCGCCGCGACTCACCAGCAGACGCTTTTCCTCCAGCAGGATGGCGCGCGAATCTTCCGTAAGCGGCGTTCCCCTGGTCCGCGATTGCTCGGTGCAGCGTGTACCGAGTCTCCTCCAACGTCAGCCCGAGCAGCGCCGGAGCCAGATCCGCAATCACCTCATCGGATGGCGGCTCAGCCAGTCCTTGTGTCTTCGCGCACGAACGCGGTGAGTTCCGCGATGTCGGGCGTCCGGAGATCCACATAAGCGATGACCGTGCGCTCGAGTTCCTGCGGGCACATCGCGAACCGGCGACGTGATGACGACGAACTTGTGGCGATCGGAGCAGGACGCGTACAGGTCGCGGAGGTGGCGCCGCACCAGCGCCGATTCGCGCATGGCCTCGTGGAAGTCCTTGAGGTGGTAGAGGCCGGGCTCGGACGCGGCGGCGATGAACGCGAGGACGCCCGTGGCGGACTCCGAGCCTGGCTGAGGGGTGGAGCCGCCGGGGCGCCTGAGTCCTTCGGTGAGGCTCCAGGTCCAGACCGGGATGGTCGTGTCGCGGCCTGGCACGGGGAGCTCCGGGGCGAGCTCTGCCAGGATGCGGGCGACACGTTCCTCCTCCGCCGTGCGGACGTAGGTCAGGGGCCGGCCGGAGAGGAAAAGCTCGAGCAGCGTTCGGGCAGCACGGCTTGCCTGCGCGGCGGCAGAGGAGGCTTCTTGGACGTTCACAGGAATTAGACGCTTTGGGTGGTCAAAAGGACGGAAAGAGAGGTTCCAAAATGGTGGTTTCGGACACGAGTGTAGGGAGATCTACGCCGTCCTCTCGTCCGGTTATGCTCCAATACAATCGAGATGACTCGACGCGAGCTCTTAGCCACGCCAGCCCTCCTGGTCCAGAATCCGCCCCGCGGCGCCTGAATATCAGGTGGGCGCCTATTACTTTCCGAACTATCACGTCGATCCTCGGAATGAACGGACCCACGGGCGTGGCTGGACCGAGTGGGAGCTCGTCAAACATGCCCTGCCGCGCTACGAAGGCCATCGCCAGCCGCGCAAGCCGTTGTGGGGCTATGAGGATGAATCCAACCCCCGGGTCTTCGAGAAAAAAGATCGATGTGGCTGCCCGGCATGGCCTGAACCATTTCATCTTCGATTACTACTGGTACAACGACGGACCCTACCTGAACCGCTGCCTCGATCGCGGCTACCTCGGATCTTCCAATCACCAGAAGGTGGAGTTCGCGCTGATGTGGGCCAATCACGACTGGCTGGATATCCACCCGGCACGCGCGGGCGTTCGCGCTCCGCTGCTCTATCCCGGAGCCCTCACCCGCGACGCCTGGGACTGGATGACCGACAACATCGTCACCCGCTATTTCGCCCACCCCTCCTACTGGCGGCCGGGCGGCCTGCCCTACTTCTCGATCTACGAGCTGTACAAGTTCGTGGATTCCATGGGCGGCACGGAGGAGGCCGCGGCGGCGCTACAGCAGTTGCGCAACAAGGCCGGCCGGATGCATATCAACGCCGTGGTCTGGGGCGTCAAACTGCTGCCCAGCGAAACCACCATCACCAACCCCAACCAGATGCTCAAGATCCTGGGCATCGACAGTGTCACCAGCTACGGTCTGGATCCACCACTTCCCGCTCACCACGTTTCCGTCGGAGCCCTACGAGCGTGTGGCGCAGTTCATGTACTCCTACTCGCGCAAGGCCGCGGCCGACTTCAACGTCCCTTATCATCCCAACGTCACAATGGGCTGGGATGCGTCTCCCCGCACCTGCCAGTCCGATACGTTTGAAGATCGCGGCTACCCCTTCATGCCGATGCTGACCGGCCAACACGCCGCAGGCATTCCGCCGAGCCCTTCAGGAGTGCAAGAGCTTCCTGGACACTCAGCGCAACACGCTGAAGATCTGCAACATCAACGCCTGGAACGAATGGACGGAAGGCAGCTTATCTCGAACCCGATACGGAATACGGGTTGGGCTACCTGGAAGCCATCCGCGGCACACATTCTCCAGTTGAAGCGGGGTTTCGGGCCGCAGCCAGCGCTGGAAGCGTTCCATGTAGAGTGTAGATCACTGGCGTGATGTAGAGCGTGACGAGCTGTGAGAACAATCAGGCCGCCGACCACGGCCAGACCCAGCGGCTGACGGGCCTCGCCACCGGCTCCGTAGCCGATCGCAATCGGCACGGCGTCCCGAGCAACGCGGCCATGGTGGTCATCATGATGGGCCGGAAGCGAGATGAGACAACCCTGATAGATGGCTTCCCCGGGGCTCATGCCCTGATGCCGCTCGGCGTCGAGTGCGAAGTTGATCTGCATGATGGCGTTCTTCTTCACGATGCCGATGAGCATGATGAGGCCGACGAACGCGTAGATGTTCAGATCCATGTGGAAGATGTACAGCGTCAGCAGCGCGCCGAAGCCGGCGGAAGGCAGGCCCGAGAGAATCGTCAGCGGATGGATGTAGCTTTCATAGAGCACACCCAGCACGATATACACCACGAGGATGGCCACGATGAGCAGGCAGCCAGAGATTGGAGAGCGAACTCTGGAAGCTCTTTACCGCGCCCTGGAAGTCGATACTGACTGTAGGCGGCATACTGCATTCTCGGCACAGGTTCTGAATGCGCATCAGCGGTCTCACCCAGACTGAGTGCCGGGGCTCAGGTTGAAAGAAATCGTGACCGCGGGCAACTGACCAAAGTGGTTCACGGTCTGGGGACCGACGGTCGCCGGTGCCGCTTGACCACGCGAGTCGAGCGGGATGAGTTTGTCCGTGACGAGGTCTGCACATAGCAGCATTTCCAGCGACTTCGGGTCGGCTCTGAAACTTTGGCATCCACCTCCAGAATCACCGTATACTCGTTCGCAGGTGTATAGATAGTCGAAACCCAGCGCGGGCCGTAGGCGTTGTAGAGGGCGTTCTCGATCTGCTGGGCGTTGATCTGGAGGGCGACACGACTGTCGCGGTCGATGTTGACGTGGATCTGCGGGCTCTGCATCTGCAGGTTGTGGTGACGTCTTCAAAGCCCGGCATCTCGGCGCATTTCGCTCCATGCGGCGGAGGCTCCCGTCGTACATCGTCCTTCAGTTCGAGCGACTGCATGGACAACTGGTAGATGCGCTGTGGAGAACTGGCCGCCGACCTGTGATGGGCGGGCGGATTCTGGAGGTACACCTTCATACCGGGGGACCTGCGTGAGCTTGGGGCGGAGTGTGTCGATGACTTCGTTCACCAGCATTTTGCGCTGGTGGCGCGGCTTGAGGTGAACGATCATCTGGCCGAAGTTTGGTCCGCCGAGGGTGGTCGAAGTGGTGCCGCCGATGCTGGAGACGAGCGAGTCGACATTGGGGTCGGCCTGAACCTCTTCGGCGATGGCCTGCTGGTAGTTCACCATCTGGTAGTAAGAGGTGCCCTGCGCGGCTTCGGTGGTGATCAGCATCTGATCGGTATCCTGATCGGGGATGAAGCCCTTGGGGATGTCGATGAACATCGAGCCGGTGATGATAAGCACAACGAAACTGACGGCCAGTGTGGCGCGGCGGAAGCGCAGCACCACCTGCAGCGTCAAATCGTAGAGGTGCAGCAAGCCTTCGAAGAAGCGCTCCATGGTGTTGTAGAACCAACCCTTGCGTCTGATGATGGGCGGCGCGCAGGAAGCGGCTGCCGAGCATGGGCGTCAAGCTCAGCGAGACGAAGCCCGAGATGAGAATCGAACGGCGATGGTCACCGCGAATTCGTGCAGCAGGCGGCCGACGACCCGGCCATGAACAACACTGGGATGAAGACCGCTACCAGCGAGATGGTCATCGATACGATGGTGAACCCGATCTCCTTCGAGGCCAGCAATGCGGCCTCCATGCGCGGGTGGCCCATCTCCATGTACTGACGATGTTCTCGAGCATCACGATGGCGTCGTCGACGACGAAACCGACCGAGAGCGTCAGGGCCATCAGCGACAGGTTGTTCAAGCTGTAGCCCAGCAGGTACATCACCGCGAACGTGCCCATAATCGACAACGGCACCGCGACACCGGGAATCATCGTGGCCGACAGATTCCTCAGGAAGAGCGAAATGACCAGCACCACCAGGCAGACCGTCAGGACAAGGTGAACTCCACGTCGCGGATGGAGCCGCGAATCGACTGCGAGGCGTCGAACGCGATCTGCAGGTCGACCGATGCAGGCAACTCGCGGCGGAACTGCGGCAGCAGAGCCAGAATGTTGTTGACCACTTCCACCGTGTTCGTGCCGGGTTGCCGTTGCACGGCCAGTGTCAGGCCGCGTTTGCCTTTGAACCACGCGGCGGCCTTGTCGTTCTCCACCGTATCCAGGACGGTCGCCAGTTCTGACAATCTCACCGCCTGCCCGTTGCGCCAGGCCACCACCAGAGGCCGGAACTGGTCGGCGCTGGTCAACTGCCCGTTCGACTGCACCGTGAAGGCCTGCCGCGAGCCGTAGAGCTTGCCCGTCGGCAGGTTCACGTTGTTTCGCTGGCGGCGCCGGCGACCTCGTCGATGCCAATGCCGCGCGCGGAGAGGGAATCCGGATTCACCTGCACGCGCACCGCGTATTTCTGCGAGCCGTAGACGGTCACTCGCGCATACTCCGCTCGCCATCGAGATGCGCTGAGCCAGCAGGGTCTCGGCGTACTCGTCGACCGTGTATAGCGGCAACGTGTCGGAAGTCAGAGACAGGAACAGGATGGGCTGCTCCGCCGGATTCACTTTCTGGTACGACGGCGGCCGGGGCATGTTCGGGGGCAGTTGTCCGCCGGCCTTCGCGATGGCCGATTGGATGTCCTGCGCGGCGGAGTCGATGTCCCGCTTCAGTTCAAACTGCACAGTGATGGAGGTCGAACTCTGGCTGTTGGTCGAGTTCATCGACTTCACGCCGGCAATCGTGGAAAACTCGCGTTCCAGCGGAGTCGCCACCGCCGAGGCCATCGTCTCCGGATCGGCGCCTGGCAGCGCGGCCTGAACCTGGATGGTTGGGTAGTCGACGCTGGGTAGCGCGGCGACCGGCAGGGCTCGGAAACCCACGACGCCGAACAGAATGATGGCGAAGGTGACCAGCGCGGTCATGACGGGCCGGTCGATGAAGATCTTCGATACGTGCATCGCCTAGGACCCCTGACCGCTCGAGGGTACGCCCTGTACGGCCTTCACGGGCGCGCCCGGCCTCAGCAGCAACTGTCCATCCGTCACCACCGTCTCGCCGTCCGCGACACCGCTCTCGATCACGAGCTTGCCGTTGGCAGCCGGCCCTGTCTTCACGAGGCGCAGATCCACGGTCTGGTTCGGCTTCACGACATAAACAAACAGGCCTTTCTGGCCCGATTGAACGGCCTCCGACGGCACCACCACGGCATTCTCGAGAGTGCCCAGCGTCAGCGCGACATCCACAAACCGGCCCGGCCACAATGCGTGATTGGCATTGTCGAAGACGGCTTTCAGGCGGATGGTTCCGGTCGTCGCATCGATCGCGTTGTCGATTACCGTCAGGCGGCCCTGTACGGGCTGAAAGCCGCCATCCTGCACGGAGGCGGTTACCGCCAGCTGCCGGCCCTGGCTGCTGCGCCTCACGGCGTCCAGTTGCTGTTGCGGCACGCCGAACGAAACGAAGATCGGCGCCACCTGGTTGATTACGACCAGCGCCGTGTTGCCATTGGCCTTCACCAGATTCCCCACGTTGACCAGCAGGTTGCCAGTGCGGCCGGTGAGCGGCGAGCGGATTTCGCAGTAGCTCAGAATCGAGCCTGGCCCGCTCCATCGCCGCGCGGTCGGTCTCCACGTTCGCCTTCGCCGTTTCGATCGCGGCCTGGCTGGCCCGGACCGATTCCCGTAGCGCGTCCGCCGAAGTCTTGTACTGGTCATACTGCGAACGCGAGACCACGCCTTCCTTCACCAGTTGTTCATAGCGCGCCGAATCCGCGTCTGCGTTGCGCAGTTGGGCGCGGTCGCGGGCCAGGTTGGCCTCCGCCTGGCGCATCATCGATTCATCCCGCGCCGCCGCCCCCTGGGCCTGCCGCAATGCTTCCCGGTAGGGGCGCTGGTCGATTTCAAACAACAGGTCGCCCGCTTTCACATCGCTGCCTTCGACGAAGTGGACCTTCGTCAACGGCCCCGCCACCAATGACTTCACCTGGACGGTGGAATAGGCTTCCACCGTGCCCACGGCCCGCACATTGGTGGGTACAGATTGAATCGCTGCTTTCGCCACTGTGACCGGTACCGCCGGGGGAGGACCCCCAGCCCGGACCTCTTCTTTCTTGCAGGCGGCGAACGATAGCAGGCACAGCGCGGCCGCGATGCGGACATAGCGCCGCGCTCCACCGGAGATTGCGGAAGTGGGGATCACAGGGAATAGACGAATTGCGGGAAATAATGAAAGTTGCATGCGCGGCAACCCGAGACACTCAAAAGGAAGGTTGTTCCCACCAGATTAGCACCACCGGCCGGAGGTGAAGCCGGAATTCAGAGTGGAAAGACTGTTTTCCTGTAAACTTTCGGGCTGCGGCGGCCATTGACTTCAAGACCCGGTTGAAGCACTTTGAAGCTGACCACTCATAGGAGCCCTCCATGAAGATCAACAGGTTATCCCTGTCCTCCAAGTCCTCCGCTGTTCTTGCTTTCCTAGTGATCCTCGGCGTCTGCCTGCCCGCGCTGACGCAGGAGCCCAAAGCGCCGGCTGCCAAACCGGCCAAGCCTTCGCCCGCCGATCAATCCATGCAGGATCGTGTGCTCACGCTACAACTCTCGGTCCGCGAGCTTGAATCCCGTGTCGCGGAACTTCAAGCCTCTGCCCGCTCCTCCGACTCCTCGGGCCGGAGCTACCAGTCCATCATCAGTTCACTGCAATCCACGGTCGCCAATCAGCAGAGTTCCATTCAGTCGTTGCAGATGTCGGTGCAAAGTCTGCAGAGTGCGGTGTCCAGCCTGCAGTTCCCGGGTCCATGCCTCCTCTCCGGTGCCACCGGAGCAGTTACCCGCGCCTGAATAGATGAGACTTGCCCGAGGTATATAGTATTGGTTTGGGATCAATCGGTCTGAATTCCATTCCACCAGGCACGGAGGTTCGCCCATGAAGCCGGCATCCACAAGCAGCTCGCCCTCCCGGCGGGACTTCTTTCAACGTACGATCGCCGCTGGGGCGCTCGGCTTCCCCACCATCGTGCCCGCTCGTGTGTTCGGCGCCGCGGCGCCCAGCAACCTGATTCAGGTCGCCCAGATCGGCTGCGGCCGCATTGCTCGCGGGTCGGAGTTTCCTGGCGTCTTCCGGCACTCCGACCTGGCCCGTTTCACGGCTGTCTGCGATCTCGATACCGTGCGCCTGGAGGACGCGAAGAACCTCGTCGAGTCCACCTACGGTAAAAAGGTCGGCAAAGACCAGTTCACCGGCGTCAAGACCTACCGCGACTATCGCGAAGTGCTGGCAGACAAGAGCATCGACGCAGTCTGTATCAGCACGCCCGACCACTGGCACGCGCAGCCCGCCATGGAAGCCGCGCTGGCCGGCAAGGACATCTATCTACAGAAACCGGCCTCCCTCACCATCGCCGAGGGCCGCCAGATGGCCGATGTCGTGAAGAAGTCCGGCCGCATCTTCCAGCAGGGCAGCCAGCAGCGCTCGGAATTCCAGTTCCGCTACGCCTGCGAACTCATCCGCAACGGCCGTCTCGGGCGGATCACGGAAATCTACATCGGTTTGCCCGAGGATCCCGGCGGCGACGAAGAGAAAGAGATGCCGGTGCCTGGCAATCTCGACTACGACATGTGGCTCGGCAGCACGCCGAAGGTCTACTACACGGAGAAGCGGGTGCATCCCCAGGCCGGCGAACCCAAGGCCCGCTACAACCGGCCGGGCTGGCTGCGCTGTGAACAGTTCGGAGCCGGCATGATCACCGGTTGGGGCGCCCACCATATCGACACCGCCCATGTAGCGATGGGTACGGAACATTCCGGCCCTGTTGAGGCCTACGCCACGGCCGAGTTTCCCAAAAAGGGACTGTGGGACGTCCACGGGCCGTATCACGTCCGCATGCAGTACGCCAACGGCGTCACCATGTACCTCAGCGAGAAGTACCCCACGGGGTTGAAGTTCGTCGGCGAAGAGGGATGGCTGTGGGTGACGCGCGGAAAGTACCAGCTGAGTGACTCTGCCGCCGGCAAACCACGCAGCACCGTCCTGGATGCCAGCAACCTGAACATCCTGCGCGACGGCATCAAGGACAGCGAGCTGCACCTGCACGCCAGCCCCGGCAACGACCACCATCTCGACTGGCTGACGGCGATCAGGAACCGGACCCAGCCGGTCGCGCCCGTGGAAGACGGCCACCGCTCGTGCTCCGCCTGTCTGGTCGCCCACGCGTCGATGAAGCTGGGCCGAGCCGTGAAATGGGATCCGGCGAAGGAACAGTTCGGCGATGCGGAAGCGAACCGCATGCTGGCCAGGGAACAGCGCGCGCCGTACGGCACCTCGCACGTCCTGGCCCGGATGGGGAAGGGCTGACCGCTACCAGACGTGCGCCGCCACCACGGTGGGCCGGGCTGGAGTCCCTTTATAGACCGTGGTGTGCAGCAGGACCTGGATGTTCTTCTTCGGCCAGTCCGGCGGAGCTTTCTCCAGCGCCTGGGTCATCCGCTCGCTGTCCGTCAGGAACTCGCCCGCCGCCCGGGTCCCGTATTGCGTAATGCCGGCCGCCGAGACCAGCGTCTGCCCGGTGGCGGAGTCGAACAGCCTGGAGACGATGGCGTAGTCCTCGGGGGTCTTGCCGTCCGGAGCCAGGTTCTTCAACGACCACGACTGCTTATTGGTGTTGTCCAGAATTCGCCTCTGCCCCTGGTCCTGCTCGAAGACAAACCGCAGTTTGCCCGTCATCTCCAGGGTCCACAGATTCGAAAAGGCGCCGATGAGGACCGCCGGAGAACTGCGCAGGTCGCTGAACGACAGGTCGTTGGCGTAGCGCAGCTCCACCGATTTACCGCGGCCGGCAAACATAGTGGAAAGCAGGACGGCCGCGTGCGCATTCCCGATGCCGACAAACTGCTCCGTCACCGGAATGATGTCCCGGCCGTGGAGGGTCGCGTCGGGCGCCAGCAGGACCGGGGTCGATCCTCGCTGATGGCCGGGATTCGTTGCCTTGTACGCCTCATGGACGTCTCGGGAGAGGAAATAGACCACCGGCTGCCCGCAGTAGATCAACACCGGTTTCGTGGTCGACATGACGGGGGCCCAGAACTGGTCCAATATGCCGGCGGGTCGCAACAGCCGCACGCCCCAGATGGCGCCCACAACGACGCAGAGCAAGGCCACAAACCCGATCGCGATCAGGCGGAATCGGCCGCTCCGCGCCGGCACGATGACTGTCGCCGGGGAAGCGAAGTGGAATTCCGCCCGGTACGACCCGGAGCGTAACTCGATGCGGACAGCGCCCGAATCCGTACCTTCCTGGTAATACTGCGCCAGCCGCTTCCGGATCTCCGTGGCCCTCACCCGGACAATCGGATCCTCGCCCGTGTCGTAGTCCGGCGCGCGCTCGAAGACTTCGATCCCGATGTTCCGCTCTTTGAGCTGGTCGTCCTTGCCGTGCAGGCTGTGCTCGACGACGTAGCGCAGGAAGCGCTGCGACTGCTTGCTGTTGCGAAAGGCCGGGCTGGAGAGCAATTGCTCCAGCGCCGCGCGGATGGCCGTACGTTGTTCGTCGGAGTACGGGATGTCGCTTGTTTCCTGCCCTTTGGGCCGCATGGTAACGGTGCTTTACGGTCCTTTTCTCTGCACAGAGGATATCGCAAACTCGATCGGAACACGGCATTTTTTGACAGATTTCCCAGGAGCCGTTCCGTAGCGCACCTTTCCGGTTTCCAGCACCGCGCCCACACTGCGGTTGCTGGTGAACACAATGCTGCTCGCACAAAATGCCAGGTCCGGCTTCCTGAACATCGGGCGAAGAGCCATGGCCTGCGAGTTCTCCACCTTCTTCCCGGGCCGGACCACCAATGCCGTGGACGCCGGTTGCGCCGCGCTGGACGAGGTCGACCGGTTGGAGGACCTGCTGTCCATCTACCGCGACGACAGCGAGATGTCGAGGTTGAACCGCAGCGGTTCGGCCGAGTGCGGCGCCGTCCCGGAGGTTTACCAACTTGTCCGGTTGGCTGTGGGTCTGTGGAAAGCAACGGACGGCGGCTTCGACATAGCGGTGGCGCCGCTGGTCCGGATCTGGGGCTTCTTTCGCGGGCCGCGCCGCGTTCCTTCCGATGGGGAGATCGAGCAGGCCCTCGCGGCGTGCGGCAGCCGCCATCTTTACTTTCCGAAATCATCCGGGCTGATTGGCTTCCGCCGGCTCGGCGTCGAGTTCAACCCTGGGGCGATCGGGAAGGGGTACGCCATCGACCAGGCCATCCGCCTGATGTGGAACCGCTTCGGCATCCCTAGCGCGCTGATGCAGGCCGGGCAGAGCAGCCTGTTTGGGTTGGGTACGCCGGCTGGGGAACCACGCGGCTGGGGTGTGGACATCGGCGATCCGCATGGTTCTCACCGTGCCGTCGCCCGGGTTTATCTCCGCAACCGCGGAATGGGCACCTCCGGCGCGGCCAACCAGTACTTCGAAGTTAACGGCCGTCGATACGGCCACATTCTCGACCCCAGGACTGGACGTCCGGCCGAACAACTGGCCAGCGCCACGGCCATTGCCCGTAGTTCGGCCGAAGCGGACGCTCTGTCCACGGCTTTCTTTGTGATGGGCACGGACTGGGTGAGGAACTTCTGCGAAACCCATCCGGCCGTCGGCGCCGTGCTGGTGCCGCTGAAATCAGACAAGGCCGCGCGCGGACCGATCGTCCTGGGCGCGGCGGATGTGGAGGTAAGTGCATGAATAAATGGAGCAAATCGATGCTTGTCGCCCTCAGGATCGCCATCGGTTGGCACTTTCTGTACGAGGGCATCTACAAAATCGACTCTGACCGGGGTACGGCGCAGTATGCCGCCGCCCGCTACCCGGTGCAGGCGGCCACGGGCCGTCTTCACAATGACTTGTCGAAGAACCTGCCGTTGCCCGAGGTCTCGGCTCGGGTCGATGCCTGGAATGACGAGATTGTGAAGGTATTTAAGGCCCGGCAGCCCCTTTCGGAAGACCAGAAGGCCAAGCTGACCGACCTGGGCGACAAGATCAAACTGGCCGCCGCGGAAGGTGTCCAGGGTGCTGATGTGATGCAGTTCGACTGGACCCTCGTGCACGAAGAGGTCCTGAAACTGGCGACCGAACAGGAGGGCGAGCGGTTTTCGTCGCTGCCGTTCCTGCAGGCCTCGGCCGGGCCGTTCCGATCGCTGTTTCGAGGCCTGGTGCCGGATATGGACGGCCTGGAACGGCTCAGCGAGGCCTCGCTGAAACGCCGCCTGGACGATCGCTACGCCGAGATCCTGGATCACTTCGCCAGCGCCGGCAAACCGTTCACGCCGGATCAACAGAAACGGTTGGCGGCGGCGCGGGATGCCGTGAAAGCGGCGGCGGTGGAGACGGTGAATGCGCCGTGGTTCCAGGTCCGGCTGGCCGATTACCGCCTGTTGCGGCAGCGGGCAGCGGAATCAGACCTGCACGCTCCGTTTACCCGCGAGCGGCAGGATGCCGACCGCAAGAAACTCGACGTCATCGCCGGTGAGTTGCTCAGCTACCTGAACGAACCACTCTCCGAACTGGCCGTCCAGACGCAGACGATCGCCACGGTTGAGCAACTGGGCTCCGGGCCGCTGCCTCGTCCATCTGACGGCCCAGCCTGGGTCGACAGGGCGATCAAGACCAGCCTCACAGTGATCGGCATCCTGTTGATGCTCGGTCTGTTCACGCCCGTCGCGGCGTGTGCCGCCGCCCTGCAACTGGCGGTTTTTTACCTGGCCTCGCCTCCCTGGCCTGGACTGCCGGCTATGGCGGTGGCCGGTCATTACCTGTTTGTCGATCGGAATCTGATTGAGGCCTTCGCGGCGCTGGTCATTGCCACCACGGCCACCGGCCGCTGGGCCGGCCTCGATTTCTACCTGGCGCGGGCTTTCCGCGCCGTGAAAACCCAACATCCAGAAGCAGTTACGGTCACCAGGAGCCTGTCATGATCCTCAATGAACAACAACGTCAGGTGGGCAAGGACAATTTCGCCGATGCCCTGAAGATGACGCGCCGCGACCTGATTCCGGCGCTGGTGACGGTCCCTTCCGTCACGGCTTTTTACTGGGGCTACAGCAGCTTGCGCGGCAACCCCGTGCGCGCGGCGCTGATCGGGGCCGGCGGCCAGGGCCGGTCGCATATCGACTCGCTGAATCCTGACTACATCAAGCTGGTTGCCTTCTCCGACATCCGGCCCAGCATGCAGAAGAAGGCACGGGTCTCGCTGGAGGGCAAGTTCGGCTCCGACGCCCGCCACATTGAACTGATGGAGGACTACCACAAGCTGTTGGATCGCGACGACATCGAGATGGTGATCATTGCCCTGCCGCTGCACCTGCATGCGCCGTGTGCGATCGAAGCCATGGAGAAGGGCAAGCATGTCCTGTGCGAAAAGCTGATGGCCAAGACGGTTATGGACTGCAAGCGGATGGCCCGCTCCGCTAAGAAGACCGGGCGGCTGTTGTCCATCGGTCACCAGCGCCACTACAGCTATCTGTACGCCAACGCACTGGAAGTCGCGAAGCAGAAGGACATTCTCGGCGACGTCCGGCACATTCGAGCGTTCTGGCACCGCAATCAGACCGGCGGCGGGAAGCCCGGCGCCGAGAAGGGCGACTTCGACACCTGGTTCGCAAAGGTTCCGGCTGATGACAAGCAGGTGGACTTCGCGCGCTACGGCTACAAAAGCCTGGACGAACTCGTCCGTTGGCGCCTGCAGAAGCGGACCGGTGAAGGGCTGATGGCCGAACTCGGCAGTCACCAACTGGACGCCTGCAGTATTCTGCTCAAGGCTGTGTTGAATGAGAAGGACACGCACGGCGGGAAGACGATGGTCCACCCGAAGGCCGTCTCCGGCGTGGGCGTGAACTCTTACTTCAGCGACGGCCGCGAGGTGGAAGACCATATCTTCCTTACGTATGAGTACCCTGGCGATACGGTCGTGACCTACTCCAGCATCACGACCAACGAAGCGGACGGTTACGGC
Organism: Paludibaculum sp.; assembly: GCA_049841055.1. Classification (GTDB taxonomy): domain Bacteria; phylum Acidobacteriota; class Terriglobia; order Bryobacterales; family Bryobacteraceae; genus Paludibaculum. Next base: position 29,830 of record JASGIE010000123.1, on the reverse strand, counting down.
GAGCAGGTGATGGGTTCGAAGGGCACGCTGGCGATCCTGTCGGAGCGGGATGTCTATCTGTTGAAGGAGAAGTCCCTACGGGATACCCGCATCTCCTGGGCGGAGCGCCGCATCAGCCAGCCCTCGGCCGTTTCCACTTCTACCGCTCAGTGGACCTCTGGTGGCGGGCTGCAGGACACGCTCACCAGCCGCGGCTATCGGGAAGAGCAGGAGCATCTGGCCTGGTTGATCCGCCATCCCGGCGAGGGACAGCCCCGTTGCGGAGCCGACGTCGGGCTTTCCGATGCCGTGGTCACCCTGGTTTCGAATCTCTCGGCCCGGCAGCGCCGGCGCATCGAGTTCAAACCCTCGTGGTTTGACGTGAACTCGGACGACGCGCCGGAGACGGCCTGACCCCTCGGCCGCGCCGCTCTTGCGCCGTGGCCGGGGATCCTGCACCATTTGAGTATGGGTTGGCCGGCGTGCCAACCCATGCCGCCGAAGCTCGCCTCGAATGGTGCATCTTACCGTTATGTCGATTCCGTTCCCCACCGGAGCCCGGCTGGTCGGGCCGCTACTGGGACTGCTGGCCGTGATGGTATGGCGTGTGCGCGAGGCGAAGGGACCGGTCTCCGTCAAGAAGATTGTCATCCCGCCCCTGGGCATGGCGACGGGCATGTCGATGTTCGTACTGCCGGCGTTCCGCATCCCCTGGATGTGGGCACTGGGTGCTGTTTTGATCGGAGCGCTCCTGCTGGCGTATCCTCTGCTTCGGACGACCCGGCTGGAACGGGAGGGCGAGGCGATCATGATGCGCCGCTCGAACGCGTTTTTTGCCGTGCTTCTGGGCCTGTTCGCGATCCGCTTCGCCGCGCGTGGTTACCTGGACACGATTCTCTCCGGGCAGCAGACGGCGGCGTTGGCTTACCTGCTGGCTTTCGGAATGATTGTCCGTTGGCGCACGGAGATGTTCTTCGAATACCGGACCCTGACCAGCAGCGTGGCGCTGCCGCAGGACTGAGACTATCCGGCCCAGCCGATCGCCGGCCTGGCGCTGACGCGGCCGGTCGCGGTCCATTCCACGCCATTCGCGATCAGCGTCTGGAAGTGCGGATCCAGCAGATTCGGATTCGGTTCGTCTTTCCACGTGTGCCCGAGCATGGTGGTGTAGATGCGCCCCTTGCCCCAGGAACGAACCCAATCCAGTGGTTCGCGGCGGTGCGAGTCCTTCGACAGCGCATAGGTGAGGATGCGCAGTTCCTTCTCAGGCGCACCATGTTGGGGATGCGCCACGGCATGCTGGCCGTGCGTCAATTGCTCGGAGGGATGCACCCAACTCTTCGGCAGGCCGCGGGTGATGGGGTGACGGGGATTCCGAACGGACATTTCGAAGTCATGGCGCGGACCGTGGCCCGGTCCGAGGCCTTCGCCGGCGGGTACAACGACGACGCGCTCGTGTTCATCCAGGATGAGCCCCGGGCCGAAGGTCTTGTCGCGCCAGCCCAGGCCGATCATCTCGTTGTAGGTGGTCCATTCGAGGAAGGCGTTGTTGGCGGCGTGGAAGATCACCAGGCCGCCGCCTTTCGACACGTATTGTTCCAGACTCTGCTCCACGGGCGCGGGCCAGCGGACTCCGTTTTTCTGATGGCCGCCGTTGAAGTTGTTGATCACCACGGCGTATTTGAGAAAGTCAGGCCGCCACTCCGCCCAACCTTTCTGATCGCCAGCGGTGGAGGGCGTCGTGGAGACTTCAACTTCGAAGCGTCCGGAGGCTTCCAGGATGCCGCGCAGAGCCCGGGTGCCGGCCTTCCAGTCGTGGTTGTTCATCCCGTCAACAATGAGGACGGGCAGACGCTTGGGCGGCGCGGCCATGAGGGCGGAGAGAACAACCTGTCGTCGAGAGAGGATCGGCATAATGAATCACCCGTGCACACGCCGCATTGTATAGCGTAGGCGGTGCCCAGCTCCATCCACCACCGGTCCGATAGCTTCAGGCCGGCTTTGATAGCATGGCGGGCAAAGGAGTACTCAATGGCCCGCATCACTCGCCGGACTTACGTGAAAGCGCCGCTGGCGGCGTTGGCTTTGAATGCAGTGGAAGGGGCGCCGGCCGGACGAACGGCGGGCCAGGGCGGCATCCAGTTTTCCGAGATCCTCAATCCCGGTGAGGCCTCGCGCATGCGGCTGGCCAAGCAGATCGGGATCAACCACGCGATCGTCAATGTCAACTCGACGCTGGCCAAGGTGCCGCGCACCGAGTACGTTCAGGCGCTGACGAAGATTAGAGAGGAGTTCACGGCCGCGGGTCTGAAGATCGCTGGCGTCGAGAGCCACCCTGTGCCGGCCGAGAAGATCAAGCTCGGTCTGCCCGGCCGCGATGAGGAGATCGAGAACTATCAGGCAGCCATCGCCGCATTGGCGGAGGTGGGCGTGCCGATGGTCTGCTACAACTTCATGGCCGGCCTGGGCTGGTACCGTACTCGTGTCGACCTGAAGGAGCGGGGCGGCGCCCTGACGTCCGAATTCAACAACGCCGATGCGAAGAAGCAGGGCCTGACGAAGTACGGCGAAGTGACGGAAGCGCAGATGTGGTCGAACATCGAGTACTTCCAGAAGGCCGTCATCCCGGTGGCCGAGAAGCACAACATCCTGATGGCGCTGCATCCGGACGATCCGCCGCTGTCGCCTCTGCGTGGATTGGCGCGCATTGTCATCAGCGCGAAGAACTGCCGGCGCATCATGAACATCGTCCCGAGTCCGGTGAATGGCATCACCTACTGCCAGGCAAACTTCGTGGCCATGGGCGAGGATGTCTATTCGCTGGCGCAGGAGTGGCTGAAGCAGAAAAAGATATTCTTTGTGCACTTCCGCGATATCGAGGGCAAGGGCGAACGGTTCCGCGAGACCTTCCACGACAACGGCCCGACGGATATGGCCCGGATGCTGAAGATCTACGGCGAGGGCGGGTTCAACGGTCCTATGCGGCCTGATCATGCGCCGACGTTGGAAGGCGAGGAGAACGACCGGCCGGGCTACGCGATGGGCGGCAAGGTTTTCGCGATCGGTTATATGCGAGGCATCCTGGATGCCTACAAGCTGCCGCACTCCTGAGGCGCGGCCGAATCGAAGTGGAGATTGGGAGTGAATATGCGATCGGTGCGTTTGTGGTTGGCTTCCGTACTGCTGGTGTGCCCGGTGCTGTGGGGTGACGGCCCAGGAGCGAACACGCTCTGGTATCGCCAACCGGCGGCGAAGTGGGTGGAGGCGCTGCCCGTGGGCAACGGCCGCCTGGGCGGGATGGTCTTCGGCGGCGTGCCGGTGGAGAAGATCCAACTCAACGAAGACAGCATCTGGGCTGGTGAAAAGCGCGATCGCAACAATCCCGAAGCGGCCAAGGCATTGCCCGAAGTGCGCCGGCTGCTGAAGGAAGGCCGCATCAAGGAGGCGGAGGCGCTGGCGGAGAAGTCCGTCATCTCGAAGCCGAAGCGGTTGCCGCCGTACCAGCCTCTGGGCGACCTGGTGCTGAAGTTCAGCGGCCAGACGGAGGTCACTGGATACCGACGGATGCTGGATCTGGATCGTGCGGTGGTGCGCGTGGAGTACCAGTGGGGCGGAGCGACCTATACCCGCGAAGTCTTCGCGTCCGCTGTGGCGCAGGCAATGGTCGTCCGTCTGACTTGCGACAAGCCAGGACGGCTGTCGTTCGCGGCGACGTTGACGAGGGAAGCGGACAGCAAGACCACGGCGACCAACGCAGGAGTTTCCATGGAGGGACAGGCGCTGGTCCACGATCGGTTCCATGCCGACGAGCGGGCCGAGGGCGTGAGGTTCAAGGCGGAGCTGCTAGTTCAGGCAACGGGCGGCAAGAAGCGCGTGGAGGGGCAGGAACTGGTTGTAGAGGGAGCGGACTCCGTCACACTGGTGCTGGCCGCCGCAACAAATATGACGGTGAAGGAACCGGCTCCAGTGCTCGGGCCGGCGGCAGTGGCTGAGACCGCGTTAAAGACGGCGACCGCCGCATCGCGCAACTCATACTCCTCGCTGCTCGCGGCCCATGTGGCCGACCACCAACGCCTCTTCCGGCGCATGGAGTTTCAACTCGAAGGCCCCGCCTCCGACCTGCCGACCGATGAGCGGCTAAAGCGCGTCCAGGCAGGGGAGACCGACCTTGCCCTGGAGACCCTCTACTTCCAGTACGGGCGCTACCTGCTGATCGCCAGCAGCCGGCCCGGCGGCTATCCCGCCAATCTACAGGGCATCTGGAACGACAGCCTGGCTCCCTCGTGGGACAGCAAGTTCACCATCAACATCAACACCGAGATGAACTACTGGCCGGTGGAGACGTGCAACCTGTCGGAACTGCACCTTCCGCTCTTCGACCTCATCGACAAGGCCAAGCCGGACGGCCGCCGCATCGCTAAGGAGTTGTACGGGGCGCGCGGCTTCGTTCTGCACCACAACACCGATGGCTGGGGCCATGCGGTACCGATCGACGGCGCCATCTACGGCATCTGGCCGATGGGCGCGGCCTGGCTGAGCCTGCACGCCTGGGATCATTACGAGTTCACCGGCGACCGCAAGTTCCTGGCCGAGCGCGCCTATCCCGACCTCAAGGAAGCCTCGGAGTTCTTCCTCGACTACCTGCAGGATGACGGGAAAGGCCATCTGATCACGGGTCCGTCCATCAGCCCCGAGAATCGCTATCGCACAGCAGGCGGCTCTGTCGGCGTTCTGTGCATGGCGCCCACCATGGACACGGAGATCACGCGGGCCTTGTTCAATCGCCTCATTCAGGCGAGCGAGGTACTGGGCATCGATCCGGAGTTCCGAGCCAAAGTCGCCGCGGCGCGTGCGAAGCTCGTGCCGTTCCAGGTGGGCAAGCGCGGCCAGTTGCAGGAGTGGGCCGAAGACTACGACGAGCCGGATCCGGGCCACCGGCACATCTCGCCGCTGTTTGCGCTGCATCCGGATAATCAGATCACGCTGCGCGGGACGCCGGAACTGGCGCGAGCGGCGCGCAACACGCTCGAAGGACGGTTGAAGGCCGGCAGTGGCCACACCGGCTGGAGCCGCGCCTGGATCATCAATTTCTGGGCCCGGCTGGAAGAAGGCGACACGGCGCACGAAAACATCGTCGCGCTGCTGGCGAAGTCGACTCTGCCGAACCTGTTCGACAACCATCCGCCCTTCCAGATCGACGGCAACTTCGGCGGTACGGCCGGCATGGCGGAACTGCTGCTGCAGAGCCACGCGGGCGAGATCAGCCTGCTGCCGGCGCTGCCCAAGGCTTGGGCCGGCGGATCCGTCAAGGGGCTCAAGGCGCGCGGCAATGTGGAAGTTTCGATTCAATGGACAGCGGGCAGGGCTGCGGCTGCGGTGCTCAAACCGGCCACGGCCGGGATACAGAAAATCAGGCCGCCCAAGGGGCAGGAGATCGCGTCCATCACCTCGGCGGGCAAGCCGCTGGCGTTGCGAACGGAGTCCGATGGAACGGTGAGCGTCCGGCTCTCGGCGGGTGAGAACAGGGTCACATTCCGGTAGACGGTGCACTGGCTGTGGTAGAACATCAGGCAGCAGGAGGGATTGGGCATGGCACACAAAATCGCGATGATCGGTGCGGGCAGCATCGTGTTCTGCAAGACGCTGATGAGCGACATCATGGCCACTCCGGCGCTCGCCGGCAGTGAGTTCGCGTTGATGAGCCGCACGGAGCCGAAGCTGCGGGCGATGGAAGCCTTCGGCCAGCGGATGCTGCGCGACAACGGGTTGCCGGGCAGCGTATGGGCCACGCTCGACCGCGCGGAAGCGATCCATGACGCCGATTTCGTCGTGGTGATGGTCCAGGTGGGCGGCGTCGAGGCCTTCGGGCTCGACTACAAGATCCCGCTGAAGTACGGCGTGGACCAGTGCATTGCCGACTCCCTCGGGCCTGGCGGCATCTTCCGCGGCCTGCGCACGATTCCCCTGCTGGTGGACATTGCCCGGGATATGGAACGGCTGGCAAAGCCCGGCGCGATCCTGCTGCAGTACGCGAATCCCATGGCCGCCAACTGCCTGGCGCTGGGCAAGGCGTCGAAGGTCTCGTTTGTCGGCCTGTGCCACGGTGTCCAGACGACGCTCGACCTCATCTCACGCTACTGCGATGTGCCGAAGGAAGAGATCACCTACACCTGCGGCGGCATCAACCACATGGACTGGTTCCTGCGCCTGGAGCACAAGGGCGAGATCTCTATCCGGACCTGCGCGCCGTGTTCGAGCGGCCGGAGTTCTACAAGAACGAGAAGGTGCGCGGCGAAGTGTTCCGCCACTTCGGCTACTTCATGACCGAGAGCACCGGCCATCTTAGCGAGTACGTGCCGTGGTTCCGCAAGAACAGCAAGGCAATGGATCTGTACTGCGACGAGCCCAGCTTCGGCGGCGAAAGCGGCGCATATTACTCCTGGTGCAAGGCGATCGCGGACATTTATGCCGAGCACGATCCGCTGGAGACCGAGTCAACCCGCGTTGACCATCGCAGCGTGGAGTATTGCTCGTACATCATGGAGGCCGTGGCGACAGGCAAGCCGTTCCGCTTCATGGGCAATGTCCGGAACGACGGCTACATCACGAACCTGCCGCGCGGATGCTGTGTCGAGGTGCCGACCTTTGCCGACGATACGGGCTTGCGGCCCACCGTCGTGGGCGATCTGCCCCCGCAGTGCGCGGCGCTTTGCATGACCAATGTGAACGTGCAGTTGCTGACGGCCGAGGCGGCGCTGAACGCGGATCCGGAACGGCTGGTGCAGGCGGTGGCCTTGGATCCGCTCACCAGCGCCGTGTGCACGCTGGGCGAGATCCGGGAGATGTGCACGGAGATGCTGGAGGCCCAGCGCGAATGGCTGCCCGGCTTCCACGGCCGTTACATCAAACAGAAACCCGTGATCAGCATCCCGGCGGACTGTGAGCCCGTCGACGTACCGCTGGATCCGGCGCTGGCGATCGGGAAGCGGTTCTCGACGCTGCTGGAGCGGGGTTAGGATCCGACCCGGAAGGACGGTGGCTGGTAATGCGGAGGCCGGTTCTCCACCGGCGTCGTCACCGTGTTCCCGTCGCGCAGTGCCAGGTAGTTGGGCGACATTATCTCGAACGCCCGCCTGGTTGAACGAGTCCTGAATGTTCTGGTGTAGTCTCGCGTAGATGAACTCGAACTCATTCGGCCGGTCGGTAAACGCGTTCAGCTGGTAGCTGACGTTGAAGTCGTTCAAAGCGGTCTGCAGCACGTATGGCACAGGCTCCAGCAGGATGCCCTCCGTGTTCTGTGCGGCGCGAATCAACAATTCGTGCACCTGCCGCCATGGCACGTCATACCCGATGGTCGCTGTCGTATGGAGAATCAGTCCCCGGTTGCGCGACATGGCGCTGTAGTTCTGAATCATGCCGCCCAGGATGGTGGAATTCGGGATCACCACTTCCACGTTCTTGATGGTGCGCAAGCGGGTCACCAATAGAGATTTCTCCAATACGTCGCCGATGGTGTCTCCAAACTGGACCCGGTCGCCGACGCGATAAGGCCTCATATAGGTCAGGGAGATGCCCGCCAGCACGTTGCCCACTGAGGATCCCGAGCCGATGGATATCAGCACGCCCAGGAAGATCGACACGCCCTTGAACGCTTCCGATTGCCCACCAGGCAGATAGGGGAACGAGACGACCAGCGCGAACACGACTACCAGAATCCGCGCTAACTGGTAAGTCGGTAGTGCCATTTCCGGATGCAGTCCGGGTACGGTGATGTCGCTGTGTTCAATCGCCCGGGCGAAGACTTTCAGCAGCCGCAGCAGGTAGAAGCAGATGACAATGACAATGACTACAAAGCCGCCCTTGGGCAGGTAGTCGAGAATGGCGCGGCCGATGCCGCCGAAGGTCGAGCGCAGGTAATCGATCAACGTCGTGGAGATGCCGGCCGTCTGCGGAAACTGGCTGAACGAGAACGAAATCAGCAGTGAGAACTGCGAGAGCAGGAAGAGCACCACCAGCAGTTTGAGCAGCGAGAGAGCCAGCAGCGAAGCGCGCTGCCACAGGATCAGGCCGAATCCGCGCACCTGCCGGGCTTTGGTTTCCCGTTGAAACCAGAGTGAGATGTGCTGGCTCAGCCAGTCCAGGCCGCGTTTCAAAAGCCAGCACAGCAGGACAAACGCAGCCCAGGCGAGCAGCGTCTTGCCGGTCCCGATCAGATAGCTGAGCAAAGTATGTTGATCATGGTAGGAGGCCAGCGCCTTCTGGATCGCCAGCGAGTAGCGGGCGGCCAGTTCTTCGCGCGGGGTACCGGCCGCTTCGGCGTCGGCGTTGGTAACCAGCATGATGTACACCGAACCGGCGAGGACCGCCGTTACCTTCTGCGAAGGGAGATCCCTGATGGTGACTTCGGGCCGGCTCGCGGTATCTCCGATCTTCTCGATCCTCGAACGGATGTCGGCGGCGCGATCCTCGGGCGAGAACGGAGCGGCGCCGGTATACACCCGCAGCACCTCCGTGCCGTCGATCACAACGGGTGAACCCGGCTGTTGCGCCCAAAGGCAGCCAAGCAGGGTCAGCGCCAACGCTCGGATGATTTGCATGGTACTGATTGAATCCAGAGTAAACCTGTCGCGGCCTGGGCGATATGACTAATCGGGCAGGGCGGCCGCCGGAGCGGCGATGTCGGTGGAACGCGGGGTGCGCTGCAGCAGTCCTGTGCGCGCGGGCTGTGTGCGGTCCTCCCGGCCCAGCATGCGGCGGAAGAGGAACTGCACGCCCTTGCCGGCCTGATAGATCGGGTTGTTGAACGTGAAGTCGTTGCCCGCCGTCAGCATGATCTGGCGGCCCATACGCTGCATACGCCCACCGCTCACCTTCATGGGCGCGCCAGGATCAAGCGTGCGCAACGGCGTGCGGCACGGATTGATCTCGAGTACCGCCACGGCGCCGTCGGTCTCCAGGATCTCGCCCGTGTAGTTCTTCGTCGTCTGGGGCACCCAGGGGCGTTCGATCAGTTCAGCGGAATCGACACAGCCGGTGAAAGCGAGGTCGTTCACAATCTTGGCGCGCTCGTTGTCGATGTTCCGATCCACGACGTGGATCAACCGGTTGTTGCTGAACGAGAAGGTCACCGCGATGTCCTGCGTGGAACTGGCGGCCAGCACCGGCCGCTGGTTCCAGGATTCCGGCTGGTCGAAGACGCGCAGATGGTGGCGTTTGGAGTAGCTGTTCAGCGCCTTCGAGAGTTGAAACAGCTCGGGCTTTTCGTCCAGCAGCATGCCGCTCATCGGGGCACTCGGGTAGGGCTTCGCCTCGGCGACTGCCCGGAAGGACATCCAGCCGGTGGACTTGGACAGCTTATCGGCGTGAACCCATCCGGCCGCCAGGAAAGCCCGTTCCACCCACTCCGGTTCGCCGAGAAAGATGAGGTTCACGAAGTCGCCCGGCTTGCGGTTCTTCTCGCGATAGGTGCGGAAGGTCATGTTGCGGACGATATTCAGGAGCCGCGCGCGATCATCGGGATCAGATGTCAGGTGCGGCAAAGGTGTAGACCAGGTGGTGTCCACTTCCAGCGGCTCAGTGAGCGCAAGGAACATCTCTGTTCCTGCCGGGAAATAGATCTCGGCTTCGGGAAAACGAAGCACCGCGGCCGTGCTGCCGGCCAGCACCATCTGCAGCAGCGGATCCCAGATGAAGATGTTTCGGGTGATACCCGCCAGGCGGTGCCCCATCGGCGCGGTGGCACGGATGCCGACGATCTTGCCCGACTGATCCACCGTCTCGCGTGCGTTGTCCACCGACGCGATGCGGGTCTTCAATGGGTGTGTCGTGCCGTCGGGCAGGGCAATGGTGTCGAAGCTGAGCCTCATGGAGGCGCGAAGATTGCGCGCGCCCCAGCCGATACGCTTCACCTCGGTGAGTGTGCCCGATAGCAGCGAGCCCTGCGGCAGCAGAGTGTGTCCGTCCAGGCGAACAGGGGCGATGAGGTCCGCCCGGATCGTCTGGCCCTGCTTGCTGGAGTAGGACGACAGATTCTGGCGCAGGCGTAGTTCAAGCAATGTGCCGGCGGAAACCGTGGCGGCCTGGCACGCAATGGCACAAAAAGGGAGTGCCCCAGAGAACTCGGCGAAATGGCTTCATGTTTGAGTGAAGTCAGGTTCTTCCATTTTAGCTGTTGAGGCCGGGTCGAATGATAGAATGCGGGCGGACCGCGGGCCCCAGGCAGGCTCGAGTCCAGTGGGAGAACAGGATGAGACGACGTGAGTTCATGGCCACTTTGGCGGCCGCGGGCATGCTGCCGGGGGCCCCTTCAGCGCCCTGGTTTCTACGAATGCGGCGACTGGGCCAGTTGAACATCAACGAAGCCGACGCGGCTACACTCGATGTCCGGTACTGGATCGAATATTGGTCGAAGATGCGCGTCGACGGGCTGATCGTGAGTTGCGGCGGCATCATGGCGTTCTACCCATCCAAGCTGACGCTGCATCATCGCGCCCGGTTTCTCGGGAATCGCGATCTCTTCGGTGAATACGCCGCCGCCGCCAGAAAAGCGGGCATCCGTGTCATTGCGAGACTCGATCCCTCTTACGCCTTCGAAGAGGTTCACGCGGCGAAGCCGGAATGGTTCGCGCGCCGCAAAGACGGCTCGCCCGCGCGTCACAATGAGGCGCCGGAACTCTTCCGCACCTGCGAGTTCGGCGCCTACTACGACACGCACATGACCGCCATCATCCAGGAATTGTGCGACCGCTACGATCCCGATGCGTTTTATACCAACGCATGGCCCTCCACCGGCCTGGGCACCATCTGCTATTGCGACACCTGCCGCAAGCTCTTCGGCGTCCTGCCGGAGAAGGACGATCGCAACGACCCCGTCTTCCGAAAATGGACGGAGAAGCGACTGGAGCGCGTCCTTGAGATTTGGAAGCTGTGGGACAACACCGCCAGCACAGGCCGCGCCGACCGCGTCTACGTCGGCAACCTCGGCGGCAGCATCCGCGCCGAGACGGATGTCCAGCGTATCGCGGCCGTTGCTCGCTGGATGAATGCCGACCACCAGGACCGCTCCGGCAATGTGCCGCTGTGGGACTGCGCGCTGCAGGGCCGCATCGGCTACGCCGCGATGCGCGGGCGCCCCGTCACCAACGTGACCAGCGGCTACAACCTCAGCGACGCGATCTGGCGCCATACGGCCAAGGCGCCTGTCGAGACTCATCTTGGCTCAAACAAAGCGCGGCCAGCGGCATGGTGCCCTGGTTGACCTGGCTGGGCGGCAACCCGCTGGACAAGCGCTGGATGCAGACCGGGCTCGATGTCTTCCCCTGGCTCGAACAGAACGAACAGCATTTCTTCAACAAACGGTCGTTGTCGCGTATCGGCCTGGTCTGGCCGCAGCGCACCCAGGTCTGGCACCCGAAACTCAGCGGCAACACTGAGTCCTTGCAGGGTTTCTATTTTGCGCTGCTGGAGAACCGCATCCCCTTCGACCTCATCCACGATGGGGACCTCACGCCCGAGCGCCTGCGCGAGTACGCCTGCGTCATCCTGCCGAATGCCGCGCTGTTGAGCGATGCCGCCGTGCAGTCGCTCCAGCAGTATGCGAACGGCAAGGGTGGTCTCGTCGCGACCTTCGAATCTTCCCTTTACGATGAGAACGGCAAACGCCGCGCCGACTTCGGACTCGCACCGGTCTTTGGAGCCTCCTTCGACGGCCGCATCGAAGGCCCTTTACGCAACTCCTACTTCCGCGTGGAACAGCGGCATGAGGTTCTGAAGGGATTCGAAGATACGGGACTGCTGCCAGGTGCGCAGAACCGCGTGGCCGTGAAGGACTCCGCCGCCGCTCCGCTCACCCGCATCGCACCGTTCCCGGCATTTCCGCCCGAGATGGTCTATCCGAAGGACTCCAGGTCGTCGGGGCCCGAGATGTTCGCTCACGAGACTCCGGGCCGCATGGTTTACTTCCCCTCCGATATCGATCGCACTCTCTGGCGGAGCTGGAATCCCGATCTTTCCAAGTTGCTCGCGAACGCCGTGCGGTGGGCCGCCGGGAACACCCTTGGCGCACGAGTGGAGGGTTCCGGGTTGATCGACATCTTCTATTGGGAAACTGAAGCGGGACTGGCGCTGCACATCCTGAACTACACCAACCCCGCCTTGATGCATGGCCCCGTCCGCGAGGTCTTCCCGCTCGGCAAACAAAGCATCCGGCTGGAACTGCCTCGTGGCTTCCGTCCCGCGACGGTGCAGGCTTTGGCGTCACAAACCAAGCTGGCCTTCCGGGTGGCGGAAGGCCAGTTGGAATTTGAGGTGCCTTCAGTCGGCGAATACGAGGTTATTGCCGTAACCGCCCAGGGCTAACGCTTCGTCTGGTCGAAGCTGACGCGGATGCCCGTGGTGAAGATGGTGTCGTTGCCCTTGTTGCCGAACACCGGATTCGAAATGTACCGGTCGTTGAAGCCGAAATTCAGCTCCAGCCACTTCATGACCGGCACACTCGCGGTGGCGTCGAAGTTCATGCGGTACTCGCCCGTGTCGCTCATGTTCGGGAAGAGCGTGAGCTTCTCGAACAGCTTCAGTCTGCTCATCGCCTGATAGCCCATCTCCTGGCCGAACACAACTTCACCAATCTGCCGCGTGATGTTGGCGCCGTCCTTGTTGTACTTTTCACGGTTCCAGTTGCCGCCGCCAAACACATCCAGGTAACCCTTCTTGCCGAGCCAGGCGTGATAACCGAAGCCGCCGCCGACCACGACGCGCAGGTCGAGATCCTGGAACTTGTCGTAGTCGTAGGCGTTCGTGGCGTAGACAAAAAGCCTCTTGCTGAAGTCCCGATCGACCCGGAAGCCGCCGCTCACCTTGTTCGCCGTCTGCCCGTGCGGCAGGGTTGTGCTCTGCGTCGCGTACAACTGCGCGAAATTCAGGCTGATCTTGTTCTTGCCCGCGATGCGTGTGGCCGACGCCGCCGTGCTGACGGTGGTCGTGATCGAGTTGCCGCTGGAGTTGGCGATGCCGAGCGACACGAACCCGGCCCAGAAATCGTTCAGCTTCGGGTGGTGCAGCCGTTCCTCTTCGCGTTCATAGGCCTTCTGGGCAGCGTCATCGCGAAGGTTGGTCACCACTTCGGGTTTCACCGTCATGGCCGTGCCGTCGGTCTTCTGCACCTGCACGCCATCCGCTGTGGTCTCGACCTTGCCCTGGACCTTGCCAGTGTCCTTCAACGTTACATTCAACACCTGGTCCGTCACCAGGTTTGTGATGGACGCGCGGTCGATCTTGATCTCACCGGCGTACTCTGTCTTCAACACAATGGTCTTGTCATCGGCGGTGACGATCTTGCCAGACACACGATCGCCGTTCTTTAGCGTAATCTGATCTCCGAAAAGTGTAGCGGCCAGGCCGCTTACAAGAAGAAGGGAAAGGGATGCTGCTTTTTTCATAGAATGACTCGTCTGAGCGAATGCACGTTGGCTGGTCGCCCCCACGGAATCCAGCCAATCATGAGTATTCTCCCATGACAAGACGGCGGGATGCTCTGCGCAATCCTCCGGTGGGACGAGGTCAATTCCAGGCGAAGTGATGGTTATTTCACGTCCGAAGCCGTGACGCGGAATTTCAGCGTCAATGGCTTGCCCGGCTCCAGGGTGTAGCCGGTCACCGTCTCGGTACGTCCGGGGAAGGACGCGCCCACGAAACCGTACGGTCGCAGGCACCACTGGTAGGGCGTGCCGTTGTTCTTAGGATCCGGTGTGATGCGCAAAGCGGCTCGGTTGCCGCCATACAGCGCGGAAAGCTCGGCCCAGGCATGCGGGACCAGGTCTTCGTCCTTCGCGACGGCGCCCGTATCAGCCAGGATGGCTGTCTCCTCCCGGGGCGCGAATCGCGCACTCAGGCCGCCGTAGCTCTTTCCTTTTTCCGCCGATCCTCTCAGCGTGACCGCTTCGGCCGTGGCCTCCAGTTTTAGCTCGACCTCGAACTCGCGACGCGGACCCTTGGCCGGATAGGCGGTCAGCTTCACCGTCTCTTTGACGATCTTGTGGTCGCCCGCATACCAGCCGTTCTCCACCGTCAGCGTGGCGGTCTTCTTCGCGGCAGGAGGCGCCACCCATTTTCGAAGCGGTTCTGGAGGTTCGGGAACATCCAGCTGTCCAGCTTCTGGCTACCCGTCTCGACGACAGGCCAGGCCCAGAAGACGCCGCGGTGGTGGTAGTGGTCCTTGGGGAAGTCATCGAGCATCGAGACGCCGCCCGGCGTCAGCACTGGGAAGATGTAGCAGCACCGGCGGCGGTTCTCCGGCGCGCCTTCCTTCAGTTGCGGGCCGTAGTTGTACACCAGCGCCGTCTTCCCGTCCTCCAGCAGTTCCACGCGCCCATCCTTGCGGTCCTTCCATTCCAGCGAACCTGCCTGCAGCAGGGGCATCGCGCAGAGCAGCGCCAACAGGGCGGTTTTAGTCATGTGCGGCCTTCCTTACTTTTTCCTCGTCCACCTCGACACCCAGTCCTGGCTTCGTCGGGGTCGCCAGCGCTCCATCCTCGAGTTGGAACGGCGATCGCAGGAACGACCCCGCGAGATACTGCAACCCGTTCAACGCGGCCGGGTATTTCAGTCCGTAGGCGGCGTAAAGCACCACCGCGGCTGCCAGCGCTACGTCAGGATCGGTCAGCCCGCTGCCGAGGAACATCAGCTTGTTGCGTTCCAGATACTCCACCTGCAGCCGCGCATCCAGCAGTCCGGCCGTGCGCGCCGGCTTCATCGCGACGCCGTCCAGCAGGCCGAGTTTGTGGAACTCTTCCAGATCCGTCACCGAGACCACGCCTTCATCCAGGATGATGGGCAGGACGCCCTGGCGCTTCGCGGCGGCAAACCCGCTCAGTCGATTGGCCGCGACGGGTTGCTCCAGCACATCGACGCCCGCGTCCTTAAGCTTGGGGATCACCGTGAGCGCGGTGTCGGTATCGTAGCCTCCATTCGCATCAGCCCACAGGAAGCAATCCGGCGCAAGGCGGCGCACGGTGCGCGCCAGTTCCACATCAAACTTCGGATCGGGCGCCACTTTGATGTTGAAATGCTTGTAACCGCGCTTCCGGCCGTCCTCGAGAACGGTTTCGGCCTCCGACAGGGACTTCGTGTTCACGGTCCAGCTCAACACTATCCTGGAAAGCGGCTTCCGTCCCCACAGTTCGGGCAGGCTCTTGCCGGCCAGCTTCCCGCTGATGTCGTGCAGAGCCAGATCGATGCCGGCCTTGGCAATGGGCATGCCGGTGGAGAACGACGGCGCGATGGCCTTGTTCATGGCGGCATGCGCTCCGGCCAGGTCTGTAGGGTTCTTTCCGATCAGCGCCGGAGCCAGGTAGCCGCGCAGCGCGGTGGTGACCGATTCCAGCGTCTCGTAGCTCCAGGTGGGAATGGGGACGCTCTGGCCCCAGCCGAAGGATCCATCCTCGCAGACAATCTTGACGAACGCGGTCTGGCGCTCCGGTTTGGTGAAGAACTTGAAGTAGCCGTTCACCGGGTAGCGGACGGGGAAGACTTCGATGGACCGGATAGCGGGCGCCGGCACGGCGGCGGCCAGGCCGGCCAGGGGCAGGGAACCAGCGAAGGCGCGTCTGGTCATCATGAGCACTTCTATCATATCCAGGACTAGTAGATCTTTTTTCATTCCGGGCTGGAACGAGATAATGAGTCTATGCCTCGTTTTGCGCTCTGCGCTGTCCTGCTGTTCGGAAGTCTGCTTCAGGCCGCCCCGCCGGTGCTGGTCATTGCACTGGACGGGTTCCGCTGGGACTACGCGGAACGCGAGAAGGCTCCGAATCTGCTGGAACTGAAGCGGCAGGGCGCCGCCGTGGATAGTCTCATCCCCGCCTTCCCGTCCACCACCTTCCCGAACTTCTACGCGATGGCGACCGGCCTCTTTCCGGAGCACCACAACATCGTCGGCATGATGTTTCGCGACCGTGGACGGC
The DNA here is from genome assembly GCA_049841055.1 of Paludibaculum sp. Lineage (GTDB taxonomy): Bacteria > Acidobacteriota > Terriglobia > Bryobacterales > Bryobacteraceae > Paludibaculum. Next base: position 13,892 of record JASGIE010000123.1, on the reverse strand, counting down.
GGAAGAACTTTCAGTATTGGAGAGACTCCGGCGACGGCTCATGGTACGGCGGGACCCCCATCTGGCCGCTGGCGGAACAACAGGGCGTCAAGGCCGCGACGTTCTTCTGGCCCGGGACCGATGCCGGCATCCAGGGCCGCAATCCGAGCTATTTCCAGAAGTACGACGGACGCATCCCCAACGAGGTCCGCGTCAGGCAGGTGCTGGATTGGCTCCGGCTGCCGGAAGACCGCCGCCCTGGCTTAGTCATGGCCTACTTCTCCGATGTGGACGGGAAGGGCCACGCCTTTGGTCCGGATGCGCCCGAGACAAAGGAAGCCATTGCCGCGCTCGACAAACTGACGGGCGACCTGGTGCGCGCTGCTCGCGCCATCCATCCCGCCATAAATATCGTGATCCTCTCAGATCACGGCATGACCAATGTGCTCGATCACGTCAATCTCTCCGCGCGGGCCGATTTCAAAGGCTGCACGGCGGCCAACGAAGCACCCATGACGATGCTCTACTGCGAGGATCCTGAGCGGGTCCGCGCGGAACTCCTCAGGAATGCGCCCGAGGTGGATGTCTTCCGCCGGAATGAGGTTCCCGCGCACCTCCACTACCGGGACAATCCGCGGATCGGCGATCTTGTCATTCTGCCGAAGAAGCCCATGATTATCGAGGTGGTTCCGTCCGGTGATGAGGACTCCAAGGTGGTGCCCCAGTTGAAGGGCATGCACGGGTATGATCCGGAGAAGTACCGCGACATGCGCGGCATCCTCATCGGCGTTGGTCCGGCCTTTCAGAGCGGCAAGACCGCGGAGGCGGCTCTCACCGTGGATGTGTTCCCGTTGCTATGCCGGTTGTTGGGGCTGGCCCCGCCGAATCACCTGGATGGCGACGGGGCCCGTGTGAAAGCGCTGCTCCGTTAGCCGGGAGCCTAGGCCAGCGGATAGTCCAACGTCTCGGCGAGCCACTCCCGGTTCTCTTTCACCGCGGCCACCAGCTTGGACAGCAACTCAGTCCGCTTCTCGAACAGCCGGTAGCCGGTCCGCGGCCGCAGGTAGCCCTTGGCTTTGGGGTGCCTGGCAAAGAGCGTCTCTTCTCCGATCTCGTCCCGCAGCCGCTCATAGCGCGCCCGGTTGTCGAGCAGCGCCTTCACCAGGAACGGCAGCAGCATGGAGTAATCGGCCTGCATGCTCTCGGTGGTCTGCTGGTAGACGTTGCGGTCCACCTTGCCCCAGGTCACGGCTTCCGCCGGGAAGCAGGACGAGAGCGAACCGTCGGTCACCGGTGAGCTGACGATCTGCACGTCGAAGTGGTACCCCCGGACGTCCGGCAGACCCAGCACCTGGCCGAGCGCCGGCTCCGGTTGCAGGTTGAAATTCTTCGGTACGCCGCCACCCAGTACAAACGTGGCCAGCGCCTTCGTATCGCTCTCGAAGAGGCCCCAGTAGTGATAGGCGCAGCTCTCGAACACCTCGGCGTGGATGTCCAGTTCGAACTCGTAGTTCTCCAGCAGCCCGGCCTGTTTCATCGCCCACAGCTTCATCGAGTTGAGGAATACGCTGCCATCGCCCGGGGCGCCCACGAAGAAGGGGATCGCCATCCGGTGGCACACCGCCAGCATGCCGGGATCGACGCCATTCCTCTGCTCGAGGCTGCCGAAGCGCCGGCCGAGCAGGTAGCGCAGTTCCGTACCGGTCATCTTCTTCTGGAACTCGGGCTCGCGCAGTAGGGCGGTCAGGTAACGGTCCTGGTCCAGCAGGACATCCTCGTCGAAGGCCATATCGGTGACGCGGATGGTGTGCTCGTCGCGCAGGGCTCCGTCATCGCCGAAGATCGGCACTTCGTGCACAGGATCGCGGCGTCCGTCCAGGCTGCGGTGGCCGTCGTGATAGCACATCGCGTCGGTGCCGCTGAGGTAGGCGATCCAGCCGGTTTCGAGCAGCGGAATCAGCCACGTCTGGTGCTGCCCCGAGACGGTAATCGGTCCTGCAATCGCCATGGTCAACGGGCAGCCCATGCCGATGGCCGTATCCAGGATGGAGTACACGCGACGGAAGTAGGCGCCGCCAAACGCGGGCAGGCAATGCTCAATCAACTCATGCAGGCTCTGAACTTCGTCCACACGCTTGGTGCGCACGACACGCCGGTTCTGCTGACAGGGGGACTCGGTGGAATGGGACATTTTCTATGGGTACAATTTGACGCTAACACGCCAGCCGGGCCTGGACGCAATGACGGACGGATGCGCTGTGAGACCGGGGCTCTCACGTAGCGGGCTGCCTCCAAACCGCGGCTTCAGGCGGGGCTCGATACCTTCATCAGGACAAGTCCCGCGACGATCAACAGGGTAGCCAGGGCACGCATCACGTTCAGTTGTTCGCCTAGCAGAAGAACGCCAGCCGCGAATGCTCCGGCCGTGCCGATTCCAGCCCAGACTCCGTAGGCTGTGCTGAGCGGTAGCGTCTTCATCGAGTACGACAGCAAGCCAAAGCTGGCGAGCATCGTGACGAAGGTTGCGATGGTTGGGGTTGGTTTCGTGAAACCCTGGGATTGCTTCATGAACGAAGCCCAGGCGATTTCGAGCAGACCGGCAAGTAAGAGAGTGATCCAGGCCATCTCGGCCCTCCTTTGTAAGGGCCGGGCCGTCCCGGACTTAGTGACCCCCGGGGATGGGGGCGGAGGACGTTGCCTCTCTCCCTCTATTGTCGCCGTTCCAGCTACGGGTTGGCAACCCTTCCGGCCAAAACAAAACCCGGCCCCCTTGCGAGGGCCGGGCTTGTGCTTAGAGGGATGGACAGATCAGCTTATTTGGGGCAGCCGAGCCGCTTCAGTTCCCGCGGGGTCACCGTCTTGGCGTCCTTGAAGGAGCTGGGCAGTTTGGTTCCCTTGGGCACCAGCCAGACTTCCACGCGGCGATTCTGGTCGGCGGTGGAGGCCATGGAACCCGGACGCTCTTTCGAGGCCGAGCGGGCGGAAGTGCCGCACAGGGCGGGCTGCATATCGGCGACCTGCTCGGTGCCGACCCAATCGACCTTCACGCGGCTGGGATCCACGTTGGCGCAGGTGCCGGTGCCGCCGGTGAGGACGGCGAGGGCATTCAGCGCGCGCTGCTGATCCAGCTTGGAAGGCACTCTGGTCTTGGAGACTTCGTCGTTGTCGATGTGGCCGACGAGGACGATTTCGTAGTCCGGATCAGCGGCCTTCGGCGCCAGCTCTTCCAGCAGGACGCGCTTGCCGCAGTTGTTCACACGGCTGCTGCCCTTCGAGAAGATGACGTCGGAGAAGCGGATCGATTGCGGCGTGTAGTCCACCTTCAACGTGCCGGTGGCCGTGGCGGACATGCCGCGGTCGTCGGTCACCTTGCCGGTGATGGTCACGGTCTTCGACTGGATCTTGCCACCCTGGTCGAAGCGGACCGACTTCGAATCGAACGAGGTGCTAGCCCCGGTCGGGTTCGAGATCGTGCCTTCCGTGGCGGTCCACTGGATGCTGACGGTAGAACAGGCGGAACCGGTGGCCGTCGTGCTCAACGCGGCGGACTGGCCGTATTCGATGGCGGCCGGGTTGACCGAGATGCTGCCGATCGTCGGAGCCTTGTACTCCTGCACGTTCAGCGACAGCGTGTTGGCCTTGGCGGTACGGGCGGCGAGACCCTCGGTGTTGGGCGCGTCAGCCTGCAACTCCACCATATAGGAGCCGGCGTTGTCCGGGGTGAACGTGAATTCGGGGCTGTTGCTGCCCGCGGGCTGCCCGTTGAGGGTCCACTTGTAGGTGATGGTGCGGCCAGCCGGGTCGGTGACGTTCGAACGGACCGTGATCGCGCGGCCCTGGCACAGCGTGCCCGAACCGGCGGAAAGCGTTCCGGCATTCAGGGCGGCCAGAGGCTGCGGTGGCGGCGGTGGGGCCGGCGGAGGAAGCGGTTCCGCTTTCTTGCCGATGTAGTACGTGATGCCGGCGGTGGTCTGTACGCCGTTCAACTGGCTGCCACGCGGAATGTAAACGCCGGTCGGAGAGGAGTCGGGCAGCTTGTAGGTGGGGTTCTTGGTATACAGACCGCGAACGTCAAACCGCAGACCGATCCGGTCTGTCAGGTGGACCTTCAAGCCACCGCCATAGTTCATGGCCGGCTGAATATTGTTGTTGGTGTTCTGGGCACCGTAGATCTGGTTGGCCAGCGACCGGCCATCCGCCTTCCCCGTATCCGTGGGCGTGATGTTCAGCGCTGAAATGCCGACCGTCAGAAATGGGCGGAACCTGGAGCCGCGCGGCGTCCAGTAAACCACCGGATTCAATGAGTACTGATAGATCCGGCTTCCGAATCCGTAATTGGGCAAGCCCGGCTGATTCGGCTTCAAGAAGGTTAAGTTGTTTGTGCTGTAGGTGAAAGCCTGCTCCAGGCCCACATACCGCCAGAAATTCTCTGTCACGCGGGCACCAGCGGCGCCACCATTGTTGAGCTTTGTTCCAAGGCCCTTATCCACCTGTTGGAAAAAGCTTCCTCCAAGGAACCCATTGAGTTCCACAAAATCGGGGCGCTCATCGCCCTCCGCGGCCGCTTTCTTCTTGTCCGCTGCAGCCTGCTGGGCGCCGGCCGACGTACAGATCGCTATCGCCAAGCCTGCCGCGACCAGAGCCCGCGACCAGGATCGATTGCTGGGACTGAGTGTCGTTTGTTTCATATTCAGGGCTTCACCTGCCTTTAATTATTATGCTACCGATCGACTGAAAGGTCTAGATAAAACATTCCCAGATCGGGAGTTAGCCCCAACAGCCGGTCGTTCTGTCCCCACGCGAAAGTCAGCTTTTGTATGCTCGCTTCCGCGATCTCCGCATGCGCCAAAGACTGCCAAAGCCGGCCCCCATTCACTGAGCGGAATACCCGGCCAAACTGGGATGCGTATACCTCATCGGCGTGGTCAGGCCGCACCGCCAGGGAACTCACCGTCCCCGGTTGGAGCCCGTTTTCCCGTCGCTGCCATGTCTTGCCGCCGTCCTCGGAAACATACAACCCCTGCGCCGTGGCCACCAGCGCCGCCCCCTTCGTCCCGCCGGCCAACGCTATGTCGTAGATGATGCTCACCGGAAAAAGGATGTTCATTACTTTCCACGAATTGCCTGAGTCTTCAGACAGATACATAGCAAACGTAGTACGCACCGCGATCCGCCGGGGGGCCGCGGGCGAGGTGTAGATGGCCTGAACATTGTGCGGAATATTAACCGTGGTCAGGCGCGCCGGCTGCCAGGTCTGGCCGGCGTCGACACTCCGCAGCAGTCCGCGATCGGTGCCCGCATACACTACCGCATTGCCCGGTTTCTCTCCGGGTACGCAGGCCAGCGCCAGGAGCCGGGCATCACCGGTCCCCAGGTGCAATTCGGTCCACGTCTTGCCGCCATCCCTCGACCGCAGGGCCCGGGTCTCGTTGCCGGCAAACAACAGCTTCGCGTCCTCGGGACACCCCGCCAGGCGGGTAATGTGGTTGTCCCGCAGGACCGTCGAATTGGCCGAAAGATTCCAGGCCTCGCCGCCATTCCGGCTCGCAAAGATGCCGCCGCCCTCGCCGTCCTGGATCACATTCGTATAAAGTGACCCGTCGGCCGCGGCCACGCTGATCAGGCGCCGGCTGACGAACCCAGTGTTGATCTGTTTGGCGGTCTGGCCGCCGTCCTCGCTCAACCACAGCCCGGTGCCCTCGGCTGCGATATAAAGCCGGTCGGGATTGCGGGGATCGAACGTCATTGCCAGGATGTGCAATTGATTCAATTGCTTGAACGCGGCTCCGCCGTTGACGGATTTCAGGAGTCCCAGCGTTGTCCCGGCGTAGATCACCTTGCTGTCGCCCGGCCGGATGCGAATGACGTGGGTGCGCCGGTGGCTGGAAGGGATGCCCTGGAACTTGCTCCAGTCCGTGCCCGCCGCCTCGCTGCGGTAGATGCCACTGCAGGCGCTGGCCAGCACCTGTTTGGGATTGGCCGGATCCACCACGATCGAAAAGACATCCGAGTCGTCGATCATCCCGTCATGGATAGAGTTCCAGGTCTTGCCGCCGTCCGTGGATTTCCAGGGTAGGTGGGTGGTCCCGGCGTAGATGGTGTCGCCGTCGAATGGGTCGATCGCGACGGCGGTGACCCCACGCATCTCGTGGTTGTAGGGCGCCGACAGACGCGCCCAGGTTCGTCCGGAATCCTTACTCCCCCAGACGCCATCACGCGTACCCACCACCACGCGGCGCGGGTCTTTGGCCCAGATCGCCATGGACTGGACCGAAATGCCTTCCACTCCGCGGCCCATCTTCCAGGTGGATCCCGCATCCTCGCTATACCAGACGCCGGCGTACGGAGACTGCTCTACATAGAGTCCGGCGAGGTAGAGTTTCGGGTCGGCCGGGCTGATGGCCAGAGTGGTGATGGTGCCCAGGAAGTGGCGGGGGAAACCCAGGCGAGACCAGTGAGAACCGGCATCCTTGGATCGAAAAATCAACGAGTTGCGTGCGCCGGCCAGCAGCGTGTCGGGCGCATTCGAATCGACTGTGATGGCGGTGGCGCTGCCACCCCACGGACCCGAGGGCCGCCAGCCCGCGGGGGCTTGTGCTGCCGGGGGGATCGGATCTTCCAAAGGCGCACTTTGGGCTTCCAGCGGAGCTAACGCCGCCAGGACTAAACCGAGCAGAATGATCATTGAGCCTGTAAGTTCAGGGTAACAAAGATCACTCGGGCAGATACCGCCGGGCCATGGCCGCGAACGAGTCCACCTGGGTTCGTTGCCACGCCGCATCCATGCCAAGTTCTCCAGCCAGCAGTTCCGCCACCCGGGGGGCCATGTCCATCGCCGCCCGCGCATTGAGAAGCAGCGCGCGCGTACGGCGGGCCAGGACGTCCTCCACCGTCCGGGCCATCTCCCAGCGGGCGGCCCAGATCACCTCGGATTCCAGATAGGGCAAGGCGGCGTGAAGGCGAACACCCCGCTCGGGATGGTTCCGAGCCATCTCCTGGATCGGGATCGCGTCGGAGCCGTAGACCTGCAGGTGTCCGAACTTCGACGCATAGTGGTGGTAGCCGTGGATCCGCAGGCGCCGGGTGACGCACGGCCGGTCGTCCAGGCCGGCCAGCACGATGGCCTGATCGAGGCAATCCTCCGCCATGTGGCGGTAAGTGGTCCACTTGCCCCCGGCGATGGTGAGCAGTCCGCTGGGGTCGATGTGGATGGAGTGGTCGCGGGATAGCGATGCCGTGGAGCCGCCGGCGGCCGCCTTGACCAGGGGCCGGATGCCGGCCCAGGAGCTGAGAATGTCGGCCCGAGAGGGTGGCTTGTCCAGATACAGTGCGGAAGTCTCCAGGATGAACTGGATCTCCTGGTCCATGGGCACCGGTTCCAGGGAGACCTGGCTGATGGCGGTGTCGGTCGTGCCCACGAGGGTGTGGCCGTGCCAGGGGATTGCGAACATCACCCGCCCGTCGCTAGTGTGGGGCACCATGATGGCGCTGTCGCCTTTAAGGAACGAGGCATCGAACACCAGGTGGATGCCCTGGCTGGGGGCGACCATCGGGGCGACGGACTCATCCGCCATGCGCCGTACCCCATCGCTGAAGCAGCCGGTGGCGTTGATCACCACGCGGGCCTCGATCTCGAAGGTGGCTCCCGTCTCCTCGTCCCGCACCGCCGCGCCCCGCACCATGCCGTCGGCGGCCTTCAGCAGAGCCTGGGCGGAACAGTAGTTGACCATCGCCGCGCCCTGCTCAGTGGCCGTCATCGCCAGGTGAACCAGCAGGCGCGAGTCGTCAAACTGGCCGTCGTAGTAGACAACTCCGCCGCGCAGTCCGTCCTGTTTCAGGGTGGGCAGCCGCTGCAGCGTCTCCTCCTTGGAGAGGTTCCTGGAAGCGCCGAACCCATACTTCCCGGCGAGCAGATCGTACAGCCGCAGGCCCACCCCGTAAAATGGGGACTCCCACCATTCGTAGTTGGGCACGACGAAGGCTAGGTCGCCCACCAGGTGAGGAGCGTTCTCGCGCAGGATGCCGCGCTCCTTCAGCGCCTCCATGACCAGCGCCACGTTGCCCTGTTCGAGGTAGCGGACGCCACCGTGGACAAGCTTGGTCGACCGGCTGGATGTGCCCTTGCCGAAGTCGTGCTGTTCAATCAGCGCTACCTGAAAGCCTCGTGCGGCGGCGTCCAGCGCGCAGCCCACGCCGGTGGCTCCACCTCCGATCACCAGCAGGTCCCAGGGGCCGGAGTGCGCTCTCAGGCGCTCGATCTGCTCTGCTCGATTCACGCTTCCTCCCAATGCCGGGCGCGGGCCACCGCGCGGGTCCATTTTGCCCTCAGTTCCGCCGACTGGTCCTTACCCATCGAGGGGACAAACCGGCGGTCTTCCTTCCATTGGTCGGAAATGGTCGTCCGGCTTCCAAAGACGCCGGTCGCGAGCCCGGCCAGATAAGCGGCGCCCAGAGCCGTGGTCTCGGTCACCTGCGGCCGGATCACGGGCACGCCCAGCAGATCGGCCTGGAACTGCAGCAGGAGATTGTTCTTCGAGGCGCCGCCGTCGACGCGCAGCTCCTCCAGTTTGATGCCGGAGTCGGCTTCCATGGCGGAAACGAGATCGGCCACCTGGAAGGCGATGGATTCCAGCGCGGCCCGCGCGATGTGGGCGCTGGTGACGCCTCGCGTCAGGCCCATCATGGCTCCGCGGGCATAGGCATCCCAATGCGGAGCGCCCAGTCCGGCGAACGCCGGCACGAGGTAGACTCCGCCGTTGTCCGGGACGCTGGCGGCCAGTTCCTCAATTTCGGGTGCGGTGCGGATGATCTTCAGCCCGTCGCGCAGCCACGTGGCTGCGCGACGGGCTGAAGATCATCCGCACCGCACCCGAAATTGAGGAACTGGCCGCCAGCGTCCCGGACAACGGCGGAGTCTACCTCGTGCCGGCGTTCGCCGGACTGGGCGCTCCGCATTGGGATGCCTATGCCCGCGGAGCCATGATGGGCCTGACGCGAGGCGTCACCAGCGCCCACATCGCGCGGGCCGCGCTGGAATCCATCGCCTTCCAGGTGGCCGATCTCGTTTCCGCCATGGAAGCCGACTCCGGCATCAAACTGGAGGAGCTGCGCGTCGACGGCGGCGCCTCGAAGAACAATCTCCTGCTGCAGTTCCAGGCCGATCTGCTGGGCGTGCCCGTGATCCGGCCGCAGGTGACCGAGACCACGGCTCTGGGCGCCGCTTATCTGGCCGGGCTCGCGACCGGCGTCTTTGGAAGCCGGACGACCATTTCCGACCAATGGAAGGAAGACCGCCGGTTTGTCCCCTCGATGGGTAAGGACCAGTCGGCGGAACTGAGGGCAAAATGGACCCGCGCGGTGGCCCGCGCCCGGCATTGGGAGGAAGCGTGAATCGAGCAGAGCAGATCGAGCGCCTGAGAGCGCACTCCGGCCCCTGGGACCTGCTGGTGATCGGAGGTGGAGCCACCGGCGTGGGCTGCGCGCTGGACGCCGCCGCACGAGGCTTTCAGGTAGCGCTGATTGAACAGCACGACTTCGGCAAGGGCACATCCAGCCGGTCGACCAAGCTTGTCCACGGTGGCGTCCGCTACCTCGAACAGGGCAACGTGGCGCTGGTCATGGAGGCGCTGAAGGAGCGCGGCATCCTGCGCGAGAACGCTCCTCACCTGGTGGGCGACCTAGCCTTCGTCGTGCCCAACTACGAATGGTGGGAGTCCCCATTTTACGGGGTGGGCCTGCGGCTGTACGATCTGCTCGCCGGGAAGTATGGGTTCGGCGCTTCCAGGAACCTCTCCAAGGAGGAGACGCTGCAGCGGCTGCCCACCCTGAAACAGGACGGACTGCGCGGCGGAGTTGTCTACTACGACGGCCAGTTTGACGACTCGCGCCTGCTGGTTCACCTGGCGATGACGGCCACTGAGCAGGGCGCGGCGATGGTCAACTACTGCTCCGCCCAGGCTCTGCTGAAGGCCGCCGACGGCATGGTGCGGGGCGCAGCGGGGATCCGGGACGAGGAGACGGGAGCCACCTTCGAGATCGAGGCCCGCGTGGTGATCAACGCCACCGGCTGCTTCAGCGATGGGGTACGGCGCATGGCGGATGAGTCCGTCGCCCCGATGGTCGCCCCCAGCCAGGGCATCCACCTGGTGTTCGATGCCTCGTTCCTTAAAGGCGACAGCGCCATCATGGTGCCCCACACTAGCGACGGGCGGGTGATGTTCGCAATCCCCTGGCACGGCCACACCCTCGTGGGCACGACCGACACCGCCATCAGCCAGGTCTCCCTGGAACCGGTGCCCATGGACCAGGAGATCCAGTTCATCCTGGAGACTTCCGCACTGTATCTGGACAAGCCACCCTCTCGGGCCGACATTCTCAGCTCCTGGGCCGGCATCCGGCCCCTGGTCAAGGCGGCCGCCGGCGGCTCCACGGCATCGCTATCCCGCGACCACTCCATCCACATCGACCCCAGCGGACTGCTCACCATCGCCGGGGGCAAGTGGACCACTTACCGCCACATGGCGGAGGATTGCCTCGATCAGGCCATCGTGCTGGCCGGCCTGGACGACCGGCCAGTGCGTCACCCGGCGCCTGCGGATCCACGGCTACCACCACTATGCGTCGAAGTTCGGACACCTGCAGGTCTACGGCTCCGACGCGATCCCGATCCAGGAGATGGCTCGGAACCATCCCGAGCGGGGTGTTCGCCTTCACGCCGCCTTGCCCTATCTGGAATCCGAGGTGATCTGGGCCGCCCGCTGGGAGATGGCCCGGACGGTGGAGGACGTCCTGGCCCGCCGTACGCGCGCGCTGCTTCTCAATGCGCGGGCGGCGATGGACATGGCCCCCCGGGTGGCGGAACTGCTGGCTGGAGAACTTGGCATGGATGTCGGCGTGGCAACGAACCCAGGTGGACTCGTTCGCGGCCATGGCCCGGCGGTATCTGCCCGAGTGATCTTTGTTACCCTGAACTTACAGGCTCAATGATCATTCTGCTCGGTTTAGTCCTGGCGGCGTTAGCTCCGCTGGAAGCCCAAAGTGCGCCTTTGGAAGATCCGATCCCCCCGGCAGCACAAGCCCCCGCGGGCTGGCGGCCCTCGGGTCCGTGGGGTGGCAGCGCCACCGCCATCACAGTCGATTCGAATGCGCCCGACACGCTGCTGGCCGGCGCACGCAACTCGTTGATTTTTCGATCCAAGGATGCCGGTTCTCACTGGTCTCGCCTGGGTTTCCCCCGCCACTTCCTGGGCACCATCACCACTCTGGCCATCAGCCCGGCCGACCCGAAACTCTACCTCGCCGACTCTATGTAGAGCAGTCTCCGTACGCCGGCGTCTGGTATAGCGAGGATGCGGGATCCACCTGGAAGATGGGCCGCGGAGTGGAAGGCATTTCGGTCCAGTCCATGGCGATCTGGGCCAAAGACCCGCGCCGCGTGGTGGTGGGTACGCGTGATGGCGTCGGGAGTAAGGATTCCGGACGAACCTGGGCGCGTCTGTCGGCGCCCTACAACCACGAGATGCGTGGGGTCACCGCCGTCGCGATCGACCCATTCGACGGCGACACCATCTACGCCGGGACCACCCACCTACCCTGGAAATCCACGGACGGCGGCAAGACCTGGAACTCTATCCATGACGGGATGATCGACGACTCGGATGTCTTTTCGATCGTGGTGGATCCGGCCAATCCCAAACAGGTGCTGGCCAGCGCCTGCAGTGGCATCTACCGCAGCGAGGCGGCGGGCACGGACTGGAGCAAGTTCCAGGGCATCCCTTCCAGCCACCGGCGCACCCACGTCATTCGCATCCGGCCGGGCGACAGCAAGGTGATCTACGCCGGGACAACGCTGGGACTCCTGAAATCCGTCAACGGCGGAGCCGCGTTCAAGCAATTGAATCAATTGCACATCCTGGCAATGACGTTCGATCCCCGCAATCCCGACCGGCTTTATATCGCAGCCGAGGGCACCGGGCTGTGGTTGAGCCAGGACGGCGGCCAGACCGCCAAACAGATCAACACTGGGTTCGTCAGCCGGCGCCTGATCAGCGTGGCCGCGGCCGACGGGTCACTTTATACGAATGTGATCCAGGACGGCGAGGGCGGCGGCATCTTTGCGAGCCGGAATGGCGGCGAGGCCTGGAATCTTTCGGCCAATTCGACGGTCCTGCGGGACAACCACATTACCCGCCTGGCGGGGTGTCCCGAGGACGCGAAGCTGTTGTTTGCCGGCAACGAGACCCGGGCCCTGCGGTCGAGGGATGGCGGCAAGACGTGGACCGAATTGCACCTGGGGACCGGTGATGCCCGGCTCCTGGCGCTGGCCTGCGTACCCGGAGAGAAACCGGGCAATGCGGTAGTGTATGCGGGCACCGATCGCGGACTGCTGCGGAGTGTCGACGCCGGCCAGACCTGGCAGCCGGCGCGCCTGACCACGGTTAATATTCCGCACAATGTTCAGGCCGATCCCACACCTCGCCCGCGGCCCCCCGGCGGATCGCGGTGCGTACTACGTTTGCTATGTATCTGTCTGAAGACTCAGGCAATTCGTGGAAAGTAATGAACATCCTTTTTCCGGTGAGCATCATCTACGACATAGCGTTGGCCGGCGGGACGAAGAGGGGGCGGCGCTGGTGGCCACGGCGCAGGGGTTGTATGTTTCCGAGGACGGCGGCAAGACATGGCAGCGACGGGAAAACGGGCTCCAACCGGGGACGGTGAGTTCCCTGGCGGTGCGGCCTGACCACGCCGATGAGGTATACGCATCCCAGTTTGGCCGGGTATTCCGCTCAGTGAATGGGGGCCGGCTTTGGCAGTCTTTGGCGCATGCGGAGATCGCGGAAGCGAGCATACAAAAGCTGACTTTCGCGTGGGGACAGAACGACCGGCTGTTGGGGCTAACTCCCGATCTGGGAATGTTTTATCTAGACCTTTCAGTCGATCGGTAGCATAATAATTAAAGGCAGGTGAAGCCCTGAGATGAAACAAACGACACTCAGTCCCAGCAATCGATCCTGGTCGCGGGCTCTGGTCGCGGCAGGCTTGGCGATAGCGATCTGTACGTCGGCCGGCGCCCAGCAGGCTGCAGCGGACAAGAAGAAAGCGGCCGCGGAGGGCGATGAGCGCCCCGATTTTGTGGAACTCAATGGGTTCCTTGGAGGAAGCTTTTTCCAACAGGTGGATAAGGGCCTTGGAACAAAGCTCAACAATGGTGGCGCCGCTGGTGCCCGCGTGACAGAGAATTTCTGGCGGTATGTGGGCCTGGAGCAGGCTTTCACCTACAGCACAAACAACTTAACCTTCTTGAAGCCGAATCAGCCGGGCTTGCCCAATTACGGATTCGGAAGCCGGATCTATCAGTACTCATTGAATCCGGTGGTTTACTGGACGCCGCGCGGCTCCAGGTTCCGCCCATTTCTGACGGTCGGCATTTCAGCGCTGAACATCACGCCCACGGATACGGGGAAGGCGGATGGCCGGTCGCTGGCCAACCAGATCTACGGTGCCCAGAACACCAACAACAATATTCAGCCGGCCATGAACTATGGCGGTGGCTTGAAGGTCCACCTGACAGACCGGATCGGTCTGCGGTTTGACGTTCGCGGTCTGTATACCAAGAACCCCACCTACAAGCTGCCCGACTCCTCTCCGACCGGCGTTTACATTCCGCGTGGCAGCCAGTTGAACGGCGTACAGACCACCGCCGGCATCACGTACTACATCGGCAAGAAAGCGGAACCGCTTCCTCCGCCGGCCCCACCGCCGCCACCGCAGCCTCTGGCCGCCCTGAATGCCGGAACGCTTTCCGCCGGGTCGGGCACGCTGTGCCAGGGCCGCGCGATCACGGTCCGTTCGAACGTCACCGACAGGTGCTGTTCGGATTCTATCGTGTTTCCCTATTAACCTTAGCAATA
>JASGIE010000122.1:0-14656 GCA_049841055.1 Paludibaculum sp. | reverse complement strand
AAGGTTAATAGGGAAACACGATGAATCCGAACAGCACCTGAACGCGTCCCCTTCCACCTATTTCACCTATCGTGAGGAAGGCCGGGTCTTCGAACAGATCGGACTCTATGACAACGATTCGTTGACCGTGACAGGCCTGGGCGAACCCGAGCAGGTGGACGCCATGGAGTGGACGGAGGGGGTGCTGCAGGTACTTCGGGTGGCGCCCGCTCTGGGGCGCGCCTTCACCCTGAAAGACATGCAGGTGGGCAGCCCGGATACCGTGATGATGTCTTACTCCTACTGGCAGCGCCGGTTTGGTGGGGCGCCGGATACGGTGGGCCGGACGATGACGGTGAACGGGCGGGCGTTTCGAGATCATCGGGATTCTGCCCAGAATTTCCGTTTCCTGGATGAGCGGGCCGATCTGTTTACTCCGCTGCAGTTCAAACGGGACGCACTCTTCGTCGGCAATTTCAGTTACGAGTCACTGGCGCGGCTGAAGCCGGGAGTGACTCTGGAGCAGGCGAACGCCGATGTGGCGCGCATGCTGCCGCTGATGATGGAAAAGTTTCCCATGGCGCCCGGCATTTCCAAGCAGATGTTCATCGACGCGAAGTTCGGACCGAAGGTCCGGCCCTTGAAGGAAGACGTCGTGGGCGACGCCGGGAACGTGCTGTGGGTTTTGATGGGTGTGGCCGGGGTAGTGCTGGCGATTGCCTGCGCCAACGTCGCCAATCTGTTGCTGGTGCGGGCCGAGGGACGCCAGCAGGAGCTTGCCTTGCGGACGGCGCTGGGCGCCCACTGGACCCAGATCGCCCGCGAACTGCTGGTGGAGAGTATGACCCTCGGCATCATCGGCGGCGCGTTGGGGCTGGCTGTCGCCTGGGGCGGCGTGAAACTCCTGGTCAGCAAGGGTCCGTCAAATCTGCCGCGGCTCGACCAGATCTCGATCGACGGCTTCGTTTTGCTGTACACACTCGGTGTGGCGCTCTTGTCGGGCCTGCTCTTCGGCCTGATTCCGGTCTTCAAATACGCCACTCCGCATCTGGCGCTCACCTTGAGGGATGGCGGCCGCGGTTCGAGTGAGGGCCGCGAGCATCACCGCACCCGCAAGATCCTGGTGGTTTCGCAGGTGGCGCTGGCGCTGGTGCTGCTCATCAGTTCGGGCCTGATGATCCGGACGTTCCAAAGCATGCGGAGCGTCCAGCCGGGCTTCCAGAATCCGGCTCAAGTCCTGACCATGCGTATCACCATTCCAGAGGCGCAGGTGAAGGATCCGGTGCAGGTCCTGCAGATGCAACAGCGGCTCATCCAGGGGATGCAGGCCATCCCGGGCGTCGTCTCGGCCAGCATGTCGAACAGCGTCACCATGGACGGCAGTACCAATAACGATCCGATCTTCGTGGAAGACTTCCCCTCGGCCGAAGGCAAGTTCCGCCCATTCGCCGATTCAAGCACATCTCTCCGGGCACCTTCCAGACGATGGGCAATCCGCTGATCGCAGGGCGCGATCTGAGCTGGAACGACATGTTCCAAATGACACCGGTCGTCCTGGTCAACGAGGCGCTGGCACGGGAATACTGGAAGGATCCGGCCAAGGCACTGGGCCGGCGGATCCGAGAGACACCCACCTCGGACTGGCGTGAAATTATCGGCGTCGTCGGAAACGAGTACGACAACGGAGTCCACAAAGAGGCGCCGAAGATTGTGTACTGGCCCAGCCTGATCCCGCGATTCTGGGGTGAGAAGATGAACGTCCGGCGCTCGATGACTTTCATCGTCCGCAGCCCGCGGGTGGGTTCGGCGGCGTTCTCTCAAAGAGGTCCAGGCCGCGGTATGGTCTGTGAATCCCTCGCTGCCGACAGCGAATGTGCGGACACTCCAGGCGATTTACTCCCGGTCGATGGTGCGCACGACATTTACCCTGCTGATGCTGGCCCTGGCTGGGGGCGTGGCCCTGATTCTGGGAGTGGTGGGCATCTACGGCGTGATCTCGTATGCCGTGTCGAGAAGGACGCGCGAGATCGGCATCCGCATCGCGCTCGGGGCGCAGCAGGGACAGGTGCAGGGGCTGTTCGTCCGGGATGGGGCTCTCCTCATTGCGATCGGCCTGATCATCGGGCTGGCGGCCTCGGCCGGTGTCACGCGCACGCTGTCCACTCTGCTGTTTGGAGTGAAACCGATGGATGTAGGCACCTATGCCGTCGTCTCGGCTGGCCTGGCCGCGGCGGCCCTGCTGGCGTGTTACCTGCCCGCGCGGCGGGCGACGTCGGTGGATCCGGCCAGCGCGCTGCGCAGCGAATAGCGGCGCCAGCGGAGTTGCACGCCCGGAAATCCCTTTGGGATACTCGCTGCCAGGACGGCCGCCCCGCCGCGGCCGACTGGAGCCCATCATGTCCAACCAGCCTTCCGGCCTTGCGCAGGCCTCGACGACGAAGATAAGGGGACGCGTCGGCGTCTTCGGCATTGGCCTGGCTGCCTACTGGCCCCAGTTTCCGGGCCTGCGCGAACGGTTGTGCGGCTACCAGGCCGAGGTGGAGGCGCATGTCACCGGACTCGGCCTGGAGGTAGTCTCGGCCGGGCTGGTGGACTCGGCGCCCGGCGCGCAGGAGGCAGCCCGTCTATTTGCCGCGTCGGACCTGGATCTGATCCTCTGTTACGTCGGCACTTACGCCACGTCTTCGCAGGTGCTGCCCGTCGTGCAGCGGGCGAAGCTGCCGGTGCTGGTGCTGAATCTTCAACCGGTGGATGCGCTCGACTACGAGCACGTCGATACCGGCGAGTGGCTGGCCAACTGCTCCACGTGCTGCGTGCCGGAACTCTCCAACGCGTTTGCCAGGGCGCGGGTGCAGTTTCGTGTTGTCTCCGGCATGTTGCACGACGATGCCGAGGCCTGGGGTGAGATCGAGGAGTGGTGTCTGGCTGCGCGAGTCGCGGCGGGCCTGCGCTCCAGCCGCATCGGATTTCTTGGGCATACCTATCCCGGCATGCTCGACATGTACTCAGACTTCACCATGGTGAGTGCCCAGACCGGCGCGCATGTCGAAATTCTGGAAATGTGCGACCTCGACCGCTGCGTGCGCGAAGCCGCCGTCGAGGAAGTCTCCGAGAAGTCGAGGATCGCCCGCGAGATGTTCCGTCGTCGAAAATGTCGCCGACACCGACCTTGACTGGGCCGCCCGCGTGGCGGCCGGACTCGATCGCATGGTGCAGGGTTTTTCCCTCGACGGCCTCACCTACTACTACCGCGGTTTGGACGGCAATCCCTACGAGCGGCTGGGCGCGGGCGTCATTCTTGGCAATTCGCTGCTGACCGCGCGCGGCATCCCCGCCAGCGGCGAAGGGGACCTGAAGACCTGCCTGGCGATGATGATCCTCGACCGGCTCGGCGCCGGGGGCTCCTTCACCGAGTTCTATGCTATGGACTTCCGGGAAAACTTCGTGCTGATGGGGCACGACGGGCCCGGTCATCTCGCCATCACAGACCGGAAACCGGTGCTGCGCGGGCTTGGTCTGTATCACGGGAAGCGCGGTAGCGGAGTGAGTGTGGAGTTCAACGTCAAGACCGGGCCGGTGACGCTGCTCGCGATGACGCAAACCGCCACCGGCTCCCTGAAAATGATCACGGCGCAAGGCGTCTCCGAGCCTGGTCCAACCATGAAGATCGGCAACACGAATTCGAGATTGCGCTTCCCGCTGGGGCCGCGAGAGTTCGTCAACCGCTGGTGTGCCGAAGGGCCGACTCACCATTGCGCGTTGGGGATTGGCCATATGGAACGGACCATTCACAAACTGGGCGAACTGCTGCAGATCCCGGTCGTCAGCGTCTGCTGAAAACCCCATCGTGACAGAGCGGATACCGCGCGCCCGTACCGCTTCGACTTGAGATAAGCTTACGAGGCAAGAAGCGAGGGACCGCCATGAGTGAAAACCAAAACGACACCACTTCACGCCGCCAGTTTCTGAGCAACACCGGCCGGACCGCCGGCGTTTCCGCACTGGCCGGCATCGCACTGCCGCATGTGCACGCGGCGGAAAACAACACGATTTCCGTAGCCCTTGTCGGCTGCGGCGGCCGTGGCACCGGCGCCGCGGTGAATGCTCTGTCCGTGACGAATGGCCCGGTGAAACTCGTGGCCATGGCCGACGTCGTTCCGAAGAAGATGAGCGACAGCTACGACAAGCTCGAAGACTCAGTTCGCGGGCCAGGTGGACGTGCCGCCGGAACGGCGCTTCCTCGGATTCGACGCCTACAAACAGGCGATGGATGCGATGAAGCCGGGAGACGTCGTCATCCTCGGCACGCCGCCCGCCTTCCGCTGGGTGCAGTTCACGCACGCCATTGACCGCGGCCTCCACGCCTTCATGGAGAAGCCGGTGACGGTGGACGGCCCCACCACGAAGCGCATGTTGAAGCTGGGCGAACTCGCCAGCCAGAAGAACCTCAAGGTCGGAGTCGGCCTGATGGTGCGCCATTGCCGAGCCCGTCAGGAGCTGCTCGATCGCATCAAGCAGGGGCAGATCGGCGAGATCGTGGCCATGCGCGCCTACCGCATGGGCCAGGGCGGCGGCGCGGCTCCCGCCGAAGCCGGAAGGCATCAGCGAGCTCACTTACCAGATCTCCCGCTTCCACGCATTCCTGTGGGCCAGCGGCGGCGTCTTCAGCGACTACTACATCCACCAGATCGACGAATGCAGTTGGATGAAGGGCGCCTGGCCGGTGGAGGCGCACGCGGTCGGCGGCCGGCACTATCGAGGCGATTCGCTGGATCAGAACTTCGATGTTTACTCCGTCCAGTACACCTTCCCCGACGGCACCAAGCTCTTTTTCGATGGCCGCAACATGGCCGGAGCCCGGGATGAGTTTGCCAGCTACGCTCATGGATCGAAGGGCTCGGCGGTGATCTCCACCATGTCGCACACGCCCGGCATGACCCGCATCTACAAGGGCCAGAAGATTCCGACAGTCACCTCGAAGAAAGACCTGCCGCTGCCGGAAGACCCCAATCTCGTCTGGGCCTACCCCCAGCCCGAGAAGAGTCCTTACCAGTACGAGTGGGACGATCTGATGGAGGCCATCCGCAAGGATAAGCCCTACAACGAAGTGAAACGCGGCGCGGAAGCCAGCCTCGTCGCCTCCATGGGCCGCATGGCCGCGCACACCGGCCAGATCATCACGTTTGACCAGATGATGAACTGCCCGCACGAGTTCGCTCCCGATGTCGACAAGCTGACTATGGACGGGCCGCCCCCACTTCGGCTGGGGCCGGATGGCAAGTATCCCGTGCCCGAGCCTGGCATCAAAAAGGATCGTGAGTATTAGCCGTACTGCCTGGCCCGGGTCGTAAAAATTCGAAAAACCAGATGGACACTTAATTTAGTGGGGAGTAGACTTCCGAACTGAGATAGCCTGTATATCTCATTTCTTTGCATGAAAGTGCTGGAAGTCAGCTCCCCCTGTCTTTGTCCGGGAGAGGGGTTTCGAAATCCAAGGCGCCGTTGCGCGCCGCCGCCGGTCTTCGCCGTGAAACGACGTTCCGGTTTCCAGGGTGCAGCCTGCTGGATTGCCGCGCTGGGATTGGTGTGCCTGGCCACGCCAGCGAGGGGCGCGGATCCGCCGCTCGCCAACGACTACGTCGTCAGCAACTGGCAGACTGAACAGGGCTTGCCCGAGAACTCGGCCACCAGCATGATTCACATGCCGGATGGCTACCTCTGGTTTGGCACGTTTCGGGGGCTGGTGCGTTTCGACGGGCATCAGTTCACGGTGTTCGATCAAAGCCGCATTCCGGTGCTGCCGGATCCCGCCATCATCAATCTGTACCGGGACCGGTCCGGCGAAATGTGGATCAGCACACTCTCCGGCCTGACCCACGGCCACGAAGGCGCGTGGACCAGTTATGGCCCAAGGCAGGGTTGGACCGGTACCTATGTCCGGCACTTTGCCGAGGCCGCCGACGGCAGCGTCTTCTTCGTCACGTTTTCCCAGCAGTTGTTCCGTTTCGCCGACGGAAAATTCACTGAGATTCCTGCTCCACCGGGCCGGCTGGATCCCACTTTTATCTTTTCCAACTGGAAGGGAGTGGTTCGCGCCGTCAACCGGGATTTCACAAATATCTGGACAGTCAACGGCTGGGAAACCGATCCTCTGCCGAAGGAGATCGGAGAAGGGCAGCTGCCGTCGTGGGCCCCGGCGCGGGATGGAATGCTCTGGATTCTCAAAGGCGATGCTCTGCTGAAGTTCGACGGCAGCCGCCTCGTCGCGCGCACCCACCTCACGCAACCGATCTCAGAGCTCTGGTCGCTGCGGGAGGATAGCTCCGGGCTGCTCTGGGGCGCATCTTCCCGTATGGGCCTTTATCGCATTCAGGCGGACGGAGAGGTCAACCGTTACTCCACCGCCACCGGATTGCCCAGCAACGGCGTTCGCTTCGTCTTCGAGGACTCGCGCGGCAACCGCTGGATCGGCACCAGCGGCGGCGGATTGCTTCGAATCCGGGAGAAGC
Organism: Paludibaculum sp.; assembly: GCA_049841055.1. Lineage (GTDB taxonomy): Bacteria > Acidobacteriota > Terriglobia > Bryobacterales > Bryobacteraceae > Paludibaculum. The sequence continues at coordinate 8,168 of JASGIE010000122.1, read as the reverse complement.
GGATGCACTCCGTCGGTACGGGGCATGGGCTGCCGGATTTCCCCGTGAAAGCCGTGGCGCCGGCCCGCGACGGCCGGGTCTTCATCGCCACGTTCGGCGGAGGGCTCTTCCAACTCCAGCAGAATCGCGTCACCAGGCTCCCGGTGCCCGACAACAAGGAGCAGTATCCGCAAACCCTGCTGGTCGATCGCTCCGGCACGCTGTGGCTGGGCATCTTCGATCATGGATTGTTCCAATACAAGGACGGTGTCACCCGGCAGGTACTCAAACCGGAAGACGGATACCGCAATATCGAGAGCCTGTTTGAGGACGCGCAGGGCCGCATCTGGGTCTCTGAGACGCATGGGGCCACGGTTCGCTTCAGCGGAGAGTCGGTCTCCCATTACGCCGCTCCCGCCAATCGCAACGGCATCCCCATTCGCTGCGTAGCCCAGGAGAAGGGTTCCGGCGCAGTCTGGGCAGCCGGTGACGCCGGACTGTTCCGGTTTGCCGAAGGCCAGGGCTTCCAGCCGGTGGCGGACGCCCAGGGTAAGCCGCTGCCGCCGCTCATCACGATCTTCCCGCTGGACGGGCAGGGCGTCTGGACAGCGCCGGCCACGGGCGGACTCCTGTTCTGGAAGGACGGCAAAGCGCTTCCACTCGATTCCGGCCAGGTGCCCGCTGCGATTGTCGGCGGCATGGTGGAGCAGGACGGCCAGATCTGGATGGCGACCAACCGCGGTGTGTGGCGCTTTCGCAAGGCGGATCTGCTGCAGGCCGCCAATGGAGCCTCGAAACCCCGCGAGTGGCAGCAGTTCGACCGGGAAGATGGGCTGCCCAGCCTGGAGTGCTCGTTCGACCACCAGCCGGTCCTGCAAGTGGATCAGAATGGCCGCATCTGGGTGGCGACGCTCAAGGGTGCCGCTTATGTGGATCCCAGCCGCCTGTATCTGCGCTCCGATCCCGTGCCGGCCCGCATCGAGGAAGTGACCTATCTCAGCAGCGACGGCGTGCAGCATCGCGTCGCGGCGGTGGCTGGCCGCGCCGTCACCATCTCTCCCGGCAGCCTCGACGTCCATGTCGTCTACAGCGCCGTGGATCTTGCCAGCCAGGACAAGGTCCGCTTCGAGTACACCCTTTCGCAGGACGGGAGTGTCGTGGCCTCGGGTGAACGCTCCGAGCGCGAAATCGTCTTTGCCCGCCTGCCGCCCGGCGAATACCGCTTCGGCCTGCGAGTGCGGAACTCCGACGGCTTCTGGAATCCCAATGAAGTGGAAACCCAGCTCCTGCTACGCCCGCATCCGTGGGAAACGAGCTGGTTCCACACCGGGATGATCTTCCTGTCCCTCACCTCGGTGATCGCCATCGTCCTCTACTGGGCCCGCCGTTCCTCCCTGCAGCAACTGCGCAGCCTGTCGCGGGAAAAGCTGCGTGCGGAAACGGAGGCCCGCCTGTTGCAGTCCACTCGCATGGAAAGCATTGGCCGCCTGGCGGGCGGAGTGGCGCACGATTTCAACAACCTGCTGACGATCGTCAACGGCTACTCCGAATTGCTGCTGGCGGAACTGCCGGCAGGAAACGAGCAGCGCCCCAAGATCGAAAACATCCATGCCGCCGGACAGCGCGCCGCCGAACTGACGCAGCAACTGCTCTCCTTCAGCCGGAGCCAGGCGGAAGATCTGGTGCCGCTGGAACTGAACGCCGTGGTTCGGGACACGGCGAAGCTGCTCCAGCGCCTGATCGGTGTGACGTTCCAGCTCGAACTGCAATTGGAGGACGGCATCGGCCCCATCCGCGGCGATCGTCCGCAATTGGGCCAGGTGCTCATGAATCTGGTCGTCAACGCACGCGATGCCATGCCGGACGGCGGAACCGTCTTCATTCGCACAGCCCGTGCGCTGGTGCCGCCGGCCTCTTCCTCGTCGAATCCAGGAATGGAGCCCGGCCCCTACGCCGTGCTCACGGTGGAGGATAGCGGAGTTGGCATGGACCCAGAGACCATCCGCCATGCCTTCGAACCGTTCTTCACGACCAAACCTCCGGGCAAAGGGACCGGCATGGGTCTCGCCATCGTCTATGGCGTCGTGAAGCGGGCAGGGGGAAAGATCGAAGTGGAAAGCCACGTGGGCCGCGGATCGCGCTTCATGATTTACTTCCCGGTGGTCGGCGCACCTGTGGCCGAACCGGAAGAGAAGCCCGTGGCCGTACCGTCCGACGACCGCCAGGCAACAATCCTCCTGGTGGAAGACGATGCCGCCGTTCGTGCCATGACCGCCCGGATCCTGAGCTCCAACGGATACCGAGTGCTGGAGGCGGCCGGCGGAGCGGAAGCACTGGCCACGCTGGAGCGGCTCAACCATCTCCCGGATCTTCTGCTGTCCGACATCATGATGCCCGGCATGTCGGGCTATGAACTGGCGGAACGTGTCGCGGCGAGCATGCCCAACCTGAGGATCCTGTTCGTTTCCGGCTATCCCGGTGCCGCCGCGGAAAAGCCTACGCCCATCCAGATCAACACGCCGACCCTGCGCAAACCCTTCACCAGCGCCGCTCTTCTTGCTGCCGTCCGCGAAGCGATCGGTGCTCCCGGTCCGGCGTAAGGAGCCTAGGCGAAGAGCCCGTCCACCGCGTGTCCTTTCGCATCCTTTGTCACGTAGAAGGGCCGCTTTTCGAATACCTCGGCGTAGTCATGCGGAATGCCCAGCGACCGGTAGATGGTTGCGTGCAAGTCCTCGATGGTGACCGGGTCCTTCACTACCTTGCACGGCCGCTCGTCCGCGGTTACCCCGTAAACTGAGCCCTTCTTCATCCCGCCGCCGAACAGCAGCACGCTGGACGCCTCAGTGAAGTGCCGGTGCATGCCGTAGTGCTTCGGCTCCGTCATGACCTCGGGTTGCTTCACCTGATCCTGTACTGTGTTGCCGGGCTTGCCCTCGGTGACCATGTCGCGCCCGAACTCGCTGGCCAGGACGATGAGCGTACGATCCAGCAAGCCGCGTTCCTCCAAGTCCAGAATCAATTGCGACACCGGTCGGTCGATGGTCTCTTTCATGCCCTGCGCTCGGGTGTGCCCGTTCTCATGGGTGTCCCAATAGCGGAAGGGAATGTATTCGGTCGACACTTCGACGAAGCGCACGCCGGCTTCCACCAGGCGGCGCGCCAGCAGGCAGCCCTGGCCGAAGCGGCTCGTGTTGTATATGTCGTACTTCGCCTTCGGCTCCAGGTCCAGATCAAAGGCCTTCGCGGCCGGCGACATCAGCAGACGGTGGGCGTTCTCCACCGACCGCAGCAGCGCTTCCCGCTGCGCGTCGCTGCCCGACGCCATCAGCGGGTTGCTCTTCATCAGGTGCTGATAGGTCTCGAAGCGCCGTTTGAACCGGAGTTCGCTGAACTCTTTCGGCGGACGCACGGCCGACACGGCATCTGATGGATCCGGGATGTTGAATGGCGCAAACTCGCTGCCCAGGAAGCCCGAGGTCGTATAAGCCTTCACCGAATCGCTTTCGGCGCCGATCTCGAGATTCTGCCCGATGTTGACGAACGCCGGGACGTCCGGCTTGCGCGGTCCCAGGATTTTCGCGATCCATGAGCCCATGTGCGGCACCGGCACCGGTTGCGGCGGCGCATAGCCGGTATGCCAGTGGTACTGATGCTTGGAGTGCAGGATGAACCCCAAGTCGCCCACGCGATGGGACCGCAGCAGAGTCCCGCGGTCCATCACCTTCGCCAGGCGCTCCAGTCCTTCCGAGATCTGTAAGCCGTCGACGCTGGTGGGGATGGATCCGAAGGTGCTCAAGACGTCGCTCGAAGGTTTGCCGGGAGCGAATTCCGTTTTGCGTTTCGGGTCGAAGGTCTCGGTCTGCGCCATGCCGCCCGCCATCCAGAGCAGGATCATGCAGTCCGCCTTGGCGGGCAGCAGCTTGTTTGCGCCTTGTCCGAATACCGGTGCCACCGAGGCCGCGGCCGCGCTTGCCAATAGTTCTCGTCGCGTCATCATGCTGGAATCCTCACCGGATGAACTGAAACTCGGGTGAAAGCAACACGGTCCAGAGCAGATCCTGGAGCCCTTCCCGATCCACGCGGCCATCCTTCGACACGAGATCGGTGGCGATGCGCAACTCTTCCGCGTCGGGTTGCCGGCTGAGCGCGTGTTCGTAAACCTGCTTCACCAGACCGGCGGGTGTGCCGGCGGCTTTCGGTCTCGGCAGAGGTGTTTCGCCCGTGGCGGCCACCAGCTTGCGCGGATTGGGCGCCTCGTCGAAAACAAACCCGCGAATAGCGGGGGAGATGTCCGATTGATTCGAACTCGGATCCACCGCCAGCAAGGCCTGGAACCGCGTATACCCTTTGCCCCGGAGATCGACAATGGTCTCCTTGCCCAGAACGATATCGCCCGGCACCGCCACCGTGCCGCCCGGCCCGACCAGCTGCGCGTCGCGCCACAGAAGCTTCACGCGGGCCGGATCGTAGGAGTCGACATCGGTGACCAGCAGGTGCAGTTCCTTGCGGCCGGTGATGTCGATATCCACCTTGGCCTTGCCGTTGCCGCGCAGGGTGCCGCTGTCGAAGAGGCTCGCCGGAGCCGGGTCCGGCCTGTCGGTCAGACGTTTGGCGCCGTCGCTCAGCCAGTCGTTCAGCACGCGCCCGTTCGTCAGTTCCAGCGCCTGGAGGGTCGTGGATTCGGTCTGGCGCTCGGTGACGGAGCCGTCGCGAGTCGGGCGGCCCAGGGCGCGTGTCATCGAATTCGCCTTGAAGCGCCACTCCCGGGCGTACTGGCCCGGTACGGGACGGTTGTCGACACGAGTGCGCCATTCGCCGGTGAGCGACGCAATCGAGTCAGCGAACTGCTCCGCGGTCATGCGCCGCGGCCAGGGTCCCTGGAACACATAGGCCGTGTCCCGCAGGTTGCCGCCCGCCACGCTCGGGCTCTGGTAGGCCTTCGAGAGCATGACGGTCTTCAGCAGGTGCTTCATGTCGTAGCCGTGGCTCACCAGGTCCGAGGCGAGCCATTCCAGCAGTTCCGGATTCCAGGCCGCGCCTTCCATCTCGTCGATCGGCTCCACCAGGCCCCGCCCGAACAACTGCCGCCAGATGCGGTTGACGATGGTTCTGGCGAACAGGCCGTTGTCCTTCGACGTGAACATACGCGCGGCGGCGGCCCGCTTCTCCTCCACGGCGGCCTTGGCGTCGATGCCGCCGAGTTCGGGGAAGAGGAAGGTAGTCTCCGCCATTTTGCCTGTGGCCATGTCGCACTTCACGATCTCCAGCGGCTCATTCGTGAAGAAACTGGCCAGGGCATACGCTTCGCGCAGCTTCCAGTGACTGATGAAGCTGTCGTGGCAGGAGTTGCACTTCAGATTGATGCCCAGGAAGACCTGAGCGGAATTCTGGGCGGCCTGCATGGCCGGGGTCTGCGAAGCGTTCACCGTGCCGCGCCAGGTGACGCCGCGTACGAATCCGGCTGGTCCGTCCTTGCCCTCGGGCGCCAGCAGCGTGCGGACGAATTCATCGTACGGTTTGTTCTCTTCCAGCGACTTCAGCAGCCAGGGGGAGATCGACGCGCGGTCGCCGTGATAAATGACGCCCTCGTCGTTGTGCAGCAGATCGTTCCAGAAGCTGATCCAGTTTTCGGCGTAGTTGCGCTGGTTGGCGAGCAGCTCGTCCACCAGGCGGGCGCGTTTGTCCGGACGCGTGTCGGACTCAAAGCGGCTCTGCTCTTCCGGTGTGGGCAGAAAGCCCCAGAGGTCCAGGTAGACGCGGCGCGCGTAGACCGCATCGGATACGTTGCCCGGCGCCGCCACCTTGTGGGCCTGGTAGTAGGTGGTCATCAAGGCGTCGATTCCAGAGGCCGTGGGCGGTTTCAGGGCCAGCGAGAACTTCGCCACCGGAGCCGCGTTCACCTCGCCGCGGGCTCCTTCATCGATCCAGCGCCGGATGGTGGCGATCTCGCGTTCCGACAGCGGCGCGCCGCCCATCGGCATCCGCGGCGCCTTGGTGCCGTCGATGCGCTGCACCAACAAAGACTTGGCGCTTTCGCCCGGGACGATCGCCGCGCCACTGGTCCCGCCGCGCAGGATGTCCGCGCGCATGGCCAGCGACAGTCCACCCTGGCCGCGGGCGCCGCTGTGGCACGCCAGGCATTTCTCGACAAAGACAGGGTGCACCTGGCGCGCAAAGTCGACAGTTTGCGCCGCAAGTACACAATTCAAACCCAGTCCCAGGACAGCCCAGCCATACCGCATGACCTGCATTTTAATACGCCAGGACTCTGAGGGTTAGCCAATATCCGTTCGCCTCAACACAGCGTTTACCATGAAGACATGCCCTGGTCCGCGATCGCCGCTTTTCTGCTTGCCCTGGCCGTAGCGCTGGGCGCCTTTGGAGCCCACGGGCTCCGGGACCGTTTCGACGCCTACAGCATGGGCATCTGGGAGAAGGCGGTGTTCTACCACTTCATCCATGCCTTAGGGCTGCTCATCGTGCCCCTGCTGGCGAAGACAGGGCTGCTGTCGGAGTCCTCCTCCAGCCGTGTCTGCCTGTTCCTGGTTGCCGGGATCCTGCTGTTCAGCGGCAGCCTCTACACTCTTGCTCTGACCGGAGTCCGGACTCTCGGCGCCGTCACGCCGTTAGGGGGCGTGGCCTTTCTTGCCGCCTGGATCTGCCTGGGTTTGTCGCTGCTGCGGGCCCGCTAGCTGCGTCGCCGCCTTGTAATCTATTCGAACTTCGCCAGATTCCTGCGACAATAGGGCTTCCCGGATGCTCACGCGAAGAAATCTGCTCAGAGGAGCCCTGGCGGCCATACCAGCCTCCTGCGCCTATCCGGTGCTGATTGAGCCCCGCTGGCTGGAGGTCACCCGCACCAGGGTGCCTCTGAACACTCCTGTCCACGGTTCCTTGCGGATCCTGCAGCTCACAGACCTCCATTCGTCGTGGTGCGTGCCGATGTCCCTGATCGCCGACTCGATCCAGCGCGGCCTGGCCCAGCAGCCGGACGTCGTCTGCCTGACGGGTGACTTCATCACGAATGCCGACGATGTCGATCCCGCCGCTTATGTATCCCATCTCCGCCGTCTGGCGCAGGCTCGTCCGACCTTCGCCGTGCTTGGCAACCACGACAGCGGCACCGTGAGTCCGGATGGCGAGGGCAATACGGACCATCGCCTGGTCCACCGCCTGCTGGAAGATGCCGGCATCCAGGTGCTGCACAACCGGTCGCAGTCCATTGAAGTCCGGGGTCAGAGGTGGAGCCTCGCCGGAATCGGCGATCTGTGGTCAGGAGAGACTGACCCGCGGCGCGCCTTCCAGTCGGTGTCGCAGGAGGAACCCGTGGTCCTGCTGGCGCACAATCCGGACAGCAAGCAACTGGTCAAGCCGTTCCGATGGGATTTGATGATTTGCGGCCACACGCACGGTGGCCAGGTGATCGTGCCCTTTGAAGGTCCGCGCTATGCGCCGGTGATCGACAAGCGGTTTGTCGCGGGCCTCGGCCCCTGGGACACACGGCAGATCTATGTGTCCCGAGGCGTCGGCAATCTTCGAGGGGTTCGCTGGATGTGCCGGCCCGAGGTCACTCTCCTGGAACTCGGTAACGGCTAACGAACAGGTCCGGACAGACTCTCTAGGCCACCGCGGCTTGGCGGATGGGTTGAGGCAATATACGCTGGCTTCCTGGCTGCCTGCTCCCGCATGACTAACTGGACAAAGGCTGGCGCCTTGCTCTGACATTGAGCGTCCGGATACATGGAAGCGAACAGTTGGCGGATGGTTGCGCCGTCCAGTGATCCGGCGATTTGCACCAGATCCCGTCCGGACTGAGATATACAGGTTTGGCACGTCAACGCCACTTCTCTACAGTGCGCCAATTGTTGATCGGCCCTCGGTCTCCCCACAGGCATTGTTGTCACTCCCCAACTTCTTCTGGAAGAGCTCTGCGCGATCTTTGTCGTGCTTGGCTTCCAAATCCACCGTTTCTGTGAACGGCACTCTCTCAAATTACGCGAGGAAAGGCCTTACAAACAGTCGACAGGAGAGGGGGGTGAAGAGGTTATGTGCGGGAGGTGCCGTACCCCCATTTTGAGGGGGTTCCGACCTAGTACTGTTCACCGGGGTTCCAAGAAGCAAAAAAAGAGCCCAAAATCCGATATTTCGATCGGTTAAGGGCTCTTAACTATGAGAATCTGTATAACTTA
>JASGIE010000121.1:0-16427 GCA_049841055.1 Paludibaculum sp. | reverse complement strand
AGCAATCAGGGCCGGCAGTTGACGATGGACCCTAAAGAGATTCGCATCTACCGGCTCCGAATGTATCACGCACCGCGCTGAGCCACGCCGGATCAGCGCTTTGCGCGCCGCAATACCAGCGGTGCCGCCGGACCGCCGCGACCAGGGCCGAAGCCGGCTCCAAACGACGGGTCCGTCCCATCAGGCGGAGGTCCAATCGCCGGGCGCAGCGCGCCGCCGTCAGGGGCTGAGCCAGCGCACCTCCGAAGCGGCGTTGCGCTGTACTGCGAGCCAACTCGATTCTGTCGCCCACGATGGTGCCGGTATACGTGGTGGCGCCTGCCCGGAAGGAGATCTTCGAGTCGCTGACCACCCCATCCTGGATCGGTCCGCCGGTGGGCCCGCCCCCAAATCCGCCGGCCGCCGCGGAATCCACTGCTCCGGCAAGGACATTACCCTCCTGGCGGAATGTGAAAACCATGTCGGCATTCGCGCCAGCCAAGGCCATCGGATCGCCACCGGTCGAAGCCGCCACTGCTGCCGCCGGCCGCCAGAGTCCGCTGATGCCCGTACCCGAGGGCACTTCCGGCTGCCACACAGGTACCTGTGGCCGAAGGGTCACAGCGCTCGAAGTGATCACGACGGATGCACTCGCCAATCCAGGCGAGGTTGCCTCCACCAGAATCTCGCCCGGCGATTTCGACGACTGAACGATCGCCATGCACAACCCCGCGAATGCTTTTCGGGTCGACCCGGGATCCGGCTCGTGATTCGTTGGATCTCCGTTGCCAGTGCCGCTCACCGCGCCGGGCCCTTTGACATGGAAGCTGACAGGGTTCTCCGTGACCGGCAGAATCCGGCCTGCTGCGTCCTGGACTTCCACAACACAAACCGCGACATCCTCACCATTCGCCGATACCACCCGCCTGTCCGCTTTCACGACCAGCTTTGCTGCCGGACCAGTCGTGGCCCGCGTCGCGACCATCACCTGCTTGCCATCCTTGAAGCCGCGCGCCTCAATGGTTCCGGGTGCGTACTTTACATTTCAGGCGAGGTGCTGATCCTTCTGGATCTCCTTGGCGCCCAGGCTCTTGCCATTGAGATACAATTCCACCCGGTCGAGGTTGGAATGTACCCAGACCGCGATCTCCTGACCCTCGAGACCCGGCCAGTTCCAATGCGGGAACAGATGCAGCACCGGCCTGTTCGTCCACCAAGACTGGTAGTAGTAAAACGAATCCTTCGGGAAGCCACAGGTGTCGAGAACGCCATACTGCGAGCTGATGTTCGGCCACTGATAAGGTGAAGGCTCACCGCGGTAGTCGAACCCCGTCCAGATGAAGCCGCCCGAGATGTGGTTTGGGTAAAGCACCACGCCGCCCTCGGCCGACGCACGCCCGGTAGTCGTATACGGGTCGTAGGAACCGACAAATCCCTTGGTCCTGTCCGTCACATACTGCCCGCGCGTGCCCACCGCACTGACGTTTTCCGTGCCGAGAATCGGGATCGCCGGGTTCTTCTTGTGCCACGCCTCGGCCTGCGGGTCGGCGTAGTTATAACCCATCACGTCGCACACGACCAGGCCGCCCTTCCCCATGTAATCGCCCGCCGGCGGCGGAGCAATGGAGATCGGCCGCGAAGTGTCGAGAGCGCGGCCCGTGCGCTTCATCGAGGTCAGGATCTTGAGGCCGGTCTCAGTCATCGAGACGCTCTCCTCATTGCCCATGGACCAGATGAAGACACTGGGGTGATTCCTATCGCGGCGGATCATGTTCTCGAACTGGGCGAGCCCATCCGAATTGGAAGACAACATCCGGGTTTCGTCCAGCACCAGCATTCCGAGTTCATCGCACGCATCCAACAGTTCGGCCGTCGGCGGGTTGTGGGAAGTGCGGATCGCGTTGCAGCCCATCTCCTGCAACTTCCGGATGCGGTAATACTGGATCGCATCAGGAAGCGCTACGCCAATGCCGGCATGGTCCTGGTGGTTGCAGGTGCCCTTCACCTTCACGGGCTTCCCGTTCAGCAGGAACCCTCCTTCGGCATCGAACTTGAGGTCCCGAATCCCGAAGCGCGTTTCATACCGGTCGGTGATGATCCCGCCGGATTCGATCTCAGTGACGAGTCTGTAGAGGTTCCGCGATTCCAGGGACCACAAGGCTGGCTGCTTCACGACGGCCTGCTGGCGGCACGTGAACTCCCCAAGTTCAGCGATCGAAGACGGCTGGCTCACCAGCTTCCCCACCTGCTTTCCGGATGGGTCCAACAGTGTTGAGTGAACACGCACGTTGCGGGCGCCTGCATCGCAGTTCACTACCTCGGTCTGGACAGCGACGCTGGCGGCGCCTGCTTCCAACTTCGCCGTCGCGAACACACCCCACTTCTTCACGTGCAACGGAGCCGTCTTCACCAGCCAGACGTGCCGGTAGATGCCGGCTCCTTCGTAAAACCATCCGTCGCTCAGGGTTGCATCGACACGGACCAGCAGTACGTTAGCCGCGCCGGGGAGAGCGAAGTCCGTCAGGTCGAAGCTGAATGGATCGTAGCCACCGGTATGCCGCCCGATGTAGTTGCCGTTGAACACGACCATCGTGTCCCGGTACGACCCATCAAACTCGATCGAGAGGCGCCTGCCCGCATCGGAAGCCGGCACGTCGAAGATGCGACGGTACCAGCCTACGCTGGTCTCGGGGTAGTCGCGTCCCAGCGGGTAAGACCCCTTGCTTGCCAACGCCGGATCGTTCTTGAACGGGAGTTCAATTGCCCAGTCGTGCGGGAGATCCACGGGTTTCCAGTCGCTGTCGTCAAAGGCGAGGTGGCTCGGGGTAAGGAAGCCGCCTGTCTTCTGGAAACCGCCGGAGCGGCCGGCGCCGAATCCAAAATCCCGGCTCGCGTCATTCGCGTGTCCGAAGTGAAAGCGCCAGCCGAAATCAAGCAACAGGCGCTCGCGAGGACTCTGTTGGACTGGTCCGCCTTCGGGATGCGCGGCCGCGCTTTGCTGAGCGGCCTCCGCAATGCCAATAGAAGCCACGGCCGGCAGCGCCACGCCGCCTTGTAATACTTTTCGCCGAGAAACGTTCACGGAATCTCCCTGGGGCGAGCAGCAAGCTGAGGCCGGAATTCGTAACGGCACCGCTGAGGGCAACGCGCCCGCACGTTGACTCTATGCCTTGCGCGAGGCGAATTCAAGCGCGGCGCGATGCTGCCGGGGTCCGGCCGCGCGTTTGCTAGGCGGATTCGAAGACAGGCCGCCCCAGGACATCGAACCTCGGGGCGATGCCCAATCCCGGAGCTTTTGAAGCGGCGAGCCGACCGTGGTTCCGTTGTGGCGCTCCATCGGCGATGCTGACCGTGACATAGCTGTTGAAGTCCGTCGACGAGAACAACAGCTCAGCCGGCGTGCTGTGTGCCAGATGGGCGATGGCTGCCGTGATAATGTCACCGCCCCAGGTGTCCTCAATCGTCATGGCGATGCCCAGGGATATGCACAGGTCGCGAATCTGCCGTGCTTTGGTCAGGCCCCCTACCTTGGAGATCTTCAAGTTGATAACGTCCATCGCGCGGTCGTGATACCCGCGCAATACCTGGATGACATCATCAATGACTTCATCCAGTACCATCGGGCGGTTGGTATGCTGACGGACCGCGAGACACTCCTCGTAGTGGAAGCATGGCTGCTCGATGTACACGTCCTCATGGCGTACGGCATCGGCCACACGCACTGCCTGATGCTGCGTCCAGCCGGTGTTCGCATCGGCCACCAGAATATCGCCGGGCTTCAGTTCAGCCGCGACCATCTGGATACGCCGGATATCGGTGTCGGGGTTCCCGCCGACCTTGAGCTGGAACTTGGTATAGCCCTGGTCGCGGTAGACCTGAACCATCCTTGCCATGGCTTCCGGTGTGTCCTGCGAGATGGCGCGGTAAAGAGCGAAGTCGTTGCCGAAACACCCGCCCAGCAATACCGCCACAGGCTGGCCGCTTACCTTGCCCAGAATGTCCCAGCACGCCATGTCGAGCGCCGACTTCACATAAGGATGTCCGCGCATGGCCCGGTCCATCGTCTGGTTGATGATCGAGAGTTGGGTGGGATCGCAGCCTATCAGATGCGGTGCGAGCTCCGCGATACCGGTTCGAGCGCCGGATGCATAGGCCGGAAGATAAGCCGGCCCCAACGGGCAAATTTCGCCGTATCCGCTGATCCCTTCGTCCGTCTGGATTTCAACGACGCTGGAGTCGAACACCTCCACCGAGTTTCCACCGGACCATTTGTAGCTGCCCTCGTGCAGAGGCAGATCCACCTGGTACACCTTTATCTTCGTGATCAGCATTCAGCTATTATGCGCTGTCCGGAGCAAAGTCTTGTCACCCCGGCGCCACTTGTTTTCCTTCCCAAGGACTCACCCCGAAAAGCACCAGCATTCGTGAACCGGGTCGATAACGCGGCGAGGACTCACTGCCACCAACTGCCGACACTCGTTTCCGCAAGTGTCGAATTCTGGACACCCACCCGGTCGCAACACAATGAATCCGCTGCGCTAGGGCTCACTCCCGGTCTGGCATCTCAAATGCCATGTGGAACCAAGAGGGCTTGCATGGATCCCATCTTGATTGACGGCGCCCCCATCACGGCGGCGGCCGGCGAACGGCTGATCGATGCGATCAATCGTGCCGGGATTGCGTTGCCACAGGTGTGCTACCTGCCGCAGCTTGGCCCAATTCAGACTTGTGACACCTGCATTGTGGAAGTGGACGGCCGATTCGTCCGGGCGTGCTCCACAACCGTGTCGCCTGGAATGGCTGTCCAGACTTCCACGCCTGCCGCGGTCGCGGCCCGCGCCGAAGCGTTCGACCGTATTCTCAGCCGTCACGACCTCTACTGCACTGTGTGTGACAACAACAATGGCAACTGCACGGTGCACAATACCACCCGCCTGCTGGGCGTTGACCAGCAGCGCTATCCGTTTGAACGTAAGCCTTATCCCGAAGACCTGAGCAATCCCTTTTACCGCTACGACCCGACCCAGTGCATTCTGTGCGGCCGGTGTGTGGAAGCCTGCCAGAACCTCGAGGTCAATGAGACCCTCTCGATTCGGTGGGAGGATCCAAATCCCCGAGTGCTCTGGGATGGGGGCGCTTCCATCGGCGAGTCGAGCTGCGTCTCGTGCGGGCATTGTGTTTCCGTCTGCCCCTGCAATGCGCTGATGGAGAAGTCCATGATCGGGCATACGGGATTCATTACCGGCATTGGCCGGCCCGCGCTCGGCAACATGATCGATTTGGTGAAGGGGCTCGAGAATGAGGTCGGGTTCCAGTCGATTCTCAAGATCTCCGAAGTGGAATCGGCCATGCGGAAAACGCGGGTGAAACGCACCAAGACGGTATGCACCTATTGCGGCGTCGGCTGTAGTTTCAACGTCTGGACGAAGGATCGCCACATCCTCAAGATTGAGCCGCACGAAGGAGCGGCGAACGGTGTCTCCACCTGTATCAAGGGCAAGTTCGCGTGGGACTTCGTCAACAGCGCGGAACGGCTCACCAAGCCGCTGATTCGCGAGGGCGACCGCTTCCGCGAAGCGGAATGGGATGAAGCTCTCGACCTTGTTGCGCGAAGGTTTACTGAAATCAAGCAGAGGGACGGCGCCGACGCGCTGGCCTTCATCGCATCCTCCAAGTGCACCAACGAAGAGACCTTCCTGATGCAGAAGCTGGCGCGTGCCGTGATTGGCACGAATAACGTCGACAACTGCGCCCGGTATTGCCAGTCCCCGGCGACCGTTGGCCTTTTCCGCACGGTAGGACTTGGGGGCGACTCCGGCTCCATCGTAGACATTGCGCAGTCCGACCTGGTGCTCATCGTCGGCAGCAACACAGCCGAGAGCCATCCGGTGATCGCTACCCGGGTCAAGCGCGCACACAAGCTGCACGGACAGAAACTGATCGTTGCCGATATCCGCGAGCACGAGATGGCGCGCCGCGCCGATCTGTTCATTCGTCCCATACCGGGAACAGACCTGGTGTGGCTGTCCGCGATCGCCCGCTATCTGCTGGACAATGGACTGGCCGCCACCGCGTTTCTCGACCGCTGGACTACCGGACTCGAGGAATACCGCCAAAGCCTGGAGCCCTTCACCATGGAGTTCGCCTCCGAGACGTGCGGCATTCCCAGGGAAACTCTTCACCTGCTGGCAAGGATGATCGCGCAGGCGAAGTCCATGTGCGTGCTGTGGGCGATGGGCGTGACGCAGCACACCAACGGCTCCGACACTTCGACGGCGATCTCGAACCTCCTGCTCGTCTCCGGGAACTATATGCGCCCCGGGACCGGCGCGTATCCATTGCGCGGCCACAACAATGTTCAGGGCGCCAGCGATCACGGTGCGATGCCGGATCTGTTCCCCGGATACCAGCCAGTGACCGACGCGGCCGTGCGAGCGCGGTTTGAGAAACGCTGGGGTGTCCCTTTGCCCGGAGTTCGGGGGCTGGACAACTATGAGATGGTTGACGCGATCCACAAGGGAACGTTGAAGTCCATGTACCTCTACGGCGAAGAGATGGACCTGGTCGATTCCAACACCAACCACGTCTCGGAGGCCTTCTCGCGGCTCGAGTTTCTCGTGGTCCAGGAGGTGTTCTTCAGCGCGACCTGTCACTTTGCGGACGTCGTCCTGCCCGCAAGTCCAAGTCTGGAGAAGGATGGCACGTTTACCAGCACGGAGCGCCGCATTCAGCGGATCTACCAGGTCTTTGAACCTTGGAAGGACAGCCGTCCGGACTGGAGGATCATCCAGGACATTGCCAACCGGTTGGGCGCCGGCTGGCGTTATTCTCATCCCTCCGAGATCATGGACGAGATCGCGTCCCTGGCGCCGCTGTTCGCCGGGGTCTCCTACTCCGCGCTCGAGGGATACAGGACATTGCAATGGCCCGTGGCCGCGGATGGGACGGACCAGCCATTGTTGTACACAAAGGGCTTCCACTTTCCCGATGGCCGGGCCCGCCTCTACCCTCTGCGCTGGCAGCAGGCGCCGGAGAGCGCAACGGCGGAGTTTGATCTGCATCTCAACAACGGCCGGTTGCTGGAGCACTTTCACGAAGGCAACATGACTTACAGAAGTCCTGGGATCCAGTCGAAGACGCCGGATGTTTTCGTGGAGGTCTCCCCGGAATTGGCCCACGCGCGCGGGATCCAGACCGGCAGCCTGGTGCGCCTGGTCTCCCGCTACGGCCGTGTGCGGCTCCGGGCGGTAGTGACCGACCGTGTTCACGACGGCCAGTTGTTCATGTCCATGAACTCCTCGACGAGCCCTGTAAACCTCCTCACCGGCAGCCATACCGACCCGGTCACCCACACGCCCGCGTACAAGGAGACCTTTGTTCGCATGGAGGTCATCGAACAGGCCGGGCAGAGCCCGCTTCCGCGCAATAACTCGCGCTTCGGACGGCCCACGCCCCAGAAGGGCGTTGAGGTGGAGCGCAAATGGAAGCAGCCTGGCTACCAGTTCCCGGCGGACGGCCTGGTTCAAATTCAGAAGAAGTAGCGAGGACGCCATGGCGCAACCCATCACGTTTCAGACCAGTCACAAGGCGGCTGATCCCCATTCCGACGCCGTCGCATCGGCCTATGAAGTGCTGCAACTGCTGCACGACCGGGGCATCCTCAACCTGCTGCGCGGACTCCTGGGGGCCGGCGACGATGTTGTCGCGGCGGTCACCCAGGCGACGGCTACTCCAGAGGCTGTCCGCGCGATGCGCAATTTCCTGCTGTTGACCAAATTCTTCGCGAGTATCCCTCCGGATGTCCTGGCAAACGTGGTCCAGTCCACGGTGGAAGGAGCCGCCAAGGAGAAGAGCTCCGAAGCGCCCGGCTTCCTCGAACTCTACCGGAGGCTGCGGACGGAAGAATCGCGGCACGCTCTGTCCGTCACGCTCGATCTGCTGCAAAGCGTCGGCAGGGCGCTGTAGCAGTATTGGGTGGCTTACACTCCAGCGGCGGCCCGAAAGCCTCAGTTCAATCAGGTGTGAGTTACCAGACATTGGGTTATCGAAAGTTTGACCATTCCAGCAGTTGCTCGATGTTCCGCTGTTGAATATGGCCGTGCTAGTACCCTCCTGATGCCTCCTTCCTCGGATTCTCTTCCGGTTTATTCGCCTGGAACAGGCCTGCCTGCGCGCTGCATCGACTTGTGAAAAGTGGCGAAAACGATGTGGACAATCTCGGGGGGAGTAGAGCATCCTATTTCCTAGGCAGAAGCAGCTCAAAGGTCATCTACGCTACAGGAGGGCTGATATGGATAGAGCCGTGCGACCCATTTCGCTTGCTGGTTCTGAATTAACGGATATCCCTCATGTCTGCGCCCTGTTCAACGACGACGAAGAAGAATACCGTGTGCTCCTGCCGTTTATCCGCGACGGCTTTGAATGTGGCGACAAGGCCGTGCACATCGTTAATCCTGAGCAGCAGGCGGACCACTTCCATCGATTGTCATCCGTGGGGATCGACACCAATGCCGTGATGCAGAGCGGTCAATTGGATGTTCGCAATAATACGGATACCTATCTTCTGGACGGACACTTTGATCAGGACCGCATGCTCGGGCTGTTCACGCAAATGGTGAGCGCCCACGACGACGCCGGCTTCCCCGCGAGCCGTCTCCTCTGCCGGATGGACTGGGCGGCCGAAGGCCGAACCCATGTCGACAATCTGATCGAATTTGAATCCCGCGCCAATGACCTCTGGCGCACGCGTCACGATGTCGTTGTGTGCACCTATCATCTGAATCAGTTTAGCGGCGACGCCGTGGTCGACATCGTGCGCACTCATCCCTACGTGATCATTGGTGGAATCCTGAGGCAAAACCCATTTTTCGAGCCCCCGGAGCAGTTCCTGCCCAAGTTGCGAGCCCGTCGGAAGACGGAGCTCAAACGCAGGATGGGCGCCTGAGGTGAGCTCCGCCGGCCCCGCCCCGGGCGAGGTGGTGAGGCTGCGCCGCTGCTTGAACGACCTGATCGGCATCATGGCCCTCCCTACCCTCTGGGCCAGCGGTGAGCCGGAGCAGATCGCCAACATCCTGCTGGACGCGCTGTTCAGCATGCAGCCCCTCGCCTTCGCGTTCGTTCGGCTGGACGATCCGGATGGCGGGCCGGCCACAGAGCTGGTCCGTCTGACTGAACCGCTGGACACGATGATCGACACGGAGGACGCCGCGGAACTTGTCAAAGGCGCATGGTCCGCAAGCGCGCCGAATTCTGTCCCACCCCCACAGCTCTCCATCAAGGGTGTGAATGTGCAACTGGCATTCAAGCGGCTCGGCGTGGCCGGCGAGATCGGCCTGGTGATCGTTGGCTCGCTACAGGATGGTTTTCCTGAGAACACGGATAAGCTGCTGCTCGACGTCGCGGCAAACCAGGCGGCGATGGGACTGCAGCAATTGCGTCTCCTCAACGAACAGCGGCGTGTCGCGCGCGAACTCGACGAGCGAGTGGCTCAGCGGACCAGCCAACTGGCCGCGGCACACGAGGAACTTCAAAAGAGTGAATATTACTGGCACATGATCGTCGACAATATTCCCGGCATGGTTGCCCTGCTGAGCCCCACCGGAGAGCTCGAGATCGTGAACCGCCAGGTGTACGAATACTTCGGACAGACCTTTGAAGAGCTAAGGCATTGGGGCAGCAACGGGTCAGTTCATGAGGAGGACCTGCCTCATGTCGTCGAAGTGTTCTCCCGATCCATCGCGACGGGATCTCCCTACGATATCGAGCAGCGCTTCCGCCGCCATGACGGCGCCTATCGCTGGTTCACCAATCGTGGGTTTCCCCTCTGGGATTCCGACGGCAGGGTCCTCCGGTGGTGCGTGCTGCTCACCGACATTGACGAGCGGAAAATCGCCGAGGTAGCGCTCAAGAGCCGCGAGCATGACCTCAAGCTGATCATCGACACCATCCCCGCCCTGGTGTGGTGCAATCTCCCCGACGGCCCCAATGAATTCATCAGCACCAGCTGGCACGTATATACGGGCGTATCTCCGGAAGAGTCACATGGGTGGGGCTGGCAGGCGTCGTTTCACCCCGACGACCTGCCGCCACTGATGAGGAAATGGGGCGAGATGCTGGTCTCCGGCGAACCCGGCGAGATTGAGGCTCGCCTGCGCCGCCACGATGGCGTTTATCGCTGGTTTCTCATCCGCGCGCAGCCGTTTTTCGACGATGAGGGGAAGATCGTTCGCTGGTACGGAACCAGTACCGATATCGAGGATCGAAAACAAGCCGAGGAGGAACTGCGCCGAAAGGAGGCGTTCCTTGCCAAGGCGCAAAGGCTGAGCCTGAGCGGCAGCTTCTCCTGGTGTGTCGACACCGAGGAGGTCACCTTCTCCAATGAGGCTTACCGCATCTTCGGGTTCGAGCCCGGCACGCCGGTTACGCTGGCGAGGATCGCGACGCGGGTCCGGCCGGAGGATCGCCCGTTGCTGGCCCAGAAACTCGGAGCCGCCCGGGAGACCGGCGGCGAGCAGACCTACGGGATCCGGCTGGAGATGCCGGACGGATCCACCAAGTACCTGCGGGCGAGTTCCCAGGACACTCTGGACGATAGCGGCCGGCGTGAGTACGTGGGCGCCGTCCAGGATGTGACAGCCAGGCATCTCGCGGAAGAGTCCCTGGACAAAGCTCGTTCCGAGCTCGCTCATGTGTCGCGTGTGAATGCCTTCAGCACGCTCACCGCGTCGATTGCGCATGAGATCAACCAGCCGCTCTCCGGCATCATCACCAATGCCAGCACCTGCCTGCGGATGCTGAATGCCGAGCCGCCGAATGTAGACGGAGCCAGGGAAACAGCGCGGCGGACCATCCGGGACGGCAACCGCGTCACCGATGTAATCACCAGACTGCGGGCCCTGTTCATCAGAAAGGAATACACGCCGGAACTGCTGGACTTGAACGAGGCCATTCGGGATGTCCTGGCAATGACCGCAAACGATATCCAGCGTCACGGCGTAATTGCGCAGGCCGAGTTGAACGAGGACGTTCCCCTGGTTGCCGGCGACCGTATTCAGCTGCAGCAGGTGATTCTGAATCTGATGCGGAATGCGCTTGATGCGATGGCCGGCGTAACCGGCCGCCCGAAGTTCCTGATTGTCCGAACCCGGACGGAGGAGAGCGGCCATGTTCGCCTCAGCGTGCGGGATGCCGGAGTAGGTCTCGACGGTCAGAACATGGACAAGATCTTCGACTCGTTCTACACCACAAAGAGTGGAGGAATGGGGATCGGTCTCTCCGTCAGCCGTTCGATCATTGAGCGGCATAACGGCAAGCTCTGGGCCGAACAGAATGATGGCCCCGGCGCCACCTTCTCGTTCTCGATACCCATCGGGACGGAAGATGCTGAAGCCGCCTCAGCGGGGACAGGCTCCATCCACTGAGCCGCATTTCCCTTCAAGGGGGAGTACAGATGAAGTTGTCAAAGAACAGTGCGGGGGGCCAGCTTTGGTGCTGAGCAGACGAGGAAGGCCGTCATCGGCTTCGTTTCGTCCGGCTGCGGCGCCCCTTTCCTCGTCGCGGTGATCAGATGAGGGAGACGTCGTGGAGCAGCAGCGGCACCCCGTCCACGACGGGCAGGTTGGCTTCGTTTCGCGGGACTTGGACCGGCTGGAGGTCGGCTAACGGATCCTGGTTGTCGGGATGGTCGGTCTCGACTCCGGTGGTCAGGTGTTCGAGGGCCCGGCGGGGGCGGCCATAGCCGTCATAGAAAAAGAGTTCCTCTGTGTTTTTCGTCAAGCGGGTGACCTCGGCCAGGGGTACGTGTTCGCGGATGCCCTGGACGACGTGGGGGTGCTGCTGAGCGAGAGCGGCGCGTTCGGTCTGGAGTCGGGCGAGTTCTTTCAAGGCGCGATACAGGCCCCGTTCGAGGTCGCGGCGGTAGCGGGCATAGCGTTCGAGTTTGCCGGCGTGGGGGTCGGTTTCGGCCAATGGGTCCGTTTCGGCGAGGATGAGGCATTCGAATGTTTCGATGCGGCGGAGGTTCCAGGTGTGGGTGAGGATGCGGTGGAAGATCTCCTCCTCGAGGCAGTCGTCGGGGCGGGTCTTGAGGCGCATGGCGGCTTCGAGTTCGGTGAACTCGGCGCGGTCCTCCGGTGTGATGTCGAGGGTGCGCGCGGTGAAGCCGTGGCGGCGGGCGTTCTGGGAGGCGCGGGCCTTGCCCACGGGGGACACGGGTCCGGTCGAGAGTTTCGCGTTCGCCTGGTTGGCGTTGATCTGAGCCGCGGTTGCCATGATGTCAATCTCCTTATGAATGTCTGGGGCCGGGATAGCAGCCGGCGCGTGACTACTGTAGACCATGGATTCCAGGATTCAAGGGAGGGTTGGAAAATCGATGTTGAAAAGAAAGGAAATATTCCGGTGAAATCGTGGTGAACGGCTTGCGGGGCTATGCCTAAATATACTTGACTGCTTTTGACTAATTGTGTTTGCGGAGCTTCAAATCTGCCTCGCCCCCGCCCTACCGAACCCGCACCACGACGCGCTGATAACGGGTGAGCGGCGGAGCGCCGTTATCCGTTGCTTCCACGATGATGTGGATTGTCTGCCCAGGCTGCGCGTCATCCGGCACGCGGAATGTGGTTGTGACGCTCGACGGATCAGAGAGCGTGATGTTGCCCGGATAAGTGCCGGCGTCGTTGTACTGCCACCATGCGACCCGGATGGCATCCCGGTCTGGATCCGAGACCTCGCCACGGAGCCGCACGGTGCTTCCCGCCTGGGCAGTCACCTCCACTGCCCCCTGGATGCCGACCCTGGGCGGATGGTTCGCTGCGCTGAAGCCCGGCGTGACACTCCACTTTAAACGCGCCGCGAAGTCGTTCTGTGAGGCGGCAAAGAAGCGGGCATTGACGGCGGCCGTCGCCGGTGAGACCGCTGGCCTCCTGAACCCGGCGAACCCTGCCGGGGGTGGGTTGCGCGGACCTGCTCCCTGGCCAGCTTTCTCCGGGGCATTGGCGGTGCTGCCGGCCGGAGCGAGACCTGGAGCAATACCGGAATCGGTTGGATCCGCCGGCGCCACCGGTTGGCCGCCGCGACCAGAGGATGGCGCATTGGCCGGCCTGCGGATTCCGCCCCATCCGCCCCAGGACCCGTTTTCATGGGCACGCAGCCCATTCGCCACCAGGTTCAGGAAGGTGGGAGTATCTCCTTCGCTGATAAAGGATCCTTTCTCCTGGGGAGGTGTCCAAACGGTGAAGCCCATTTCCCGGAGCTGATCCGCCGTGAGTCCGGACAGGCCAAAGTAATCCGTCCGGTCGCCCATCGCCATCTGCCTGCCGTCGCCCCAGACCCGGTAACCGGCACCGAGCGGTCCACGGTTCAATACATGATCGCTGTGCCACTGGGCACTGACGTATACCTGATTCTCCGGTGCGAGCCCGTTCCGGATGCCGTAGCCGTAATCGATCATGGCCAACTGCCACTCGGTCACTCCCGGCCAGTTCGGCTTGATGTACTTGGCGTAGAGCCCATCCTGGTCGCCCCACGGGATAATCACCAGTTTCTCCGAAACGCGGCTTCGCACCTGTTCCCACTGAGCCGTGCGTGAATACTGGTCGTATATCGATTTCAGGGCGCGCGCGATGGTGCTTTGTCCGCCCTGAGCCGTCACGTAAAGCGGGCCGGGCCGGCTGTCCAGAACGAGGGACTTGATGAGGTTCGATCCATCCGTGTCCTTCGAGTAATCGCCGTCGAATTCCACATTCCCCCACTTGATCTTCGACCTCAATTCAGCGGGTGAGGGATAGTCCGGGTTGTGGATCTTCAGGTTGGCGTACGACTTCGCGTAGGCGTCCACGATCTCATCGATGAAGTGATCGTCGGGGGCCCACCGCCAGGAAGTGCACGGACAAAGGCCCATTCGGGTATACTCACGCCCGGGTATGTATTGTGTCGTGCCCTTGCCATCCCCCTTCCAATGAACGCCGCTGCTGGTGTAGATGAGGCCTTCGACCTGGACATCGGAGCTGTAGAGGATGGCGCGAATCAACGTGTTGTTGTCATCGAGTTCGGGGTCCGCGGTGATCACGACTCGCGGTCTGGCGGGCGCGGAGTTTCGTTGTTGGGCAGGTACGGAGAGGACTGTCGCCAGGAGAGCCGCGACCAGAGAGACCCACGGGCGAGACTTTGTCATTGCGCTTCCTTTGTATCACTGGACTGCCGGGAATTCACTCATCTGTTGTGCTCGTAGAGGAGGGCTTCCGCGGAGTGGGTCGATCCCGTCGTGGGGCATGCATGCCAGTTCGCCCGAATTCACTGAATGGGGGCGGGCTGGAGCTGAGCCCATGATAGAGAACATCCCAGATGGGAACTCTGAAGGCGTTCAGAACCAGGTTCGAGACATCATCGCCAAGAAGCGAGGCACACGGGAAGCGCTAGGCGATTAATCAGAAATGCTGCGGGCAGTGGGGCTAGACCTTCGAGTCTTGGCAGGTTCCCACCTGGGGTCGAAGGGGAGGAAAGGATATGGTTCGAGGCATGGGACGCCGAGGCTTTCTTCGAATCTGCCCGATAGAGACCCTGCTCGAAGGCCTGTCCTACAAGCTCTAAAACTACATTAACTGCTTTAATTTCAATATGGTCGGGGCGGGCGATTTGAACGCCCGACCCCCTGCGCCCAAGGCGGTTTTCGGCCTCCCTGCAAAGTGCCTTGTTTTCAGTGTCTTACGCTTCAACGAGATACGGGCATCCTGTTGAAGCCTGTGGAACTTGGTTGAACCCGAAAGCACCGGACAGCCACAAAATTGTCTACAGACCATCGCGGCTCCGTGAGGCCATCATGAGGATCCCCGCTGTATTGCCCGGGTTCGCCTGACGTCTTCCTCGGGTTCGAATTTACTCAGAGCTTATTCTAGCGGCCAAGCCCATCCAAGAATTTGTTGACAACAAAGAAATTTCTCTCCTAAACTGATAATCAAATCTGATAAGGAGACGGTAATAGTGTCCCAGGAAATCGAGCTGTTGACGGAGATTCGCGATCTGCTACAGGTGATGGCCGAGCCGGGGCTCTCCAAACGGGACGCTAAGCTCAGGTCTTCCTTGCGCTCTGTCATTGGCCGCAGTGGCAAGAAGGCCAAAGCTGCGCTGCTCATGGATGGCACACGATTACAGTCGGTGATCGTAAAGGATTCAGGGATAGACCAAGGGGAACTGAGTCGGTTGGTGAAAGCACTCGCGGCTGCGAAGCTGATTTCGGCAGACGAGAAACACCCCAAGCTCTTCGTGAGGGTTCCTCCAACCTTCTTTGACGGAGACGACACCGATGAGTGACCATGCTGAGCTTCTACTAGACGAAGAATACGTCGGATGCGAAAGCTGCTTGAGCTTCTGCCGCGCCCGCTATTGCTCAGCGCGATGCGAAGCTCCGTGATGAGTTGCGGAACATCGTTGGGTCCAACTCCAAGAAACAGCAATCCGTTTTGTTGATGGACGGAAGCCGGACCCAGAAGCAAATCATTGCGGGAGACGTCGGTACACCAGGGCCACCTGAGCACGATGGTGGGACGACTTGAAAACGCAGGGCTGCTTGCGGACGGGAAAAAGCAACCGAAGTTGTCAATTTCCATTCCCGTGAGCTTCTTCGATGCCACTCCAGAACGAAAACGATAGGCTTCTGGCGGTCTTGAGCGAGATCCGTAACTGGATACGCGCGGCGGCCTATGCACCAGTTCGGGCGTTGCTCGAGGAGGCATTGCCTGATGCAAAGTCTCGAACTGCCTACCAGATGTTTGATGGCAAGACGTCAGTTGAACAGGTCCGCACCTCCTGCAAGATGAGTCCGAACGCCGTCGTGGCGCTCACGTCTCGTTGCGTGGCTCTGGCTTGATGGAGTCGGGCGCCGATAAGAAGCGCGTTCGACTCTTCGATTTGAAAGACTTCGGCCTGTTGCCCGAAAGCGGACCGAAGCCGGGAGGCAAGATTGAGTGATAAACGTCCCAAGAAGGATAGCGTGGAAGTTTCTTCTCAACCGCTTCAGGACGAGTTGGTTGCCATCAAAGATCGCTTGAGCGCGATTGAAACGATCCAAAGCATCTCCAACGCTTCTGTTGTGAAGAAATACGTTGAGGAACATCTGACGACAGAAAGGGCAAAAGACATCATGAGGGAGTGTGGGGAGCCCCGCACACGCTCGCACTTGAGGTCACAACTGAAACTCAACAGTGGGCAAGCCCTTGACCACCACCTCAGGCCGTTGCGTGAGGCCGACTTGTTACGTCAAAGGATCGGGGAGGACGGCACAATTCTCTTCGAGTGGAGCAATCTCTTTCGCCGACTCCCGAGATCTACGATCAAGGCCATCCTCGCTGATGAAGCTTAATTGATCGAATTATCCTGACGAGCAACAATGGCCAAAAAGTCGACCAGAGCGGCATCCCAGCCCCGCGAGCGACAAGACCTACCATTGAAGACTC
>JASGIE010000120.1:0-18964 GCA_049841055.1 Paludibaculum sp. | reverse complement strand
AAGGTTAATAGGGAAACACGATAAATGCAACAGCACCTGGACCAACGCTGTCTTCGGAGAGGATGTCACCCCGAACCATCACAAGCTCGCGCGGGAATACGCACTCCTCGACAATTTCTATGTCACGGGCGACACCGCGGCCGCCGGTCTGAGCTGGTCCACCGCCGCCCTGGCTCCACCGTTCCTGCAACTCCTGGGACCCGGCGCCGATGCCGGCCGCCGCACACTGGACGCTCTCGCAGGCGGCGAACGCGCGGCCCAGCCGCCGGCCGGCTACCTGTGGTCGAACGCTTTGCAACGTCACATCTCTGTTCGGAACTACGGCATGCTGGTCACGAACATTGAGCCGGCGCCCGCCAACGGAGCCCAGGTCTCCGCTCTCAAGGAGCCCTCGCTCAACTCAGTCACCAATCGCGCCTTTCGCGGACCCGACCCCGCCTACCGCGACACCGAGCGCGTCAAAGTCTTCCTCAAGGATCTGGCCGAGGCCGAGACGACCGGAAACCTGCCTCAGCTCACGCTCATCCGCCTGAACAATGACCGCACCGCGGGGACGGCCTCGAAACTGCCCACGCCGAAAGCAGCCGTCGCCGACAACGATGCCGCGCTGGGTCAACTCGTCGCGGCTGTGAGCCGCAGCCGCTTCTGGCCGTCCACCGTGATCTTCGTTGTCGAAACCTCGACCCAAGGCGGACCCGATCATATCGACGCCCACCGTGCTCCGGCGTTCGTCATCTCCCCTTACACCCGCAACCGCGGCACCGAATTCGACGATGTACAACTCCATGTCCGTGCTGCGCTCCATTGAAGCCGTGTTGGGCATCGTCCCCATGACCATGCACGACGCGGGCGGGCCGGTGATGCGCGCTCCGTTCCTGGCATCACCCGACACTGCGGCTTATGGAGCCGTCGGGTCCAGGCAGAACCTGGAAGAGCGGAACCCCTAGCCGGTCATGCCGCATACCTACCTCGTCTTCGTCTGGCACATGCACCAGCCCTTTTACAAGGACCTGGCGACCGGCGAATACCAGCTACCGTGGACCCGCATGCACGCGCTGAAGGACTACTACGGCATGGTGGAGATGCTGGAGGAGTTCCCGTCCATCCGCCAGACTTTCAACCTGGTCCCGTCGATGATGGTCCAGATCGAGGAGTACGCCAGGGGCGAAGCCCTGGATCCGTTCCTCCATCGCGCCCTCAAGCCGGCCGAGGAACTCACCGACCTCGAACAGGAGTTCATCCTCAAATACTTCTTTCAGGCCAACCCCTCGCGCATGGTCTACCGCTACAGGCGCTACGGTGAACTCTACGACGCGTGGCGCGCCGCCGAAGGCAACGTGGAGCGGTTGCGCCGCAGTTTGGGTGCGCCCGGCCTGCGCGATCTGCAGGTCTTGTCGCAACTCGCCTGGTTCGACGAAATCTTCCAGGAGAACGATCCCGAGGTCCGGCAGCTCAATGAAAAGGGCCGCGACTTCACGCTGGAAGATCAGGCCCTGATGGGCCGCAAACAACTCGAGATCATCGGCCACGTGCTGCCGGCCTACCGCCGCATGTGCCTCAAGGGCCAGGTGGAACTCTCCGTTACTCCCTATTACCACCCCATCCTCCCCTTGCTGTGCGACTCCAACATCGCGCTGCAGTCACACCCCGGAGTGCCGCTGCCGCGCCGCTTCCAGTATCCCGGCGATGCCCGCCTGCAGGTCCACAAGGCCCTCGACTACGCCGAGGAGAAGCTGGGATTCCGCCCGCAGGGCATGTGGCCGTCCGAAGGTTCGGTCTCCGACGAAGTCCTGGCCCTGGCCCACGACGAGGGCGTGCGCTGGATGGCCACCGACAACGGCGTGCTCGGCGCCACTCTCAGTTCGCTCGCCGGTGTCCGCGAGACTTACCGGCCCTACGTCTGGAAACAGAACGGGCGCGAGATGCGGATGATCTTCCGCGACCACTTCCTCAGCGACCTCATTGGCTTTGTCTACTCGCGCATGGATGCCCATACCGCCGCGCACCACTTCCTCGACCGCATTCGCGAGAACGCTCGCGTCCTCCACAACGAAGGGCGCGATGCGATGGTCCCCGTCATCCTCGACGGCGAGAACGCCTGGGAGCACTTCGACCGCAACGGCCGCCCCTTCCTGAAGGAGCTCTACCGGCTCATCTCGGAAGATCCCAACCTCTCCGCCGTCACCGTAAGCGAGGCGCTGGAACGTATTCCCCCCACGGAGCTGCCGCGCATTCACCCGGGCTCGTGGATCAATGCGAACTACGACATCTGGATCGGCGCCGAGGAAGACAACCAGGCGTGGGAGTATCTTCTCGACGCACGCCAGACGTACGACCGGGTGGTGAACGGCCCGGAAGGCACCGCGCTGAGTGACGCAAGCAAGGCACTCGCGCTGGAGGAACTGCTCATCGCCGAAGGCAGCGACTGGTGCTGGTGGTACGGTCCGCAGCACCATTCGGAGAACCGGCCGGAGTTCGACAAACTCTTCCGCGACCATCTGGCGCACGTCTACCGTGCGCTGGAGCTGTCGCCGCCGGAACACCTCTCCCGCACGATTCTGCGCGTCCCCACTCCGGCCTTCCAGCAGCCGCCCTGCGGCATGATCTCGCCCCGCCTCGACGGCGAGATCTCGTCCTACTTCGAGTGGATGGGCTCCGGCATCTACAGTCCGGACCACCGCCAGGGCGCGATGCACGGGCGCGACCAGGCGGTGCGCGAAGTCCGCTACGGCAGCGATGGCCAGAAGATTTATCTGCGTGTCGACCTCGAACAGGAGAAGCCCGGCGCGCTGGCCGGCCTCGAGGTAAGGGTGATCGTCAAATCCGTGCGCCATGAGAGCGAACTCCACGCCACGCTGCTGGCGAACGGAGCCAAGGGTTCGGTCGTCCGGTCGTCGCGCAAACGGAGCATGGGCGCCGATGTGCCTTGCGCCTATTCGCAGATTTTTGAGATGAGCGTGGATCTGGTCAGCATGGGCGGCCGGGCCACCGAGAAGTTCCAGTTGCAGCTCTCGCTCTGGCGCGATGGCCTGCCGCTGGAAGCCGCACCGGCGCAGGGCTGGCTGGAATTGATTCCATCCGAGCCGTCTGACTGGGAGTAACGTCCAATCCGATTGCTGTCTGGAAAGTGAGGTTCCCGATGAGATTTGCCGTTCTCGTTGTGCTGGCGTGTGCCCCGGTCTGGGGTCAGGCGATCACCCCGCGCCTGCCGGAAGCGCTGGACGCCCAGTTGAAGCGCATTTTCCTGAAGAATGACTTCAGCGCCAAGACCTTCCGCCAGGCCCGTTGGGTGGAAAGCGGAGCCGCCTACACCACGCTGGAAGGCGGAGGCGGTGAGGATGACAGCAAGTCGGGTCCGAGGGACATCGTACGCTACGATACGGCGACCGGCCAGCGCAGCATCCTGGTGGCGGCCTCGGCCCTGAAGCCCGCTCCCGATGCGGAGCCGCTTGCCATCCGCGACTACACCTGGTCCGCCGACGGTCAGCGCCTGCTCATTTTCACGAACACCCGGCGCGTCTGGCGCCAGAACACGCGTGGCGACTACTGGGTGTGGGAACGTGCCACCGGCGCGCTGCGCAAGCTCGGTGGCGCCGTGGCTCCGTCGTCGCTGATGTTCGCGAAGTTCTCGCCCGACGGCGGGCGCGTCGCCTACGTCCACAACAACAACATTTACGTGGAGGACCTGCGCACCGGCGCGGCGACCCAACTGACCTCCGATGGCTCCGCCACCACGATCAACGGCACCTCCGACTGGGTTTACGAGGAAGAGTTCGCCGTGCGCGACGGCTTCCGCTGGAGCCCGGATGGCAAGTCGATCGCTTACTGGCAGTTCGACACCACGGGCGTCGGAGAATTCACGCTCATCAACAACACCGATGGCCTGTATCCCCGGTTGATCCGCATTCCTTACCCCAAGTCAGGCACGAAGAACTCGGCCGTCCGCGTCGGTGTTGTGCCGGCCAGGGGCGGCCAGACGAAATGGATGGACGTGCCCGGCGATTCGCGCGAGCAGTACATCGCCCGCGTGGAGTGGAGCCCCGATTCCAAGCAGGTGGCCCTCCAGCACCTGAACCGGCAGCAGAACCGCAACGATCTGTTGCTTGCCGATGCGGCCACTGGCAAGACGGAGCGGGCATTCCGCGATGAGGACCAGGCCTGGGTCGACGTGGTTGACGATTTCCATTGGGTGGATGGCGGCGGGCAGTTCACCTGGCTGAGCGAGCGCGGCGGTTGGCGCCAGGCCTGGATCGTCTCGCGCGACGGCCAGTCGAGCCGGGCCGTGACGCCGGTGGGCGCCGACGTGGTGCGCTTCCTGCGCCTGGACGACCAGGAGCAGTGGATCTACTACATCGCCTCGCCCGACAACGCCACCCAGCGCTATCTGTGGCGGATGCGGCTGAACGGGCAGGGCAAGCCGGAGCGTCTGACGCCGGCCAACCAGCCTGGTACGCACAGCTACTCCATCGCGCCGAATGGACGCTGGGCATTCCACACCTGGTCGTCGTTCGACCGGCCGCCGCTCACCGAGCTTGTCAGCCTGCCAGACCACAAGGCGGTGCGCACGCTGGAGGACAATGCGGATCTGCGGCAGGCCGTCGCCTCCACGCTCGAGAACCGCTCGGAATTCTTCGAGGTGAAGGGCGCCAATGGCGTCGCGATGAACGGCTGGATGATCAAGCCGCGCGGCTTCGATGCGTCGAAAAAGTATCCTGTCCTGGTGCACGTCTACGGCGAGCCGGCCGGCACCACGGTCAACGACGCCTGGAGCGGCAACCGCGAGATGTTCCACCGCGCGCTGGCGGAGGCCGGCTACATCGTCGTGAGCTTCGACAACCGGGGTACGCCGGCGCCCAAGGGCCGGACGTGGCGCAAGGTGGTCTACGGCGAAGTGGGCGTGGCCTCCTCGGAAGACCAGACCGCGGCGTTGCGCGCCCTGATGGCGGAGCGGCGCTACCTGGATCCCGAACGCACCGCCGTGTGGGGCTGGAGCGGCGGCGGTTCCAATACGCTCAACCTGATGTTCCGTTCGCCCGATGTCTACAAGACGGGCATGTCCGTGGCGCCGGTGCCGGACCAGGAGCTCTACGACACCATCTATCAGGAGCGCTACATGGGCGTCCCTCAGACAAACAAAGCGGGCTATGACCGCGGGTCACCCATCCGCTTTGCCGAAGGGCTGAAAGGCAACCTGCTGATTGTCCACGGGACGGGCGACGACAACGTGCACTACCAGGGTCTCGAGCGCCTCATCAATCGCCTGGTGGAGCTGGGCAAGCCCTTCGACATGATGGCCTATCCGAACCGGTCGCACGCGATCTCGGAAGGGGAGGGCACCTCGTACCACATCTACAGCCTATTGGCCCGCTACCTCTATCAGCACGTGCCGGCGGGTGGCCAGTAATCCGTCCAAACCCAGCCTGCAGCAAGATCGAACGGAGCCACAACGAACCCCGACCGTCAGGAAGGGGTCGCCACCGCGCGCACATCAGTAAGCGGGCACCACCGCGCTGCGAACCGCGCACGTCAGTAAGCGGGCGCCGGTCTCAATCCGCCTTCAACGGAGCCCCATTTGCCCTGCGATCCGCAAAACAAACGAAACCTCCTCGCGACGGACCACAAGGCACACCATCCATCGAATCCCCTCTGTCCCTCGCAGCAGCAGACACCCAGGCAGCCCCCACACACACGCAAAAAGGGCCGCCCCATTCCAGGGCGGCCCTTCTGCTTGCGGGTTTGGTGTTGCTTAGAACGGATAGAGCGAGATGGCTTCGCCGGACGCCGGTCCGCCCGCGCCCACCGTGGCGACATCCCCTTCCGGGTTGATCACCCGGCAGAAGATGCCCGTCTCGCCGAGGTACACTTCGTACTCCGCGGGCCGCAGCAGCGAACCCTGGATCAAGGCCTCCGACAGCGGATCCTCGATGTACTTCTGCAGCGCCCTGCGCAGCGGCCGCGCGCCGTAGCTGCGGTCCGTGCAGGTCTTTTCCAGAATGTACTTCGCGGCGTCCGGTGCCAGCTTGATCTTGATCTGCTTCGCCACCAGGTTGACGTTGATTTGCGCCACCATCAGGTCGATGATCTGGATCAGGTCTTCCTCCGCCAGCGAAGTGAACAGAATCACCTCGTCCAGGCGGTTCAGGAATTCGGGATTGAAGGCTCGCTTCACTTCCGACTGCACCATGTCCTCGATCTTCGACGGCACTCCGGAGGCCGTCTGCGCCGCGAAGCCCAGTTGCCCCTTCTTGTCGAGGAACCGCGCCCCGAGGTTCGAGGTCATGATGATGATCGTGTTCTTGAAGTCCACCTGGTTGCCGATGCCGTCGGTCAACTGGCCGTCTTCAAAGACCTGCAGCAGGATGTTGTAGATGTCCGGATGCGCCTTCTCGATTTCATCCAGCAGGATGATCGAATAGGGATTCCGCTTCACCCGCTCGGTGAGCTGCCCGCCCTCCTCATAACCGACATAGCCGGGAGGCGAACCAATCAGCTTCGACACCGAATGCTTCTCCATGAACTCCGACATGTCGAAGCGGATCAGCGATTTCTCGCTGCCGAAGAGGAACTCGGCCAGGGCGCGCGCGGCTTCGGTCTTGCCGACGCCCGTGGGGCCCAGGAACAGGAAGCAGCCCGACGGCCGCTTGGGTGACTTCAAGCCGGCGCGGGAGCGGCGGATGGCACGAGCCAGGGCGCTGATCGCCTTGTCCTGGCTGATGACCCGCTTGTGCAGCTCTTCCTCAATGCGGATGAGCTTGCTGACTTCTTCTTCCTTGATCGCCGTCATCGGCACGCCGGTCCACTTGGCGACGACTTCTTCGATGTCGTCCTTCGTGACCACGCCCGTCGACGTATCGTCCAGGTTGTACTTCTCGCGCAGCAACCGCAGGTTCTCGCGTTCCTTGCGCTCTTCATCGCTATAGAAGCGGGCCTTCTCGAACTCGTGGTTCGCGATGGCCGTCTCCATGCGGTGAACGATGAACTTCACGCGCTTCTGGATATCGCTGATGTCCGGCGGCAGCGTGGTTTGACGCAGCTTCACCCGGGCGCCGGCCTCATCGATCAGGTCGATGGCCTTGTCGGGCAGGAAGCGGTCCGGGATGAACCGGCTGGAAGCGAACACCGAGGTCTCAATCGCGTCGTCCGTATAGGCGACGGCGTGGAACTTCTCGTAGCGCTCCTTGATGCCGAACAGGATCCGGCAGGCGTCCGCTTCACTCGGAGGCGGAACCTTCACGGCCTGGAAGCGGCGTTCCAGCGAGCGGTCTTTTTCGATGGACTTGCGGTATTCAGCCGGCGTCGTGGCGCCGATGCACTGAATCTCGCCCCGCGACAGTGCGGGCTTCAGAATGTTGGCGGCGTCCAGCGACCCCTCGGCCGAACCGGCGCCCACCAGCGTATGCAACTCGTCGATGAAGATGATGGCGTTCTGGTTCTCCATCAACTCCTTCATGATTGTCTTGAGCCGCTCTTCGAACTGGCCGCGATACTTCGTGCCGGCCACGATCAGCGACAGGTCCAACGCCAGAATCCGCTTGTCCGCCAGGAAACTGGGGACATCGCCCTCGGCGATCTTCTGGGCCAGGCCTTCGACGATGGCCGTCTTGCCCACACCAGGCTCGCCAATCAGGACGGGATTGTTTTTCGTCCTTCGGCAGAGAATCTGGATCACCCGCTCCAGTTCATAGTCGCGCCCGATCAGCGGATCCAGCGCGCTGTCGGCGGCCGACTGCGTCAGGTCGCGGCTGAACTCGCTCAGCAGCGAGGACTCCTTCGGCCGCGAAGCGGTGGTCTTCTCGGAACTGGCCCGCGCGATCTCATCGCGCACCTGGTTGAGCCGCAGCCCACGCTCGTGGAGGATCTCGGCGGCAAAGCACTTCTCCTCACGGAGCAAGCCCAGGAGTAAATGCTCAGTCCCGATGTGCTTGTGCCCCAGACGTTCGGCTTCTTCCGCCGCATACGCCAGGACGTGTTTGCATTCCGTGCTCAGCGGCAGGTCGACCGACGTCGATACCTTCTCCCGGACAGTCGTCTGCGCCTCGATCTGCTTGCGGATCGACTCGATGTTCGCTTGCGACCGCAGGAAGCGGTTCGCCACGGTTTGTCTTCCCGCAAGAGCCCGAGCAGCAGATGTTCCGTCTCAATGTACGGGCTGCCGAACTGGCTGGCCTCATAGCGCGCAAAGAAGATGACTCTTCGCGCCTTTTCTGTATAGCGTTCAAACATAGGTTTGCGCCTCTCGTGGAACCCGGGACTCGGACGGAGATGCCCCTGGCTTCCCAGCACCGGCGCGACCAGAGCCGATGCTTCAATCCCGCGCGCCGGTCTGCAGCGCGCCCTGTCCTAATTCTAAGATGCCGGAGGGGTCGCCTGCGCACCCAGATTCCGTATTTTCCCCCCACGCAGTTCCAGGACTTTGGTAGCGCGCTCCGCATACGCCTGGTTATGAGTCACGTAAAGAGTTGTTAATCTTCGCCGGTCGTGGACCTCTTCGATCAATTCCATGATCATGTTACCCGTCCGCTCGTCCAGGTTTCCAGTCGGTTCATCGGCCAGAAGGAGCCTCGGTCCCGCCACCAGCGCCCGCGCCAAAACAACTCGCTGCTGCTCGCCGCCGGAGAGTTCTCCAGCCAGATGATGGCCCCTCGAAGCCAGTCCGACCTCGGCCAGCAACCCCCGCGCCTGCTCCTCCGCCCCCTTTTTCTCACCCCGGATCAGCAGCGGCATCATGACATTCTCCAGGGCCGTGAACTCCGGCAGCAGCGTGTTCATCTGCCAGACGAACCCAATCGACCGGTTCCGCAGACTCGCCAGACCGGCTTCGTCCAACCCTTCCGTCGCCTGTCCATCGATGCGGATGCTGCCCTCGGTCGGAGCATCCAGCAGGCCTAACAGATGCAAAAGAGTGGACTTGCCGGTCCCGGCTTTCCCCGGTCAGGGCCACCCGTTCGCCTACGTCCAGCCGCAGATCCAGGCCCGCGAAGACCGTCAACTCCGCCGGACCGCTGCTGTACCGCTTGCCCAGCCCCAACGCCTCCAACGGCGGCGGGTTCTCACCTTGTTTGGCCATTTGTCACTTTAAATTCTATCGGATAGCCGCACTACGAGGCCATTCTCCGCTTCCGCAGCTCGTCCAGAACCACCGCCAGGATGATCACCGCCCCAATGATCGCCTGCTGCAGGTAGGGCGAGATGCCTAGCAGGTCGCTGCCGTTCGACAGCAGACCCATGATGTAGGCTCCGATCAGCGTCCCCACCACCGAGCCTTCCCCTCCGCGCAGCGATCCGCCGCCGATCACCACCGCCGCAATCGCCTGCAACTCATAGCCTTGGCCCGCCGTCGGCTGACCCGTCATCAGGCGCGAAGTCTCCACCATGCCTGCCAGCCCCATCAGCAGTCCGCCGGCGGCGTAGATGGCCGTGACATGGAACGAGACGGGGATCCCGGCATAGAAAGCAGCCTCCGCATTCGACCCGATGGCGAAAGCGTAGCGCCCCATCCGGGTATGCTCCAGCAGCACGTGGACGCCGGCGGCGCACGCAAAAAGAACATACAGTACGAAGGGAATGTGCAGGATCGCCCCTTCGCCGAGGAACGCGAAGTCCTTCGGCATGTTCTGGATGGGCAACCCGCCCGAGATGATCAGGCAGAGCCCGCGATAGATGCCCAGCGTACCCAGGGTCACGATAAACGGATTGATTTTCAGCTTGGTCACCAGCAGGCCGTTCACCAGGCCGCAAGCCACACCCGTCAGCAGCCCGGCGGCCAGGCCCACCGGAATCGGCTGCCCATGAGCCACGGTCATCGCACCCAGCAGTCCGCACAGCGCCATGATCGAACCCACGCTCAGGTCGATTCCGCCGGCGACGATGATCATCGTCATACCCAGCGCCATAATGTTGATCACGGCGGTCTGGCGGATGACGGCGGCCAGGTTCACCACCGTCAGAAAATGCGGGGTAGCCACGGACAGCCCGGCAAACAACAGAATCAAGGTCAGAAACGGCAGCAGACGCTGGATCATTGCACTCCTTCCGGCCCGCCGCCTTCCAGCGCGGCGTGGCGCAGAATCTCCTCCTGGGTGGTGCGGCCTGGCAACTCGGCCGCGAGCCGGCCTTGCCGCATCACCAGAATGCGATCGGCCACCTGCAGCAGCTCCTGCAGTTCCGAGCTCACCATCAGCACGGCTGCTCCGCCGCGCGCCAGCTCGTCGATCAGCCGGAAGACCTCGATCTTGGCCCCAATGTCGATGCCGCGCGCCGGCTCGTCGAACAGAAAGATGTTGGCGCCGCGTGCCAGCCAGCGCCCGATCACCACCTTCTGCTGGTTGCCGCCGCTGAGCTTTCCGGCTGGCTGGCGCGGCGAGGCGGATTTCAGGTTGAGTCGCGCCGAGTGGCCGGCTACCACCGCCTGCGCCCGCACGGGTTGCAGGAAGCCGAAGCTCGACACCTGTTCCAGCGAGGCCATCAGTAGGTTCTGCGCGACGGGCAGGCCCACCGCCAGACCGCTCCGCTGGCGATCCTCCGGGATCAACGCCATGCCCGCCCGCACGGCGTCGCGTGGCGAGCGGATCCTCACCCTCTCTCCCCGCACGGTGATCGCGCCCGCATCGATAGGATCCACGCCGAAGATCGCCCGGCATAGCTCCGTGCGGCCCGCGCCGATCAAACCGGCCAGACCGACCACCTCGCCGGCGTGCAGCTTCAGAGAGATGCCGTGCAGCACGCCACGCCGCCCCAGTCCTTCCACGCGCAGCATCTCCGCGCCGGGCGGCAGCGGCTCGCGCTGATAAACGGCCTCCAGTGGCCGGCCCACCATGTGACGGATCAGTTCCGCCGTCGTCGTTTCGGCTATCTCGCCCGTGAAGACGGTTTCACCGTCGCGCAGCACGGTGACGCGGTCGCCCAGTTCGCGCAACTCCTCCATGCGATGCGTGATGTAGATGATGCTCGTGCCCCGCTCCCGCATTGCGCGCACGATGCGGAAGACCTCCCGCGACTCCACGTCCGGCAGCGACGACGTCGGCTCGTCGAAGATCAGCAGAGACGATCCGTGGGCGATGGCGCGCAGGATCTCCACCAGTTGCCGGCCCGCCGGGCTCAGCTTCTGCACCATCCAGTCTGCCTGCAAGGGGAAGTGATGCTGCTCGATCAGCCGCCGGGTGTCCTCCACGGTCTTCCTGCGGTAGACCAGCCCGAACGGCGTGGCCGCTTCACGGCCTAGATAGATATTCTCGGCGACAGTCAGGTGCGGGGCCAGCAGGCTTTCCTGATGGACCATGGCCACGCCCGCCTTCTGCGACTCTGCCGGGTTCGAGAAACTCACAGCCTGGCCCTGCCATTCGAGCGTTCCGGCATCCTGCCGCTGCATGCCGGCCAGGATCTTCATCAGAGTGGACTTTCCGGCTCCGTTTTCGCCCAGCAGCAGATGCACCTCGCCGCGCCGTACCTGGAGGTTGCCATCCCTCAGGGCTACGACGCCCCCAAACCTCTTTTGCATCCCTCGAACCTGGAGAACCATCTCGGTAGTGCCGCGGAGCGAAGTACACAGCTTATCAGCCATGCCCGAATTCGTTCATACCTCCGTCATCCATACTTCGGTCGAACGTCTCTTCGCCTTTCACGAGTCGCCGGATGCCCTGCAGCGCCTGATGCCGCCGTGGCCGCCGGCGAAAGTGATTTCCCGCGAAGGGGGGATCCTCGCCGGCGCCCGGGTCGAGCTGGAAATGCGGGTTGGGCCCTTCCGCCTGCGCTGGGTCGCGCGCCACACGGAATACCTACGAAACCGCCTGTCTGCGGATATCCAGGAGAGAGGCCCGTTCCGAACCTGGAGCCACCGGCACGAGTTCACGCCGGAGGGCGACTCTGCCCGCCTGACCGACCGCGTGGAGTTCTCGCTGCCTGGCGGCCGGCTGGCGGACCTATTCGGAGCGGCCCTCGCGCGGCGGCAACTTCGGCGGCTCTTTGCTTACCGCCACCTGGTCACGAAACAGGAGTGTGAGCAGTAAGCCCTACTCGCTGTGTTCGTCCTCGAACGAATCGGCCGCGTTCTCAAACTTGGTGTAGTTGTGCAGGAACACCAGCGGGACCTTGCCCGTGGGGCCGTTACGTTGTTTGGCCAGGATCAGCTCGGCCACGCCGCGCAGGTCTTCGCGGTCCTTCTGGTAGACTTCCGGCCGGAAGATGAACGCCACCATGTCGGCGTCCTGCTCGATCGAACCCGATTCGCGCAGGTCGGCCAGTTGGGGCCTGTGGTCGCCGATGCGCTGCTCCGGAGCACGGCTCAACTGCGACAGCACCAGGAACGGCACTTCCAGGTCCTTCGACATCAGCTTCATGCCGCGCGACAGGGCGCCCACTTCCTGGACGCGATTGGAATTCCGGCCCAGCGACGGAGCCGGCATCAGTTGCAGATAGTCCACCACCACCAGACCCAGGTCCGATGACGTGCGTAGCTTCCGCAGTTTGGCGTTGATGTCCATCAGCGTCGTGGTGGAGGTGTCGTCGATGAAAATCGGCGCTTCGTACAGGTCGGCGGCCGCCATGCCCAGCCGGGCGCGCTCCTCACGGTCGAGATACCCAGACCGGAAGCGTTGCTGGTCCACCCGCCCCAGTGAGCAGATGAGTCGGGTGAGCAGCGACTGCTTCGACATTTCCATTGAGAAGACGGCGACCGCCTTCGGGTTCTTCTTGTTCGTCGCCACATGCAGCGCGACGTTCAGCGCGAGCGCGGTCTTACCCATCGCCGGCCGGGCCGCCAGGATGATCAGTTCGCCCGGCCGCAGGCCGCCCGTCATCTCATCGAATTTCAGGAAACCCGTGCTGATGCCCTGGACGCGGCGGCCGGGGTCCAGAAACGCGTTGACGCCGCCCTCTTCGCCATCGAAGACCTGTTGCGCGCTCAGCAGCGAATCCTTGGCCCGCGCTTCGCCCAGCTTCAGCAAGCCTTCTTCGGCATGCGAAAGAATCAGCGCCGGATCGTCTTCCCCCAGCATGCAGCGCTGGATCGTCTCCTGCGCCGAATAGATCATCTGGCGCAGCAGGCTCTTGTCGCGCACGATCGCGATGTAGCTCTCGATGTGGAAGATTTCCGGCAGCCCTTCGTCCAGCGAAGAGAGGTAGGTCAGTCCATCCACCGCCTCGAGTTCGGCATGCCGCATCAGCTCATTGGCCACCGTGACGCGGTCGATTCGCTCTTCCCGGTTGTTCAAGTCCATCATTCGCTGGAAGATCCGCCGGTGTTTATCCAGCGAGAAATCATCCGGACCCAGGCTCGCCGCGGCCGTGATGAACGTATTGCTGTTGATCAGAATCGAGCCCAGGACCATTCGCTCGGCGTAAACGTTGGACGGCAGGCCCCGCTCGAAGGACTGGTCGGTTTTCGAAGGCTGTGACATCTGGGGACGCCTTCCACTTTCGCAAGCCCGTGCCGACCTTTCAAGTTGTATTTCATCGGCCCTTGTGTTCCAACGGTTCAGCCTGTGAATGGCCTGTGAAGATTGCGCGCGTTCTGCAACTTGCAAATGACTTGCAGCATCCAACAACGAGAACCATGGAAACCCTAAATATCGTCCTGAAACGTGAACTAGCCCTGTTGCTGCGCACGTGGAACTACCACTGGAACGTAGAGGGCCCACTCTTCCCCAGCCTCCACAAACTCTTTGAGGCTCAGTACGACGAACTCCAGGAACTGGTCGACGAAGTGGCCGAACGAATCCGGTCTCTGGGCGGCGTGGCCCCCATGCAGGTCAGCCTGGATCTCACCAACGCCGAAAGCACCAGCCATATGCTGGACGCCCTGGCGGATGCCCACGAAAGCCTCAGCGCTCAAATGCGGACCGAATGGGTGCCGGCCCTGAGCGCGGCCGGTGATGCCGGAACGGCCGACCTGCTCACCCGCGCCCTCCAGCTCCACGACAAGGCTGCCTGGATGCTGCGCGCCACCGCGAAATAAATCTTTACTCTGTTGTTCCCTTGTCCGGACGGACGTGTCTCAAGCGGGCAAGGGGTCTCACCTTCGGTTCCTTCGTTACTAAGGTACGTACCGCTAAGTGGGATCGAACGGGACCGGTGTTCCTGGAACGGCACCGGTCCCGTTTCCTTGTCTGCTCTAGTGCAACTCGACTTTGTTGGCTTCCAGCGTCGTGCCCAGCACCTGCTGCAAACGGGCAACTGCCTTATTCCTCAACAGGAACGAGCCCACCAGCCGGCGCCGCGTGTCGAGCAGTTCATTCTGCCGCGTCAACACCAGGAAGTTCGTGCTCTCACCCGTCTGGAACAGCCGGATCTCACTGTCCAGCTTTTCCGACGCCGCCTTCTCCGCCGCCCGCGCCGCTTCCATCCGCTGCCGCGCCGTCTCCAGCGCCTGCAGCGAATTGCGCACCTGCGCCGAAATACCCTGTTCCAACTGCAGACGCGTCAGCTTCAACCGCTTCTCCGCGATCGCCGTCTGCTCGAACTGAGCCTCCGCCGCGCGATTCCGCGGATTCCACTCGATCGTCAGACCGGCCTGCACCGACTGATAGTTGCCGCTGAACAGGTTTGACAGATTCTGCCCGTAGCCCCCCACCAGGGAACCCGGCACCGAGCCGCCCACATTGATCGCCGGCAGCGGCGGGAGCCCCGCGATGGTCGACAGATCGTTCACCCGCCCGAACAGCGGCCCGAACGCCGCCGCGAAACCCCCACTCGACGTCGCCGGCACGGTTCCGGCTAAGCCCGAATTGATGTAATTCGCGTTCAGGTTCACCTGCGGCTTGGTGCCGCTGCGCGCCAGATCCTTCTGGACATCGTTCTGCTGCGTGCGCAACTCCAACGACCGCAACTCCGTCCGCTTCTCCAGCGCGATGGTCAGGGCCTGTTTCAGATCCTCCACCGGCGTCTCCAGCGTCGTCCGTTCCGACGGCATCAGCCGCTCGTTCCAAAGCGGATCGTTGCGAACGGCCGTCAGATCGACCTTCAGGTAGTTCTCCGTCGCCGTGACCACGCCAATCGCCGTCACGTAATTGTCGATTCGGCGCTGCAGTTCGGCCTCTGACGCCGCCAACTCCACCGAAGCCAGCGTGCCCGCCGAAATCTGCCGCTGATTGCGCTCATGCTGATCCCGCGCCAGCCGCACGCCGTCAGCCGCCACCACCGCGTCTTCGATCGCCGCCGCCAGATCCCAATACGCGGCCTGGGTCCGTGCGACCACATCGATCACACGCGTCTCGAAGTCCGTCTCGGACTGCTGCTTCTGCTTCGTCCCGATCTCCAACACCGCCCGGTCATTGTCCAGGTCGCGGTAACGCCACAACGGCATCGAGAAACCGGCCGTCAATCTGGACGTGAAGTTCGGATTCAGCGAGACGAACGGGTTGTTCGTGCTCTGCCGTTGATTGTCGAAGTCCACATGGAACGACAGGCCCTGCCAGGGCGTCTTCTGCTTCACCGACAGGTTGTTGTTCAGGTAGTGCTCACTCACCTTGCCGTTGGCCGCGGCCAGACTGCTGGCCGCCGGAGAGTTGTTTGCCTGCAGCGACGGCGAGAACAATACGACCGAGTCGAACGCCCCGCGTGCGCCCTTGACCCCCGAAACCGAATTGGACACCGTCGTGCGCTCGAGTTCGATTTCCAGGTTGTTCTTCAGAGCCATCTGGACGGCATCCTGCACCGAGATCGTCCGCTGGTTGCCGCTGACACCCACCCGATCGGCCTTCGAGACCTGATCCACAGATCTTGTCAGCTCCGCGTTCTGCGGGAATGTCAGATCCTGAGGCTTCTGCTGCGCCCGCAGTGGAACCGAGCCCACCAGCAGCAGGATCAGCAGCATCGCCGTGATGGGCTGGATCGCCTCCTTACGCCGTGTGCGGCGCTTGAAGAACTCGCCCATGTCATCGAACATCGTATACGCCACCGGGGTCACCACCAGCGTGAGGACGAGCGCCATGGCCTGTCCGCCGATAACGACGATGGCAACCGTACGGCGAGTGCCCGCGCCTGCACCCGGTTCCGAAGGCCAGAGGCAGCATGCCCGCGATCAGCGCGGCCGTGGTCATCAGAATCGGCCGCAGCCGGTCATCACAACCCCGGAAGACCGCCTCCAGACGCGGCACGCCCTCGCGCCGCCGGCCCTTGATGTGGTCCACCTGCAGAATCGAGTTCTTCTTTACGATGCCGAACAGCACCAGGATGCCCAGCGAGGTGTACACCACCGAGAAGTTCTGGCCGGCCAGGAACCAGCTGCAACAGCGCGAACGGAATCGACAGCGGCAGGCTGAGCAGAATCGTGATGGGGTCGATAAAGCTCTCGTAGTTGGCCGCCAGAATCATGTACATGAACACGATGGACAGCAGGAACGCGAACAGGAAGTTCGTCACCGCCTTGCCGAGTTCCTTCGACCGCCCCACCGCCCCGTGACGGTACTC
This sequence comes from Paludibaculum sp., assembly GCA_049841055.1. Classification (GTDB taxonomy): domain Bacteria; phylum Acidobacteriota; class Terriglobia; order Bryobacterales; family Bryobacteraceae; genus Paludibaculum. The sequence goes on along the minus strand of JASGIE010000120.1, from coordinate 2,560 downwards.
CGGCGGCAGGTTCATCTTCACCATCTCCTCCTGCACCGTATTCAACAGATCGCTCAGCGCCAGGCCCTTGTTCAAACTGCCCTGGATCAGCACGCGCCGCTGGCGGTTCCAGCGGTCGATCGACGTCGGACCCGTGCCCAGTTCCATCGACGCTACATTCGAGATCGGTACATTGCCCAGCGTTGCCGAAGGAACAAACAGGCGCTCCAGCGCCTGCTGCGAATTGCGGAACGGCTTGGAGACCCGCAGCAGAACGTCGTATCGGTCGTCTCCCTCTCGGTACGTGGTCACCTGATCATCGCCGCCCACCAGCACGCGCATCGCGTTCGCCACCTGGGCCACGTTCACATTCAGGTCCGCCGCCTTGTCGCGATTGATCTGCACACGCACTTCCGGCTTGCCGGATTCGTAGGTCAGCTCCAGATCGGCCATGCCCTGCAGCGTGTTCAGTTTCGTCATCAGCCGCTTGGCGTACTGCTCCAGCTTGTTCAGGTCCGGACCCTGGATCGAGTACATGAAGTCCCGATCGGCGCCGCCCGAGATCAGCGACGGCAGCTGCACGCCGACAATCAGGTCTTTGTACTTCTTCAGCTTCTCGCGCGTCGTATCCATCAGCATGCGCTGGCTCTCTTTGCGCTCGCTGGTATCCACCAGTTCGACGATGATCGAGCCGCGGTCCACCTGCCGGCGCTGGTCGGCGCCGATGGTGGTGAGCATGTCCCGGACGCCCGGCAGTGTGCGGATGTCTTTCTCAATCAGCGCCATCACCTGCGTCGTGCCTTCCAGCGAACTGCCCACCGGCATGCGGACCGTCACTTCAAACTCGCTCTGGTCTTCCACCGGCAGGAAGTCGACACCCATGTGGCTCATCATCGGGCCCGTCGAAATCACGACAAGAACCGACACGATGACCACCACCCAACGGTGCCGCAGCGACCACGCCAACATCCCGTGGTACGGCACCGACACGAACTTATGGAAGAAGCCCGCCTTCGTGTCGTGCTCCTTGTTGCCCAGACGCAGGAAGCGCGAGCAAAGCATCGGCGTCAGTGTGAAGCTCACCAGCAGCGAAATGCCGATAGCGAACGCCGCCGTGTAGCCGAAGCTCGACATGAAGCGGCCGACAATGCCCGGCATCAGCGCGATCGGGATGAAGATGATGATCAGGCTCAAGGTCGTGGCCAGAACCGCCAGTCCGATCTCGCGCGTGCCGTGCACCGCCGCTTCCATCGCTGTCATGTTCTTCTCTTCCATGTAGCGGAAGATGTTTTCCAGCACCACGATCGCGTCGTCAATCACGATGCCCACCACCAGAGTCAACGCCAGCATCGTGATCTGGTTCAGCGTGAAGCCCATGTAGCTCAGCAGCGTGAACGTGGAGATGATCGACATCAGGAATCGCGATGGCCGCAATGAACGTCGACCGCCAGTTGCGGATGAAGAGCATCACGATGACGCCGGCGAACACGCCGCCCAGCACCAGGTGCTCCTGCACCGCCTCGAACGCCGCCTCGATGAACCCGGACTGGTCGCGTGCATACGTAATCCGGAAATCCGGCGGCAGCGCCTTCTTCAACTGCTCGACGCGTGCTTTCACCGCCGCGATCACATCCAGCGAATTCGTGCCGGACTGTTTGCGAACCGCCAGCACCACGGCGCTCTCACCGTTCAAACGAGCCAGCGAACGCGGCTCTTCAAAACCGTCCACCACCTGAGCGATATCCGACACCCGGATCGGCGCGCCATTCAGATTCCCCACGACAATGCGCTCGAAATCCACCGGCCGTTCCACGCGGCCATCGTGCGCAGCGACAACTCGCGGTTGCCCTGGTCGATGCGTCCGCCCGGGATCTCAATATTCTGCGCGGCTACGCCGCCCGCACCTGCTCGATGTTCAGGTTGTAGGAGTACAGCTTCTCGCCGTCCACCACCACCTGGATTTGACGCTTGCGCTCACCCACGAAGCGCACCTGGCCCCGCCAGCTGATCGACTCGATGTTCTTTTTCAGGCCGTCGTCGGAAAGCTTCGTGATCTCTCGCAGGTCGCGGTTGGCCGAAACCACCACGTTCAGCACCGGCGCCGCGTCCGTCGCGATCTTTTCCACAATCGGCGGCTCGGCGTCCTTCGGCAACTGGCCCAGCACGGTATTGATCTTGTCCCGCACCTCCTGCGCCGCCACTTCCGGATCCTTCTCCAGCAGGAACGCAATGGAGATGATCGACACGCCCTCGGCCGAGGTCGAGTTCAATTCGTCGATGCCGCTGATGGTGTTCACCACCTCCTCCAGCGGCTTGGTGACCTGGTCTCCACCTCTTCCGGCGAAGCGCCGGCCAGCGTGGTCGTGATGTTGACGAACGGGAACTCCACCTTGGGGAAGTAATCCACGCCCAACTGGCGATAGTCGCCATGCCGACCACCATCAACGCCAGTATCAGCATGGTGGCGAAGACCGGCCGTTCGATGCAGATCTTGCTAGTTTTTGCATACGGGTGCGCCTCCGCTAAGTTCTGTCCGGTAGTGCGCACAGGTGCTGTTCGGATTCTATCGTGTTTCCCTGTC
>JASGIE010000119.1:0-81743 GCA_049841055.1 Paludibaculum sp. | reverse complement strand
AAGGTTAATAGGGAAACACGATGGAGTCCGAAACAACACTGGCGTCATGCTGGGGAACGGCCGGTATTGGGCGCCGCGCAATCGGGTGCCGATCGGCACAGTGGGCTTCGATGTGCCGAAGCTGTTGTTGCAGTTGGAACTGGAATACGCGGACGGCCGGCACGAGACCATCGTGAGCGACGCCACGTGGAAGGTCACTTCCGATGGTCCGGTGCGTGTCAACAACGAGTACGACGGGGAGGAGTACGACGCCACGAAGGAGATGCCCGGTTGGGCAGCCGCCGGCTTTGATGATTCCAAGTGGCAACCGGTGGAAGCCTTGCAGCCGCCGCAGGGGTCGCTGGAAGCACAGATGGCGGAACCGCTGAAGGTAGTGGAAACCATCAAGCCAGTGAAGGTGAGCGAAATCCGCCCCGGGGTCTACATCTTCGACATGGGCCAGAACATGGTGGGCTGGCTGAGGCTGAAGGTAGCAGGGCGCAAGGGCGATCAGGTGATGCTGCGCCATGCCGAGACTCTGCGGCCGGATGGGAATCTTTATCTGGACAATCTGCGTTCGGCGCGTGCGACCGATCTGTACACACTGAAAGGCGGCGCCGCCGAGACCTGGGAGCCGCGCTTCACCTACCACGGCTTCCGGTTCGTGGAGATCAGCGGGTATCCCGGCAAGCCGACGCTCGCGTCGATTGAGGGCCGGGTCGTGCATGACGCCATGGCGCGGACGGGCGACTTCGAATCGTCGGACGCGATGCTGAACAAGATCCACCACAACATCTATTGGGGCATCCGCGGCAACTACCGCAGCATTCCCACCGACTGCCCGCAGCGCGACGAACGCCAGGGTTGGCTGGGCGACCGCAGCGTGGTGAGCCGCAGCGAAAGCTATCTGTTCGACATCGCCTCGTTCTACACCAAGTGGATGACGGACCTGAAGGATTCACAGCGCGAATCGGGCAGCATTCCTGACGTCTCGCCCAGTTACTGGGTGCTTTATAACGATGGGATCGTCTGGCCCAGCACGTTCATCCTGGCTCCGCAGATGATCTATGAGCAGTACGGCGACGCCCGCGTGATCGAACGGAACTATCCGGCCATGCGCAAGTGGGTGGAGTACATGCGCGCGTATCTGAAGGACGGCATCATGCCGAAGAACACCTACGGCGACTGGTGCGTGCCGCCGGAGAAGCCGGAACTCATCCACTCGCAGGATCCGGCGCGGGTCACGGCCGGCGCCCTGCTGAGCACCGCGTACTACTACCACATGCTGGAACTGATGAGCCGCTACGCCAAACTGGCGGGCCAGACGGCCGATAGCACCGAGTATCAGAACCTGGCCGCGACCGTGAAGGCCGCATTCCTGCGGGAGTATTTCAAGCAGGCGGAATCCAGATTCGACAACGGCACCCAGACGTCGAGCATCCTGCCGCTGGCCTTCGACCTCGTGCCCGGCGAGAGCCGGACGGCCGTGTTCGACCGGCTGGTGACGAAGATCGAGAAGGAAAGCAACAACCACGTGGGGGTCGGCCTGGTGGGCGCGCAATGGCTGATGAGGACTCTTTCCGACAACGGGCGGGCGGACCTCGCCCTGACGATCGCCACCCAGAAGACCTACCCCGGCTGGGGCTACATGGTGGAAAAGGGTGCAACGACCGTGTGGGAGCTTTGGAATGGGGATACGGCCGATCCGGCGATGAACTCCGGCAACCACGTGATGCAGATCGGGGACCTGGGCGTGTGGATGTATGAGTATCTGGCAGGGATCCGGCCGGATCCGGCACACCCGGGCTTCCAGCACTTCTCCATCCGGCCATTCACGGCCAGCGGACTCGCCCATGTGAAGGCCAGCCACGTGTCGCCCTATGGCCGCATCGTGAGCAACTGGACGAAGCAGGGTGGCAAGGTGACCATGAATGTCACGGTTCCCCCCAACAGTTCGGCCACCGTCTATGTGCCTGGCGCAGGGGCCAGCGGGCCGGGCGGGTTGAAGCCCGACCATGTGGAAGGCGGAGCCTCCGTCTTCGAGGTGAAGTCAGGCAGCTACACCTTCATCGGACAGTAGGCGCAGGCAGCTGGCTGCGCGAGGGCAGGCCTCCTACGGGAGGGCCTGCCCTCTCTGTTTACAATGAACACCATGCGGACTCTTTTGGTTGGTCTGGCCGTGGTGTCGCTGTTATCAGCCGCCGAAAAATGGACTGTCGACGATATTCTGCTCCAGGAGCGGGCCTCCGGCCTGCAGTTCTCCCGGGATGGAAAGGTGGCGGTGTATGTGAAGTCGCGGATGAACAAGGAGCAGGGCGAAGCCGTCTCCCATCTTTATCTGAAGCGGCTGAGCGACCTGGAAGAGATCCAGCTCACGCGGGGCAACGACAGCGAAAGCAGCCCCAAGTTCTCGCCCGATGGGAAGCGCATTGCCTTCCTGACCTCGCGCAAGCCGCCGGCCGCGGGCGGTGCTCCGGCCGATGCCGCGCCCAGTGGGATGCAGGTGTGGTTTCTGAACCTGGCCGGGGGTGAGCCGTGGTCCGTCACCAAGTTCGAAAAAGGCGTCCGCGCCTTCGAGTGGCTGGACAACGATGCGCTGCTGATCGCCGCTCCCGAGGACTCCTCGCTCTACGACCAGAAGGTGAAGGAACGCAAAGACACCTCACAGGTGGTGGACGACGAGAAGCACGCTCCGCCGGTGCGGCTGTTCAAGTTTGAAGTGAAGGGCTCGAAATCCACGCGTCTGACGACGAATACCGACCGCATTACCGCCGTCTTTGCCTCGCCCGATGGCGCCTGGGCCGTCACGCTTCACAATCGCAGCCTGGCCGAAATCTACGACCAGAAAGTGAAGCCGGTGACGTTTTTGCACGATCTGAAGTCCGGCAAGAGCACGCAGCTCTTTGCTGACGGCAAGGTGCTGCCGCGCGGCTTCGACTGGACCAACGACAGCAAGGGCTTCTACTTCTCGGCCCCTTACACGACACACCCCTACCTCTATAACGCTTCGGTGAACCTCTTTTATCACTACGACGTCGTGGCATCAAAGCTCACCAAGGTGGACCTGGGTTGGGAGAACGGGATCAGTTCCGGCGTGAGCCTGACTCCCGATGGCTTCGTCGCGCTGCTCGCCAACGGCGCCCGCAACCGGGTGGCTCGCTACACACGCACCGGCGACACCTGGACGCGGTCGTGGATCGACACCGAGAATGTACAGGCCGTGAATGTGACGGAAGACGGCCAGCAGATCATCTACACCTCCTCCACCAGCAGCGATCCCGCCAAGTGGATGCTGGCCAAGCTGGATGGGGCTCATTTCACCGAGGCCAAGGAGTTTCTGGCGACGAACTCCGACTGGAAGAAGAAGCCGATCGCCAAGACGGAGTTGGTGACGTGGAAAGGCGCCCAGGACGAGCAGGTGGAAGGGATCCTGTACTACCCCCACAACTACACGGCCGGCAAGAAGTACCCGCTGGTGGTCATGATCCACGGCGGTCCGCACGGGCACGATCCGTACGCCTTCAACGAGTCGATGGGCTACCCGCACCAGCTCTATGCACAGCGGGGCGCCTTCCTGTTCAAGCCGAACTACCACGGGTCGTCCAACTACGGGTTGAAGTGGGGCGAGTCCATTTCCGGCGGCAAGTACAACGACCTGGAATGGGTCGATGTGGAGAAGGGCGTCGATTCGCTCATCGCCCGCGGGCTCATCGATCCCGACAAGATGGGCGTCATGGGGTGGTCGAACGGGTCGATCATCACCATCGAACTCACCACCCGCACCACTCGGTACAAGGTGGCGGGCGCCGGCGCGGGCGATGTGAACTGGTCCAGCGACTGGGGCAACGCCGTCTTTGGCGACTCCTTCGAGAAGTACTACCTGGGCAAGACGCCCATGGAAGATCCCCAACTGTATATCCGCAAGTCTCCGCTCTATCGCATGGACAAGGTGAAGACTCCGACCATCATCTTCTTTGGAACCGAGGACAAGCAGGTGCCGACGGAACAGGGCTGGCAGCACTACCGGGCGTTGCAGCACTACGGCCAGACGGATGTGAAGTTCATTCTGTTCCCCGGTGAGGCGCACGGTCCGCGTAAGTACGTTCACCAGCGCCGCAAGGTGGAGGAGGAACTCGCCTGGTTCGACAAATACCTGTTTGGAACCGCCAGCGATACGAACGAGGCGCTGAAACCGGAGTCCGCCCTGGCGGCCCTGCTGAAGACGAAGAGCCTGCCGCAGGTACCGGAGACGGTGGAACGCGGCGCGATCGCCATCGGACGATTCGAGGTCACGCGCGGCCAGTTCCACGCGTTCGAGAATGCGTACAGGATGGCGCCGGGCACGGAGGCTTGGCCCGCTGGTGGTATTACCGCGGACCGCGCAAAAGCCTATTGCGCTTGGCTTTCGAAGCAAACGGGGCAGACTTACCGGTTGGGAACGGAAGAAGAGCTGGGATCGCTGCTGACGCGGTCGAAGAGCGAGAATACGCTCGACCACTGGGCCGGCTACACGGTGAATGCCGACGACGAGGCCCGGCTGAGTTCCCTGATCGAGGGCATGGCGCCGGGTTCGCTGCTGCAGCCCGTGGGCAGCTTTACCGGTAGCGGCGAGGATCCGCTGTTCGACCTGGGCGGCAATGTAGCCGAGTGGGTGACAAAGAAAGATGGATCGACGGCCGCACTGGGTGGAAGCGCCGACCGTCCGGCCGACGCCAAGACCACGACCCAGGCTCGCCCGGACTATATCGGTTTCCGGGTGGTCCGGGACCTAAAGTAATCCGGATCATGGCGCGGGCTACCCCCACGGGTAGCCCGCGCCGCTTAGGTGATACGGAAAGATCTGTTATGTTTGTGGACCGATTCGAGGCGGATAGTAGAGGAGTATGGCCTCGGATCGCGTTTTGAGCCAGGACGAAATCGATAGTGTATTTCGTAACCTGCAAGGGACCTCGAACGAGGAAGATCCGGCACGGAAGGCGCAGCCTTACGACTTCCGCAGACCGGACCGCATCGCCAAGGATCAGTTGCGTGCGATTCACCTGCTGCACGACAACTTCGCGCGGTCGCTCGCCTCGAGCCTGTCGGCCTATCTGCGCGCCTATGTGATGGTCAATCTGATCTCGGTGGAACAGTTGTCGTTCCTCGAGTTTTCGCAGTGTCTGCCCGCCCCCACCTGCATCGTGAGCCTGAGCATGCGGCCCTTCGACGGGAACGCCGTTCTGGAGTTGAACCCCACGATGGTATTTCCGATTCTGGAAATGCTGCTGGGCGGCAGCGGCAAGACTCCCTACAAAGTCACGCGCGAAATCACGGAGATCGAGCAGTCGATCCTTGACGGGTTATTCCGGATCATCCTGCACGACCTGCGCGAAGCCTGGTCGCCGATCTCGCAGATCAATTTCGCCATTGAAGCGCACGAAACGGAACCTCAATTGCTTCAGATCCTTGCGCCGAACGAGGCGGTGGTGACGGTCGGCATGGAGATTCGGATCGGTGAAGTGGCGGGGATGATGAACCTGGGGATTCCCTCCATCATTATCAAGATGCTTCGCCAGAAGTTCGACCAGCAGTGGTCGGTGCGCAAGTCGGAATCGACCGAGGAAGAACAGGCACGGATCCTGCGCCTGGTTAAGCCGGCGCAACTCAAGTTCGACGCCCGCCTGCAGGGGCCGTCGCTTACGGTGGAACAGATGCTGAGCCTGCAGCCTGACGACGTGGTGGAGTTCGATTTTCCCGTCAACCGGCCGGTGAACCTCCTGGTCAACGGAGCACTGAAATTCAACGGACGGATCGTGAACACAGGCAGGAAGCGGGCGTTCCACATTCTGGCAGACCAGACTGAGGAATAGACCCGCTTCCCCACTCCACGGTATTCAGGGCCGGAGAGTCCCCTCCAAGACGCCGCGCACCTTGGATTGAACTCGACACGGTGCGAAGCACCTTACCCTCCGGTCCTCGAATGGGGCACCGTCAAGTCCCTCGCGGCGCCCCGCATGCGCCAATGCGCCAGTGTTGCCAGCGTGTTCCTCCAGCCGGTCAGAACCGGCCCTTTCACGCCAGTGCCAGTAACACGACTGGGGGTCACGCGTGGTACTGCACGGGTGTATACTACTCCTGGCCTTGCGGGAATTCCAGATTTTTCGGCCTTGTTAACGGTTAACCGTGGCAAGGCGCGGATGCTCAGAGAGTTGCTCTTCCTCATCCGCGCGCATTTAACATTCCGGCCGTCCGAGGAGAGGTTACGAGGCAGCCTTCATGCTGGCCGACCCCCCATCCCGAAACGCTCCTCCCACTCCGGCACAGATCCGTCGACAGGTTCACCGGATTCTGCATTCGCCAGCCTTCGCGGACACCGAGCGTCTCCGCGGCCTGCTGCTGTGGCTGATTGAGGAGACGCTGGCAGGCCGGGGCGGCCATCTGAAGGAGTCTCTGATCGGAGTTGAGGTATTCCACCGGGAGGCAACCTGGGATCCCCAAGCGGACGCGCTGGTACGGGTGCAGATGCGCAACCTGCGAATCCGCCTGGCGCGCTTCTACGAAATGGAGGGCCGCTCGGACGATCTCCTCATCACGATACCAAGAGGCCAGTACGTCCCGAATTTTGCGCGGAAGGTGGAAGAGCAATCTGTTCCCCCACCTGTCCGCTCGAGGGTGCGCACCTGGATCGCACTGTCGGCGGCCACCTTGGCCCTGGCAGGCTGCGCCGGATGGCTGGCCTTCTCCTGGCGGCCAGCCGGTGAGCCGCTGCGGGTGGGTCTGCTTCCATTTCAGAACCTGAGCGGAGATCCCAGGGATGACTACCTGGCCCACGGTCTGACGGAAGAGCTGACAGCCCTGCTGGCCCGATCCCGCTCCCTGCGCGTGATCTCCCTGGGAGGTCTTCCCGCCGGCGGCCCTGAATCGACAAGCGACCTGCGGAAGCGCGCAAAGGCTTCGCAAGTCGAGTACCTCGTCCTCGGGTCGTTGCGCCGCGCCGGACCCGGCCCCAATGATGCCTGGTCGGTGACCGCGCGGCTGCTGGATGCCGAGAAGGGGTACTACGTCTGGTCGGAGCACCTCAGCGTCAGTGTCGCCGACCTGGAAGCCGTGCCGGAGTCCATCACGCTCGCCATCCGGAAGGCGCTCTCGCTGCCGCTTGCGGAGGCCTCGCAAAACCGGGCGCCAGTGAGCCGCAATCCGGGTATATGATGGCCGGCATAGGAGACCCCGATGTTCCCTGCTTTGGCTCTCGCCCTGATGCTTCAAACGGCTCCGGTTGCCGGCTGGACCGATTCGTATGTTTACGGCAATGGAATCCGCATTCACTACTGGCATGCCGCCAATCCCGGCAAACCGGTGATGATCTTTGCGCACGGTTCGTCCGACGACGGGCTCTGCTGGACCGGGCTCGCCAAGGAACTCACCAGCGGATATGACATCTACCTGGTCGACGCGCGCGGGCATGGCCTGACCGATCCGCCCAAGGCAGGTGATGGCCCTGACGCGCAGGTGGAAGACCTGGCCGCATTCATTCGCGAGCTGAAGATTGTCAAACCAATCCTGATGGGCCACTCGATGGGCAGCAGCTCCGTTGCCTGGTTCTCTTCCCGCTATCCCGACGTTCCGAAGGCAGTCATTCTTGAAGATCCGGGCCTGCTGGCCCGCAGACCGGGAACGCCGCCCCCGGGAGCGGCCCAGGGCACCCCGGAGGAACGCATTCAACGGATGATCGCGCGCAACAACATGTCGCTGGAGGAGCTGACCGCGGAGTGCATGAAGAACTCTCCCAAGTGGGGCGAAGAGGAGTGCCGCCTATGGGCGCCTTCCAAACGCAGGCATCACCCCGCCACCACCCAGGTGAGCATGTCCGGCCGGCCGCCGATGGCGGAGATTCTGCCCAAGATCACGGCGCCCACTCTCATCCTGAAGGCGGACGCGCAGGGCGACCTCCGCAAACAGAATGAGGAGGCCGCCGCCCTGCTGCCGAAGGGCAAGATCGTGCACATCGACGGCGCGGGTCACAATGTGCGCCGCGAGAACAAGCCCATGGCGCTGGCCACGCTGAAGGAGTTCCTGGCCGGTCTGAACTAACCCGCCAGTTGCGATCGGGACGCCAGTCTCGCGGCCATCCAGCGCCTGGCGGCCAGCAGATCGTTGTGGCCCAGCTCGTGTCCTCCGGGATGCCAGTATAGACTCACATCTGCGCCGGCGGAGTCGAGGATGGAGTTCAGGAGATCAGTGTTCCCGGTTTCGACGATCGGGTCGCGCTCACCGGCGGCCAGTAGAACCGAGACCCCTTCCAGCACCGGCGGCGCCGAGGGGATGAACGGCACCATTGCCCGGAACAGGACAGCGCCCTGGAAGACTTCGGGCACCGTGAGCAAGACACTGGCCGCGATATTGGCTCCATTCGAATAGCCGACCGCGACCGTCATGTCGCTCTGCAGGCCGTAGGCCTGTTTCGCCGCTTCCACAAACTGACTCAGCTCGCGGGGTGCGCAGCGCCAGATCCTCCTGATCGAAGACACCTTCCGCCAGACGCCGGAAGAGCGTGGCATGCCATGTTCCAATACCTTGCCGCGAGGGCTCAACAGCGCGGCGCCGGGGAGCAGTTCCCGGCCCAGGCCGATAAGGTCGTCCTCCGTGCCGCCGGTCCCATGGAGCAATACCAGGGTCACGGGGGGACCGTCTTTCGCGCCAGGCACGAACCGGTGCCGCAAGCCGAGTTCCTCGGGCGTCATACGGCGACTCCCTGCTGCGCGTTGGATCACCGGCAATAGTTGTTCGATGACATTGCGCTGAGGCTCCATCCAGGCCGGCAGCTTGAGAGCCGTCCCGAGCGTCTCCACGGATTCATCGGTGGCGAAACCCGGCTGATCGGTGGCAATCTCGAACAGGACGCCGCCGTGTTCCCGGTAGTAGATGGAGTGGAAGTAGCTGCGGTCCATCACCGGCGAGACGCCATAGCCCGCGCGCTCGAGCAGTTCCAGCCACTGCAGTTGCTGGGCATCATCGGGCGTCCGCCAGGCGATGTGATGCACCGTGCCCACCGCGACCCGGCCCGTTTCGCCCGAAGGTACCGGCAGGACGTCGATGGTCTGACCCGGGCCGCCGGCCGCGGCCTCCAGACGAATCCGGTCCCCTTCTACACCCGTCTCGCGGAAGCCCATTGTCTCCTTCAGCAGCGAGACGGTGGGGGCAGCGTCGGCAACGGAGATCGTCGCACTGTGAAACCCGTGGATGGCCGCATCGGAGGGCACGGAGGATCCGGTCCAGACACGGCCCGGATCCGCGTTCTCGGCTTCGATCAACTCGAGGCTCAGCCCATCCCCGTCGAGGAACGACAATACCGGCCGCCCCAACCGGCCGGAGCGGCCCTGGATCTCCACGTTGGCCGATCGCAGCCGGTCATCCCAGTAGGTGAGCGATCCAGGCGGCACGGCAAACGAGGTATGGGTCACTTGTCCCGCGCCTCGACGTCCGCGCCGGGCGCCAGGCCAGGTGAAGAACGTCATGATGGTGCCGGGCGATCCGGCACCGTCGCCATAGTAGAAGTGATAGGACCCCGGATCGTCGAAGTTGACCGTGGTCTTCACCAGCCGCAAGCCCAGCAGCCCGGTATAGAAGTCGATGTTCTTCTGAGGATCACCGGCGATCGCGGTGATGTGATGAATGCCGAGAATGGAAGGCGACATGCGAATCTCTCCTAGGTGTTCAGAGCTTGGGCCGGACGGCCGGAATCAAAGCCCGGCCGGCGTAGAAGAATCGCGTCGACGGAGTAGGCGCCGGGCCCAAGCAGCAGCAGCGCGCACGCCGTGACGAAGTAGAACAGCGACGACTCGTAGCTGTGGCCGTGAGGGCTGACGAAGACCTCGCCGCGCGCCATCAGCTTCATGGTCGCGACAGCCATCGTGCCCGCAATGGCGGCCGCACCGGCCGGCGAGGCCAGCCCGAGAATCAACAGGACGGCGGCAGCCACCTGAGTGTAGGCCGTCACCGCGGCCAGAGGAACCGGAATCTGGAACTCGGCGGCAAAGGCGGGAATGTCCGACGCCTTGCCCCCGCCGTGGTGCAGAAACGCCGCACCGACGATCAGCCGCAGCAGAAGAAGCCCCAATCCGGCGCGTCCGGCCAGAAACGGCGGATACAGCAGACGCTGGATCATGACCGGTCCTCCGCCGCGAGCGAACTACCCACCGTGGCCTGACTCGCTTTCGCTGACTGAGACTCCCCCGTGGGTCCGCCGCAGAGTGCCCGCGTGCTCGCCTCAGGCGCCTTGTCCTGCAACAGCCGGTCTGTCGCCGTATAGCCGAGCGTCATGGCAACCACCAGCAAAGCGCCAGGCAGCACCGGCGGGCTGGGGACAGGGATATCGAAGTATCGGCAGCCAACCCCGATCAGGAATCCAACGAGAAGACCAATTGCGATTTTCATACTGAGTTTCTCCAGCTCGTGACGGAAGTCAAAACTTGTAAGTGGCCCAAACCGCCACGAAGTTCACATTGCGCGCAGGCGGTGCCTGTCTCAGGAAGTCGCCTGGGAAGAAATGAAGATAGACGCCGGTCAGGCTCCAATGACGGTCCACCCGCCATTCCACCTGCGTGCTGGAGTGCGCTCCGACATACCTCGCTGTGGCGTTTCGTCCGCTCTGCAGCAGGTTGCCGGAGATGCCGTAGACGCCGTCGTGCGTGCTCTGTCTCCAGAAGAAATCGCCGTCCACGGTGCAGGTGAGGTTCTTCCGCAGGTGGAACTCCATCGAGGGGTGCAGGTCCATCACGTTATAGGGACCCAGCAGGTCGGCTTCGCTGAAATAGGCGCCCTTGGGAAACATGGCATTGAAGGTCCCCAGGCTTCCATTGCCGGGGCTGTGGTCGCCGCTGGCGATGTCGGCTTTGAGTCCGAGCCTCGGGTGAAACCGCCAGGAGTTCACGTGGTAACCGGTGTCGGACGCGACCGTCCAGGCGCGAATGTCGCCCGCACCGAACCGGCCCCACTGGAAGACGGGTTCGAGATTGTAATCCCAGTCCTCGGTGCTGCCCCAGATGCGTGCGCCGGCCGAATGGCGCTGCTCGCGGCCTGCCCCGGCATCAAACCGCGCCTGTTTGCGGTCGATGCCGAAGTAATAGAGGTCGATGTTGCCCTTGGGCAACAGGGCAGCTTGTGCACGGCGTACGTGCCCCAGAATGAACGCGCGTGATCGGGGGAATCGTCGAAGGCCCCGCGGTTCGTCTGCACGGGCCTGGTGGCGAACAGGTCGACGCGCCATCCTGCCTGCAGGACGGTGAGCCGCGCTCCGTCGAAGCTCTGCCGGACGTTGGGACCCTCCCGGAATGACACCAGCCGCGACGTGCCGAACGAGATCTCCTGACGGCCCACACGCAGCGAGACGCCCTGTTTGTCTGACCCTGCCAGCAGAGCCTCAAGAAACGCCTGCTCCACATCCGCCTTGTCGGCGTCGGGCGGCCTCGGACCACCATTGCGGCCATTCTCCAATCCGCTCTTGAACTGGCCGAAGAAGCGGATCCGCTCGCCCAGATGGAAGTCGGCGTGGAACATGTAGCGCTGCAGCAGGTAGCCGTTAGTGTCTTTCGGCTCGCGGCCCCAGCCGCCATTGTTGAAGAACTCAAATCGTTCCCGCACTTCGCCGCCCAGCGACACATAGCTATCGCCATCCGCCGAAAGGGGGATGAACTTCAACAGGTCCAGGTCCTCCGTGCGCCGGCCCGGGTCCTTGAGGTAGCTGTAGTCTTCCTCGGATCTTTGCGCCTTGAACGGCGGAGCCGGCTGCGCCGCCGATTGCGCAACCAGCCCCGCGCCCAGCAATGGCACCGCCAGGACCAACCGAGCGTAGCAGGAGAACGTCACTCGATCGCCTCGAGTCCGCATCAGAATGCCCAGCAATTGCAGAACAGCCCATCCGGCCAGGCGGACCACCCGTGCTGATGACCGGCATGACCGCACGCCCGGTGAACGGCCGATGTGCTCGCCGCGATGGCCTGATTGGACTGATACCCGCCATACAGCTTCACGGGCGACCAGTCCGGACTCACAGGCAGCGAAGGCGTGTCGAGGTGCCGGAACTCCTGCGCGGCGTACACCACCTTGCCGCCGACCATGGTGAGAACCGATTCCAGACCGCGGATCTCCTCCTCGGGAATCGAGAAGTAGTCCGCCGTCAGCAGAACGGCGTCCGCCAGTTTCCCGGGTTCGATGGAGCCCTTCTCGGACTCCTCATTGGAGAACCAGCTGCTGCCCTCCGTGTAGAGGCGCAGAGCTGTGGTGCGGTCCAGCCGGTTCGCTTCGGGATAGAGAGCCAGGCCGCCAACGGTACGGCCCGTCACCATCCAATACAGCGAGACGAACGGGTTGTAACTCGCCACTCGCGTCGCATCGGTACCCGCGCCCACAGGGAGCCCCATCTCCAGCATCCGCCGGATCGGCGGGGTCCGTTCCGCGGCCCTGCTTCCGTAGCGCGCCGAGAAGTATTCGCCTTGAAACGCCATGCGATGCTGAATGGCGATACCGCCTCCCAGGGCCCGCACGCGCTCGATGTTCCGGTCGGTGATCGTCTCGGCGTGATCGAAGAACCAGTGCAGCCCATCGAACGGAATGTCCCGGTTGACCTTCTCGAAGACATTCAGGAATCGCGAGATCGACTCGTCGTAGGTCGCATGCAGACGGAACGGCCAGCGCTGTTCGGCGAGCAGGCGGACGACCGCCTCGAGTTCCTCTTCCATGCCCGCGGCCAGGTCAGGCCGTGGCTCTAGGAAGTCCTCAAAGTCAGCCGCCGAGAAGACGAGCATCTCGCCGGCGCCGTTCATCCGATAGAAACTGTCGCCGTCGCCCGGCCGGGTGATCCGTGTCCAGCGGGCGAAATCCTCCAGCTCCTGCTTCGGTTTCTGCGTGAACAGGTTGTAAGCGATCCGGATGGTGAGTTGATCCTGGCGGCGCAGCTCTTCAATCACGGCATAGTCGTCGGGATAGTTCTGGAAACCGCCTCCCGCATCAATGGCGCTGGTCAGACCCAGGCGGTTCAGCTCACGCATGAACTGCCTGGTGGAGTTCAACTGATCCTCGAACGGAAGCTTCGGCCCCTTGGCCAGAGTCGCATACAGGATGGACGCATTCGGCCGCGCGATGAGCAACCCGGTCGGATTGCCCCGGTGGTCGTGCTGGATCTCGGTGCCGGGCGGCGCCGGCGTATCCTTTGTGTACCCGACAGCCCGCAGAGCCGCCGCGTTCAGCAGCGCCCGGTCGTAGAGGTGAAGGACAAAGACCGGCGTATCCGGCGATGCTTCGTTGATCTCCTCCAGGGTGGGCAAACGCCGTTCGGCGAATTGGAACTCATTCCATCCTCCGACGACCCGCACCCACTGCGGCGCCGGCGTGCGCTGCGCCTGGCTCCTGAGCATCCGCAGCGCGTCCGCCAGCGACGGCACGCCGTCCCAGCGCAGCTCCATGTTGTAGTTCAGCCCGCCGCGGATGAGGTGAAGGTGGGAATCGTTCAGGCCGGGAATCAAGGTGCGGCCGCCGGCGTCGATCACTTCCGTGGAAGGCGCCCGGTAGGGCTCCACATCGCGATCGGATCCGACGGCCACGAAGCGCCCGCCCACGATTGCCACGGCGGAGGCGGGCTGGTTGCCCGCTCCGAGAGTGGCGACACGCGCGTTGCGAATGATGGTGTCTGCGATCATGGCGTGGCTCTGCTCCCCGCCGCCCTTAGTGACCCGCTCCGCTCAAAACCGGCTCGTATTCGGGGAACTTGGTCTCGGGCGCATGGTGCACCATCGTGTAGGCGTACTCAACGCCGGCGCCGTAGGCTCCGCAGTGAGTCTTCACGATGTCCATCACCGCATCGTAGGTTTCCCGCAACGCCCAGTCGCGCTGCAGCTCCAGCAGCACCTGGAGCCAGGTCACCGGCTTCGCCCCGGCCTGAATCACACGCTGCATGGCCGCTTCGTGGGCCATCTGCGAAACGTCTCCGCACGCGTCCACGACCACGTACACTTCGTAGCCGTCGTGAATGGCCTGCACGGCCGGGAAGGTGACGCACGCTTCGGTCCATAGGCCGGCCAGGACAATCTTCTTGCGGCCAGTCCGCCGGATGGCTTCGACAAAATTCTCATCGTCCCAGGCGTTCATCGAACTGCGCTCGATGGGCTCGACGTGAGGATAGACCGCACGCAGTTGAGGCCAAAGCGGCCCGCTGAACGATTTCGTTTCCACCGTGGACAAGACCATGGGCACATCAAAGACCCGCGCACTCTTCGCTAAACCGACTGTGTTGTTGATGAGCAACTGCCTGTCGATGCTCGAAACCCCGAAAATCATCTGCCCCTGATGGTCGATCAGGGCAAATACACAGTTCTCCGGGGTCAGCAGCCCCTTTTCGCTCAGGCCTTTGTGTGCGCCGTTGCCATTGGCCGTGGTTTTGTTCATGTAGGAGGTCTCCTTACCTGCAGAGATCGCAGTCCAAGCGGGAGGACTGCGCAGGTGACGGACCGCATGCGGACCAGCGCGTCCGTCACCGTGCTATTGAAGGGTAAGGTTTCAGGCGGGGGAGCCAACACCCCAAGCCCTCATAGGGCACAGCTACCCAGAAATGGGGATGGGTGTTGGGCTATTTCCGGTGAGGTGGCTCTAGATTCTTTGACCGCCCATCACCGGGTCGCTGATGCCCGGCTGCCCGGTCTCCACACGGCCCGCATAGCGCCGGAGATATCCGGCCGCGCCTTCCACCGTGACGCTGAAGTCATACCAGTGGCGGCTGCGATCCAGATTCAATACCAGGAGTTCCCTGCCCCGGGCCTGAATCTTCAGTTCGCGCTGCGGCGCGCCATAGGCGTTGTCGCGGATCCAAAGCCGAATTTCATGGTTGGAAGACCGGTTCGTCAGCTCCAGAACAACATGGCCCGTCGGTTTGCCGCGCAAATTGGAATCCCGCTGATACTCGCAGTGCACGTCGAGTTCGGGGTCTGCCACTGCGCCGGACACCTCGCGAAGGAAGCCATTGGGACCACAGATCCTCAGATGATAGCCGCCCCGCGCAAAACCCTCCAGCGCCCATTCATCCGAAAGCTGTTCGCCCGCCGCGACCGTGTAGGCGCGCGTTCGGAGCGCAGTGCCGCCACGGAACAAACCCGGCGTGTAGACGTGAAAAGGCGAGCCGGCGGAATGCGCACCGAAGAACTCATTCCCCGCGCGAAGCGAGATCTCCACGCTTTTGCGGTCCCTGGAGAGAGCGGCCTCGGCGTAGAGCTGGTAGGGCAGCGCCGCCGAGGGACGCGTGCCCGGCTCCTGCCGCGGCATCCAGTCCGCATCGGCCAGCCTCGTCTTCCCCTTCTCGATATCAGCCGCGGTAAGCAGGCGGTAGCCCGCCGGCATCGGCTTGAACTGTGCTTTGTGGATCCCCTCCAGAAACTGCTTCCGCCCCGGGAATGGCAATGGCTGAGCAGGCGTGTCCGGCGCCTGCCGGAATACCGACGACAAATCCCCGCACACGGCGCGCCGCCATCCGGTGATGTTCGACTCCTTCAAAGGCCGGCCCAACCGGCGGCTCAGCACGTTCTCCATCATTTGCAGGACGGAGGTGTGGTCGAAGACCTGCGAACACACATAGCCGCCGCGGCTCCAGGGCGACGCGACCACCAGGGGCACGCGGTAGCCCAATCCGATGGAGCCTCCGCGCGCCTCGCTCTTCGGCTTGCGCCGCAGATCCTGCTGCAAGGGCAGGTACTCCAACTCTGACTGCAGGCCGGGCGAGGTCTTGCCCGATTGCGGATCGGCCGGGTCAGGGGCGACAAACGGCGGCACATGGTCGTAGTAGCCGTCGTTCTCGTCGTAGGTCAAAACAAAGATCGTCTTCTTCCAGACCTCGGGATTGCGGGTAAGGATGTTCAGCGCTTCGGCCACATACCAGGCTCCGTACCAGGGCGCGCCCGGATGATCGGAGAAGTTCTCCGGAGCTACCAGCCACGACACCGCGGGCAATGCGCCCTTCTCAACGTCCTTGCGGAACTGGTGCAGCACGTCACCCTTGGGCATGGGCATCCTGCGGCTCTCCCCGCCGTCCTGGTAGGTGACGTGTTCCAGGCTGCGGTAGTCGGGATCACCCGCATTCGTCGTGAATGCCTTGTCGTGCAGTGCGCGCTCGCGGGGCGTCAGCTTCGCGACAGCCTCGTCGGTCCATTTCGGCGTTTCCACTTGGACAAACGCCAGCAGCCGCTCCTGGTCCGAAAGCCGCTTCTTCAGCCTGCGGGTTTCGGCCGACTGGTCAACCCGGCCTGCCACTTGCTTCTTCAGGGCCTCGACCTCAGCGGGCAGGACCTTCGAGAGCCGCGCCAGTTCCTTCCTGTAGTTGGCTGAGGCTCCGACATGAAACTGCTCGAAGAATTCAATCGGGTTGTCGGTGAAGTTCGCCAGCCACGCCTCCTCCTCGTCGCTGAACCCGGTGGGCACGCTGAGCTCATTCTGGTAGATCTTCCACGAAACGCCGGCGTCTTCCAGCCGTTCAGGGAATGTCGTCCAGCGGCCCGGCACGCCATAGTCAACCTCTGAGTTTCTGACGTTGGGCGCGGACTGAACCTCCGGCTTCTCCCGGATCGTACCGGTCCACAGATAGAGCCGGTTGGGCGTCGTGCCTGTCGAGTGAGGAGCAGAAATGCTGGTCGCAGACCGTGAACGCATCGGCAATCGCGTAGTAGAACGGGACGTCGTCCCGGTCATAAAAGCCCAGCGTGAGGGGCATCCCGGCGCACTCTTTTCTGCCCGACTCCTTCGACTGCAGCCACTTGTCGTGGTTCCCCATATTCGCGGGCATCGGTCTGGTCGCGCCAGGAGTGCGGCAACGACCCCAGCCAGGTGGCCTTCGTATCCTTGATGTTCAGACGGATGGGAGCATAGGTCTCGCCCTTGTCGTTCGTCTGCAGCCAGACGGGCTTCCCATCGGGCAGTTCCACCGCCCGCGGGTCGTTGAAGCCCCGCACGCCGCGCGAGCCGCCCATAGCAATGGTCGAACGACCGGTTCTCCTGCATGAGCACCACAATATGTTCGGCATCAAGATGAGGAACTGCCCGGAGCGGGCTCGATCGCCGACGCGCGCTGTACGGCAGCAAGCAGCGAACGGGTGAAACTGGCCGAGCCGGTGAGGGCCGCGGCGCTTTTGAAGAAGTCTCTACGCGTGGACATAGTGCGAGTAGGCGAAGGATGCTCCAGATCGATGTGCGGGCAGTTCTCTCCATTGTGCCTGAAAGGCAGTTGCAGGCATGTGAGAGGACGGTGAAATCGCCGCGTAGCCAGGTACGGACCAGGCCATCCCCTACCGCTGGGGAACCGCCCCTGGAACTGAAATATTAGAAATCTGCAATGAAATGTTATAGGCTGTCTGACACAGCTTTGTGGGCGGCGAATCCCCATCGGGGACCGGGAGAAGCCTGGGAATGCTTCCATCCGCTCGCAATGAGTGTCTAGTCTGGGTTCGATTTTTTCCATGTCGAGAGGGGTACTTCAATGTCGAAATGGATGTGCTTGGTAGCATGCCTTTGCTCCCTGACCGCGCCAATGTACGCGCAGGTCGCTTCCGCCGAAATCAGCGGAACCGTGTTGGATTCCAGCGGTTCAGCCGTGGCAAACGCGAAGGTCAGGGTCACCAACTCCGGTACAAACCGGGATCACGAAACTTTCAGTAACACCACTGGCGGCTACATTGTGCAGCTCCTGCCGCCAGGGGACTACGTCGTCACCGTGGAGGCACAGGGTTTCCGCCGCCTGGTCCGCAGCGGCATCACCCTGCAGGTCAACCAGCAAACCCAGTTGGATCTCACCCTGCAGTTGGGACAGACCTCCGAGGTGATCGAGGTGACGGAGCAGGCGCCGCTGTTGGAATCGGAATCCTCCTTCCTTGGCACTGTGGTCAGCGAGAAACTTGTCAATCAACTCCCGTTGAACGGCCGCAACTTTGTCCAACTGGCCACGCTGAGCCCGGGCGTCAACGGCGTTGGCTTCTCCGCCAGCGGCACAATCATGAGCGGCAGCCGGCCGGACGACCGCCGCCCTGGCACTGAGATCTTCTCCAACGGCAACCGGGAAGGCTCGAACAACTTCCTGTATGACGGCATCGACAACAACGAACGCCTGACGCTTTCCATCGTTCTGCGCCCTGCGGTCGAAGCGCGTGCGAGAGTTCAAGATTCAGACCAATATGTATAGCGCCGATGTGGGCCGCAACTCCGGCGCCGTGGTTGACGTGATCACCAAGTCCGGCACGAACGATTTCCATGGCAGCGCCTTTGAATTCCTGCGTAACTCCGCAATGGACGCCCGCAACTTTTTTAGCCCGAAAGGTACGGCTTTCCCGTCTTTCCGGCTGAATCAGTTCGGTCTCTCATTCGGCGGCCCTGTCGTGCTGCCCAAGATTTATAACGGCAAGAACAAGTACGTTCTTCTTCGTGGATTACGAGGGCTATCGCCGCGACTCGCCAACAGTTTCTGCTCGGCAATATTCCCACCACTGAAAATGAGAGAGGGCGATTTTACCGAAACCGACAATGTCTACGACCCTCTTACCACCGCGTCCGAACGCCGCTGGTACCGGCTTCGTGCGCGACCAGTTCCCCGGCAACATAATCCCAGCCAATCGCTTCGATCCGATCGCGATTAAGATGGTCCGCGCCTATCCCACGCCCACCAGCCCTGCCCGTTTTAACAACTACCTGGCAAACCTCGTGCAGAAGCAGAACTGGAACCAGGGCGACGTCCGTGTCGATCATCAGATCACACCCGAAAGACACTGTCTTTGCCCGCTGGTCCATCCAAAACACCGAAACGCGTGTGCCCAGTTCCTATCCGCCCATCACCATTCCCGGCATCGCCAAACCAGTAAATCTGGGAGACGAAGGATCGTTCGCCGGAACTTCGTTTGCGCCGACGCAGCATACCGTGGCCAGCTACGCCAAGGTGTTCACGCCTCGTTTGGTCAATGAACTCCGCGTAGGCTTCAATCGCTTCCGCCTCGACTACACCGCTGACCAGTTCGAACCCGGCGCCGGTCTCGGCAATCAGCTCGGCATTCCGAATTCGAACGTGACGCCGAACGAACAGAACCTGCCGATCTTCTCGCCGGCCAACTACATTGGAACCGGCCAGACCCGTTCGCTGCCCATCTTCCGCCGGGAGAACACCTTTCAGATATATCGACAACATGACCTACACCATCGGCAAGCACACCCTGAAATTCGGCGGCGATTTTCGCCGTCGCCAATTGACCATCTACCAGACGAACCAGGGTAACGGACGCTTCAATTTCTCGCCGGCGCTCACCGACGGCCGCGCCGGTTCCGGTGGGACTCCATGGCCAGTTTCGTCCTTGGCTACGCCACCGCCATCGTCCATGACTACACGTTGAACTGGCCGGGCCAGCGTGGTTCTGAGGTCGGCCTTACTTTGCCGATGACTGGCGCATTTCGAAGAAACTGACGCTGAACCTCGGCATTCGCTGGGATTACTATACTCCCGTACAGTGAAGTGGCCAACCGTTGGACGAACTTCAACATCGCCACGGCGAAGCTCGATATTGCCGGCCAGCAATGGCGTAGATAAGTATGCGGGCATCAAACCGTACTACAAAAACTTTGGCCCGCGTATCGGTTTTGCGTACCAGCCTGTGGCTCCCACAGCGTGCTCCGCGGCGGTTACGGGCTGTTCTATAACCCCACCGGCAGTGAAGGCGGCAGCCTGCGCCTGTTCCGGCAGTTACCTTTCGGCTCAACGATCACCGTCAATCCGGGCGACATCAACCCCGGTACGCGCGTCAGCGATGGTTTTGCTCCACTCCAGCCGGTGAATTTCAGTTGACCAACGTCCATTCGGCGCCGTGCTCGCCATGGATCCGAACTTCCGCCCCTCGTTCGCGCAGCAGTTCAACCTGACCGCTCGAACATGAACTCGCCCTGCCGCGCTGGTTGTCAAGGCCGCTGTTGTCGGCAACCTCGGCCGCCACCTTTACAACACCTACAACGCCAACCAGCCGATTCCCGGAGCCGCGGCTCTCAATACACGCCGTCCGCTCTACAGCATTGCTCCCAATATCAGCGATGTCAGCTACTTCACCATCAACGGCCTCAGCTCCTATTATTCGCTTCAGATCACGGCGGACAAGCGTATCTGGCCAAGGGTATGAACGGTCTCGTCGGCTATACTTGGTCCCACTCTATCGATAACGTGCCACTCGAATTCGGCGGCGGATTGGCCGGCCCTCAGCCTCAGGATCCGCGCAACTGCGGCGGAACGCGGCAACTCCATCACCGACATGCGCCATCGCCTGACCGTCAGCTACCTCTACGAACTCCCGTTCGGCAAGGGAAAGGCTCTGCATGAACCATGGCGGTATCGCCAACGCCGTCCTCGGCGGCTGGCAGACCAACGGCATCCTCGTCATTCAGAGCGGTCTGCCCTTCTCGCCCGTCCTCCAGACGTCCACTACGAATGGCACCGGCAGCCGCCCGGATGTCATCTGGCTCCAGTCAGCAATCCCGGACACCCTGGGGCGGTGGTTTGACGCTCCGCCTTCGGCACCCCGGCCGCTTTCACCTACGGCAATCCCGGACGGAACATCCTGTTCGGACCTGGCCGCTGGAACTGGGACATGTCCCTCTTCAAGCACTTCGTCATCAAGGACCAGATCCGGTTCGAGTTGCGGGCCGAGGCGTTCAACATCTTCAACCATCCGCAGTTCGGACAGCCGAATGCCAGCATCGGCAATGCCCAGGTTGGACAGATCACCAGCACCGTCGGCAACCCGCGCCAACTTCAACTGGCGCTCCGGTTCCAGTTCTAACTGGGCAGCAGCGGCGGCCCGGCCAGGACCGCCCTACCCAAATAGAGAAGGCCGGCGCCTCCCCACCCGGAAGGCACCGGCCTTTCATTTGCGAAGACCCCTCAAGTCCGTTTGTTATCGAGAATCGCCTTCCCGACATACTCGTTGGCAGCGGGGTTGTTGAGGAACCTCTCCTTGACCGGATCCCAGTTCAACTTGCCACCCACATGAGCCGCAATGTTCGCCAGGTGGCAGATCGACATGGTCCGGTGCCCCACTTCGGCATCTTCCAGCGTGCGGCCGCGGCTCTTCACGGCATCGATGAAGTCCTGTTTGTCCGACTTCAGTGGGAAGCGAATCTCATCCTCCCGGATCTTGGACCCCAACACCGCCGGGGATGACGCCTGCAGTTCCTTGTTGTACTCCGCCAGAATCCACCCCTCCAACCCTTCGAACCGGACATACGGGCTGCCGGTCTTATAGAAGAGGCGGACCCCGTCGGCGAACCGGTACTCCGCGTCGAATCCGATCATCACATTCCAGAAGCTGTCGGCTGGCGGGAAAGACGCCGTTGGCCTCCACCTCCACGGGTCCGGTCCGCTCGGAGTTATTGCCCCACTGCGCAATATCGATCAGATGGGCGCCCCAATTCGTAACCATGCCGTCACAGTAGTACTTGTGCCGCATCCAGCCGCCTCGATCGTAGGAATGCGGCGTGTGGACCCGCTTCTCGGTGTAGGCCGCATGCGGTGCCGGACCCTGCCAGCGGGCATAATCCAGCTCAGGCGGCACCGGCATCTCCGCCTGCGGCGGGCAGCCCACATCGGTGCCCGGCACTCCTGCACGGATCGTATGGATCTTGCCGATCCGCCCGTTTCTCACCAGTTCCGCCGCCCGGTGGAAGTTGGGCAGCGACCGGAATTCGCTGTCGTTCCGGAAGACACGCTTCCGTTTGGCCGCCTCATCGCTCAATTGACGCCCCTGGGCAATGAATCGTGTGATGGGCTTCTCGCACGCGACGTCCTTGCCGGCCCGGAATGCCTCGATCGAG
The DNA here is from genome assembly GCA_049841055.1 of Paludibaculum sp. Classification (GTDB taxonomy): domain Bacteria; phylum Acidobacteriota; class Terriglobia; order Bryobacterales; family Bryobacteraceae; genus Paludibaculum. The sequence continues at coordinate 59,921 of JASGIE010000119.1, read as the reverse complement.
ATGGGCGTGTGCCAGTGATCCGGCGTGCTCACCATGACCGCATCAATGCTCTTGTCGGCCAGCAGTTCCCGGTAATCGCCGAATGTCTTGCACCCTTTGTATGTGCCCGATCGCGTCTGCGCCGCGTAGGCATCTTCCACCTGCTTCTTCGCGTTGGCAAGCCGCCACGAATCGACATCGCAGACCGCCACCACCTGGACCTCGGGCATGCCGAGGAACTGTTTCAGATTCACGACCACCGTCTGCCGTCCGACTCCGATGACGCCCACCGTGATCCGGTTGGACGGCGAGTTCTGACCTAATATCGAGGCAGGCACAACGAAGGGGCTCATTGCGCCAAACAGGCGGCGCCGGCTGATTTGGACATTCTCGGTCATCGTCACCAGTTCCTCCCTTTCCCTTCCGTCAGGCTCAACGCCAGCAGGCTAGCCCCACCACGACTCGCCAGGTGCAAGATGAGCGCGCGCCACATCCGGATTGATCTCAACACCGTACCCGGGCTTGTCCTGAATCGTCAGGTAGCCCTGCTCGATAATCGGTCCCTCGTGAATGACGAGATCCTGCCACCAGTCGATGTACTTGGCCAGTTCGTGGACCCGGAAGTCCCGCATGGAGGCCGCGGCATGAGCCGACGCGATGGTTCCCACCGGGCTGGCCGGATTGTGAGCGGCGGTGGCGATGTAGTAGGAATCGGCCATGTCGCTGATGCGCTTCGATTCCAGCAGCCCGCCCGATTTGGGGATGTCGATGTGCACGATGTCGCACGCCTGCAATTCAATCAGCTCCCGGAACTGGTCGCGCCCGTAGAGGTTTTCGCCCGTGCACACCGGCACATTCACCGCCTGTGTCACCCGGGCCATCGCCTTGGGATTGCCGGGAGGCACCGGATCCTCCAGCCACATCGGGTGCAACGGCTCCAGCGCCCGAGCCAGCTGGATCACATCGCGGGTGTCATACCGCCAGTGGCATTCAATCGCAAAGTCGGTCTCAGCGCCAAGCTCCTCGCGCACCGCGGTCATGCCGGCCACAATGCGCCGGATGTCCTTGAGTGTGAGATTGCGGATGTAGGGATCATGCCCCGGCTCCTTGAATTCGGGATCCGCCGCCACGGGCACGCCGTCGCCCTGAAACTTGAAAGCAGTCCAGCCGAACTTCTCGGCGCGGGCGCTCCGAGCCAATTCCCGGAAAGAGGAAGCGCTGTTCACATCGGCCGGATTCTGCAGGGTCCGGTAGAAGCGCACCCGGTCGCGGAAGCGCCCGCCCAGCAGGTTGCAGGCAGGCGTCTCGAGAATACGTCCCGCCAGATCCCACAGCGCGATCTCCACCCCGGACGCGGCGGTGACCGTGACACCCGCGATGGCACCGGCCCCGGCGTTCCGCATCAGCATCTTCGTATACAGCTTGTCGACATTCAGCGGATCTTCGCCGATCAGCTGCGGCTTGAGAATCTTCAGGATGATGTCCTTGACGCCCGGGCCCCAGTAGGCCTCGCCGATACCGTACAGGCCCGAGTCGGTCTCCACCTTGACCAGGTTCCCAGTCCCAGGTTCCGCGGACAATCATGCATTTGACGTCAGTGATTTTCACCTTGCCGCGAAGCGCGGCCGCCAGGCGGGCGAACGGCGCGGAAGCAAGGCCGGCGGCGACGGCAGACAGAACTGAGCGCCGGGAGAGCATAGGGAGACAAGCCTCCTTCAGATCGGGGCCAGTATATCGCAGGCGTCGCGGAACCCGGCCGGGCCCTCCTCCCGCCACATCGAATCTCGTGTATGTTTATTCCTGACGAGTGGCTTTGTCCGGGTAAACCAATCTAATTGAGCCGCGGAAAACGGCCCGCAGCCAAACCCGCCGGTCTCGTGCATCAGGCTCCAGGCCAACTGCCTGCAACCCACATAGAGAGGATCCGATGAGCATCTCAAGGCGAGACCTGGCTGTTCTTCTGCCCGTATTGGCGGCGAGTGCGCAAGCACAGCAGACCGCAGAATGCACGGCTTACCTCCAAGGTCTACCACTCGTCTCCCCTGCCCTACAGCGGCGACGAGAGGAAGAAGGGCCGCCGCTTCTTTCGTGGCACCGAGCATTCGGGATTCATCCTCGAATCGCATGAGACTGTTCTGGGCCCTGGCATCGAGACCCACCCGCCCCACAAACACGAACACGACGAGTTCGTCATTTTGCTGGAGGGCACAGCCGAAGCACATCTGGACGGCCGCACCGAAACGGTGGAGGCGGGCTCCGTGGTCTTCTTCGGTTCGAACCAGATGCATAACCTCAGGAATGCCGGCACGGTCCCGTGCAGGTACTATGTCATTGAACTGCGGGGCAAGGAGAGCTAGCAGCCCCCGCCATGATCTTGCGAAAAGGGAGTTCAGCCATGTTGCGAATCGGATCTTTGCTGACAGGTGTGTTGGTGAGCGGCGCAATGTTGGCGGCGGCTGCCGCCGACGGTCAGGTATCCACCGGAAAGCCGGAAGACGTAGGCATGTCGACTGAGCGCCTGAAGCGGATCCACGAGGCAGTCCAGCGGCACATCGATGCAGGCGCCATCTCGGGGGCTGTCACGATGGTCGCCCGGCGCGGGAAGGTCGTCCACGTCCAGGCTCATGGTCTCATGGATCTCGAGTCCAAAAAGCCCATGACGGCGGATGCCATCTTCCGCATCGCCTCCATGACCAAGCCCATCACCGGGGTGGCCGTGATGATGATGGTGGAAGAAGGCAAAATCCGGCTCAACGATCCCGTATCCAGATTCATCCCCGAATTCAAGGACATGAAGGTTGCGATGCCGAAGGATTCGATTACGCCGCGGCCTGCCGGCGCGCGCGCCACGGATCCCGACTTCTACCTAGTCCCGGCCTACCGTGAGATCACGGTCCGCGACCTGCTTACGCACACCTCCGGCCTCGTCAGCGGCGGCCTCGGCGCGCGTGAAGCCGCCAGAACCAACCCGAAGCAACCCAACGATACTTTGGCGACCTACGTCCCCCGGCTGGCCTCGGTTGCTCTCGACTTCCAGCCGGGCACGCAGTGGGCGTACAGCGGAGCCGCCGGCCCGGAGGTGCTGGGCCGAATCGTGGAGATCGTCTCCGGCCTGCCCTACGACCAGTTCCTCCGCACCCGCATCTTCGAGCCGCTCGGCATGAAGGACACCTTCTTCTATCCGCCGGACGACCGCCGTCCCCGCATGGTCACCCTGTATGCGAAGAGCCCGCAGGGTCTCAGGAAGGCCGACAACCAGGATGGCTTCTCCTCAAAAACCTTCTTCGGGGCCGGCGGCAGCCTCATGTCCACCGCCGAAGACTACCTCCAGTTCGCGCAGATGCTCTGCAACGGCGGCAAGTTCAACGGCCATGTCCTGCTCAGTCCCAGGACGGTCCAGTTGATGGCGTCCAACCATGTGGGCGGCATGTTCAATGGTAAGTTGGGCAGGCCGGCGGCCGGCATGGGCTATGGACTTCTGGTCGGCATCGTCGAGGATTCGGTCGCCGCCGGCCTTCGTGTCTCCACCGGCAGCTTTGGCTGGGACGGCGCTTACGGCACCCAGGCCTGGATCGATCCAGCGGAAAAGATGGTCACCATCGTCATGATCCAGACCCAGGTGACACCCGTTCAACGTGACTTTGAGAACGCGGTCATGCAGGCAATCGTCGAGTGAGCGATCCCGTCCGGAATGGACGTTCCCGCGTGGTTCTTCGCCCGTGCCCTTGGCCCCGCGGCAGGGGTTGACCCCTGGCGCGCCCATGCGTTACCGTCAGCATTTCCAGTCCTGATATCCTCAAGTTCTTGTTGAGGCCACGTGGATTCTGAAGTCGATGAAATAGGTGCAAACATGAGGACCCCACTCCAAGTCAAACTCTACCGTTCAGACCTGCCCATCATGGAGGATGGCGCCGCGGATACCGTTCAGGCCGCCGCCGAAGCTGGTGGCGGTGTACTCCGCTGTTTTCCCAGCTTTGTTGGACGCAAGTTCTGCCTGCCTGGTAAGAACCTCGAACTGGTGGATGCCGACTATTTCCCGGAAGGCCCCCACGGCTGGGCGATCGATGAAAGATGGAACGGCAGCGCCATTCTCGCCGACACCGGGAACGGGATTCACGGCGAAGGACTGTGCCACTTCCATCATCCGGACGGCTTCCTGATTCCAATGGACGCCGCGGTGCATGGCTCGCCCGACTTCATGGTCGGCCCCTTGTACCGCACGCTGGGTGGAACCGGCTTCTACAACAAGGAATTCGACAACCTCTACCCGCTGGGCCACCACATGCACCCGTGGAAGCCCGAGGCCTACAATTTCAACCCCTGGCGCAACAAGCGCTATAAGAACGATTGCCACACCTCTCTCGGACTGCTGGAGTACTTCGACGAGGAGATGCTAGCCGATTGCGTCCGCGACTTCATCGCCGGCAAGGACAACCACATCCGCAGCCATGCCCGCAATCTGCTCATCCGCATGGGCACCGGCTTTTTCACGCCAACGCGCATCCTGCACGGGCCCGCCGCGGTCAACACCGAAGAACCGCAGCGCGACCGCGACGACTTCCGCTTCTATCAGAGCCATGTCCTCTGTCCCGATGGCGAGGTATTCCTCGGCCAGGAACTCCTGTTCCGCCACCTGCCGGAAGGACTCGAAGGCGAGGACCGCGTCCAGCGCCTTGTCTCCGACATCGACATGCGCCGCAACAAGGATCCCTATATCGTCGAGAAACACCTGCTGCTGCCCGTCGTCGATGAGGCGGCCAGCCAGGGCGGCTTCCACGATGAATGGCGCGTCTACGGCAAGCCGAATGGCGACGAGGTGTTCAGCCTCCGTCAGTTCGAACTGGCCCCCGGCGCGGAGACGGTACTCACCGGGCCTGCCGCCCTCTGCATCATCCACTTCAGCCACGGCCAAGGCACCATCGCGAACCATCAGGTTGAAGTGAGATCCGGCATCCGCCTGGGCGAACCCCTGAACGACGAGTTCGTGATTCCATATGCCGCCTCCAAACTGGGCGGAGTGAAGCTGGTCAACACCAGCAAAACCGAGCCGCTCGTGGGCACCCGCTGCTGGGGTCCCGAGGCATGGGGTCACAGGATGCCCAAAGCCCCGTTTGAAACCTGGCCGGACTAGACAATCCTCCGCTCTCTCCTCGATCACCGGGCGCGCTCATGCTGGAGCCGCCCGGTTTTTTTCGCGTAGTACCGCAGTCGGCGCATTTCCTGCCAGGCGGCAACGCTATAATTTATCAACCGGATGATTTGCCCGCGCACAGCACGCCTGTTTCTTGCGTGCCTTCTCGCGTCGCGGCTCTTTGGAGAAGGCCGGACCAGTGCCATCGCCGGCGAGGTCAGGGATGAATCCGGAGCGACCATCCCCCTCAGTTCCGTCGCCATCCGGAACCTCGAAACCGGCAACCTTCGTCAGACGAAAGCTGACGAGTCGGGCAGGTATCGAGTGGCATTTCTGGAACTCGGCCGTTATGAAGTCACGTTCGAAGCTTCGGGCTTTACCCCGCAATCCGTCAGCCCCGTGGAACTGACCCTTGACCGGGAAGCGGTCGTCAATCCGGCCATGAAAGTAGCGGGCAACACTTCCGTCCTGCAGATTAGCGCGCATGTCCAATCGGTCGACGCCTCGGCCTCCGCATTGTCCGCACTGGTCGGCCAGGAACAAATCAGTGAACTTCCGTTGAACGGCCGCGACTACCTGCAACTCGCCATTCTTCAGCCGGGCGTGCTGGTGGCCCGTGCCCAGGGCAGGAACGCGAATACCGGCTTCGGCATCCAGTTGTCCATCTCCGGCTCCAGGCCGGTGCAGAACAGTTACCGCCTTGACGGCATCAGCATCTCCGATCACACCAGCTCGACGCCCGGCAGCATCAACGGCCTCAATCTCGGTGTCGATGCAATCCGCGAATTCGTAGTCATCAACGGGACCTATGGCGCCCAGTACGGGCGCGCCGCCGGAGGCGTCATCAACGCGGCCACACGGTCCGGTGGCAACGAGCTTCACGGTACGCTCTATCACTTCCTGCGCAACGACAACTTCGACGCCCGGAACTTCTTCGATGGCGCGGCGCCGCAGGAGTTTCGCCGCAACCAGTCCGGCGCCAGCGCCGGCGGCCCAATCGCCAAAAACCGGCTCTTCTTCTTTGCGAACGTGGAGGCGCTCTGGCAGGCGCGCGGCTCGACAACCATCAACACCACCATCAGTGAGCGGACGCGCAGCGGCATTCTGAAGGATAAAACGGTGTCCGTGGACCCGGCCATCGCCAAACTGCTCAAGCTCTACCCCCGCGCAAATGGTCAGGATTTCGGCGAAACCGGCTTGTTTATTTTCTCGAACCAGACCACAGGCAACGAACGCTTCCTGTCCACCAGGATGGACTGGCTGTCTTCGGCCCGCGACACGCTGTTCCTGAGGTACAACTTGGACTCCGGCAACCGCAACAGCCAGACACCGTTTGCGCTCGGCCAGCAGCTCAACAACACCAGGACGCAATCCGCCGTGTTGGAATCGCAACACGTGTTTACGGCCCACGTAATGAATGCCGCCCGCCTGGGCTTCAGCCGGTCCGTCACGAATTTCAACGTCACGCACGCCAGTGACCCGGCAACCGACGACCCCACGTTGGTCTTCGTACCCGGCGCTCGTTCCATCGGGCTGGTGAATGTGCCGGGCCTCACTCAGTTCCCCGGCGGATCCGAGGCGCTAGACGCCGAGCTTGACGCATTCTCCTCGTTCCAGGGCTACGACGACTTCACGCTGAGCACCGGACGGCACATCCTGAATGCCGGCGCTTTCGCCGAGCGCACCCGGTTCAATCAGGACAGCCGCAGCAGCCAGAACGGCGAGTTGACCTTCGCCTCACTGTCCGATTTCCTGACCAACACGCCGCAGCGACTGCGGGCTCAGTTGCCCGGCTCCAGCACCGTTCGCGGCTTCCGCCAGTGGATCGCCGGCGGCTACATCCAGGACGCCTGGCGACTCACACCCCGCTTCCGCATCGATCTGGGAATGCGGTACGAGTGGACCAGCGTGCCCTCCGAGGTGAATGGCCGCATGTCCAACCTGGATCAAGTCACCAGCCCGCAAATGCGCACCACCGGACCGCTCTTCGACAACCCCGCGCGCCGCAACTTCGCGCCGCGCGCCGGCGTCGCCTGGAATCTGCCAGGACGCTTCGGCACCGTTCTGCGCAGCGGCTACGGCATCTACGACGACCTCGTCCTCTCGCAGTACCTGTTGATTACCGGCGTGCGCAACCCGCCCTTCTATCTGCGCGGCGACGCGAATGCTGTCGCGCCCGGCGACTTCCCTTCCGGCCTCTATCAGCGTCTGGTGAACGCCCCCAGCATCGACCTGCGGGCTGAACGCATTCCACGCAATTTCACCCAGCCGTACGTGCAGCAGTGGAATCTGAACCTGCAACAGCCGCTCGGCCCGGCCGGCCACATCGAACTCGCCTATGCGGGGTCGCACGGCCTGCACCTCTCCGCCCTCATTGAGAGACACAAACCTGGCTGTGCCCACGACACTCTCCGACGGCCGGCTGTTCTTCGCCGCCGGAGGAAAGCGCCAGAATCCCGCCTTCGGCATGATCCGGAATCGCACGTTTGACGGGCAGTCGTTCTATCACGCCGGGCAGCTCAACTACACAGCTCAATGGCACCGCAGCCTGACGCTGCAATCCGCCTACACCTTCTCCAAGAGCATCGACGACGACTCGGTCACGTTCGCCCATAACGAGTCCTCCAACTCCATAGGCATCCCCGTCAACAATCCAAGATTCAATCGAGCCCTGTCGAACTTCGACGTGCGGCACTCGTTCGTCACCAACACGCAATGGCTGACGCCCGCCAGAACGTCGGGTTGGGCCCAACTCATCAGCTCCTGGCGATTGGGCGGCGTGATCTCCGTCGCATCAGGTCTTCCATTCTCGGCCACTCTCGGCTACGACGCCGCGCGCACCCTCACGGGACGGCCGGACCGTTTGGGCGGGCAGCGGCCCGATCTGAAACCGGGCGCCTCCAACAACCCAGTCACCCACGACCCGCTACGCTGGATCGACCCCTCGGCCTTTCAGCGGCCCGTACCCGGCTTCCTGGGCAACCTCGGCCGCAATACAATCTCAGGCCCTGGGCTGTTTCAGGCAGATCTGTTCCTGGGCCGCGTCTTCCATCCGCCGTGGACCGGCGACCACGTGAAGATCGACTTCCGCGCCGAGGCCTACAACGCCACTAACCACGCGAACTTCGATCTGCCCGATCCCAGCCGCATGCAGGTGTTCAGCAGCAGCTCCACGCCGGAAGACGTCGGCCGCATCACTAGCGCGGGCCCCAGCCGCGAGATTCAGTTCGGAATCAAGGTGGTGTTCTAGCTCCGTGGGTATCCTCGACGAACTCCGCATGACGGCCCGCTATACACAGGGCCTCCCATCCTTTCTGCGCCACCCTCTCACCCCCGCGGGCTGCGGCGAACTGATCCGCCAGCGCATGGCCGCGAGAAGCTCCTCGTTCCTGTCCGTCCTCGAGCATGGCGTCTTCCGCAATCCGCGCAGCCCCTACCTGCCTCTCCTTCAGAGGGCCGGCCTCGACCTCGCCGAGATCACTCGGCGGACAGCCGAACTGGGCATCGAGGGCACATTGCAGTCGCTGTTCGACTCCGGTGTCTACATGGAGCTGGCGGAGTTCAAGGGGCAGCGGGCTTTATCCAGAAACGGCTACACCGCGCAGGTTCGGCCGGAACAGTTCGACAATCCCCTGGTTCGCGCCCAGTTCTCAGGCCGCAGCGGCGGTTCGCGCGGTCAATCGCGCCGCCTGTTGCTGGACCTCGATCTGCTCGCGCACGATGCTGCCTGCCATTACCTTCACCTGTCCGGGTTGAACGCATTGGATCGCCCCTACGCCGTCTGGCGCCCGGTGCCGCCCGACAACTCCGGCATCAAGAAGATCCTGATGCAGGCCAAGCTGGGCCGCCCCACTGAGCGCTGGTTCTCCCAGTCTCCCGTGGATTCCGGTCAGGGCAAGTGGAAATACTTCGGTTTCACACGACAGACACTCGCCTTCTCCCGGCTATTCGGCCGGAGGCAACCCACGCCCATCCACGTGCCGATTTCGCAGGCGGTGCGGGTCGCCGAGTTTCTGGCGCAAATGCGGGCAGAGGGCCGTCCCGCCTATCTGGACACGCTCGCCAGTAGTGCGGTGCGAGTCTGCCAGGCCGCGCGTGGAGCAGGTCTCGATATTAGCGGAAGCCTGTTTCGTGTCGGCGGCGAGGCCTTGACGGAAGCCAAGGCAGCGGCGGTGGCCGAGGCCGGCTGCCGCATCGTCTGTCACTACTCCATGTCCGAACTCGGCCCCGTGGCGATGGCCTGCGCGGACAGCGCCGGTGTGGACGACGTCCACCTGCTGCTTTCGAAAGTGGCGATCATCCAACGCGCCGACGGCGCCCTGCTGTTCACGTCGATCGATACCAGTTGCCCCAAGCTGATGCTGAACGTGGAAACGGGCGACACGGCGGCACCACGGCGCCGGACCTGCAACTGCCCCTTCGGCCAGGTTGGATTCGACCTGCACCTGCATGACATTCGCAGTTACGAGAAACTGACTAGCGAAGGCATGCACTTTCTCGGCACCGAACTCATCGCGCTTCTCGAGGAAGTCCTGCCGCGTACCTTCGGTGGCGGCCCATCCGACTACCAGTTGGTCGAACAAGAAGTGGACGGCATCTCCCGGGTGCACCTCGTGGTCCGGCCTGGCGTCGGACCGGTCGACGAGGCCAGGATGGTGACCACGGCACTGGAGTTCCTTGCCACCCATTCCCGCGGGCATCAACTGATGGCCAGCCTCTGGCAGGATGGCTCCACGTTGCAGATCAGACGGCAAGAGCCCTTCGCGACGAAAGCCGGCAAGATTCTGCCGCTGCACATTCACAAATGAAACCGGAGTCGAAACTCGCCCGGTGGAGCGCCTCCATTGGACCAGGCATCGTATTCGCCCTGACGGCCAGCGGCCCGGGCAGCTTTGTCTCAAATGCGACGGCCGGAGCCACGTATGGCTACGCCCTGGTGTGGGCGCTTGGCTTTACGCTCGTCTTCCGCTACGCCTGGCTCGACACCTCCGCCCGCTACGTGCTGGTGACCGGTGAGACGCTGCTCGACGGCTACCGGCGCTTGAGCACGACGCTGGTGCGCATCGTTCTCGCGGGCACCATCGTGGTCCGGCACCTTTCCAACATGTATAAGGTGGTGCTGCTCGGCAGTTGCGTCCACCTTCTGCTTCCACTGCCGTTCAGTTGGAGTTCGCAGTTCTGGTCGGTGTTCTCCATCCTGCTGGCATTCACGATGATCTTTTGGGGCGGCTACGCGGTGATTGAGCGCTGCTGCAAGGCCCTGGTCGCTCTGATGACCGGATCGTTGGTGGTGGCGGCGTTCCTCTCCCACGCTGATCCCTCGGCCCTTCTGAAGTCGCTCGTGGCTCCGGGCCTGCCGGCGGACCAGGGCGCGTATTCCGCCGCGCTGCTGGTCATGGCGCTGATCGGGACGGAGGCCGGCTCCCTCACCAATCTCACTTACTCCTACTTCCTGCGGGCCAAGGGGTGGAAGACCGCCAGCGATCTCCCGCGTCAGCGATTCGACCTCTTCACCAGCATCGCCTGCATCTTTCTGCTCGGCACCCTCGTCCAGATCGCTGCCGCCGCATCGATCCATCCCCTGGGGCTCAAACTCAGGAACGCGGATGATCTGGTGAGGATCTTCACCCAGAGCCTGGGTGTGGCCGGAAGGCTCATCTTCGGGGCCGGCATGTGGGCATCCGCCTTCTCCGGGTTCATCGGCGGCACTACCGGCTATGCGCTGATGGTCACCGACATCTTCCGCGGCGGCCGGACGCAGACTGGCAGCGCGGATTCCAAACCGGCCGGGCTCGCCTCAAAGAAACCGGCGCCCGAAACGCGCCGCGACCCGTATTTCCGGGGCTTCGTCGCCTTCTGGTGCTTCTCGCCTCTGTACGTTCTATTCACTCGGTGGGAACCCGTCGTCATCATCCTCATCGTGAATGCCCTGATGGTTGTGCTGATCCCGGTGCTGGCGCTGGCGTTGCTGCGGCTGACCAACGACAAACCCCGCCTGGGCGCCTACGCAAACGGGTGGACCACCAACGCGGTACTGGCCGTGATGATTGTGGTTTCCATCTGGCTGATGCTCCGCAATCTCATCCAGTGGCTGTAGCCCCGGCGCATTCCGGCGAACCCGTGCCTTCGACAGAGACGCGGGAGATGATGTATTGTCAGAGCGGCACTTTGTGGCTGGTATCCCGCGATTCAGGAGTAAAACGATCATGAAAAGGACGGCATTCGGTATCTTGGCTGCGCTGGCAGCGTTGGCGCTGGTGAGTCAGGTAGGCTTCGCCCAACAGCCGGCGGCTCAGGACAAGCCCCTGGTTTGTCCCCGGAAGGATTCAGCGGCGGCTTCACGCGCGGCTGCCCGCAGCGGCAGTTCGCCTACCCTTCAGACATTGCAGCCATGATGGCCGCCCTGCCTGACAAGGCGCCCGCGACGCCCCAGAAACTGCGCCGCGTGCTGGTGCTGGGCCGGGCCGTCACCTGGGTGCACACCTCCATCCCGCTGGCCGCCAAGATGGTCGAATACCTCGGCGACAGAACGGGCGCCTGGATGACGACCATCACCTACGATGCAGCTGACATCAACCCCGAGAACCTGAAGCAGTACGACGCCGTCTTCCTCGCCAGCACCACGGGCGAGTTCCTGGACGACCCCAAGGACAAGGCCGCCACCGACATCCGCCGCAAGGCGCTGCTCGATTTCGTCAAACAGGGCAAGGGCATCGCCGGCATCCACGCCGCCACTGACTGCTATCACAAGACCACCCGTGGAGCCACACCCGAAGCGCCGCCGACCCTCACCGGCACCTGGCCCGAGTTCAACGAAGTGATGGGCGGCTTCTTCAAATTCCATTGGGTCTATCCCACCCTCATCACTGTCAAGATCGACGACCCCAAGAGCCCGCTCACGGCGATGTTCCCGTCGCGCGGTTATGAGATCGTCGATGAGACGTACACCTTCGCCCAGGACTCTTTCAGCCGCGGCAAGGTGCATGTCCTCACCAGCGTGAACTACGCCAAAATGAGCGCGGAAGACAAGGCCAAGGAACCGGCCAACACCAAGCGCACCGACGGCGACTATGCGTTGAGCTATATCCAGCGAGTCGGCCAGGGCCGCGTCTTCTACGAAGCGCACGGCCACGATGAGAAGGTCTACTTCTCACGACCCTTCGTCGCTCATATGCTCGCCGGCATCCAGTACGCCCTCGGCGACCTGCCCGCCGACGATTCACCCAGCACGCCCGCCAGCCACTAAGGCTCGATTGTCCCTGCGGGAGCGCCCTGAAAACGAGCGTTCCCGCGGAGACATGCACTTTCCCGCCCAGACTACTTCTTGAATCCCGCCTCGGTGCCCGACCGCTGGATCCCCGCCTCGTTGATCGTGCCAACCTTCCAGTCCCGTGCTATCTGCACATCCGCCGCCACTTCTTCCGTCTGCTTCGGAATATCGACCCACCCGGACCGGTTGTAGAGCACCGGCTGCACGTACTGCCGCGTATACGCCGCCGAGTCAGTTCTTCCAGTGCGTGAGCGCCGCGGTCAGGTGGAGAATCGCGGATTCTTTCTGCCCAACGTCGCCAGTCCTGTCAAAGAGAGCAAGATCACTGGCCCCGCGGATCTTCTCCGAGTAGTAGAGCCCCAGATGAGCCATTGTCTCGATGTCCCCGAGTGTGGCCGAGTACTCCGCCCCATTCCCCACTGGCGCGACGCCGCCCTTCCGCAACTGCGGCAGCGCCTGCAGCGCTTTCGCCGAGTTACCCTCCAGAGTCGAAGCAATCTCAAGCGGAGTCACACCCTTGGGCATCTGTTTTGCCAGTACGCCGTTCCGCCATTCGATGATGTTCAGTACGCCGGCGCCCGGCATCGTCCCACCCTCAATAAAATGGCGGACATTGTAATAGCCGGGCTTCCTCCTGCTGGCTTCCGGAAACCACTTCAGATCGATATCGCCCCAGAAGAACCGGGTGATGTAGGGGAACGTCCTGGAGGCATCCGCCCAGGCGCCCATCAGGCGCGCCACGTCCGCCCGCGGGAATCGCGCCGCCACCAGCCGCGCGAACACCGCTTCCGGCAGTTCCGGTTCGTAAGCCAGCCGGCCCCACATCGCGAACGACAGCCACTGCTTTTGCATTACCGTCTGCCGGGGCGATGACGCATCCCTGGTGAGGAAGTCCCGGCCCCAGATATAGCCATCCGGCCCCATGTAGAAGCCTGCAATCTTGTCCGGTCCCGGGATTGCCTTGATGAATGCCCGGGCATAGTCGACGTCAGCCCAGCGGAAGCTGTAAATGTCATCATTCCGGACCGTCAACCAGCTCCGCAGTTTCGGCGAAAGCAACGGCAGCAGGGGGTCGATCATGGCCGGACGAGGCACGGAGTACATGTGCGCGATGGCGTACTTAAAGCTCACATCCAGGGTGCACGGCAGCTCCGTGAAGGTCTCTCTGATCTCGGTCAGACCCGTCATGTGGAAGCGGTGAATCAGTCGGAACTTACGTTGAGGAGTCTCCTTCAGCGCATCGCGGATGCCCTCGCCATAGGTCTTCCAGAGCCATTGTTCCTTGCTGATCCCGCCAATGTTGACAGGCATGCTTTCTCCGGCCGTGATGCCGATGCCTGCCAGCAGAGGATAGGTCCTGATCGTTTCCCGGACACTGGCGCGAAAGTACTCGATGGTGCGCGGCGCACCCTTATCGGACGTGATGCCGTCCTTCCCTTCGGCTCCATGGAGGAAAATGTTCCAGGTGAAGAAGTACACATCGATGCCCCGGTCCTTCGCCAGTTGCATCACTTCCCGCCAGAACCGGATCTTCTCATCCATCGTGAGCTTCTTCACTACCTCGTGCTTTGCCAGCATCTCGGGCCGCACGTAGTCGTTCCCCGCGTTGTCAAACTTCTCATCCAGCCTGGCGGTGGTGCGCCAGACATCGTCCAGCGCGACATGCGGGAACTCGGGCACCTTCACAATGCTCGGGAACGGGTGCAGGTTCCACAGAGAGATGACGTTGTATCGATGGCGAGCCATGTCGTCGAAGAACGCCCGCCAGAACGCCATACTCCACATCTCGGGGATGTTGGCCTGCGCCGCGTCGGAGGGATCCGAGTAGCTCGGGGTGCGCAGATCTAGCGGGATGTTGAACTTGATGCCCCGCTGCGCGATATGCGGTGCATGCGTGGAGTCCTTCAGTTCCGCCAGCGTATTCGTGTGGATCGCCTCAGCGATGTCGAGTCCGCCGTACATGACACCCGCCGCATCCGTTCCGCGCACGTCGATTGCGGTCTGCCCGCCCTGCCGCCGCACCTGGATCGTATAACTTTGGGGCTGTGCGCCCGACGCCAGCGCCAGTGTGACGACGGTGGCGCCGGTATCGTTCACGGGCATGGCATGCTCCGCCGCATTGCGTAGAATCTCCGCCGCGGCGAACTCGCCTGGTCCGCCCGCGGCCTTGTCCACCTTGATCGAGATGCCGTTCGCGGCCAGGGTGGTTCCTGCCACCGCGGTGAGCATCGCGCAGAGTTCGAGGATGCGACGAATGCGGAGCGGGCAGAGCAATGAGGATCGGTTCATATTACGACCGTTCGCCTTCCTTGGGATGACCGAAGGGAGTGAGCCCTCCGCCATAGATTCTCTCTCAAAGGCGAGCGGCCGGAACTCAGGGCTTCGCGGCCGGGGCGAGATGGTGCAACTGCAGCCCGAGCGCCCAGCGCCGCTGGAATCCCTTCCAGTACGTGTGGCCTTCCTTCCCTGCCCCCGGACTGTAGCTGCCACCGGTCCGTTCGCCCCGCGCGACGGGCCATGCGCCGTCATTCGAACGGACAACCGGAACATCGAGATAGGCGCGGCGGCTCTGGTCGCCCTTCAACTGGAGATCCAGGAATGCAGTGATGAAATGCTGGTTGATGGCCGCGATGCGATCCTTGCGCCAGACCGGCTCGTCGAAGCTTTCCTGCGTGCCGAACTCGCCCAGAGCCTCAGGCGGGGGCGGATTCCCGCCCACATTGTGCCGGGCGTTCTCGTAGACCAGCAGCCAGCGGTCGGAGTTCACCGCACCTTCAAACGCCGGCTTGACGCCCCCCGCATAGTCCGAGACATCATCCTGATCCCCATCAATGAAGAGCGAAGGGACGCGAATTCCGGCCAGACCCGCCTTGTCCCAGGCATTCTGCGGAGGCTGCGCGCCCCAGGGCGCAATGGCGACGATCGCCTTCAGGTTGTCGTGCCGCAGCCCACCGAACTCCGCGCTGCCCGCAGTCCACTTGCTGTAGTAGCCGCCGGGCACCATCTTCGAGATACCGCTCGCGGCGCTGTAACCGGCCCCGCCGCTTGCCAACGCGCCATATCCACCCATGGAGTAGCCGACGATTGCCGCGCGCGAGGCATCCACCAGTCCATGCAGGAAGTGATCCTGTGCGCCGGCCAGTTTCTCGATCGCCTGAAGGGTAAAGAGCTGATCGGCCGATCGATTCAGCAGGGTGCTCTGGAACCCCCGTACGGCCCCGAAGACGGAATCCGTATGGTCGATCGCAACGACGACATAGCCCTTCGACGCCAGGTTTTCCGTGAGGTAGCTGAGAAAGGTGCGAGAGCCGGGATACCCGTGCGACACAACCACCAGCGGAAACGCCTCGCCCTTCTCTGGAGGCGCGTCGCGCAGGGCCTTGCCGGGGATCTCAAAGGTCTTTGGACCACCGGCCGGAGCATTGCCGGGCAGTGCACTGACATAGACCGTCTGTTCCTGTTGACCGGCCGGGATCGTGGCGGGGTACCAGACTTCCACCGTGAGCGGGCGGTCGTAAAGGGGCGCCTTGCCCGTCTCGCGGTCGAACTTCAGAATATCCACCTGCCCTGGATGGACCAGTTCGATCGTCCGCACACCGACAGGATGCCCGCCTCGCCGGGCCAATTCCGGAGCATCGGCGCCCGGCACACTGAAGAATCGCGGAGCGGAGGATTGCGCCTGGACCTGGGGAATCAGGCATGCAGCCACGGCAAGGTGGACAGTGATCAGACGGGAGAACATTCAATCATTCTGCGACGCGGCGGCCATTCCCGCAATCGCGATGTCACCGGGGAACGCGGCTTGGATACAATCCGCTGTATGCCAGCATCCCCTCTGCGCCGGAGAGACCTGTTGATGGGGGCCCTGTTCGCAGCCTCCGGCAAACTGGCGATCCGCAAGCTGACGACGCGCAAGCACTCCATCGGGAATCGCGACTATCTCTTCCTGGAACTTGAGACGGATGGCGGCATCACCGGGCTGGGCGAGGGTTCGATCTCCGGACGCGTTGAGATCGTAGAGAAAGCGATCGAGTGGTTCACGCCTTTCCTCACCGGTAAGGATCCATCCGGCATCGAGGACCATTGGAACCGCAATTACTACGAGCTTTCGCGCTATCGCGACGGGTCCGTACTAATGACCGCCCTGGCCGCCGTCGACATCGCCCTGTGGGACATCGCCGGAAAACGGCTGGGCGAACCGCTCTGGCGGCTGCTCGGATCTTCCACCGCGAAACCAATGCGCGTGTACTACAGCCATTGGAGCCATGGCTTGGAGCCCCGCACGCCGCAGCGCCTGGCGGAACTCGCGGCCCGGACGCGTCAGGACGGCTGGACCTGCATCAAGTGGGTGCTGCCCAAGGGCGGTACGGAGGCGGAACGGCTGCGCCGTCTTGTGGCAGAGGTCGAAGCGGTTCGAAAGGGCGGCGGCCCAGATCTCGAGATCGCTCTCGAGATGTGGGAGACGTTTTCGGTGCGCTCGGCCATCGAGTTCGCCAATGCCGTGGCGCCGTTTCACCCGCTGTTTATCGAAGAGCCGACATGGCGTGAACTGCCGCAAGCGTTGGGCGAAATTGCCGCGAAGAGCCCGGTGGCGCTGGCCGGTGGAGAGGGCCTGGTCTCCCGTTTCGAATTCAAGCATCTGCTGGATGCGAAGGGCGCCCGGATCCTGCAGCCGGATGTGATTCACTGCGGCGGGATCACCGAGATCCGCAGGATTGCGTCGCTGGGCGAGGTCTACGGCGCGGAAATGGCGCCTCATATGTACTACGGACCAGTGGCGCACGTGGCCTCCCTCCAATCGATGGCCGGCGTCCGCAACTTTCTGATGCAGGAGTGGGACGCCGGCATGGAATCCACCTTCACCGGTATCACCCGCGGCACATTCCCTGTGGCACGTGGCGGCCAGGTGACGCTTTCCGACAAACCGGGCCTCGGCCTCGAAATGGATTGGACGGAACTCGACCGGAGATTCCCCTATCGCAGCCAGAGCCTGCGGCCCCCTGGTGGGCGTTGAGCCGCCGCCGGGTGTAGTGACAATCCTCCGTTTGGGTGATGATCCCCGCCGTTCGATGGCTCCATGATGGAGACACATTGGAGCTTACGTTGTACGAAAGGGAACTATGTCGAACAGAGGCTTAACCTTGGCTCTGCTTTGTCTCATGGCCGGCACGCTGCGGGCGCAGGAAGCCCAGGTTGCGTCGCTGATGGTCAAAGAACTGGCGAATATCCCAGGCAAGGAAGTGGAGATGATCACAGTGGTCTATCCACCGGGCTCGCAGGACCCGATTCATCGCCACAACGCGCATGCGTTCGTGTACGTCCTGGAGGGCTCGATCATCATGCAGGTAAAGGGTGGGGAGCAGGTGACACTCGGACCGGGACAGACCTTCTATGAAGGAACCGACGATGTCCACACGGTGGGGCGAAACGCGAGCACGACCAAGCCCGCCAAGTTCGTGGTGCTTCTCGTGAAAGACAAAGGAGCGCCGGTGTTGGTGGTTGAGAAGTAGCAGCAACGATCCAGGTTGGATGCTTCGAACCAGGAGGTTCACTATGAAGATTGTCGTGATTGGCGGTAGCGGACTCATCGGGTCCAAAGTGGTTCAGCGGTTGACGGCGGAGGGCCACCAGGTGGTCTCCGCGTCGCCCAGATCGGGCGTCAACTCCGTGACAGGCGAAGGTTTGGCGGACGCCTTGAAGGGCGCCTCGGTCCTGGTGGACGTCTCGAACTCACCGTCATTTGACCCGGAGCCGGTGATGGAGTTTTTCCAGTCGTCGACCCGCAATCTCGTCGCGGCGGCGAAAAGCGCGGGTGTCGGCCACTTCGTGGCCCTCTCGGTCGTCGGGACAGACCGCCTGCTCACCAGCGGGTATTTCCGGGCCAAGATGGTGCAGGAGACGATGATCAAGGAGTCGTCGATCCCCTATTCGATCGTTCGGGCGACGCAGTTTTACGAGTTTGTCAACGCGATCGTCGGATTCTCCACCGTGGGCGAGAGTATTCGGGTCGCTCCGATCCTGATCCAACCGATGGCCGCGGCGGACGTTTCGCTGGCAGTGGGAGACGTGGCGCTTGGCAAGCCATTGAACGGCATGGTGGAGATCGGCGGGCCAAAAGCGTACCAGATGGCGGACCTCGTGCGGGTGGCCTTGGGGCCGAGCGCGAATCAACGTGAGATCGTCATCGACCCCAAGATGGGCTACTTCGGCGCGGAAGCTTCCGAACGATCCATCGTCCCCGATGCTGGCGCGAGACTGAGCACGAAGCGATACGAGGACTGGCTCACCCAGCAACAAGCGGCAGCCGCGGCCCGTTGATTGCGGCGACATTCCGACCGGGCTACCTCCCGTGGCGCTTGCTTCCGTACGCCGGTTGACCTGCACGCGAGAGCGCTCGGAAGTCTGTGCTGTTCGGTAAGGCGCCAGTGACTTGCTTTAGTCCATTCCCCGAGGGGACCATTCGCGGAGTTTGCAGACGACTGTGTTCACTGCTGGGCTGGCGAAGGGAGCGGACACACTACGGGTGTGGAGGTCCCGGCGGGACGCTCCCCTGGCTGAGGGAAAGAGGTGTGGTTTTCAAAGATCGAGACCGGCGGGGGGTCACGGCTGTCCGGGGTGACCGGCCGATGAGGTGTCAGCGGCTTCGTTTCGTCGAAGCAGTGCGAGGTTGGCGCAGGGGCTTCTGTCAGGGCTTGGGCACGGTATAGGTCACGAAGGGGAATCCGTCCTGGCCGATTTCATTCGCTTCGTTTCGCGGAGCCGGCACGGGCATAAGCTGATCCAGCGGGTCCTCGTTGTCGGGATGGCCGGAATCGACTTCCGTGGTCAGATGCTCCAGCGCCCGGCGCGGGCGGCCATAACCCTCATAAAAGAAAAGTTCCTCGGTGTTGTTGGTCAGACGGGTTACTTCGGCGAGGGGAACGTTTTCACGGATGCCCTGGACAACATGGGGGTGCTGCTGGCCGAGGGCAGCTCGTTCAGTCTGAAGTTTGCTGAGTTCCCGGATGGCGCGATAGAGGCCGCGTTCGAGGTCGCGGCGGTAGCGGGCATAGCGTTCGAGCTTGGCCGCGTGGGGGTCCACTTCGGCCAATGGGTCCGTTTCGGCAAGGATCAGGGATTCGAAATCCTCAATCCGGCGCAGGTTCCAGGTGTGGGTGAGGATGCGATGGAAGATCTCTTCCTCGAGGCAGTCCGCCGGCCGGGTTCTGAGGCGGAGGGCAGATTCCAGTTCTATGAATTCGGCGCGGTCCTCCGGAGTAATCTGGGGGTTCCGGGCCGTGAAGCCGTGGCGGCGGGCGTTCTGGGCAGAGCGCGCCTTCCCCTCCTTCGACACGGGCCCGGTAGAGAGTTTCGCATTCGCCTGATTCGCGGTGATCTGAGCAATCGTAGCCATCTTTCAATCTCCTTATTCATGAAAAAGGCCGGCGTGTTGGCCGGCGCGAATCCACTGTAACCGCAAGGTCTGGGGTAAATGGCCCTGTCCAGGGAACCCGTATTGAAAATAAAAGAGATATAAATCTTGAACCTGCGAATGAAAAAACTTCAATGTGTGAATTAGGAGGAATTGGGCGGGCGCAGTGCTCGTCCGGAAAGATTCAGGCCGAAGGCTACCTGGCGGCCGCGGCGTCGAGCAGAAGCCAGACGGAGGCCTTCTGGCTGCCGTCGATGGGGATGCGGAGCGGGCAAAGCCCTGCCTCATCGGGTTCGCTCAGGCCGGGGTGCCGGGGCAGCAATTGTCGCACGCGTTCGGTGTAGCAGTTGCGGGCGGCTTGATGCACTTCCGCAGCTTGAGCCACAGCCAGAGACACCAGCAAAGCGACAATCCTTCGCAAAGAGTCAGGATATCGAACTACCGGGGCCATCGGCCCGGACACCCTGCCGGCTCAGCCGACGCGCAGCAGGGCCCGCGCCACTGCGTCGCGGACGACGACGCCGTACCTTCCCTGGTCCAGGGTATCAACGAGTTTCGCGGCCAGTTCGTAGAAATGCCTGGCCTCGTCGCGATGGCCCAGGTCTTCGTGGGACTTGCCCAGGTTCAGGTAGAGGGAGGGGTAGAAGTCGCGGACCCTGTCCTTGTCGACAGCCGTGGCGTGGTGGAGCGACTTCTCGTTCCACATCAAGCAGGCAGCAGGTGTCGGCTGATGCCGGGCCACGTAGTGCGCGGCAATGCAGCGTTCGAAGTCATCCGTGCTCTGATCCCACGCGTCCTGAAATGCCTGGGCAGCGCCGTTGAAATCGCCGGCGAACTCGCGCTCCATCCCCTGCACGCAGAGGCGAACCACGGGATTGTCGGGATCCATTTCGACGATGATAGCGCGGAGCCGTCCCGCCGAATCCACGTGGGGGTCGGGCGGCTTCCACTCGGAATGAAGTTTTCCGTGCCGGCCTATTGCGGCTTCACGCGCGTCCAGAGATCCATGAACTCGATGGTGTCGAAGAAGGCCGTGACTTCGACGATTCGACCCTCGCGCATGCGCATATACCAGGTGTAGGTGTTCCTGTAGGGTTTGCCGTCGCGGGCGACGGCTTCGGCATCGAACAGCGCAATAACCATATCACCGTCGGAATAAATGGCTCGGACGGACGGAATGAGCCGCCGGGAGAGGCGGGCATTGAAAGGACCAATGACCACGTCAAGGAACTCCTGACGGCTCTTATAGGTTCGGGAGACCGCGGCATTGCCCACGATGGTCCAGGTGGCTTCGGGGTTCAGGAGATCGAAGGGGCTGCCCGTGCCGGAGGCCCAGGACTGAAAGGTGGTCTGCATCGTCTCCTTGTTTCTTGACTCCTGATCTTTTTCGGCAGCGAGCATGGAACCTCCCAGGGTAAGCATGAGGAAGAGGCCGCTGCCGAACAAGCGCAAGGCACCGGCGGGCCGAAGTCCGGATGGCGACGGCGTGTTAGTCGAAGACAATGACGGCGCGACCCACGAGTTCACCGTGCGCGAGCAGTTCGAGGTTCTCATTGACATCCTCCAGCCGGATTCGCTTGATGGAGTGCTTGATCCTGCCGGTCTGGGCCAGAGCCATGACCTCGGACAGATCTGTGTAGTTGCCCCAGAAGGAGCCGTGATAGGTGTACTCGCGGGCCACCAGGGGAAAGAGCGGAATATCGATGCGATTGCCCACAAGGCCGACGGAGACGAAGACGCCGGCCGTGGCCAGCAACCCGAAGCCGGTGCGGATGGTTTCCTCGGCGCCGACGCAGTCGAGCGCTCCGTCGATCTCCCGCTGGCCGGTGGCTTTGAGAAGGTCGGCGCGGATGTCGTCGAGGGACTTGCCGCGGGTGTTGATGACGTAGTCGGCGCCATGCTCCTTGGCGATGGACAGTTTTTCGTCGCTACGAGCGAAGACGACCACGGAGGCGCCGGAGGAGAGGAGTTTGGCGTATTGCACTCCGTAGTTGCCGAGACCACCAGCGCCGAAGACCGCGATCAGGCGATCGGGACCGATGACGCCGGAGGCGCGGAGTTTCTTCATGCCGCGATAGGGGGTCATGCCAGCGTCGGTGAGAGGCGCGAGTTCCTCGGACTTGAGACCATACTTCCTGTCGACTTTGATCAGGTACCGGGCAGGTACGGGCACGTATTCGCTGTAGCCGCCGTACGGCCCGAAGCCTGGCCAAGCACCATGCCCGCAGATCTGCTCGTTTCCGACGCGGCACTGGCGGCAAGTGCCATCGCCCCAGCCGCCGACGACCACGACCTGGTCGCCCACGGAGAAGTTGGCGGAAGCCGGAACATCAGGGCCGATTTCGGCGATGGAACCGGCGATCTCATGGCCTGGGGTGGCAGGCAGGGGCAGGTCGAACCCGGAGCGGAAATAGCCGTCGACCAACTGGAAGTCGGTGCGGCACATGCCGGCGGCTTCCACCTTGACGAGCACCTGTCCGGAAGTGATGCCCGGTTTGCTGACTTCTTCGAGAACCAACGGCTGTTTGTAGCCGTGCATGCGAGCAGCGCGCATTCGGTTGCCTCCTTGGGAATCGCGAGCCGCCATGCGCCTCGCAGCTACCCAACGATAGCCAAGGAAGAAAGAATCAGCATCCCCGCACGAGGTATGGTGCCGGTCACCAAACAGTAGCTGGGATGTCTCACACTTTCGAGGGATGAGCGGATTCTCCGAAAGCCGGGGGCCGGCGGGCTGGTTGCCGGATCGCGATACATTATTCGGAAAGGAGGGTGCTGAATCATGGCTTTGACTCTCACTTCATCCGTGGGACGGGGCTGTACGAATCACCCCGCGGATGTGGCAAAAATACAGGCCGCGCTCAATGCGTTTCCACAGCATTGGGGCGGACCTTTTCCAAAACTTTCGCCGGACGGCGACTGCAAGGCCCTCACCATCGGAGCGATCGAGAATCTTCAGCGCTGGCAGTTCGGGTGGAAGGACGGGCAGATCGGGGCCAAAGGCGTAACCTTGCAGCGCATCAACGACATGCTGGCATCGCCGGAAAAGCCTGGCGCTCCAGAACATTACAAGATCAAGTGGCAGATCAGCTTTCCATTCGTCAGCCAGGTGAAATCCATGGGGTGCTGGGCCGCAACGGCGGCGATGATGATGTCTGTCCGCGACAAGAAGCAGTACTCGCTGGAGGATATTCTGACCAAGGCGGACGGAGGCTCGTCGGGCACTTACCATCTCGCCTTCCAACTGGATGCCGGTCTGCGATGGGAACTCCATGACACCTTCGCGAAGCGGCTGAGCCTGAAGAGGGAGGGACTCAAGAGCTTTCCGGTGAGTACGTTTGCCGGCTGGCTGCGAGACAATCCGGTGGGCCTGACCCTGAACTTCAAGAACAGGGTGCACATTGTCTGCCTGAACGGGATGATCGGCGACGGCACGCAGTATGGCACATACGGCTTCGGCTACGATCCGATGGGGAGCGACTTCATTTACGCCTGGCGCACGCTGCGAGGCCAGTTCGAGATGGTGGACTACAAGACCCTGTGGCGGTGTTGAGCAGTTGCCAGGCTAGGGTACGAAGGGTTCGGTCAAGCGAGCAAGGGTGGTGCGGCCGTGTTTCGCGGCGAGACGTAGCAATCGCTGAAAGACGAGAGCTGTCATGAATGCGTCGCCGGCGGCGGTGTGCCGGTCGTGGGGGATGATGCCGAAGAGGGTGCAAAGGGCATCGAGGGAGAACTGCTGGATGGTATCGCGACCGGCAAACGCTCCGTCTCGTTCGAGGTGCAGGGTGAGGTCCATCGTATCGAGGCTCGCGTTCGGCAGCCGAAAACCGAAGTGGCGTTCGTAGCCGGCATTGAAGGTCTCCACGTCGTGCTGGATGTGGTGACCGACGATGACTCCGTCGCCGAGGTAGGAGTGGAACTTCTGAAGAGCGTCTTCCTCTTCGAGCCCGGCCATGCTTTCCTCGCGGGTGACGCCGTGCACGGTGACCGCGCTGGAGTTGTAGGCCACCTTGACCATGGCTTCGAAAGAGTCATCGAGCAGGATCTCCTGATTGACGACAGCGATAGCGCCGATGGTGACAATGCGGTCATTGCGCGGGTCCAGGCCAGTGGTTTCGGAGTCGAGAACCACGAAACGGACCATGTCATTGGGTGCTTCCGGCGACCAGGTCAAACCGCCTCCAGCCATTCCCAGGACGCCGTGAACTCGAGGAGCCTGTGGATGGAACGGAAGCCGCTCTTAATGACCTGCCGGTCGTGGCGGCTCAACAGTGGGAGAGGCAGCTCGGAGCCATTTGTGCGCAGGCGAAGCCCGGCGCGGGCCTGATGGAACAGCATGACGCTCATGGTGTCGGCCGCCTCGCGAAAGGTGCTCTGCCGGCCCGGGCATAGGGCGCCGGCGCCTTCAAACCGCACTCTGGTGGAGGCACCGAGCGGGCGGCCGGCGGCGAGCCCGAAGACACGGGCGACATCGGCGAGTGGCTGGAGCGCGCTGGTCTCCAGGCGGAAACGATCGGTCACTTCGCCGGATTCCTCGACGATGAGGTCGCGGAAGAAGGTCAGAGGCGGGAGATTGGACAGGCAGTCGTTCGCGAGGAGTTGAAGGAATCCGGTTTCCGCGGCAAGCTCCGCGCGGATGTGAGATTCCAAAGCTTGAAAGGGGCCGTCCGGGCCGTGGATGAGGCGCAGGTCGAAGAAGGGCCGGGATTTTCGGTACATCTGCCGGCGAATGGGGTCGCGAATCCAGCCGGGAGAAGAGGGTTTTCCACTCTTCGAGAGAGGCGGCGACGGGTGGTTCAGCGTAGAGGTAGCCGCATTCGGACAGAGCCTGTCCGATTGATGATGAAGCCGGGGAGGAACCGATGATGGCGATGGAGGGTGCGGCCGCGGTGAGAACTTCCTGGCTGGCCGGCTCCGCCGTAGAAGCACCAGCATTGGCTTTCCTGATCGAGGCTGAGGAGGTCCAGCAGGCGCTTGACGACGCTGCGATTGACGAAATCAGAGAAGGCGGCCAGCCAGCCGGAGGCGGAGGGGGCGGACAGGTTGTCGAGGATCCAGGCTCGGGCCCTCTGATTGAGAGCGCGGAGGGACGCGCAGGTGGGGGCGGAGGAGACCTCGCGGAGAATGGCGACAGGGTGGTCGCCGAACGCGGGCGTGAGGGTAGGAATCGTAATGATGCGCTGCAGTTCGCTGCGGGGTGAGCCATCGTTGGTGAGAGCGGCGGCATGGGCTCCGGCTTCCGCCATGGCGAGGACGCAGTCGCTGACAAGCGTACTGGGCGATACGGTGACCGATTCGGAGGTGACCAAGGCGAGAGCCGGCTGCCGTGGGTTGGCGGCGCCGCTCGCGATCCATCGCAACAGGTCGCCTATGGTGAGGATCGCGGTGAACTCGCCCTCGCGGGTAAGAGCGACGGCTTGCGCGCCGGATTCGTAGAGGAGGTGGGCTGCGTCCTGCACGGGTGTCGACTCGGGGCAGTGCAGGGGCGCGCGATCGCGCAGCAGGTCAGAGAGAAAGATTTGATGAGGGTAGGAGCGCTCGCCTGGCGGTTCGTAGTCGGCGGTCACTGCCGAATAGGCGACGACGAACTTGCCGGCACGAGGATAGCGCTGGAGCAGGGGCTCGAAATCGGCTGCGTGGAGCGCGTAGAGGACGACGTCACTGGAGGCCTTGACGGAGAAGAGGCTGGTGGGCACGCCGTTGAATCGCTCGAGACCGATGCTGTCGCCAGCGCCGCGAATGTCGCGGAGGACGGGCGGATTGACAGATTCATCCCACAAGGAGACCGAACCCTGCTGAATCACGTAGAACAGCGGGGCGTGGGCGGCGGACTGCCAGCAGACGTACTCGTCGGCTTCGTGGAACTTCACGCGACCGCGGGCGACCAGGGCAATGAGGTCGGCCATTTCCATGAACTCGAATGGCGGGTGTTGTTTGAGAAAGTCCGCGACGCGGTAAGCAATTGCGGCGGTTTGCATGCTGGATGTACGACTCCGTCCCCTTGACTGCCGCAGCGCCGTAGCTGCCGGATCTGGAACGAAACGGGGTCCAGTGGTTCATAGGATTCTAGCACTGGACATGCATGGAGATGTGTGCGCGGCCAGAGGCGTGGCGCGACCGGAAAAGATAGGATGGTGCCATTCCGCCTGAGGAGCAACAGTGGGCATCACGCGAAGAGACGTCATTGGGCGCACACTCGGCATGGCCGCGGCCGCCGCAGGCGCCAGCGCTCAGGACCAGGCAGGGCCGAGTGCAAGGGATGAAGGCCAAAGGACCTTCCTGCGGCTGTTGAAGGCCAATGGAGAAGCGGTGAACCGGATGGCGCAGCAGCCGGGCGCGAACCGCGATGCGCTGCCGCGGCCTGGCCGCGGAGGCGATCTGGCGGCCCTCGTGGCGGCCTATTGTGCACCGGAGTCCTCGTTGTACCGCTCGGCGGAACTGATTCCACGAATGGAACGGAGTGTCCAGGGGTTGTTGGACGCCCTGCATCCCGAAGGGTTGCTGGATGCCGGGAATCTCTCCTCTCCACCGGATACGGGGTTTGTCGTTGAAGCGACGGCAGCGTCGCTGGACGTGGCGCGCCGCAGCCAGGATCCGCGTCTGGCGGGCATGCAGGAGAGTCTCGGCCGTTTCCTGCGGCGGGTGGGGGATGCCCTGGTAACGGGTGGGATCCACACTCCGAATCATCGTTGGGTGATCTGCGCGGCGCTGGCGCGCATCCACTCGCTGTTTCCCGATGCGCGCTATGTGCAGAGGATTGACGACTGGTTGGGCGAAGGAATCTACCAGGACGAGGACGGTCTCTTTCCTGAGCGAAGTCCGAACTACGCACGGGTGGAGGTGAACTGCTTTGTAACCCTGGCGCGGCTGTTGAACCGCCCAGCGCTGCTGGATCCGGTGCGCAAGTACCTTAAGGCCAACCTGTATCTTCTGCAGCCGGACGGGGAGTGGAAACCTTGAATTCCCGCCGTCAGGACCAGGACCGTCCAGTGCACGTGGCTAATTTCTATGTCCAATACCGGTACATGGCGATCAGAGACGGCAACTCCGACTTTGCGGCTGTGGCGCGACTGATTGCGGAACGGAGCGGCGAAGGGCTGGTGGAGGGCACGAATCCGGTGATTCACTTCCTGGAAGAGCCTCTGCTGCGGAAACCACTGCCGGAAGGAGGCTCAATTCCGGAGGATTATTCGAAAGTCTTCGCCAACAGCAGCCTCGTGCGCATCCGCAGGGGCGGCAGGGCGGCGTCGGTTTTTGGTGGAGAGGATCAACCGGTGGGGATCGCCTCGGGGCTGGCGCACAACCCGACGTTTTTCCACTTTCGCAGCGGCCGGGCGGTGCTCCACTCGGTGCGGATGGGCGGATCCTTCTTCAGCCTGGGGGTGTTCCGCGCAGAGGGCGTGCGGGCGGGCGCGTCCGGATATGTCCTGCAGCAACGGCTGGAGGCTCCGTATTACCAGCCCTTGCCGAAGGAGTACCGCAGGCCCGACGGCGACTACCCACTGACGCCCGCGAAGGACGGCCGATTCTGGAGCAAGCTGGATTTTCCGCACAGGCAGATGAGCGGCGTGCAGGTCCTGGACCAGAAGGTTACGGTCGTGGAGAAAGAGGGCCAATTTGAGTTGCAGATTGAGATCACAGGGCACGAGCACGTTCCTTATGCGATTGAGCTGGCGTTTCGTCCAGGAGGTCAGTTGGAAGGGACCATTCGGGAGAAGGTGCTGAGCGGGCGCGGCGGTGGTCCGGAGGGCAAGGCGCTATTTCTGGCGGAGGGAATGGGGGTTTACCGGGTGGGCGGCGATGCGATCGAGTTCGGTCCTGGTCAGATGGAACACGAGGTGACCGGCCTATCCGGGCACAGCTACCAGGCCCATGGCGCGGTGCTTCGAGCGGCGGGCACGTGTCTTTACATCACCGGCTATACGCCACTGCGGAAGGTGATCACGATCCGGGGCGTGTAGGCGGAGCCGATGGCAGCAGGCTGACGGCCACCACTGAGTGTGGATTTCATCTAAATCTTCGGATGGGATGCGCCGATAGTCCGGTGTGGACCCGGCGAGGCACGACATGGGACCAGCAGGCCGTGGAGTGTAGAGACGGATGGAGCGGATGATTGTGCCGGCAGGCGGCGCAACGATTCCAGCCTTCTGAACGGGCGGTCCACGTCGAGGGAGGCTTCAAAATGGAAACGGTGATTGCCGCTAAACGCCTGACCAAGGGGAGAATTGCCGCCGGCGTGGGCTGTGTGTTGGCCAGCTTTTTGTTGCCGATGAACTCGGGACTGCGCCCCCTGATCTTCTTCGTTGGGATCTGCCTCCTCGTCACCAAGGCGCGCGGGCAACTCAGGCTGGACGACAACGGGTTCACCTTTGGCAACGGCGTGTTAGGCGACAAGACCATCCGGTGGGCGGAGGTCGGCACCTTCAAAGTGATCACATTTTATGCCGCCGGCTTCATTCCCACCCGGCGCATGGTCGGCTGGACGACCCACCCGAACAAGCAGCGTTCGGTGGCGATGAAAGCGGTGGGATGGCTGGCGGGATTTGATGGGAGTCTGCCGCATAGCTACGGAATGCGAGCCGCTGAGCTGGCGGCGGTGCTGGAGCAGTGGCGGCAGAGAAGTGTCGAAGTCGAAGCTGCGCAACAGAGGGAGGCGCTGTCGCGGCCATTCGCGAACCGGCCGAGTGTGCCCCGGTAAGGGGTAACATACACTCGATGACGACCCACTGGACCTTCCTCTGTTCGTTCCTTGTCTGCCTGCCCGCCGCCGCCCAGCCGCTCAGCCTGCAGGAGGCCCTCGCCAAGCCGATTCTCACCGCCAACCGGGCCCTGATCGAGGCGCAGGTGTATACGGCCTCGCACGTCAAATCGATGCCCCTGGTGAGTAGTGCGCAGCAGTGGACGCAAGCTAAGGAAGCCTTGCGCCAGCGCGTATTGAATGAGGTGGTCCTGCGTGGGGAGGGCCGGAAATGGGCGGCGGCAAAGACTCGAGTGGAGTGGCTGGAGGTAGTGCCAGGCAATGGGTACAAGATCCGGAAGCTGCGGTACGAGATGATCCCCGGATTCTGGATTCCCGCGCTTCTGTATGAACCGGAGAAGCTCACCGGCAAGGCGCCGGTCATCCTGAATACAAATGGACACGAGGGCGCCGGCGTTGCCAACGACTACATTCAGATCCGCTGCATCAACCAGGCGAAGAAGGGCGCAATCGCGTTCAATTTCGAATGGCTCGGCATGGGGCAACTGAAGGCCGACGGCTTCAGCCACTACGCGAACCAATCAACTGGACCTGCTGGGCACGAATGGCGTCGCACTGCATTATCTGTCGCAGAAGCGCGCGCTGGATATCCTGTTGTCGCGGCCGAATGCGGATCACTCGCGCGTGTCGCAGTGACAGGGCTTTCCGGGGGCGGCTGGCAGACGATTCTCATCAGTGCGCTGGATCCCCGGGTCGACCATCGCCAATCCCGGTGGCCGGCTATTCCAGCTTTGTGACTCGGGCGCAGTTTCCCGGACCAGGACTCTCGGGGACAGCGAGCAGACACCCGTGGATCTGGCGAGCATCGCGGACTACTCGACGCTGACGGCGATGCGGGCTCCCGAAGCCGACGATGGTGAGCAACAACGCGTATGACAACTGCTGCTTCCGGGGCGACTATGCGAATGCGCCGCTGATGTGGGCGGCACGCCCGTATTTCGCGCTCTACAAAGCGGCGGACGAACTCACGGCGCATATCAACTACGATGCGGGGCACAACTACGGCCAGGAGAACCGGGAGGCCTTCTATCGCTTTGTGCGCGATCACTTTTATGCGGGAAACGATTCCGCCTTCTCAGACGAAGGAGGTTCCGTCGGAGGGCGACGTCAGGACGCCCGATCAATTGCGGGTGGAACTGCCGGGTGACAATCTCGACATTCACAAGCTGGCATTGAAGTCTGAGCGAAGGTCTGCCGCACACACCGGGTGCCGCCCAAAGCTCGGACGACATTGTCAAAGCCCATGAGTACACGGTCGACGTGCCGATAGCGGCTCCGGTCAGCGAAGCAGAAGGGATCCGGATGCGCTCGTGGCAGCTGAGCGATCGACAACGATTGGACCGTGCCCGTGGCCGAACTCGGAGATCTTCGGCCAACAGAAGGTCACCATGCTGTCTCGGAGACACGGGCGAGCGGAGCTGGCCGCCGAAGCGCGACGACTGGTGAAACAGGAAGGGGCAGCGTCATCGCAGTGGATCCGTTCTACATTGGCGAATCGAAGATCGCGCGGCGCGACTGGCTCTTTGCGCTGCTGGTTTCCTCGGTCGGGTGATCGTCCGCTGGGCATCCAGGCAAGTCAACTGGCGGCAGTGGCGCGCTGGGCCAAGTCAACGTGACCGATAGAGTCCTTTGGACCGCGCACCAGCCTGATGGCGGCGGTCGCGGCCGAGTTGGAACCCGCGGGCGGTCAAGGCAACCAAACTGCACGGCGGGCTGTCGTCGCTGCAGGATGTGCTTCGGAACGATTTGACGGTGGACAGGTACCCTGAGTTCTTCACCTTCGGGCTGCTGGAATCGTGGGATTTGCCAGGCGCCGGCGAATGGCAGGCGCTGTTCGACGGAAAGACATCGGCCGGCTGGCGAACATTGGCGAGCCGGAGTTCCCGACCAATGGCGGATGGGTCGTCGAAAGACGGGGCGATCCAGTCCGTCGCGAAGGGCAAGAGGGCGGACATTTCGACGGAGCGGAGTTTCCGGAATTTCGAGCTGATGTTCGACTGGAAACTGGCGAAAGGCACGAACAGCGGCGTGAAGTACCTGGTCTTCGGCATGCGTCCGAATCCTGACGTGGGGCGGATCGACCCGGAGGTACCCAAGGCGCTCGGACTGGAACTGCAGTTGATCGACGACGAGCGCGTGGCTGATGCGAAGGTGGAACCGAGCCACGGAACCGGAGCGATGTATCTATTTGCCGCACCCACGGCGAAACTGCCACCGCTGCCTGTCGAGCAGTGGCACACGGCGCGGATCCTGGTGCAGGGACGGCACGTGGAGCATTGGCTGGACGGCGTGAAAGTGCTGGATGCCGACCTGGAATCGGAGACGTTGCGGAAGACGATGGCATCGCAGGAGCGGGACGACATCCCAAAGCTGAGGAATCTTGATGAGCTGAAAGCGAACCCGTCGAAGAAGTACCCGCTGGTGATCACGCATCACGGCGGAGATGCCTGGTATCGCAATCTCAGGATTCGTGAGCTGAAGTAGTTGTCGATTGCTCCGGGAGTGCCGTTTGGCGGATGTGGGACAAATGAGCCCGCGTGGCGTGGGCGAAATCTGATGCCGCGACCTCGATTTGCTACAATCGCCTGTACCCATCGCGGGACGCGATTGCGCTCCCTCACATGGATCTGATGCGCGATTCGAGCCTTCCATTGCTCCGGGCCGTTCATGCTCATGCGGTAGAGGGCAGATGATCGCTGACCGGTATGAGATCCTCGCGACCCTGGGCCGCGGCGGGATGGGTGAGGTATACCTTGCCCGCGACCACCGCCTGGATACCGAAGTCGCGCTGAAGCGCGTTCCCCTGGAGCTTGCGATCGAGCCGGGGATCCGGGAAGCGCTGGTGCGCGAGGCGCGAATACTCGCTCGACTTTCGGACAACCATATCGTCCGCCTTTTCGATCTGGCTGACACCGCGGATGGCCTTTTTCTGGTGCTGGAGTATGTTTGCGGGCCGAGCCTCGACAAGGTGTTGAGCAAACGAGGCAGGCTTTCCCCCGAAGAATTGCGGCACGTGGTAGACCACGTGGCCGAGGGTCTGAAACGGGCACACGCGATGGGGGTCATCCATCGCGACCTGAAGCCATCGAACCTGCTGGTTCAACTGTCCGGCGACGAGCGGCGGCGGTTCCTGCGCGACGGGGAGTTGCCGCCGACGATCTTGAACGCTGACATCAAGGTGACCGATTTCGGACTCGCCAAGGCGGTGCAGCAATCGCGGGTGGAGATGTCGCAGAGCATCTCGGGCACGCCGGCGTATATGGCTCCGGAGCAGTTTCGCGGTGAAATGCCTAGCGCGGAAACCGATATTTACGCGCTTGGCTTTGTGGCTTACGCCTGCCTTGACGGTGCGGTTCCGATCGGCAATGCGCATCCGGTCTACTTTCATATGCAGGTGACGCCGCCTCCGATTGCGTCCGCGCCGCCGTATATGAATGCCGCGATTCAACGAGCGATCAGGAAAGAGCGGGCGGACCGCTTCCATGCTGTCTCGGAATTCGCCCTGGCCCTGCACGATCCTCAACCGGCGCCGCCGATCCCGGAACCGGCAAAACCGGCACCAGCGCCCGCGCCCACACCCGTCTCGGCGCCCCCCGAGGATCACACGAAGTCAGTGCCTGGGCCGGGATCCAGAGACCGCGTGCAGTTTCGAAGAGCCGCTTTGCCCGCCGGTGTTGCGGTGGTGGTGTTGGGTATCCTGGCCTCGCTCCCATTTGTGATGCGCGGACGGCGTCCGGACGCGCCGGACCCAGTCCAATCGACGGCGGAAGCGCCTGAGGCGAGGCAGGAACTGCCTCCGGCGGCGCCCATCAACCCGGCTCAAAGGATTGACGAACTGCCGCCGGTGATCGAATCGTCCCAGATGCAAAACGCACCCATGCCCCTGCCGAAGGGGATCTCCGAACCGGTGATCCTGGGGCGAATCCGTGTGACCGGCGGGCGGATGAAGGCGGTTGGGCCTGACGGCACGCTCTATGTTTCCAGCGATGGGTCGGATATCGGCGCGATTCGCGACGGCCGGCTTGTCTGGCAGTACAAACTGTCGGGCGACAGCGCGAAGGTGTCGATCGCGAGGAACGGACTCATCTGGATCCGCTCCTATGCAGGCAGGGACAAGCTCTACTGCTTCAACGCAGCCGGGCAAGGCGGAGAGATTACGAATTCCGAAACGGTCGCCAGGCGAACCATGGAATTGATTCGGGAAGAAGCTCTGCTTCCGGGCGTCAAGTGCGTCGACGCAGGCGGCGATCAGCGCGAGCCGGCCGTCGAGATGGCGTTGAACCCCGTAAAGATCCAATGGCGGACTGCGCTGGACTATGGCTGTGAGCGCCAACCGGTGACGGGGCGAAACGGGCAGATTGCCGTCCAGACACGGTCGAACACCGAGTATCTGATCGCGAACGACGGGCGTGTCCTTTGGACCTATGCGGCCCCCTGCGCATTCTGGGATCGTTGCTGATCTCCGACGGCACAGTCCTGGGGCTGTGTGCCAATTCCAAGCAGTTGCTTGGTATTCGCGAAGGCCGCAAGGTGTTTGGGATTGAGCCGGAGCAGGGGGTGTCGATGCCGTTCGCCGAAGATGAGGGCAGCAATTTCTATCGCCTGGACAGCACCCCGATTTATGACGAGAAGCGGATCATCCGGACCCGCGCCGACGGCCAGCAAGTGTGGAGCATGAAGTTTAAGTTGACGATCAGCACCGAAGCGGTAATGAACCCGGATGGAACCATCTATGTTTTCGGCACGGGTCCGGCGGCGCCGAGGCGGTGATGATTGGTGAACGGCGACACTGATTAGTAGTGGTGGCGCCTCTCGTGGGGGAGCCTCGAAAGCGGGACCGCCGGAAGAGCCCCGGTTGGTGGACACAGGTTTGCGCCCAGGCCGTAACGGAATGATTCTAAACGATGGGTGAACCGAGAACTGGCAACCCAGCCGGGACTTTCCGGCTGGAGCGGCCGCCGCCTTCGTTCACGAACGCGGGCCGCAGCACGATTGGCGCCGGCTCTAACGCCTGGCGGGTCATGACCCGGTAGAATAGAGAATTTATACCTTACGACTGCGAATCGCCATGGGTCACATCCTCCAATCTCTTCCCGCCGGCAAAAGGTCGGCATTGCGTTCTCGGGCGGGCTGGATACCTCCGCCGCCATCTACTGGATGCGCAAGAAAGGGGCGATTCCGTATTGCTATACGCCGCGCCTGAGCCAACCGGACGAAGCAGAGTACTGACACCATTCCGCGCCGGGCGCTGGAGTGTGGCGCGGAGAAGGCGCATCTAATCGATTGCCAGCAGCAACTGGTACAGGAAAGGACTCACCACGCTGCAATGCGGCACGTTCCACATCACCACCGCCGGGATTTCCTACTTGGACACGACGCCCATTGGCCGCGCGGTCACCGGCACGATGCTGGTCTCGGCGATGAAGGAAGACGACGTCAACGTCTGGGGTGACGGGTCCACCTATAAGGGCAACGATATTGAACGGTTCTACCGTTACGGGCTGCTGGTCAACCCGAAGCTGAGGATCTACAAGCCCTGGCTCGACCAGACCTTCATCGATGAGCTCGGCGGCCGCAAAGAGATGTCAGAACTGCTGGAGAAGGCCGGCCTTGGCTACAAGATGAGCAAGGAGAAGGCCTACTCCACGGACTCCAACATCTGGGGCGCGACGCACGAAGCCAAAGACCTGGAATTCCTCGCGAACGGCATTAAGATCGTTGAGCCGATCATGGGCACGGCGTTCTGGCGGTCCGATGTGGAGGTGAAGCCCGAAACCGTCACGGTTGGATTTGAGGAAGGATTGCCGGTCACGCTCAACGGCAAGTCGTACGCAGATCCCGTGGACATGGTGCTGGAGGCGAACGCGCTGGGTGGGCGCCACGGCCTGGGCATGTCGGATCAGATCGAAAACCGCATCATCGAGGCAAAGAGCCGGGGCATCTACGAGGCTCCGGCGATGGCGTTGTTCTTCATCGCCTATGAACGTCTGGTGACGGGCATCCACAACGAAGGCACGCTGGAGCAGTATCACACGATGGGCCGCCGGCTGGGCCGCCTGTTGTATGAGGGCCGCTGGTTCGATCCACAGTCCCTGATGATCCGCGAGACGCTGCAGCGCTGGGTGGCCAAGGCGATTACGGGAGAAGTGACGCTGGAATTGCGCCGGGGCAATGATTATTCGATCCTCGACACCAAGAGTCCGAACCTGACGTACAAGCCGGAGCGCCTGACGATGGAGAAGCACGAAGGAGCGTTCTCGCCGCTGGACCGGATTGGCCAGTTGACCATGCGCAATCTGGACATTACCGATTCGCGCGACAAGCTGTTCGTTTATGCGCATGCCGGGCTGATTGCACCGCAGACGTTCGAGGGGATGCGGCTGCTGGACGGCGAAAAGGAAGAGTAGGACTGATCCTGACTAGAAATGCAGCCGGCCCCGCAGCGGAGAAGCTGCTGGGGCCGGTTTCATTTTGGACTATCCAACGGATATGACAGGAAAGTCCAGACGCCCTTTGCAACGTCGCTGCGTTGGCGCGAAACGGATATTCCCTAGAGATATTTCCGGATCGCGGAGCGGCCGCGAACTGATTCACGCGAAATTTACAGCATCTTCGCTACGAACGAAGTTCTGCCGATTCTCTACCGGCGTCTGATGAGTATGCGAAGACTACTGCTCATCGCGGCCATGATTGGTTTGTCCGCAGCCACGGGGTTTGCTCTTCCGCCCACGACGGGCGCCCAATGGTGGTCAACAGACCCAAACCTGAGCTGCAGTACCTATCGTTCGTTGATTTATGAAGTCCCTCTCGCTTCGGGAGGAAAGGGTTATGCATGCGGAGTGACCGGGACGTTCGTCTGGTCGGCCGCGGGCGGTAGTTGGGACACGACGATCCGGATGGCCGCGCCGGCGTCGGGAGCGGTAGGCATCCAATATCTTTTCTTCGACGAAAATGGCAATCGCATATCGTTGGATACTGTCGCCGGAGGAACGCAGGCTTCCGGTAACAATGTCGGCCTGGCGATCAGCGCGAATCAGCCTTCCGAGCTCCGCCTGCTGGGGGCAACCAGCGATGGACCTTCCTACCCGAAGACTCAATTAGGTTCGGTCTTTGGGATCTTTCTTTGTTCCACCGCCGCCGCATGCGCGACGGTGAATCCGCAGCTGCTGTACTCGTCCAGAGTCGAACCCGGATGGTCGATCAGCGCCCCGATCGCCTGGGACTCCACCTTTTCGCCGCTTCAGCCGACGGGGTTGTCGACCCGCTGGTCCGCGGCCGGCATCAACGATGCGAGCCACTCGCTTTCCTTTGCTGTCTACAATCAGTCAGCGGCTGCCACTGCTTATTCAGTCCGGGTCTATGCCGCTGATGGTTCGCTTGCCGCGGAATCTGTCACTCCGATGATCCCGGCATCCGGCGGTGCGGACGGAGCGGGGGCAACCCGAGGATTTCTGTTGACGGACATCGTCAGGACACCCTTGCCGCAGGGCGTCTTGAAGGTGACTGTCGAAGGGGACGGGCTTTCCTCGGCATTGTTCCTGCAATTCAGCAGCAGTTCCGCGACGAGCCTCCCGGCATCTCCCGAATTCATCACCGGCATTGCCACGCCACTAGCCTCACCCAGGACGCAATAGCGCAGTTCGCCGGACCTGCGGTTGCGTCAAAGCCTGCAGTGTACAATCGATCCATGTCGCGCAGGCCCTTTCTCCCCTTGTTCCTTGTGACGGTGCTGCTGCTCCCCGGATACTCGCAGCAGCAGCAAGCGGACAAGGCAGGGCAACCGAGCACGACAGTGGCGGCGGCGAAAGAAGGGAAGGCCAGTATGAGCACGAGAGGACGAATTCTCGGAATCGGCGGGATTTTTTTCAAGTCCGCGAATAAGGAACAGATGCGCAAGTGGTACGGCGATCATCTCGGACTTGTGGACAAGGGCGGGGGCGCCATGCTGCCATGGCGGGGAAAAGGACCACCCTGAGAATGAGCATCTGACCGTGTGGACGGTGTTCCCTGGAGACACGAAGTACTTCGAACCGAGTCAGGCATCGTTCATGGTGAATTACATCGTGGATGACATGGACGCCCTGCTGGATCGACTGAAGGAAGAGGGCGTCAAAATAGATCCGAAGCGGCAGGACGAGAGTTATGGCCGTTTTGCATGGATCTACGATCCGGACGGAAACAAGATTGAGTTGTGGCAGCCTCTGCCGTCGAAAGAGTAGCTTCCAGGAGACGGACTGAGTCGATCGAGAAGTCCCATCGAGGTGTGAGGCCTGGTACAGGACGAGCGCACCCTTAAGGAAGAGGCTGCGATCGCCTGAGCAACCACCGATGGCGTGAGACCTCAGCAGCCTGGCGCAATGAGTCTGGACGACATCGGTGGTGATGCTGCTGTAGAGCGTTGCTGTGAGCGATCAAGGCGGAGCCGCCACGCGGCAGCAACGCCGCTGTTGTTTTACAGATGCGCCGCCAGGAAGCGCTCCATATGGGCGGCGATCTCTTCACCGTGGGTTTCGAGCGCGAAGTGGCCTGTGTCGAGCAGATGGGTCTCCAGCGTCTTCAGGTCCCGGCTGTACGGAGCGGCGCCTTCCGCGGGAAAGATGAAATCGTTCCTGCCCCAAACGATGAGAGCCGGAGGCTGGTAGTTTCTGAAGAACTCCTGGAACTGCGGATACAGGGGGACGTTGGTTCCGTAGGAGAGAAACAGGTCCATCTGGATTTCGCGGTTCCCTGCCCGATCGAGTCCTGCCTGATCGACCACCCAGGCCGTTGGGTCCAATAGCGAAGTATCCTTCACCCCCTCCTCGTACTGCCAGCGTGTCGCCTTGAGATCGACCAGGAAGTGGAGTGCCGCTCGATTCTCGCCGGATGGTTCGGACCAGTATTTCTTGATTGGATCCCAGAACTTGAGCAGGCCTTCCTCGTACGCGTTCCCGTTCTGGATGATCAGTGCCTGAACTCGCTCGGGGTGCCGCAGAGCGAGCCGGTAGCCGATAGGGGCGCCGTAATCCATGACGTACATCGAGAATTTCGTCAAGCCAAGAGACTCGACAAAGCTGTTCACCAGACTGGCGAGGTTCTCGAAGGTGTAGTCGAATTCGGATCGCGCCGGCATGCTGCTCTGCCCGAACCCGGGATAGTCGGGAGCAATCACACGGAAAGCGCCGGCGAGCCGAGGTATCAGATGCCGAAACATATTCGACGAGGTCGGGAAGCCGTGCAACAGCAGAATCACAGGCGCGGATTCCGGCCCCGCTTCCCGATAGAAGATCTCCTGACCGGCGACGATTGCGGTCTTATAGTGCACCGGGTAGGTGGTGCGCCGTTCGGTCTCAACTGCATTCATTGTATTGATCTCCTTCAGAGTTGGTCCCTTGGCGTCGAAACGCGGGTATGCCCTGCGATTCCACGGCAACCCACGGATGCGTGCGTTGCTTCGCCAAGAGACTGAGTAAGGGGAATCCAGTTAGTGGAGAGAGTCCCTGCCCTGACGATACCGGTTCCCGAGAATTCGGGACACCCCTGAGCGGGTAGGCAGCGCGCCCCTTTCGAGTGAGATCTGGGGAGGGGTCCGAGGCAGGAGCGGGCAGCGTGTGCACATCGCTGGGTTCAGGGAGTGGGATTCGCGTCGCTGGATCGCGGGCAGCGCGTGGCGCATCAATGAAGGTCTGCGCCAGGGTCTGACACAGAACGAGGAACTGGCAATCGCGAGCTACAGCACGGTCATGCCGCCGTCTACGGTGAGGGCGTGACCCACGACGTAACTTGCATCGGGGCTACACAACCACAGTACGGCTGCCGCGATTTCTTCCGGTCTGCCCGCGCGAGCGATGGGCACGTTGCTGGCAATGTCGGCGTAAGCCTGCTCGTTGCCGCTCACGACGTCGCGAGCGATCTGCGTATCGATCAAACCGGGATTCACGGCATTCACACGGATTCCGCACCTGACGTACTCCAGCGCGGCCGTTCGCGTCAGCCCCACAACACCGTGCTTGGAAGCGATGTAGGAGCCGATGCCGGGGTTGCCGGTCAAGGCGCCAACGGATGCGTTGTTTACGATCGCGCCGCTTCCCTGCCGCTGCATCTGCTGCAACTGGTACTTCATGGAGCTCCACACACCACGGAGATTGATTCCGATTACGCGATCCCATTCCTCGCGAGTACTCTCGGCAGTGGGCACGATGCGGGCCATTACGCCGGCATTGTTGAAGGCCGCATCCAGCCGGCCGAACTCCGCAACCGTACGTTCCACCATGGCCGCCACCTGTGCATCGTCGCCGACATCGCACTGAACAGCGATCGCCCTGTACCCGGCTCTGGATAACTGCCGGGCTTCGGCCTCGACCAGTTCCTTGCGGACATCGGCCAGCACGACAGCAGCTCCGGAGACGGCAAACGCCTGGGCTGTCGCCAAGCCCATTCCAGAAGCCGCTCCGGTGACCAGGGCAACCTGTCCTCGATAGTCGTAGGTGATTCCCATATCGCTACCTCAGTTCGACTATGGCCGCAGCAGCGCTTTTATGGCGCGGCGCTCGTCCATGGCCCGGTAACCTTCAGCAACCTGACTTAACGGCAACTCCAGATCGAACACCTTGCCAGGGTTGATCGTCCCTTTCAATACCAGATCGATGAGGTGTGGCAGGTAGCGGCGTACCGGAGCAGGACCGCCATGCAAGTGGACGTGGCTGAAGAACAATCGATCCCCGGCCAGTTCCACATCATGCGGCACTCCGACATAGGAGACAAAGCCGCCGGGACGCGCCGACTGGATCGCCTGCATCATCGACTCCTGCGTCCCGACGCATTCGAGCACAGAGTCCGCGCCAACGCCCCGGGTCAGTTCCTTAATCCTGGCGATGCCTTCCTCGCCGCGTTCGGAGACGATATCGGTGGCTCCGAACTCACGGGCCAGCTTCTGGCGGGATGCATGGCGGCTCATCGCAATGATGCGTTCCGCGCGCATCTGTTTCGCAGAAAGAACGCCCAGCAGCCCGACCGCGCCATCCCCGACCACAACAACCGTCGCACCCGGCTTCACAGCGGCGGCATCGGCCGCGAACCAGCCCGTGCCAAGCACATCGGAGCAGGTCAGCAGGCTGGCCAGCATATCCTCGGAAGGCGGTTCCGGGGTCGCCACCAGCGTTCCGTCAGCCAATGGTACGCGCAAGTACGGCGCTTGCGCCTCAGACATGAACTTGCGGTTGACGCAGGATGACTGGTAGCCGCCCCGGCAGTGCGGGCAGGTATTGTCGGAAGTTGCAAACGATCCGATCACGAACTGGCCTCGCTTGAGGGAACGTACCGCGCTGCCGACCTCTTCGACAAAGCCACAATACTCGTGTCCCATCGGCGTGGGTCCTTTTGCATCCTGCAATCCACGATAGGGCCACAGGTCCGACCCGCAAACGCAGGTCACAGGCAGACGAAGGATGGCGTCGGTCGGCTCAATGATTCGCGGATCGGCGCGCTCATCCAAGCGAATGTCGCCGGGTGCGTGAAGTACCGTTGCTCTCATGTTTGTCAGGGCCTCTTGTATTGTTCCGCGGTGACGTGTTCCATCCAATCCACAACCTTGCCGTCCAGTTGTTCCTGCAGTGCAATGTGCGTCATGCGCGAGGTGGCGGTTGCACCGTGCCAGTGCTTCACCCCGGGCGCAATTCGCACCACATCACCTTCGCGAAACTCTTCCACGGTTCCGCCCCAATTCTGAACCCATCCGGTTCCAGCAGTGACAATCAGCGTCTGTCCGAGAGGATGCGTGTGCCAGGCAGTCCGCGCGCCTGGTTCAAAGGTGACCCGTGCTCCGGCCAGTCGCGACGGCTCGAGTACGGAGAGAAGCGGTTCGACTCGGACGTTACCGGTGAAATAGTCGGCTGATCCAGCAGTTGCGGGCTGTGATCCACCACGTGCAATCAGGATCTCCTGCATGGGTTTGGCTCCTTGAGCAGTTGTCTGCGCAGCCGGCCAGAGGCCAGTGAGGGTCAGGAAGAGGGTCGTCGCCAGTCGTGTCATGAGTGCTCAGCTCCGTGCCGTTGCGCTGCCGGTTAGACCGATGAAAAAGGGAGCCATGCGATGTTACTCGCTGGCATTCCTTTCTCCTCAATCTCAGAGTACGCCTGGATTGTTCTTTTGACTAGGGCACAACAACGCACAAGCCTTATGAGTACAATTCAACAATGAGGATAGAGGATCTCAGCGCCCTGCCCGTTCTGCTCGCGACCGCGGAGGAGCGCAGCTTTACAAGGGCCGCAAGGCGATTGAACGTCTCGCCGTCCGCGGTGAGCCACGCGATTCGTGGACTGGAGGAGCGCCTTGGCGTGCGGCTACTGTCGCGAACCACTCGCAGTGTGGCAGCTACGGAAGCCGGGGAGCAACTTCTGGCCAGGTTGAGGCCCGCATTTCAAGAGGTGCGAGCCGGCCTGGATGAGATCTCCGGATTTCGCGACCGACCGATTGGGCGGGTCCGGCTGCTTCTGCCGCGCTTTGCGGCTTCGTCGGTGCTCGCGCCAAAGCTGGCACAGTTTGTGCGCAGCTACCCGTACGTCCTGTTGGATGTCACTACGGACGATAACCGAATGGACATCGTGGCGGGTGGATTCGACGCGGGCATCCACCTGGGAGAGTTCATCCAGAAGGATATGATCGCGGTCCGGGTTTCGCCCGATCAGCGGGCCGCGATTGTGGGTTCGCCGGCATACCTCCAGTCGAATCCGAAGCCGAAATCACCGCGTGACCTAACCCGGCACTCCTGCATCAACTTCCGGCACGGATCCGACGGCGCCTACCGCTGGGAGTTTGAGAAAGGGCGGAAGTCTGTCTCGGTGGGTGTAAGCGGTCCTCTGATTGTCGATGACGTACCGCTGGTCATCCGCGCCTCTCTCGACGGCCTGGGCTTGTCGTTTCTTGGGGAAGATATTGCGGCTCCGTATCTCGCCGATGGTAGATTGATCCGCGTGCTGGAGGCGTGGTGTCAGCCGTATCCCGGCTTCTTTCTGTACTACCCGAGCAAGCGGCAGCAACCCCGGGCTCTGGCAGCCCTTGTCCAGGTGCTCCGGCTGGAGTCTGGTGTGCGATGAAGCGGGAGTATTTCAATACGCAGCGTGGGTGGATTTGAGCCTGATCCCAACGGGCAAAACAGGCTTGGAACGCGTCGTCTAAGACTTACAAGGGGTGGATTCTCCAAGGAGCCGGCTTTCCAACCGGCTCCTCAGCGAAACGATTGCAGGCAGCGGCCGGCCGGCGGGGCTATCAATCATGCCACCGCCGCCGGCCGCGAAACCCGGGTGGTCCGGGTGACGGTTTCCGCCTTACTTGTACTGCGGCGTGAAAGTCCAGGACCAGAAGTTCATACCGGTGAGTATGTCCAGCCCCGTCGGCGTGTTGAAGCGAGAGCCTTTCCCTCTGGCCGTCACGGAAAACGTGCCGCGAGTGATGAAGTTGAAGCCTCCCGCACCGATGACACCGCTGGCAGGAAGCTGCG
Source organism: Paludibaculum sp. (assembly GCA_049841055.1). Classification (GTDB taxonomy): domain Bacteria; phylum Acidobacteriota; class Terriglobia; order Bryobacterales; family Bryobacteraceae; genus Paludibaculum. Next base: position 17,898 of record JASGIE010000119.1, on the reverse strand, counting down.
AGAGGATGTTCGCCGGCACGGTGAACTGGCCGGCGGAGGTGTTCTCGATGCAAACAAACCCGGCTCCTTGCGTCGAAGCAGTCTGCGGATCGACCGTGACGCTTCCACCGGAGATGGTCAGCACGGTGGAGGGCTCCCCACCGGTCCAGCGTACGTTAAATCCGCTATTCCGGTCGATCACCTTGAATTCATCGGGGTTGTTGGTAACAACGAGGTCCTGAACTATGTCCAGGGCGCCGGAGAATGTGCCGACATCGGCCCCGCCAGGACCCGTGAAGGAATAGTGACCTGGAGCGAGATAGGTGTTCGGAACGTTGGGCGCATTGTAGGTGAACCCAGACACCTGAATGCTTTGCCGCAGCGCCGCCTGGTTGCCGTTGGGGCCGCTGGAGGTGATCTGCGGACCGGCATCGAGGCCGACGGATGTGATGTTGGGATAGGGGTTTGTGAGGTTGGCCACATTGTAGACAACGCAGCTCCCCGGTACCGGATTCAAGTTCGGGAACCCTTGCGGCAGCTCGTTGCGAAGTGACTTGGCGAGATCGGCGCCTCCAAACCGGCTGAACTGAGCAGAGAACGTATCGAGCTTCGTCGTGGCCGTCACGGCGGTGACGCCGCCTGCGCCGATGGTGTCGGTCGTCGCGTACGCGGTAGCCCTGGTGAGCATCAGCGAGCCCGCGGAGTAAGTGCCTTTAGCAATCCAGCTCTCGATCTCGGCCGGTGTCGGGGACGTGTCGCCGCCGCCGGAATTGTTGCCTCCGTTGTTTCCACCGCTGCCGCTCGTGATGATGGGCACGCCGGTTTCAAAATAGGCTGGGGCGGAGGTGAACGCTCCACCTGGACGGGCTCGCAGCGCAATGAAGGCGATCGATCCCGAGGACGTATAGAACTCCGCGAGCCCACGCGTCCCCGCGGTCGCCGCGAACTGATTCGGCAGGACGACGGCAAAGTGTCCTTGACCAGGGAGTTGCAGCCCAAGGTTGGTGGTTGTCGTTCCATCGGCGGTGCGAAGGTTCAACGTGATCGATTGGGAGGTTGCGTTCGGGTTCACAATCGCCACTGAGGTGACGAGGCCCGAGGCTGTGTCGTTATCGAAGGGCACCAGGAGCCGGCCGGACGCGGTGACGGCGGGCGCGGTAGCATCCTGGGTCGAAGTCTCCGTGCGGGCTGTAAAGATGGCGTACCCGTTGATGCCGGGACTCGCGGTCAATTCCGCGTAGCCCTGGGAGACGGCACCGGCGGTGCCGGGGGTTTGAAGGAAGATCGAGGAACCAGCCGGGATGTTGAGATTTGATGTGGACACGTTTTCCACGAAGGCCGGATTCCACGCTGATGTCGCTCCACCGGAGCCGGCGATGGAGAGGCGGAAATTCAGGGATGCCGTCAGGTTGCTGGTCGTTGTGTTGGTCAGAACGATGGTCGTTGACCAGATGCCGCCGTCGGCAACCTGAGGGATGATCTGTACTTGCGGAGTGGAGGCGGCCGGAGTGGTGACGGTGGCCCCGATAATCGGCGACCCGGTCTGGGGGTAAGCCGGAGCCGAAGCGAACGCCTGCCTCGGATTGAAGCGCAGCGCAATGGTCGAGAAAGAACCTGATGTGGTGTAAAACTCGGCTAGCCCGCGCTTTCCGCTGGTCTCAGGAAACAGGTCCGGCAGGACAAAAGCCCTGTGGCCGCGGGCGGGCATTTGCGGCAGCGCGCCTGTGCTGGTGGCTCCATCCGATGTTCTGATGTTGACCTGGATCGTCTCGTCGCTGGCGTTTGGATTTGCCATGGCAACCGCGGTGATCAGTCCCGAGGTATTGTCGAACGGAACCAGGATGCGGCTGGCCGCCGTGACAGCGGGCGCCGTGCCGTCCTGGGTGCTTTCCGTCTTGAACGTGAAAATGGCGTAGCCCACCACCCCGGGACCAGCGTCCAGCTCTCCCCAGCCCTGGGCCACCGCGGCTGCAGTACCGGGCGTGTGCAGGAAGATCGTGGAACCCGCGGCCAGATTGAAGGTGGGCAGAGACACGCTTTCCAGAATTGTCGGAGTCCACGACTCCGTAGCTCCATTGCTGGTTTCCCGGTTGAACCTTAGGTTCACAGTCTGCGAGGCGGTCGTTTTGTTCGAGAGCACGATGGTCGTCGACCAACCTCCGCCGTCGGCAACCTGCGGAATGATCTGCACTTCCGCGAATACCGGCAGCACGGCCGGCAACAAGCAACAAACCGCCAGGCGCGCGACGTGCCCTAGCTCTTTCATTTTGTTAGTCATGAACTCCCTCCATAGTTCAGCGAACTTCCAAAGATTTTCCGATTCCTTAACTTCTGGGGACGACCCCATCCCTAGGTATCCTGCCATAGGGCATCGGCACCTTCAAGCTTGTATTGTGCCGAGTGCGCCGGATTTCGTGCCTATTTAGGATGGGCAGGCCGTGGTCGGAGGAAGTGTTGTGATCCCAAGGAATTACTGGGCAGCCCAACCCGGAAGTGCCAGGGAGTCCGAGGTGGGAATCTGGCTGAGGAGGGCGGGGGTTTGCGCTGCGGGTAGGCCCTCTGAAGGAGACTGCCGCCGGGTGGAGGGTACTCCGAGCGAGTTGGAAACAGTTGTCCGCTGGCCAACCGGCATGAGCCGGCTCTCGATCACCTGCAATCTATTGATTTTGCGTTACTTACCTTGATCCAGTCTAGTTCGGGACTGAGGAACTGTGGCTCAATCATCACCTGTCACAATGCGGTCAACAGTTTTCCGCATTTCGGAGCTTGAGTGAGATTTCCTCCCGACACAAGATTTCGGGCTGTCCTCTCATCCCGGTGTCGGGCGCCACGGGATGCCTTACCATAGAGGCATGAGCACGCGTGAAGTCATCGCCCGCGAGCTGGAGCAACTTCCGGAACAGGATCTCAACAAGTTGCTGGCGTTCCTGCGGTCGTTGAAGGACGCCCACGCCGAGAACACCGTGCCAACGCTTGCCGCCGAATCGGCGCTTGCCAAGGACTGGCTCACCCCTGAGGAGGATTCAGCCTGGGCCAATTTGTAAAGGGCGATGTCGTAGTCCTCAACTTCCCGTTCTCCGACCTCAGCCAGACGAAGCGGCGCCCCGCATTGGTTTTGGCATCGCTGGCCGGTGACGACGCGATCCTCTGCCAGATCACAAGCCAGGCGAGGTCCGATTCCTATTCCGTTGCTCTTGACGCCGCGGATTTCACAGCGGGCGGTCTGAATCAAAGCAGCCGAATCCGGCCGAATCGCCTGTTTACCGCTGACGAAGGCATCATCCTCTATCGGGCCGGGCGCATTTCAGCCGCGAAGCTGACCGACGTCGTGAACCGCCTCATCGAGATTCTCAAGCAGACGTGATCTCAAGCGGTTCTATCGGGGCAGCAAGCTTAGGTATCGCCATGATGATCGCCTTGCGCCCAGGCGAACGTATCCAACGACGCCGTCGGCGAGCCGGTCAAGGCAGTGGACCACAATCTGATCGACTCCGCACTCACGGACGAATACAAGCAGTCGCCACAAAGCTGGACGGTCCAGCGTCGCACTGGATCTCCTCGTCATCGAAGTGCTCATCAAGACCAGTCCATCCCAAGAAACTCTGGGATTTGATTAAGGATGGGCAGATAGCGTATTGGACCTGGCAGGATGACAGCCCTTCGTCAGAACTAACGGACTGGCGGGTGTAAATCTCGCATCGAATTGGCGTTCCGGTGATCGGTGTCGATTTGTGCGGGCCCAGCTAATCGGTAGTTTTTTTGCCATCGGCTCGTTGTCTTCCTCAGAAAACGGAATGACGCAATCACCAACAGTACCAACAGACAATTCTGATGCCCGCAACCTGGTAACGCGGGTCGCTCCGCATAGTACGGATCATCTCGAAGAGGGTCCACCAGTCAGAAGATTGTAGATCGCCCACGCCCAGGCATCCCCAGTCCAGGGCCTCAATCTCCCGGAAATCGATGTGCGTGTATCCTCCGAACTCCCCGCTGCCGTGCGCTCGTTCGTGTTCCCGAATGACCGCCAAGGCGTGTTGAACCTCGCTCGATGGATTAGGGGGAATTCCTCGGCGAAGGGCTACCGGCCGACCAGTCCCTGCCGGGGCATAGTTCGAGCTTCCGCCGCTGATGAACCACTTCGAGAAGCCAAATAGCGTCTGAGAAACCTCGTCACACGCATCAATCACCGCGGACAAATTGATAGCACTTTGCCATGCCCAATCGGTTTCCCGGTCTTCGGGATCCAGCCGAGAGACTTCGACCCATCCCAAGATATATACGCCCAAGGCTGATCTCCAGGCAGAGCGACTGCCTCACAAATCCTACCAATTGTAGCGGCGAGCGATTGGGAGAGGACGATTCCGGCAGGACACCTTGGGCCGCCAACCCGGACCCCCTTGCCAACAAACGCGAGGTGTTGACCGGAGAAGACGCAGAGTTGGACGCCGAAACGTTGGCCTCCCACGCAGACCCGGAGGTTCGTGTTGGACACCCAGCCACCCGAGTCTCCAACTGGAGAAAACGGATCGGCGAAATACTCGCGGAACTTTGGGGATAAAGGTGAGACCCAGTAGGCATGGGGCCGACGAGAACGGCCAGGCGATTCGGCGCTGAGGGATTTTGGCTCCCCGACATGGATTCGAACCACGATTCACGGCTCCAAAGGCCGCTGTCCTACCATTAGACGATCGGGGAGCAAGACCGGCAGCGACTGCCGCCAGTGTTCTTAGTTTAACCTATCCTGACTAGCTGAGCAGCAACTCCAAGTCCTCACGGGTCAGGTTCTTGAGTAAGCTGTTGTCCTCGCTGAGGATCGCGTCAGCCAGATCGCGTTTGCTCTTCTGTAACTCCAGCACCTTCTCCTCGACGGTCCCCTTGGCAATCAGCCGGTAGGCAAAGACCTGCCGCGTCTGCCCGATGCGGTGGGCGCGGTCGACGGCCTGTGCCTCCACGGCCGGATTCCACCACGGATCCAGCAGAAACACATACTCCGCCGCCGTCAGATTCAGCCCCAGGCCGCCCGCCTTCAGGCTGATCAAGAACAGCCCGCAGTCCGGATCGTTCTGGAAAGTCTCGACACGGGCCTGCCGGTCGTGGGTCGCTCCGTCCAGGTACTCGTACCGGATGCCCAGTTTATCCAGCCGGGAGCGCACAATCGCCAGCAGGCTGGTGAACTGAGAGAAGACCAGCGCCTTGTGTCCTTCGTCGCGCAACTCCTCGAGTTGATCGATGAGAAGGTCGATCTTGGCGCTCGGCTCTTTCGACCGGCGTGGATCGAGCAAGCCGGGGTGACAGGCCGCCTGCCTCAGACGGAGCAACGCCTCCAGCACGTGCATTTTCGACCGGCCCAGGCCGCGGGCCGTGACCCTCTGCAGTAACGACTCCCGGTAGTGCACTCGCAGCTCTTCATACTGCTTTCGTTGCGCCGCTTCCAGTTCGCAATAGACCGTCTGCTCCGTCTTCTCCGGCAGCTCACGCGCCACCTGCTTCTTCGTCCGGCGCAGGATGAAGGGCCGCAGTGCCTGAGACAACAGCCTGCGTGCTTCTTCACTGGGATTGCGAGCCAGGCCGCCTGCCATCTGCAGAACCTTGGCCTCCCCGAGCATGCCTGGATTCAGGAACTCAAACAGGCTCCACAACTCACCCAGGTGGTTTTCCACGGGGGTCCCGCTCAAGGCCAAACGATGCTGTCCGCGGAGAAGCCGCACAGCCTTCGCTGAACCAGTCGAGGCGTTCTTGATGGCTTGGGCTTCGTCCAGGACCAGATAGTCGAACTCAATCTCCGCCAAACGCGGGGCATCCCGCAGCACAGTGCCATATGTCGTGAGGATGAGGTCGTTTTCCGGGATGGCGGCGGTATCGCGAGCCAGGCCGCTGTATTCCAACACGCGCAGTGCCGGCGTGAAGCGAGTCGCCTCCTGCCTCCAATTGAAAATGACGGACCGAGGGGCCACCACCATCGACGGACCACGGCCTTCGGAGCGCCGCTGCTCCAGCGCGGCCAGCACCTGCGGTGTTTTGCCAACGCCCATATCGTCGGCGAGGCAGCCGCCAAAGCCAAAGTCGCGCAGGAAGGAGATCCACCCCAGGCCGACGCGCTGGTAATCCCTCAAGTGCCCCACAAATCCGGCCGGCTGATCCATGGCCGAGATACCTTGAAAGCTGGTCATCCGCTCGCGGATAGCCCTGAACCGTTCGTCGAAGTGCACAGTCGGCTGCGCAGCCAGCAGCGCATCCAGCAGCATCGCCTGGTTCGTGCGGAACCGTAGGTGGTCGTCCTGTTTCTGGCCAAGGCCCGCCAGCGGCCCAAACTGCTGCAGCCATTTCTCGGGCAAGAGGCCGAAGGTGCCGTCGCCGAGTTGGATCATGCCGTCTCCGCGACGCAGCGCGGCGAGCAGAGCAGGAAGTTCCACCGTCGAGCCGTCGTAATCCACCGATCCGTGCAGCTCAAACCAATCGATGCCGGACCGAACATCCACCCGGATCTCACCGGCCCGGCGGAACGCCTTGCCCTCCGCCTCCACATGCCAGGCGGCCTGGACCAACTCCCGAACCACCTTCGGCATCGCTTTGGTGGCGAGGCGCCAGGGGCCCCGGCCGTCACTGGGAGGGCGCAGGCCCAGGCTTCGCAACATGCCGCGAGCCTCTTCTTCCAGTCCCCTGGTCCCGCAGGAAGAACACGCGCTCCTGAGGCAGCCAGAAGCCTCGCCCCGGCGCAGCTTCTTCTTTCCAACCAAACCCATAGTCGAAGATCAGGCGGGACTGGAAATACTCTTCACCCCACATCTCGCGTTTCTGCGAGATGCGCAGGCCGACCCGGGCGGGCCCGCCGCGTTCCTCGAATCGAAGCGCTTCATCCAGATCCAAATGGGGCAATACAGGGCTCGCCAGCAGCCGCTCCATGACGGTGTCCCGTTCGCGATCGGGAAAGGGGATGCGCTTGAACTCGCGCAACTGCGTCATCCACGGGTGGGAATCGGGCTGCTCCAACCGGGCGACACGCCCTCTGGCAAACAGGAACCCGGCGCTGGACATCAATGCGGGCTCGTCCAGGCCCATCCGATCGTCGCCGCGACGGAGGGAGCCCTCGATGCCCCATTGATCATGGTCGTCCTGTCGAACCTCAAGCCAGAATTGCCACGGTGCACCATCATCCCATTCAGCTTCGACCAGATCGCCGACGACGCCCGATCCGCGAACCATGAGGCGGCCCGTGCCCGCCATCTGTGGGATCAACCGCTGAGCCAGCGCGGCAGGTAGCGCCCTGCGGCGCTGGGAACCCAGGCCCGAGGCGTACATCATGTACGCTTCCTGAGCACCCATGAGGGCAGCGAGCACCTCCACGTCGACAGGGTCCGGAAGGAAAGTCACCTGCTGCGGACTGATGCGGAAGTCCTTGAGCGTCGTCCACTCGCCGTTCTTCTTCCGGCTGCGAAAGTAAATGTCGAGGACCAAGGTGCCCGCCGTTTGAGAGGCGCCACTTTCGACCACATATTGAATCTCGAAATCCGCGGGAAGTTCAGGACCATCCGTGCGGCGGTCCTGAAACTGCCTTTCAATGGACCCCAACTGCTCGCTCCAGAGGGGCAACTGCGGAGCCGGGGGAGAGAAGGAAGGGGTAATCCCGGTCAAGTCCTGAGGGGGGTCATCGCGCAGCTGAAGGGTTCTGGCCTCCGCCGCTTCCGCCAGGGATCCACGGTCGTCGGCCGCAATTACAGCGGCCCAAACGTGCTTGCACGGCCCCTCTTCGATGAAATACGGGCACGTACACTCGACATAGAGGCGATTGCTGTCATATCGAAGGATCACGCGGTACGGCCGCGACCCCTGCACATCCGCGATCAGATGCCGTGGGCTCGCCTGACGGATGGAAACCGCACCGCCCGCGAAGAGGTCCTGGCCTCGGAATTGAACTCGCCGGTCAAACTGATAGGCGAGTTTGGAAGAGATCGTCATTGAGGAGGAGGTAATCCTTCATTTTAGCGGCCTCCCCCTCTTCCCTGCTGAGTTGCCGGCCCTATTTCGTTTTCACAGGATCCGGCGGCCGGTTCGGCAGCTTCTTTCCTTCAGTCTGGATCCGCTTCATCACCTCTTCGATGCCGCGCTCCAATTGAGGATCATGGCCGGCAATGACGGATTTCGGGTCATTCTCGACGATGATGTCAGGCTCCACACCCGTACCCTCAATGATCCATTCACCCTTCGTACTCGCGAACCCGAATTCAGGCACATTGACTACGCCGCCATCCACCAGGTTGCCGTGGTTGGTGATGCCCACCACGCCGCCCCAGCTTCGTTTCCCGATCAGTGGCCCGAGTTTGGCTTCGCGGAACATGGCCGGGAAAATGTCGCCGTCGGACGCCGAAGTCTCATCGAGAAGGCAAACCATGGGCCCGATCATCACGGCATCGGGATAAGTGGTGGGGTCCTCGGAGTTGCGCGAGAAGCCGGTCGCCAGCATCTGGCGCCGCAGGCGCTCGATCAACATGCGAGAGACGTTGCCGCCGCCGTTGCCGCGATCGTCGATGACAAGGCCATCCTTGCGGACCTGGCCGTAGTACCACTTAATGAACTCGCGAATTCCTTCGGCGCCCATATTCGGCACATGAATGTAGCCTACCCGCCCGTTGGTCGCCTTCTCGACGCGCGCCCGGTTGGCTTCGACCATCTCCAGGTAGATCAGATCGGTCTCGCTATCGATGGGCTGGAAGGTGATCTCCCTGGATCCGTTGAGCTCAGGCTTACTGTTCACGGTAAATCGAACCGCCCGCCCTGCCTTGCCGCGCAGCAACCGGTAAGGATCCTCGTCAGCCTTCAGTTCCTCGCCGTCCACCGCGAGCAGGTAGTCGCCGGCCTTGACGTCGACACCCACCTCGGTGAGCGGCGACCGGTAGACGGGTTCCTCGTTCTGCCCGGCAAAGATCCGCGCGATCCGGTACCTGCCGGAGGTTTCGTCCAACTCGAACCGTGCGCCCGGCAAAGCGACGCGAGGGCGTTCCGGCCGATCCCAGGTGCCGCCGTCGATATAGGCGTGGCCGGAGTTCAGTTCGGCGATCATCTCGCCAATGATGTAGTTCAGGTCCGAGCGGTGGCCGACGTACTCAAGCATCGGTGCATACTGCTGGCGCAGCGCTTCCCAGTCGTAGCCGTTCATGTTCTTCGCGTAGAAGAAGTCCCGATACCGGCGCCACACCTCATTGAAGATCTGGGACCATTCCTGAGACGGGATCCGCTCGATCTTCAGATCGGCCGTGGATACGGCTTTTCTGGAGTCGCGGCCCTTGGGATTCACGTCGAAGAGCGCGAATCCACCGCTCTGCCGCGCCAGCAATTTCGAGCCGTCGAAGGACAGCGCATATCCGCCGGCTCCCTCGACCAATGTCGACTCTTTTCGATCCTTCAAAGAGAAGATCTGGATCGCCGGTTGGGTTTCGCTCTCCCGGCCATAGTATGGATTTCCCGCTTTGACGTAAACGAGATGCCCTTTCACCGCAGTCAAGGCGCCGTAGTTCGCCGCGGGCAACGGCAGGCGAACCACCCTCGCGCCAATCCCGTCGAACTCGATGCGGAGAGCTTTCTTCTCTTCCGGCTTCTTGTCATCCGTCTTCTTGTCGGCGGCTTTCCTGTCATCCGACGACTTCTCTTCCTGGATCTGCACCTGGTCATCTTCCGGCGCAAAGGCGTTCTTGACATCCTTCCGCAGGGCCAGTCCGTAGATCAGCGTATTGCGCGCCGTTGCGTAGTTGAATTCGGACGCACTGATGAGCGGCGCATATTCGCGGTCGCCGAGGAACCAGAGATAGTTGCCTTCCGGATCCCAGGCAGGGCTGTATTCGTTGAACAACTCGCTCGTGACCTGATGCGCCTTGTTTTCACTGGCGCTCCAGATCCAGATGGATTGGAACCCGTTTGGAGTGCTGAGGCCGTAGGCGAGGTAGGCGCTGTCCGGCGACCACACGTACTGCTGCATCTGTCCACGCCGGTCGCGCACAACTTCAATGACCGATTTATCCGACAAGGTCAGCACATATAGTTTGCCGTCCTTGTCGCTGAATGCAATTTTCTTCGAGTCCGGCGACCAGGTGGGCCGGTAGCGCATCGCGTGTCCGCCCTTTGTCAGTTGCTCGGGCTGGCCGGAACCGTCCTGGTTGATCACCCACAACTCTTCTTCCCCGGTGCGATCACTGATATAGACAATGCGCCTGCCATCCGGCGACCATTCCGCCGCTTTGTCGTGAGCGTTCGAGCTGTGCGTCAAGTTACGGACCACGCCCTTCTCGATGGGCGCAGTGAACAGGTCTCCATGCGCGACGAACAGAGCGCGCTCGCCCTTCGGGCTGAGATCGAAACCGGCCACCTGTCCGCCGACGTTCACGATGGAAGGCCGGGAGGCGACGCCGTCCGTGGGGACGTCAATCGAGATCTTCTTCGACTGACCGTTCCTGGTCTCCAGTACCTGCAACTCGCCATTGAGTTCGTAAACAATGCGTCCCTGGCGATCGGCGCTGGCCCACCTTACGTCCCATTTCGTGGAACTCGTGAGTTCCTTGACCTTCTTGGAGGCCGGATCGTATTCGTAGATATTGAAGGTCCCCGTGCGGTCCGATGAAAAGTAGACCTTCGAACCAATCCACATGGGTTCGCGTTCGGTGCGGGGAGAGTTGGCGATCGCCTCCACGTCATTGGTCTTCAGGTTGTAGATGTAGAGGTCCTGCTGCCAGCCGCCCTGGTATCGCTTCCAGGTGCGAAAATCGCGGAACAGAGGCGAATAGAGAACCTTCTGACCGTCAGGCGACATCGCCCCAGGTCCCGATCGAGGCATCGGCAGGGGTTTGGCGGGCCCACCGGCGGCAGGGACGGTGTAGAGTCGCGAATCGGCGACGGCCCAGGAGTCACGCACGGAACGGAAGATGATGGACTTGCCGTCCGGGGTCCAGCCATACACCTGGTTGTCGTAGCCCCAGCGCGCGGGCAGCGGTCCGCGGGCGGGATAGTAGGTCAACTGCTTCGGCACTCCTCCTGTAGCTGGCATGACATAGACCTGTTCGTCTCCGTCATACTGCCCGGTGAAGGCAATCCACTTTCCGTCGGGTGGAGAACTTGGCGAAGAGCTCCAACCCGGGATGGGCAGTGAGACGGGTGGCAGTGCCGCCCGATGCGGAAGCGGTCCAGATATCACCCGAATAGGTGAAGGCGACCCTGTCGCCGTGAATGTCGGGGAACCGCAGCAGCTTGGTCTGACCAAAGGCTAGCGAAGCGCTCAACAGAAGAAGACAAATCTGCCTCATACACCTCGAATCCTAGCATGCGGCGGGGGATTGCCCCTGTAAACTCCATATTCCGCTTGACCCGACTACCGCTTCACACTTCAGAATGAGGTCGTGAGGTAAACCGCCGTCATGAACATCACGGAACTGGGCAGGCGGCATGGCCTGTCCCGGTCCACATTGCTCTACTACGACCGCATCGGCCTGTTGAGCCCCTCCGGCCGCCAGATGAACGGCTATCGCCGGTACACAGCAGGCGATGATCAGCGCCTGGGCCAGATCTGCCTGTACCGACAGACTGGGTTGCCGCTGGCGGAGATCCGGAAAGTCATCGACAAGCCTCGCAAAGACCTGGCAGCATCACTCGAGCGACAGTTGCAGCACCTCGCGACTGAGATTGAATCCCTGCGCAACCGGCAGCGCATCATTGTTGGCCTGCTCCAGAACCGGCGCCTGCTGGAGCGTGTCAACATCATGAACCGCGAGACGTGGACAAAGTTGCTGCGTGCTTCCGGCTTCACGGATGCGGATCTCCGCCGCTGGCACCAGGACTTTGAGCGTATGGATCCGGATTACCACCAGCGTTTCCTGGAATTCCTCTGCATTCCCGAGGAGGAGATTACCGGCATTCGCAACTGGTCGCGCGAAGCCATAGAATAGCGGCCATGCTGCGCCGCAATTTTCTGAGAGCAGCCGGAGCCGCCGCTGCCCCCGCCTTCGCGAAAGCCGACCGCCGCCCCAACATCCTATTCATAATGGCGGACGACCATGCGGCCCATGCCATCAGCGCGTACGGCAGCACCATTAACGAAACACCCAATATCGACCGCATTGGCCGGGACGGTGTGCGCCTGGACAATTGCTTATGCACAAACTCCATCTGCACGTCCAGCCAGGCAACGATTCTCACTGGCCAGTACAGTCATGTGAATGGGGTCCGGACCCTGAACGACCCGCTGGACCCCGCCCGCCAGCATGTCGCCAAACTGCTTCAGGCCGGCGGGTATGCCACGGCAATGGTCGGCAAGTGGCATCTTCACAAGGACCCATCCGGTTTCGACTACTGGAATATCCTGCCCGGCCAGGGCTCCTACTACGACCCGGAATTTATCGAGATGGGGCAGCGCAAGAAGCACACAGGCTATTGCACGGATCTGATCACCGATTTCTCGCTGGAGTGGTTGAAGGGGAGACCGAAGGACAAACCATTCTTCCTGATGTGCCACCACAAGGCTCCGCACCGGCCCTGGCAGCCGGCACTAAAATACAGCTACCAGAATGCTGCCAGCACGATGGAGGAGCCGTTCACCCTCTACGACCACTATGAGAACCGTTCAGATGCGGCCCGCCGGGCCACCCTGCAACTGGGCGAGAATCTGACGAAGACCGATCTCAAGGCCGACGCGCCCCCGAATCTGAAGGGCGACGAGTTGCGCAAATGGACCTACCAGCGCTTCATCAAGGACTATCTGGGCTGCGTCCAGAGCGTCGACGATAGTGTAGGCCGCCTCTTCAGCCTGATCGCGAAGGAAGACCTGGAAGAAAACACCGTCATCATCTACACGTCCGATCAGGGCTTCTTCCTCGGCGATCACGGCTGGTTCGATAAACGCTTCATGTACGAGGAGGCGCTACGAATGCCCTGCCTCATTCGCTACCCCAAGGAGATCCAGCACAGCATCAACCGGGACATGATCCTGAATCTCGACTTCGCGGAGACCTTTCTTGACTTCGCCGGCATCCCCGCGCCGCCGGACATGCAAGGGCGCAGTTTCCGGCAAAACCTTCGGGGCAAGACATCAAAGGACTGGCGGCAGTCGATGTATTACCGCTATTGGATGCATCTGGCGGATCACAACGTCGCGGCGCACTATGGCGTCCGCACGGAGCGTTACAAGCTCATCTATTACTACGGCAAGGCGCTGGGCACCTCGGGCTCCATCGACAAGGACACGCCACCCGAGTGGGAGTTGTTCGACCTCTTGAAGGATCCGCGGGAGTTGAACAATGTCTATGCGGATCCGGCCTACCAGAAGGCCGTGGTCGAGCTGAAAGCTACACTGGACCGCATGCAGAAGGAGTTCGGCGATCAACCCTGTCCCGCATGATCAGTCTCAACTGTTCGCCCAGATGGGATCCTTGACGCCGGCCAGGGATCTTGTGCCGCCGTCCTCCAGGTCGAGCACCACCACCTCATTGATGCCACGCTTCAGGAACTGCTTCGGGCAATAGAGGGTCTGTTGAGGCCCTACTTTCCAGTGACGGCCCAGGCAGTGGCTATTCACCCACACATAACCTTTGCCCCAACCCTGCGTATTGATGTAGGTATCCGCCGCGGCCGCCAGGGCAAAGCTACCACGCCAGAAAGCGGGCGCTGCCGAAGTGCGCGCGGCAAATGGGAGCTTCCCGAGCTTGCCGATCTGGTAAAGACTCATGCTCCAGCCCTGCAGTTGTTGTCCGCTGAACGTAACAGCGCCAAGGATGCCCTTGCGATCCTCCATCAACTTCAGTCCAAAGTTGATTCGACCCATATTCTCAACCAGGATGCGGAGCGGCTCACCGGCGCTAAGTTCGACTTCCAGCGAGTCCTGATCCAGGCGGCGATCCAACCGACCCAACACGCGGCCAGCCTGCAGAACGACCGCGTAGTCGTGCAGACCCTCCACTCGCAGCTTGCCCTGCCCTGCTGTTTCGATGGGGGTTTCATAGAGAACAAACCCATAATCCAACCCGAGTGATTCAAAAGACTGCGGCTGCGGCGATGTCAGCACGGGCCTCATCTCGGCCAGTAACGGCGCGGACTCTTTCAGCTCAAAGCGAGGAATCTCAATGATAGGGAGAGGCGCGGGCAGTTCAGGTATCGCCTCACCCGGGAGCAGATGCTTCTCGATCACCGCGCGGTAGGCCGCGAACTTCTTCGCCGGACGTCCGGCCTCATCGATGGGCGAGTCGTAGTCATAGCTGGTGATGTCCGGCTGATAGACCTTGTCGAAGTTCGCGCCGGCCATGGGGCCGAAAGACGTGCCGCCGTGAGCCATGTACAAGTTGAAGGAGATATTCCGGGAGAGCATCCAGTCGAGCCCGTCCAGGTGAACCTTGTTGTCACCGGTGTGATGCTTTTCGCCCCAGTGATCAAACCATCCCACCCAGTATTCGCCGCACATCAGGGGCACCTGCTTGCGAAACTTGGCGAAATTGGCAAACTCCCCGCGCGGGTCGCCGCCAAAGTTCACAACCGACAGAAGATCCGGCAGGGTGCCACCGATCAGCATGTAGTCGAGCGAACCGTCGGAAGTATAGAGAGTGATCTCGAGTCCGCCATCCTTCAACATGTCGCGGATCGCCTTGAGGTACTCTTTGTCCTTCCCGAAGGATCCGTATTCGTTCTCCACCTGAGCGAGAATCACGGGACCGCCGCGGGTGATCTGCATGGGGACTACTTCCCTGACCAACCGTTTCAAGTACCGGCCGGCCGGCTCGAGGAAACGCGGATCCGTCGTTCGGACTTTGATGTCGGGATCCTTGAAGAGCCAGGACGGATAACCGCCGAACTCCCACTCGGCGCAACTGTAGGGTCCGGGCCGGACAATCACCCACAGCCCTTCTTCCTGCGCCGTTCGGATGAAGGCCGCGATGTCGAGGTTCCCCGAGAAATCGAACTCTCCGGGCCGGGGCTCATGCAGGTTCCAGAAGGAGTACATGCACAGGGTGTTCAGCCCCATGGCACGCATCTTCTTCATACGATCGCGCCAATACTCCCTCGGCACTCGGGCATAGTGCATCTCGCCGGATCGGATTACCCAGGGTTTGCCGTTCAGAACGAAACGGTCGCCCTCGACCCCAAAGGTCTGCCGCGCGGGAGCGCCCAATAAGGGCTGAGACGCCGCAGCGGCCATCAAACCCAAAGCATCACGCCTTCTCATGCCTACCAGACTACCGCTCCGATCCCTTCGCCCTCACTTCATGGGAAACGCCACGGCCACTCACCAGGTACACGGCAAAGCTTCCCAGCCAATGGCCGCCCTCGTAGTGATCGCCCGTGATGCTGGACAACCCCGCCTGCCTGAGCCGCCCAGCCAGTGCGGTGAGCGGCTTCCGGCGAGCATCGGCGGCAGGCAGACCAGAGGCAATCCCATCCAGCATCCAGGCACGGCTGAGGTTCAGCCCCGCCAGGTGCCACATTTTCCCGTCCGTTACGTCCGTGACAACCGTAGGCGCGAAGTCGATTCGTGGCAGAAACGCCGTCAACCAGACGCCAAACTCCTGTGGAGGGAGAATCCGGCGGACGACATCTGCCTCGGCCAGGCACGGCGACAGGAAGTCCTCGCCGGAGGGTTCGTAAGCAAGAGGGCACGCCTTGTCCTTCAGGTAGTAGTCACGAGCCCGGGCCTCCACCAGCCGGCCGAACGGGACGTTGCCCGTTACGCGCGCATAGTCGATCATCAGCCCCAGCGAGAAAGCCGTGTTGTTGTGTTCGCCCGTGCGAATCGGCCAGGCGAGTTTTGGTAGCCAGGTGCTCAACCGGGTAGTGACTGCATCTTCCAACAGCTTCAGGGTGGCGGCCCAGCGACGGGCATCCGGATCATCCCATTCGTGCAGTTCGGCTGCCAACTGTAGCAACCAGGCCAATCCGTATGGACGTTCGAAGGTCCCGCGACCCGGAGCCGCCAGGTACTTCACTTCCTGGGCGATGTTCTCCGGAGTCAGACTCTGCCCCACGGCCAATCGAGCCTGCGCCGCGAAACCAGCGCGCGGGAACTGACGCGCCAACCGCACCAGCAACCAGTGCCCGTGCACGCAGGAGTGCCAGTCGAAGCACCCGTAAAAGGCGGGTGTCAACTCGCGCGGCGGTTTCACATCCGCATCGGAATTCAAGGCGTGAGCGATCTTGTTTGGATACTCGGAATGGACGCAGTCCAGGGCAAGTTTCGCGAACCGCCCGGCCGCCGCGGCGTCAAACTCAGTCTCGGCCATCAATCCTCCGGCCAGCCAGATCCCAAGCAGCAGAGTGCGCATGTTCTCTCAGAATACCCGTTGGAACGTGCGGGCTGAGACAACTCAGCTTATGGGACGATCATGATCTGCGTCCGCCAAAATGCAGCTTTGTGGCCATCCGGCTGCAGCACGGTGGTCTGGCATGTGTACTCACCAGGATCCAGCCTGTCGATCGCAAATCGAAGCTTCAGGGGTATTGTGTTCAGGCGATTGTTCAATCCCTCCGAGGCGCGCATGAGTGGAGTCTCGAACACTTTCGAGAGACCACGATAGAAGCTCACGAACGCGACAATGGGCTTGAGGCCGGCGGCGTCTTGCTGATAGGCCTGCAGGTAGACGTACATTTCCTTACTTCTCGAAAACACGCGTGTGACGCTGGGGATGAGCTTCTCGCCGCCCTGCACCAGGGGGCTGTAGGATTGGACGGCATCCTTCCCCGCGCTGAACAGAGCTTCTCCGAGTGACACGGACTGGCTGCTGAGCACCACCGAACTGATCGGCAACTTTCGCTCTTCCTTGTTCAGATTAGGGATTACGAAGGAGGTCAGATATGTGCCGATCCGCCCCGTTTGTGCGTCGCGTGCCAGGAACTTCAACGTGTATTTGCCCGGCAGCAGGGTGAAGCCCGTGTCGTAGGCGATGGCGCGACGGGAGAGTTCCGCGGCCGTGCTTTCGCTCAGCTTGCTTTCAGATCTCTCCAGGGCTAAATGATTAATTCGAAAATCTGGAGGCGAGATATATGTGTACAAAGAAAGTGAATAGGTTGAAAATAATGTATTTTATTCTCACGTCAGTCAAATAGCATTTTAAAATATTATGATTCCCTTTTCCTGCATTTTTTATTCATTATATGTTATATGTACAACGTTATATGTTAACTGATTTAGAGTGAATGTTAAGAAAAATTAAGATATTGCCAAAAAGCACAAAAAAGGGCTCACCGACATGACTGACTCCGAAATACAGTAATAACAAAAGTTTGGAATTTTTTATATTTAGATGTAAAGGACCTACTATGGGGTGATGCCTCAGGGCATTGAACCCAAATGTTTATCACAAGTACCCATGAATGTATGATTGATATCTGCAAAGTTTTATTCTCATTAGACGATGAGAATATAGAGCATTTTAGAACACCTTCTATGCTATGGAGTAGACCATTTTGGGCTCCTAGAAAACGACACTGGGATACCGAAACATCGGTTATAAGGATATATCAGATTAAAAGTAGAAAGTCAACTAGAAAAGGTAAAAACAGGTGTCTTTTTCTAATCTGTGTCTCGTTATCCCGGTATCCTTTCAAATGGACCATATTTTGACATGGTGGTTTCAGAATAAAGTGATTCCGCTAAGCGAATAATGAAAGTTTGCCGATGGAAGTTACAGCATCTGATTCTCTGAGATTTTCTGCATATATAAGTGCAAGACTGAATAAGATAGAAAAAAATCCTATGAAAAATTACAGAGTTGGAGAAACCGAATATCGTGTTTATGACCAAATTCCATAGTAAACAGAAAGAATATCCCATTGATGATATTTGAAGGTCAAGGAACTTTTACACGAATATTTTACAGGAATGAATAATATATGAATATATGCAGAAAATCTCAGAGAACCAGATGATCTAACTTCCATGGCGAAATTTCGTTAGTCGCC
>JASGIE010000118.1:0-70704 GCA_049841055.1 Paludibaculum sp. | reverse complement strand
TTCAGGCATGTGGAAACATCCATATGGTAAACCGGGGCGGCCGAAAATCTCTCCTTGACGAGCCCCGAGCGGCTGTGTTTAGTGGTTGCGGGCCTGCCGGCTGAACGGACATTCAGATCGCAATGCCGAAACCTGTATGATGAAAGCGGGTGCTGAACTATGAAGCTAGGCTCTTGGGTGAAATCGAATCTTGAGTATGGCCGCGACCTGGTGGAGTCCGGATTGGAAGGCGCGTCGACGGTAAGAAAAGCCTCCTTCCGCGAGGACGAAATCGCCGGTGAATTTGCGCGGGCCGCGGAAGAATCCCTGCTGCCGACCCTGATCGGGGTTTGTATCGGCGCGGCGGCCGGCTACATTACAGACGACCGCAAGTCGGCGCGCGGCGCGCTGATCGGCGGGGTGGTGGGCGGAGCCATCGGGTTCACGGGCGGTTTGGCCTGGGGATCCCGCCGCGTCACCGGTGCTCTGGCGGGCGGCGCCCTCAAGAAAATCAACGCCGCACGCGACGAACACTGGCTCGAGAAGCACCCGGTCGTCTACGGCTGATGGGCTGCGCGCCGCCGCTCCGCACGAGCACAGTGGGACAGCGGTAGCCGATACCTGATACGCTTTAACCACCATGTCAGCCCACAACGGAGACAAATCGCGGCATCACCGCCTGCGCAAGAAAAAGCTGCAGATGCGCCAGACGGCGCGGGAATTGCGGCAGAAATTGAGTGACGCAAAGGGTGCTCCGGCCGCGAAGTAGCCAGTGCGCGCGAGAGTGCCGTCCTGGAGATGAGGATCCCGGACGCAAATTGCGGCAGTCCCACGCGGATCCCCTCCGATCTTTGGAACCCGCGTGAGAACTGCCGCTGAGGTCGAGGGTAAGAGCGCTCGACGTACCGCATCATAGAGCCCTGACGTTTTACTTACGTGCCCTTCCGGCAGTGGACGTTCCACCGGAACTGCATGTAGCTTCCTCCTGGGTCTAGGGGCTCAGAGCCGGCCCGGATCGCCCTTGGGTCTGCCCTCAACCTGTCTATTTGTTAAGTGCATCAGAGGTCTTTCGCGTTTCATCGAAATTCGGAGAATTCGCACTTATCTGACGTATACCTGGTAGGGCGCCCAGTAATAAGGCCGGCGGAAGTCGCTCGCTTTGAGCATTCGCAGCTTGGCCGTCCGCAATGCCTCGTCCGGATCCCGTCCCGCCGCGATTCCTTCATACAGCCAGGTCATCAGCTCGGCGCTCGAACTGTCGCTCACATCCCACAAACCAGCCACGACGGCCCGCGCTCCCGCTTCGAGAAACGCCCAGGAAAGACCGATGAGTCCCTCACCCGCGTAGCTCGTCGTGCCCGCGCTGCTGCAGGCCGAAATCGTCACCAGCCGCGCCTGTAGCCGCGGCGTCCCCAGAATTTCCCGCGCGTACAACCGGTACTGATCGCCCTCCCGCGCCAGGATGATGGCCGAATCGAGCGGGCTCACCCGGCCGACCTCGGCGTGCGCCGCAAAGTGGACCAGCGCGTATCGTTCGGCGCCTGCCTTCTGATAGTTCGTGCGGGTCGCCTGCCTTCCCTCCAGCACCGTCTTGTGGAGGGCGGGGAATCGCGCGGCGATGCCCGTCAACTCTTTTCGGGCGCTCTCCAGGGTCGGGTATTCGGGATCCGGCGCCTCGGGGGCGCCCACCAGCAGCAAGCCTTCCCCAGCGGCTGGGGCAGGATCCGAGGCGGTCAGCATGGTGAGCGACGGAGCCACGGAAAGCGTGACGTCTTCCAGCCAGAAGTGCGGCTGGGGGCGGGGCACCGGCAGCGATTCCAGATTGATCAGATGAATTGGGCCGTCGGGGATCACCGTGACTCGCGGGATGCCCGCCGCCTCAACCGCCGGACCTAGCAGCATCTGGTAGAGCTGCGCCCCCGGAGCGTCGGCCTCCGCCCGCAACGGGTTCCGCATCGATTTCTCGATCTCGTTGCGATAGAGACGGACCCGCTCTTCCACTCGGGCTGCCTCCGGCAGTTCGTGGGCGCGGACACCCGCCGCCGTGATCGTCCAGAGCCACGACCGCTTGGGCGCCGTCCAGTAGAACAGAACCGCCGCTTTTCGTTGCGCGGCGAAGCGGCGGGCCCTGGCCACGATGTCAGCCGAGACCTGTGGCGCGGCTCGCTCCGATTGAGCGGCCAGGATCCTGCCCCGGCTCGATTCCGCCACCCGCAGCGCGGCCTCGGTCTCGCCGCGCGCCATCAAGGCTTCCACATAGTCCTGGTGAAACCGGATCAATCTGGCCAGAAAGGTGATCTTCGATTCCCGGTTGCGGAGCTCAATGCGGGCCGTCTCGATCTGCTGCAGCGCGGCCTCGAAGTGCGGCCGGGCCGTTGCAAAGCGGTTGCGTGCCATCTCCACCTGGGCTAGACCGGCGTGGGCATCCCAAAGCAGGCCTCGATTGCCGGCGCTGCTCTCCAGAACCTCGCGGAAGTCCTTGGCCGCGTCGTCGAAGCGGCTCTCGCCGGCGGCGATGAGCGCGCGGTTCAAGCGCAGGTAGTTCATCGCCGTTCCATTGGAACTGTCGGACTTGCTTCCCCAGGCCTGTTGGTTCCAATAAGCGGCGTCCCGCCAGTTCTTTGCCGAGATGTAGGTCAGTGCCAGGTTCCCCGCCCAGGTGGCGGGATCGTCGTGCAGCTCCCTCGCCAGGTCGAATGCCTTGCGGTACGACTTCACCGCCTCGTCGAACCGGCCCTGGATCAGGTACATCGAGCCCATCTCACCCAGGCTGTCCTTGAGATTGGCACGGTCGCCCACCAATTCCAGGTTGGCGGCCACCCGCGACTGCCACTCCAGCGCCCTGGGGATGTCCCCCAACTGCGCGTAGCACAGTGCGGCGTTGGTGGCGGAGCGTCCCGCAATCCAGCGTGCATCGATGCGATCGGCCGCCGTGACGGCCTGGCGCGTGAAGGCGATCGACTCGTCATACCGCAACTGGCGCAGCCTCAGAAAGGCCATGTTGTTGCACGCGGCGGCCTCGCTGTATGCATCCTGGCGCTTCATCGCCTCGCTCAACGCGTCCCTGGTGACCTCTTCCGCCGCTCGCTGATCCCCTTTGCGAGCCAGCAGCGCACCCTCATACACCATCGATAACAGGGCCGTCTCGGAATCCCCGGTCTGTTCCGCCAGTTGGCGTGCCTTCGCCAGCGCGCCCAGGCCTTCCTCAAAACGGGCCAGACGCAGGCACGCTCCGCCCAGCACCAGTTGCCGGCGCGCCTCCCAGCGCGCACCGGGAGCCGGATCCGTCAGATCCCTGGCCGCATCGGCCGCCTTGCCTTGTGCTAACAGGATTTCGGCGCGGAGGGTGTGGAACCGCGAGCGCCATTCGCTGGACTTCGACTGCCGCCAATCCGGGTGCTCATCCAGGTTCCGCAAGGCTGCCTGCAGGCGCCCTGTCCGGTACAGCCGCGTCACTTCCTCAAAGCGCGTCTGGGGCGCGCTCTGAAATCGAGAGCAGCCGCAAAACAGAAGCGTGAAGAGCAGGCACCACCGGAGCATCAGCCCCAAGTGTACCTGTCCTCACGCCTCCAGGACACGTCACAATTCAGCCGCTGCGCGGCGAGAATCCGGTTACGGGATGGTGGTGCCGTTCGTCTGAGTTTCGCCAACCACCACTTCGCCACGGCCCTGGTCCGCCTCGGGGGCGCGGGCCGCGGTCAACTTCATCGCTTTCGCCTTTGTTTTCGGGGCCGCCCGCAGCGACTCGATGTTGCCGCCGATCTCCATGCGGAACATGGTCAGGCGGCGGGAGTGCTTCGAAATCAGCAGTTCTCCCAGGTAGATGGAACCCACGCCGGGCCAGCGGATCACGTTGCCGCAGATCTCCACGCCGGGCAGGGGCTCGCCCACCCACTTGATGCCGGTCACCACCGTGGCGATGATGATGCCCTTGAACTCCGGCGGACGCAGCCGCTTCGGAGAGTCGGACGAAACCCGCCAGCCGAACTTCTCGCGGAACGAGGCCGTCTTGGCGTAGTACTCAATCAGCGCCTGCTTGGTGGAGCAGCGCTGGAAGGTCTTCAGGTCGAAACTCACCGCAAGTTCATGGCCGTCCAGCTTGAGACCATTCAGTTCAGCGACGTCGGGCGAGATGCGGGCCACTTCCTCTTGAGGCGGATGCTGGGAAACAATGCTCAGCTTGAGGCTGTCGATTGTCACCCGGTCGAGAATCTGAACCTTCTCGACACTGCACTTCACCGTCGTCGTGTGATTCTTATCCAGTCCATCCGGTTCACTGATCGCCGAGGTGGCCGCCAGGCCGACGCACAGGAAGGGCTTGTCGCTTCCCGGCATCTCGACGGTGCAATTCTCGGCCCTCGCCTGCGACACGCCGCCGATCACCGGCAGCGAGCTCGCCGCCAGAACGGGCACGGTCTGGTTGACTGGCTCGCCGCTGGCACTGCGCAGCAGACGGCC
Source organism: Paludibaculum sp. (assembly GCA_049841055.1). Lineage (GTDB taxonomy): Bacteria > Acidobacteriota > Terriglobia > Bryobacterales > Bryobacteraceae > Paludibaculum. The sequence continues at coordinate 66,267 of JASGIE010000118.1, read as the reverse complement.
GGCGGCGCCCACAGCGTCGCCGCGGAAGATAAATCTGGGTTCAATGTTCGCCAAGGAAGATACTCCTGTCAGGGATGGACTTCAAATCGATATCGAGCCAGAACCGGACCGCCCGGCACGCTGCGCAGGGTAAGTTGGTATCGTCCCTGTTTCGCACTGCCCGCTGGTAGCGACAGTGTCAGCGCTTCCCCCGCGCCGGGTGCGGAAACCTTGAACGGCTCCGCCGCCGGACCATTCTCCAACTGCAACTCTACACTGTAATCGGGAAGTGGGCGGATGCCTGCCAGGTCCAGCGTCAGAACCAGGGAGTGGTCCGACGGCACGTTGGCGGCGGCGCCGGTGCCCCGGGTCTCGCCGCGCAACAGCAATTGCGTGGCCGCCTGTGGGCCGGAGAGATCGTGCGACCGCGCCGGTTCCAGCAGGTTCTGATAGCCCATCACCACCAGCAGGGAAGCCAGCGCGGGCGCGGCAATCGCCGGCCGCAGCCAGTTGAAATAACGCTCCCAAAAACCAGGGCTCTGTGACCGCAGGGCCGGTTTCGGGGCCTGTGCCCTCTCCGTCGGCTGATCCGCTCGCGCCACCGCGCGGGCATTCGCTTCCAGACAGGACATGACTCTGATCTCTTCCGCGCACTGCTCGCACTCGAAGAAATGCTCTTCGAACTCCGCGCGTTCCGCAGTGGGCATCTCGTCGAGGAAGTATCTCTCGACCGCGGTGGTTTCGATGGCTGACCGATGATCCATCTTTGCCTCTACACCAATTGTGAGTTCAACCCGAAATTCGTTTCACTCACCAACGCCATGCGCTTTTCCACGCTCCCCGAGAAGGGCGCTGAAACGGTTTCTGGCGCGATGAAGCAACACTCTCAGGTAGTTGCGATCGACTCCAAACTGTTGACAGATCTCGTCTTTGTCTTTCTCCTCCAGAAAAACCTGACGCAATAGTTCGGATTCCTTCGAAGGTAATTCCTCCAGCAATTGGCGAACGAGATTCCTTCTTTGTTCATTCACCATTTCGCTTTCGGCATCAATATGACCGTCGGCCGGATGGTAGTTCTCCGGCATGGGGGCGGTTCGGGACTCGGCCCGGTACACTTCCATCACCACGTTGTTGCAGACGGAATTGACAAAGGCGCCCAGGCGCTCAGGATGGTCGATGCCGCGCTCGCGCAGCGTCAGCAGCACACGCAGGAACGTCTCCTGTTTCGCCTCTTCTACCAGTTGCGGCGCACGCAGCTTGCCGCGCAGCTTCACCCGCAGCAGATCCCCGAAATAGTTGACGAAATGACGCTGAGTGTCCGGATCGCCCTGCTTGAGCCGCAGGACATAGTCGCTGTCGAAGCTCTGCTGTTCGAGTTGCACTCGCACGTGTATCCTATAGTAATACAGGCACTTCTTATCCGGAAGCACCAACCTGGGTTCCGACTGGATTGTTTTCAGGACAAGGAGTCGCTATGTGTTGGCCCGATACCACTCCAGCGTGAGTCGCAGGCCTTCTTCAAAGCTAAACCTCGGTGCATGACCCAGATCACGGACGGCACGGGCCGTGTCAGCCTGAGAATCCTTCACATCTCCGGCCCTCGGCGGACCGTAAACCGGATCGATCCCCACACCCTCTATCTCACAGAGAATCCGCCACGTCTCGTTCAACGTGACCCGTCCTCCATTGCCGGCATTGTACATGTTGCCTGAGACCACTTCCGCCGGGGCGTTTGAAGCCTTCAGGCACAGCTCAGCCACATCCTGCACAAAAGTGAAGTCGCGCGACTGCTCACCGTCGCCGAAAATCGTGGGCGGGCGCCGCTCGATCAGGCAGCGCATGAACAGGCTCAGTACTCCGGAATACGGGCTGGATGGATCCTGCCGCGGCCCGTACACATTGAAGAAACGGAGCGACGTCGTGCTCAGGCTGAAACAGGAGGCGAAGACGGAGGCATAGTACTCGCCCATCAGCTTCTGCACGGCATAAGGCGACTGTGGCGCCGGAAGCATCGCTTCCGTCTTGGGCAACACTTCCGTGTCTCCATAGGCGGAAGAGGACGCCGCGTATACCACTCGTCCCACGCCGCCTTCCGCGGCCGCCCGGAACACGTTAAACGTGCCGTCGATGTTGGTGGTGTGCGAGGGCACCGGTTCGGTGATCGACCGCGGCACGGAAGGCACCGCGGCCAGATGGAAAACCTTCGGTGCGCCGTTCAGAAGCGGAGCGATCGCGTCGTAATCCCGAATGTCGGCGACGTGCAGATCCACTCGGTCCGCTACTTCCGTCAGGTTCGATTCGCTGCCGGACTGCAAATTGTCCAGAACCGTCACGCGCTCGGCTCCCTCATTGAGGAGGGCACGCACAACGCTGCTTCCGATAAATCCGGCGCCGCCGGTAACCACAGGATATTTCATATGTTTTTGGTTGTTCCGCGAGGTCCAGGCCCCTCAGTGGGAGTCCAGCTCCTCGATGATGCTGTTCAGGTAGCGCAGCGACTCCGCCGAAATCCGCTCCGGACCCGGACTGAAGTCGAACGCCTCCAGCGAGATCCAGCCCTGGTAGTTCAACCTCCGCAGCGTGGCCAGAACCGGTCCGAACTCATAGTCGCCCGTCCCGCAATGCCCGCCGTCGGTTTCATTCACGTGGATGTGCTGGATATAGGGGAAATACCGTTCGACCACCTCGCTGTGCGGATCCTTCTCATCCACCGCATTGTGCGTATCGAACATCGTCTGAATCGCCGGGCTGTTCACCTGGCGCACGATCTCCACGGCCTCTTCCAGCGTCCCGACGACATTCGTCTGGTTGGCCGGCAGCGCCTCCACCAATATCCGAACACCACGCTCCTCCGCGTGCGGCGCCACGCCGGCGAGCCCTTCGGCATACCGCTTTGTCGCCTCTTCGCGGGTAGATCCGCCCACCGTCCCACGCTGCAGCGGTGAACCGAATACCATCACACCGTTAGGCCCAAGGTCCGCGCACAAATCCACCAGACCCTCGATGTGAGCCCAGCTGCGGGCCCGCAGGCTCGCGTCCGGCGTCGTCACATGCAGACCCTTGGGTGCCACCATCAGCCAGTGCAATCCGACAAACAACAGACCCTCGCCGGCAATGATATCGGCATATTGCTTGCGCTCGGCGGCGGGAATTGTGACCGGATCCTCGGAGAGAGTAAAGGGTGCTATCTCAATGCCCTGATAGCCGGTTTCTCGAATGTGCCGGCAGGCTTTGTCGAAGTCCCACCCCTGGTAAACCTCGTTGCAGATCGAGTGGCGGAAAGGTAAGCCCATAAATTGGAATCGCTTCCCAGTGTACTTGAAATGACGGAGCCGGTTCCGTCGCCCATGTCAATCCAGCCGATGGACAACCTTCGGTATCGCTGGCGAGCCGGTGAATGAGCCGCGCCATTCGCTCACGCTGCGCCGCTCTATCATGGCCGCCAGCAGGGAGCGCGGGATCCGGGCCAGATCGTCGAGCGCCTGCTGGAAGTGCGCCCGGCCCGCATTGACGGTCCCGGCCACCGTCAGATTATCCACCAGCATGCGCAGTGGCGGCAGCGACAGCTCTTCCTCAGCGGCTCCAATCAGCATCAGCACCCCACAGGGCGCCAGCCAATCCACCAGGTGCTGCCCTCCGCCCGCCGCGTCAAACACCAGATCCGATTTCGCCGGCTGGCGGTCCCGCAGATAAACGGCGCCCGCCTGCCGCAACAGCCGGACCCGCGGATGATCCTCCGGCTCCAGCGACACGACCGTCACCGCCAGTCCCTTCAGTTGGAGCAGGAAGGTGGTCAGGATCCCCACCGGGCCCGCACCCACCACCACGGCGGTTCTCGGCTCCATCGGATGCGCGCGCAGCGCCGTCTCCACCGCCTTTTCCACCACGCTCAGCGGCTCGGCCAGTGCCGCCACGTCCAGCAGGCTCTCCGGCACCGCCAGCAGTTCCGCGCTGGCGTCCACGGTGAAGGGCATCAGATAACCGTGCGCCCGGTTGATGCCGCGTTCCAGATACTCGCCTGTCTGACACAGATCCCGCCGGCCCTGGGCACAGTGCAGGCACACTGTCTTACAACTACGCCGCACCATGGGCGCCACCCACGATCCCGCCGGCCACCGCTCGTCGCCGGACTCCACCTGCGCCAGCGCCTCGTGACCCAGGGTCAGGAAAGACTCGCCCTCCGGCGGCAGGCCGAACCGGAACTTCGCCAGTTCCCGGTCCGTTGCGCAGAGCCCCACTTCGTGCACCCGCAGCAGGACCTCGCCCGGGCGAGGCTCCGCCGGCTGGGGCAGGGAATGCTCGATCAGGGTGCGATGTTCGAAATCCAAACCGATCGCGCGCATGAGCGTTAATGCTTTCTTGCGACCACCAGCATGGACAAGCCCTTCCAGGGCAGCACGCGGTCCAGCGGGCGCCACAACCAGAGGTTCTTATCGAAAATCTTCAACGGCAGCTTGGACAGGGAAGTCCGCTTGAACACCCGGCTCGCCAGCCACCACGCCGGCTTGCCCGCTTTGTTGATCTGAGTGACCGACTCAACCGTAAACCCTGCGCCGGCCAGCATCTTCTCCAGTTCCTTCTGGTCGAACCTTCGCAACTGGCCCATCGCCTGGTCGACCGTTCCAAAGATGCCTCTGCCCTGCGGAGCCAGAATCAGCAGCCGGCCGCCCGTCTTCAGGGCACGATGGAGCCCCGCCAGCGCGGTCTCGGGCTTTGACAGTCCTTCCAGGACATTGATCGCGATCGCGGAGTCGAATGACGCCTGGTACGGTTCGAACGCCTCCGGCAGATTCGGATCCAGTTCCGCCACCGAGACATTGGGAGTGCGCAGAAACCGGTTGCTCAGCGCATGCAGGTGCAGCGGATCCGATTCGGCCGCCACATAGCGCAGCCGCTTGCCCATCAGCCGCCCCGAAAAGGTGCCGAACCCGGCTCCTATCTCTAATATGGTGTCGCCCAGGATGGGCCGCAGCACCGACGAGATCCAATTGATGTAGCCCGGGGTCCGCGTCAGATTGATGAGGGCCCGGCGGCCCTTCGTGTCCGCGTACAGGTCGTCGATCAACCAGTACTTCAGGATCACCCCGAGCGCCTGCAGTCCATCCTTCCAGCCGATCTTCTTGCCTTCCTCATAGGTGCGCCCATGGTACGAGATTGGTACCTCATAGATGCGCAACTGACGCTTGGCGCATTTCATGGTGATCTCTGGCTCGAAGCCGAACCGGTTCGACCGGATGGGAATCGACTTCAGCAGATCCGTGCGGAAAGCCTTATAACAGGTCTCCATGTCGGTGACATGGATATTCGAAAACACATTCGAGGTGAACGTCAGGAACTGATTGATCTTCGTGTGCCAGTACGGCAGAACCCGCCGTGCGTCGCCGGACATATAGCGCGAACCGAACACCGCGTCCGCGTTGCCCGACAGCAGCGGCTTCAACAGCGCCGGATATTCGTTCGGGTCGTACTCCAGATCCGCGTCTCGAATTCAGGCAGAAGTCGCCCTGGGCGTTGGAGATAGCGGTTCTTACCGCCGCGCCTTTCCCCTGGTTCACGGGGTGCCGGTAGAGTTTGATAAAGGAGTGCCGGGCCGCCAGCGCTTCAAGAATGGCCCATGTTCCGTCCGTTGAGCAGTCGTCCACAATGACCAGTTCCCGCTGCAGGCCCTCCGGAAGCGGAGCGTCAAAAACCTGCTGAAGACTTCGCTCGACAACAGTCCGTTCGTTGTAGACAGGGATGAGAATACTGAGAAGCACGGGTGACTCCCCAGTATAGTCGATGAGCCCCCGCCGCCTGCCCTATGCTGCTCAAAACCAAACTTTTGCGGGCGATTTGGGCCGCGGGAATTGCCCTAAAGAAATATGCGCGAACCTGACTGGTTCTAAGAAATAAATCGGTACGTTCTACGGAGTTTGTTGGGTTGTCGCGCGTGGCACCCTCAGACACCATAGATCTAGTACATGAGACATGGGAGGACTACCATGCGGCGTTTGATAGAGCGTGCGGCCCACAGGGCATCGCTCGTTGCAGCAGACCTGTTTCATCCCGCCTCGGAACGAGGACGAAAGGGTCAGGATTTGGTGGAGTATGCCCTCCTGGTCGGTTTTGTCGCTGTCGCCGTGGCGGCCATCATACCTTACCAGGTCACCGGGCCCATATCCGGGATCTTCAACAAGATCGAACTCTTTATGAAAACGTGGGGGAATGGTTAAGGACGAGCCTCGAAATCCTTAAGCCTTCCAACGCACACCAAGGGCCAGCAGTAGACAGAACAGATTCCAGGCGACCAGCAAAGCGAAGAACACATTCGCGCGCCGCAGCATAGCCAGCCTGCCTTTGTTCCAGCAGTAAAAACCGAGCATCACCGCCGCGATCTTCACGGTCGCCAGACCAGCCAGGGGATTCCCGAACCAGTTCATCATGGTCCGGACCAGCGGGTTCGCTTCTTGCGCCCCCGCCAGTAGAAACGCCAACGTCGTCAGCGTGTCGAGTCCCTGCAGATAGATGAACTGCAGCAGTTGATCCGCGGCCTTTGGCAGTGGCCTGGTCATGGAAGAGTTGTTGTGCGGCGGTACCCATGCTCGACCTCCATTACAATCGACAAACCACTGAAAATAAAGAGCCACCCGGCCCATCGCAAGCAATTTGAGAGATATGGTACCCAAATGGGCCAATCACTCCCCCGCCTGCGCATAGGGCCCAGATCAAAACTCTTTCTTTTCCGTAACTTGCGATCTTCCAGTGAGAGTCTGCCGAACCCCTTACCTCTGTTACTGCTAAGCCCAGCTCCGACTTTCACCTTACCTTAAACCAGTACCTCACCCTAAAACGGGTCCGAGGTACCTACGGGTTCCTAAGGGGAATCACGCTATTGGGTCAGTCTAGGACTCTCTTTGCCATCTGGCAAGTTCCGTTTGCTTTGCTTTTCCACAAATTTTTGGCAAGCAAACGAAATTAAACGTGACACAAACGCTGGTTTGCTGTACAGTTGACTCTTATCAGATGCAACTCTTGATTCGGAACCCCTTCAGCGCCTCCGGATCCACGTCATGACCCTATCGCTCGATATGTACGTTTTTGCCCATACTTTCCGTCCATTCCGCCCTCTCCGGCGGGACCCGGGTTGCGACCGCTCCTTAGCGGAATGGCGACGACTCTTAGTACTGCGCGAAGCAAAGTAAACGAAAGTATTCGAATGATCGCCCGCGCCAGATTCAACTTCTGCCGCACCGACCGGCCGGAATTCCCTCCGGACGCCCGTCCGTAACCGTTCGAGCTCGTTCTGAACTGGGAGAGAATGCGATGCGTGAATCCATAGTGAGCCGATTCGCACTCGGCGCCATCGTTTGCCTGGTTGGGCTGTCGACCCTCGCCACCCGGCCTGCCCTTGCTCAAGGAAGCGACACCGCCCTCCTGCGGGGCGCCGTCACCGATTCCAGCGGCGCCGCCGTCCCCGGAGCCCAGGTCACCCTCACCGACCTCGCCACCGGCGTCTCCGGCAAAGCCATCACCGACGGCGTCGGCCGCTACACCTTCAACGCCCTCAAGCCGTCCACCTACTCCGCCTCCGTCGAGGCTCAGGGCTTCAAGACCAGCACCCAGACCAACATCACCCTGCGCGTCGGCCAGCAGTCCGACCTCTCCTTCGCCCTGGAGATCGGCTCCGCCACGCAGACCATCGAGGTGAAGTCGGATGCCGCCCTCCTCAACACGGTCAGCGGAGCCCTGGGCGCCGAGGTCACAAACAAGTACATCGTTGAGATGCCCCTGCTCGACCGCAACGTCACCTCGCTCGCCTTCCTGGCGCCCGGCGTCACGGAAGTCACCGGAACCAAGGTCGCCGACTTCGGCGGCACCATGTTCTCCTCCAACGGCCAGCGCTATGCCACCGCCGAATTCCGGCTCGACGGCGGCATCGCCAGCCACCCCGAGGGCGGGGAAGGCGGCACCACCTTCGTCGGCTACCTCCCCACCGTCGAAGCCATTCAGGAATTCAAGGTACAGACCAACAGCTTCTCCGCCGAGTACGGCAACAACGGCGGCACCGTGGTCAGTATGATCACGAAGTCCGGCTCCAACCAGTTCCACGGCAGCGGCTGGTACTTCTTCCGCCGGCCCGGCATGGACGCCAACGATTTCTTCGCCAATCGCGATTGCCCGGCGCCCGGCGATCCCAGCCGGCCCGACGACGGCTGCAAGGGCAGTTACGCCCACGACCAGTACGGCGCCTCGCTCGGCGGCCCCATCAAGCGCCAGAAATCATTCTTCTTCACCGATTTCGAACGCCTCCGCCACAACGTGCCCTTCACCATCAACACCACCGTCCCCACCGACCTCCAGAAAAAGGGCGACTTCTCGAAGACCTTCAACTCCGACGGCGCCCTGATGTCCATCTACAACCCCTGCCCCATCGTGCACGCCAGCGCCTCGGACCCCACCGGCCGTCCCTCCTGCAGCGTCACTCCGGTTCTGGACGGCGGGGAGATCGTCGACTACAAGCGCGCCCCGTTCCCCGGCAACGTGATTCCCGCCAGCCTGATGGATCCCGTCATGCTCAAGGCGATCGCCCTCTACCCCTCCGCCACGTCCGCCGGCGACCCCGACACCGGAGCCAACAACTACTCCTCCAAACTGGTCGACCAGAGCCATCTCTACAAGCTCGACGGCAAGATCGATCACTACTTCTCCGACACCAGCCGCATCGCCGGCCGCTACAGCCGCAGCCGTTCCGATCAGTTCACTCCCAACCCCTTCCTGTCCAACAACGACAACCTCTATAACAGCGACGGCGTCACCCTCGACCACACCTGGACCCCGCGGCCCACCCTCATGTGGACCAACCGCGCTACCTTCACCCGCTACGCCAACTTCCAGCACGTCCCGATGTCGGCCGATCCCGACTCCATCGGCTTCCCCACCAGCCTCACGCTCAACCCCGCATTCCGTCAGAAGAACTTCCCCAGCCTCTACCTGGACAACTACCAGGGCCTGAACGCCGACGTCAGCACCAACACGATAGAGACCGACACCCAGTACAGCTTCAACTCACTGCTCACCAAGATCGCCGGCAGCCACAACATGAAGTTCGGTGCCGACTACCGCATCTTCCTGAACACCTTCTTCCAGCCCGCCAACACCGCCGGTGGTCTGAACTTCGGCGCCGCCGCCACTGCCCAAAGCGTCTACGACCCCAATACCGACGCGGAAGGCAATGCCGTCGCCACCATGCTGCTGGGCTACATGGACTCCGGCGCCGTCAGCGCCAGCCCGGCCGTGGCCAACCGCTCCAGCGAATCGTCGTTCTTCTTCCAGGACGACTGGCGCGTGACCAGCAAGCTCACCATCAATCTCGGTCTGCGCTACGAATGGAGTACGCCCTACACGGAGCGGTACGACCGCAGCCAGTTCACCTGTCTCTCCTGCGACAGCGGCATCACCGTGCCCGGCCTCGGTGCCATCAAGGGCACCACCATCATGGCCGGCAAGGACCTGCGCCGCTCCACCATCGACAAGAACAACATCGCGCCCAGAATCGGCTTCGCCTACTCACCGGACCAGAAGACCGTCATCCGCGGCGGCGCCGGCGTCTACTACGGGCTCAGCTACGCCACCAACTGGCAGTACGCCGGAGCCTCCTGGCTGCGCGACATCGCCATTCAGGGAACCAAGGACGGCGGCGTCACCCAGTTCGCCACCATTGAGAACCCCTTCCCCGTCGGCTTCGTGCTGCCGCCCGGCAACCGCTACGGAGCGCTCGCCGAATGGGGCTACCCCAACTACAACCACGCCAGCATCGACAATCGCAATGCCGAGATCTATCAGTGGAACCTCGGAGTCCAGCGCCAGATGCCGGGTGGAGTTGTGGTCGAAGCCAGCTACTCCGCCAATCGCAGCACCCACCTGCCCTGGAAGAAGAATCCGCAGAACTACAACGTGCTGTCCCGGGCGGCCCGTGAGCAGTACGGCATCTCCGGTCTGAACCAGCAGGTCGCCAACCCCTTCCAGTACCTCTTCCAGGGGCCCAACGCGATCTTCGATTCACCCGACTCCATCTACAACGACCCCACCATCGCCCGCATCAATCTGCTCCGCCCCTATCCGCAGTTCCCCGGCTACTTCGGCGGATACCCGCCCTTTGCCGCCAGTTCCCTCTACAACTCGCTCCAGATGCGCTTTGAGAAACGTGCCTCGCACGGCGTCTCGTTCACCGGCGCCTACACCTTCTCTCACTTCGTCTCCACCTCCGACGAAGGCGCCAACCGCTGGGTGGGCCGCATCAGCCAGGGCGAGCCGCAGGACCTCACCAACCTCGCCGCCGAAAAGAGCATCAGCGCCAATGACACTCCGCACCGCCTCGCTCTCGCCACTGTCTACGAACTCCCCATCGGCCATGGCCGCGCCCTGGGTTCCGGAATGCCGAGACTCCTCGACGCCTTCATCGGCGGCTGGAAACTCAACGCCTTCCTCACCCTCCAAAGCGGCCAGCCCATCACCGTCCTCATGCGCACCAACCGCCTCAGCGGCGGCGTCCAGCGGCCCAACATCAGCGGCGACCCGCGCAGCCAGTACAGCAACCACGACGTCGTCGACGGAGCCGGCAGCTTCTTCAACACGGCCGCCTTCTCGGCCCCTGGCGAACAGGTGCCCGGCAACGCACCCCGCTATCTCGACGCAGCGCGCGTCGACGGCATCCGCAACCTGGATCTCGGCATCGGCAAGATCCTCAAAGTCAGCGAAGGCCGCTACTTCGAGGTCCGCGGCGAGTTCTTCAACGCCCTGAACACCCCGCGCTTCGGCCAGCCCAACACCAGCTACGGCGCGGCGGCCTTCGGCACCATCGCCAGCCAGGCCAACCAGTCGCGCCACGGTCAGCTCGGCCTGCGCTTCGTCTACTAGACGGAACCGGTCCTCCCCTCGGGGGGCCGCAACCGGCACCGGCAAGTTGCGGCCCCTGCGTCCGACAGTCCACCCTCAGAGGAATCATGAATCGCCGCCACTTTCTGGCTCTGGCCGCCGCCTCCGCCAGTTCATCCGCTCAAACCACCAGGGACGCTGCCGCGCCAGCCCGTTCTCGCCAGCGCCGGAACTTCAACACCGGCTGGCTCTTCCGGCGTCAGGCCAACGGCGGCGGAGCGCTCGGCTCCTGGGAACGCGACCCCACCCTCGGAGCCGCGATCGAGCCCGCCTTCCGCAACGCCAGCCAGCCCACCTACGACGACTCCACCTGGTCGCTCATCCGCCTGCCCCATACCTGGAATCAGCACGACGGCAGCGACGAGCAGCCCGGCTATTTCCGCGGCATCGGCTGGTATCGCAAGCATTTTGTCCTGGAGTCCACCCTGCGCGGCCAGTGCGTCTTCCTCGAATTCGAAGGCGCCAACCAGGTGATGGAACTCTGGATCAACGGCGCCTACCTGGGCAAGCACGAGGGTGGATACACGAGCTTCGAGTTCGACATCACTCCACACGTCCAGTTCGGTGCCGCCGCGAACGTCCTCACGGCGAAAGTCGACAACATCTACAACAAGGACATCGCCCCCACGGTCAAAACCGACCTCACCTTCTACGGCGGCATCTACCGCGACGCCTGGCTGCGCATCACGGCCCCCATCCACCTCAGCGAAGTGTACTGGCTCACGCCCAAGGTCTCGGAATCGGAGGCTGCGATCGAGATCCATTCCAGGATCGACAACCGCTCCACACGCGCTGCCACCTTGAAGACGGTCCACGAACTCATCGACCCCCAAGGCGCAGTGGCCGCGAAGGTGGAATCCAACGTGGCTGTGCCCGCGGGCATTCGCGGCCATGCCCTCAAACAACAGCTCACGCTGGCCAGGCCCAGTCTCTGGTCTCCGGACACACCCAACCTCTACCGTCTCCGCACTACCCTGCTCGACCCCTCCGGTCCCGGCGACACGCACGAAGTCCCCATCGGCTTCCGCTGGTTCCACTTCGACGCTCAGCAGGGGTTCTTCCTGAATGGCCGCCGACTCCAACTCCGCGGCACCACCTGGCATCAGTCCTATCCCGGACTCGGCAGCGCCTTGCCCAATTCCCGCCACACGAAAGACATGGAACTCATCCGGGAGATGGGCTGCAATCTCTTCCGCACCAGCCACTATCCGCACGACCCCGCCGTCATGCAGGCCTGCGACCGTCTCGGCCTGCTCGTGCTCGAGGAGATGTTCGTCGGCGAAGAGGTGGAGGACGACGGCGGCTACTACCGCATCCAGGCCAAGGGAATCGAGGAGATGATCGCCCGCGACCGCAATCACCCCTGCGTTTTCATGTGGGGTCTGGAGGGCGAAGTGGAGTCCGCGGCGAAGCACGTGGAAGTCGTCCAGCAGCTGGTCAACAAGATCAAAGCCACCGACCCCAGCCGCCCTGCCACCATGCAGGATGCCCGCATCGACAGCATCAAACAGACCCTGGATGTCGTCGGCCTCTACTCCTCGTTCGAAGCCAATGACAAGGAACGCAGCCTCCACCCCGAGCGCCGCTACATGATCGAGGAGTATACAGTCGACTCCATCGGCCGCGGCATCTACGGCATGGGTCCGGACAGCGAAGACCTTGGCTGCGAGAAACACGAAGCCTATCTCGCCGAAGTCGGCCGCCGGCCCTGGATCGCCGGCAGCACCGTCTGGCACCAGTTTGACTACGACGGCGAAGAGTACGATCCCGTCATGCCGCACCTCGTCACCTTCGGCCTGGCCGACTTCTGGCGCATCCCCAAGGACGCCTTCTATCTCTTCCAAAGCCAGTGGAGCGCGAAGCCCATGCTCCACCTCTGCGGACACTGGACCTGGCCTGGCGAAGTGGGCAAGACCCGCAAGGTGAAGATCTACAGCAACCAGGCCCGCGTTCGAGCTTTTTCTGAACGGCCGCTCGCTGGGCGCCCGCGAGCCTGCCGCCTATCCGGGCCTCGATCACCCGCCGTTCCTTTGGGACGTCCCCTACGAACCGGGCATCCTGAAAGCCGTCGCCGGCGAACTCGTCTCCGAACACAAAACCGCCGGGCCTGCCGCCCGCATCGACCTCCGCTCCGACACGGACCGCCTCGAATCCGGCGATCCCGAGAGCCTTGCCTATCTCACCGCGGCCGTTGTCGACAAGGACGGCACGGTCGTTCCCTCGGCCACCCACGCCATCAGCTTCACCTCCTACGGCCCTGGCGAACTTCTGCCCCAGACCTGGCCTGGCCATCCCACCGGACTCACCTGGAACTGTGTGGCCGGCCTAACCCGCATCGCCCTCCGCTCGACAGATCGCGTAGGCCGCTGCATCGTCAGCGCCTGGTCGCCGGGTCTCCAAATGGGCCGCGCCACCCTAGACGTGGCCGCCGCCGGCAAGCGCGATCAAATGGAATATCGTGGCGGCGCGACAATCTACAAATAGACCGATGCGACGACCCCTACCCTTCCCCCTGGCACTCTCCGCCATCTTCCTGCTCCAGGGCCAGTCCAGCCCAACGAACGCCGACCGTAAGGGAGGCGTCCCCAGCCAGGCCTCCGTCGAGCCCAGCCCAACGAACGCCGACCGTAAGGGAGGCGTCCCCAGCCAGGCCTCCGTTCGAGTCCAGCCCAACGAACGCCGACCGTAAGGGAGGCGTCCCCAGCCAGGCCTCCGTCGAGTCCAGCCCAACGAACGCCGACCGTAAGGGAGGCGTCTCCAACCCATCCGTCACCTTCACCCAGGCCCCCAACTCCATCGCGGTCTCCATCAACGGCCAACCCTTCACCACCCTCTACTACGACCCCGCCGCCAACAAACCCTATCTCCACCCCCTCCGCAGTGCCTCCGGCAAAATCGTCTCCCGTCACTACCCCATGGAGAACATCCCCGGAGAAGACACCGAGCACCCCCACCACCGCGGCATCGCCTTCACCCACGGCAACGTCAACGGCTACGACTTCTGGGCCTCGGAACCGGAACAGAAAACCCCAAAGCAGGGCCGCATCCTCATCGACGGGACACCGAGAACCCACCCGGGCCGCAATCAGGGCACCATGGACGCCTCCTTCCGCTGGGTCACCCCCACCGGCGACGTCCTGCTCCGTGAGCACCGCGTCATGACCTTCCACGCGCACCCCACCCTCCGCATCATCGACTTCGACATCACTCTCACCGCGGCTGCCGGCGCTGTCCGCTTCGGCGACACCAAGGAAGGCTCCTTCTACGTACGCCTGGGCCGTGAACTCTCAGAGGACACCGGCGGCACGATGACCAGTTCCACCGGCGCAAGCTCGGAGAAGAACATCTGGGGCCGCCGCGCCGACTGGGTGGACGACTCCGGCACCATCGGCGGCGAAAGCCTGGGTGTCGCCGTCTTCGACCATCCCGGCAACCCCCGTCATCCCGCTTACTGGCACAGCCGCGCCTACGGCTTGCTCGCCGTCAACATCTTCGGGCTGCACGACTTCCTCAACGACAAGAGCCGTGACGGCAGCCTCACCCTGCAGCCCGCGCAGTCCATACGGTTCCGCTATCGGGTCCTCGTTCACCCCGGCAGCGCCGCCGCGGCCAATGTCGCCAAACTATACGAAGAGTACCGCCGCCAGCCAGGAGGCCAACCGTGAACCCCATTCCCAGAAGACGATTCCTGCAATCCTCCACCGCCGCCCTCGCGGCCAGCGCAACCCGCGTCCTCGGCGCCAACGATCGTGTCAACGTCGCCATCACCGGACTCGGCGGCCGGGGCGCCGATCACATGGAATCCTACGCCGCCCTGCCCATAGCCCGCATCGCCGCACTCGTGGACGTCAACCAGGCAGCCCGCGAACGCGGCGCCGCCCTCGTCAAACGCCTCACCGGTGTCGAACCCAAAACGTATCCCGATCTGCGCACTGCCCTCGGAGACAAGGACATCGACGCCGTCTCGCTAGCCACGCCCAACCACTGGCATGCCCTGCAGACCATCTGGGCCTGCCGCGCCGGCAAGGACGTCTACGTCGAGAAGCCCGCCAGCCACAACATCTACGAAGCCGCCTGCATGGTGGAAGCCGCGCGCCGGCACGACCGCATCGTTCAGGTGGGCACGCAAAGCCGCAGCGACGCCACCATCCGCGAAGCAATGGACCTGCTCCATTCCGGCGCCATCGGCCAGGTTCACCTCGCCAAGGGCCTCTGTTTCAAGCGCCGCCCGTCCATTGGCCACAAGCCCGACGGCCCCGTGCCGCCTGGCCTCAACTGGGATGAGTTCCTCGGTCCCGCGCCCATGCGCCCTTTCAATGAGAACCGCTTCCACTACAACTGGCACTGGTTCTGGGACACCGGCAACGGCGACATCGGCAATCAGGGCGTCCACCAGATGGACATCGCCCGCTGGGGCGCCGGACTCGACGGCTGGCCCACCCACGCCGTCTCCACCGGCGGCAAATTCCTCTACAACGACGACCAGGAGACGCCGAACATGCAGTTCGCCACTCTCGGCTTCGGACAGGCCCAGATCATGTTCGAAGTGCGCGGCCTCATTACGCCCGGAGAAGCCGAGATGCGCGGCGGCCGCAACACCGTGGGCAATCTGTTCTTCGGCAGCGAAGGCTACCTGGTACTCGACGACGAAGGCTACCGCGTTTACAAGGGCGAGAAGCGCGAACTCGTCAAAGAACGGCGCATGCCCGCCGAAGACCGCATGAACGAAGCCCACATGGGCAACTTCCTCAGCGCGGTTCGCAGCCGGAAAGCCTCCGATCTGAATGCGCCCATCGAAATCGGAGCCATGTCGGCCAACCTTTGCCACCTCGCCAACATCAGTTACCGCGTCGGCCGGGAACTCACCCTGGACCCGCACGGAGCCTTCGTCAACGACCCCAAGGCCACCGCTCTGAGAACCAGAAACTATCGCGCTCCCTGGACGATGCCCAATCCGCTGTAGCAGCCATCGCCCTCATGCCCGTGGGGCGGGGAACACATCCACGCGCCTCCGGATAGGCCGATACAATGTGCACAGCGTTGCCATGCCGCAACTCGGCCGGGTCAGGTCCCGATCGCCGTCAGGAACATTCAATGAAACTGCTCGCTGATCCACGCCCCTGGGCGATTCTCCTTCTGCTCGCCGGCTTCTCCTGCCCGGCCGCGGATTCCGATGTCATTCTGCACAACGGCAGAATCCTCACGGTGGACGCGAAGTTTTCCATTCAAAGCGCCATCGCCATTCGTGGCGGACATGTGGTCATGCTCGGTTCCGATGCTGCGGTGCTGGCGGCGGAACGCGGACCCAGGACCGTCGTCACCGACCTCCATGGAGCCACCGTCCTGCCCGGCCTCTTCGACAGCCACGTCCATCCTCTCGGCGCCGGACTCAGCGAATTCCGCGGCAAATTGCCCGTCTTCGATACCTACGACACCATCCGCAAGTTCATTCGGGCCAAGGCCGCCACGACGCCCAAGGGCCAGTGGATCATCGTGCCGCGCACATTTCCGACCCGCCTGGACGAACTCCGCATGCCCACTCGCGAACTGCTCGACGAGGCGAAGGAACATCCCGTGATGTTCGACGCCAGCTACGTCGTCATCGTGAACTCCCTCGGACTGAAGCTGAGCGGCATCACCCGCGATACGCCCAATCCGCCGATGGGCGAGATCGTCCACGACCGGAATGGCGAACCGAACGGCATCCTCAAGAATGCTCAGTCGCTGCTGAAAGGCGTGAAGGAGGATACCGGCTTCACCCTCGACGAGAAACGCCGCGCGCTCGAGGAGATGCTGCGCCGCTACGTCGAAGCCGGGCTGACCTCGATCGGTGACGGCGCTGTCTACGCCGAAGAAATCGGTCTCTATCGTGACCTCAAGGCCGCACATCGCCTGCCGTTGCGGGTCACCATGACCGCCCGCTACGACGCCGGCCGTCCTTTGGAGGATCTTCGCCGCGAGATCGAGGCGCTGCCCTACAAGACCAACGACGGCGACGATTGGCTTCGTTTCGGCGCTTTCAAGGTCAACGTCGATGGCGGCATGACCATCGGCACCGCCTTTCAACGCCAACCCTACGGTGAATTCGGAGCCCAGCTCTACGGCAAAACCAATCCGGACGATCGCGGCCAGCTCTTTGAAACCGCCGAAAAGCTGCTGGAGATCTTCCGTATCGCCAGAAACAAAGGTTGGGCCTTGTCGGCCCACTGCCAAGGCGGCGGCGCCATCGACAACTTTCTGGCCGCCCTCGACACACTCAACAAGACCGGACCCGTTGCTCCAACCCGCTCGCACCTCATTCACGCCAGCTTCCAGAATCCCCGCGCCATCGCCGAAATGAAGCGCCTGGGCATTCTGGCCGACGTCCAGCCCGCCTGGTTGTATTTCGACACGCCAGGTCTCGAAAAGACGATGGGCGCCGAAGCCATGCAGTATTTCTTCCCCATGCGGTCCTATATAGACGCCGGCATCATCGTCGCCGGCGGCAGCGACCACATGATCGGCCACGACAAGAACTCAGCCGTGAATCCGTACAATCCCTTCCAGGGCATGTGGAACGCGATCGCGCGGGTCAACATTCGCGGGGAGGTCATCCACCCCGAGCAGCGCGTGACCCGCGAAGCGGCGCTCCGCATGTACACCATCTGGGCCGCCTACCGGCACTTCGCCGAAAAGTCGCGCGGATCACTCGAACCCGGGAAACTGGCCGACCTGGTCGTGATTGACCGCGACTATCTCAAATGTCCAGTCGACGAAATCCGGCAAATCGAACCCATGCAGGTCATGATCGAAGGCCGGACGGTCTACACCCGCCCGGCCCGCAAATAGCCTCTAGAGGTCGAACGACTGCCCGCGCTGCGGAATCTCTACTTCGAGGTCATAGACCGTTCGGATCATCTTCGCCAATGCCTCGGACTGCTGCGGTTCCCCGTGCACCAGGAAGACCCTCTTCAGCCCCTTCGCCATCGGCTTCATCCACGTCAGCAGTTCATTCTGATCCGCGTGGCCCGACAGCTCGTTCAACTTCATCACCTCGGCCCGCAGCCGCACCGGTTCACCGAAGATCGGCACTTCCTGCTGTTTCTCGACGATCTTGCGTCCCAGCGTGTTCTCCGCCTGGAAGCCCGTGATCAGCACCATATTACGCGGATCCTCGATATTGTTGCGCAAATGGTGCAGAATGCGCCCTGCTTCCGCCATGCCCGAGGCCGACAGGATCAGGGCCGGCCCGCGCAGATCGTTCAACGCCTTCGACTCCGATACCTCCCGCACATAGTGCAACAGCTTGAACCCGAACGGGTCATGCCCGTTGTCGATGAACGCCTGCGTCTCTGTGTCGAACAGCTCGGTGTGCTTGCGGAACGCATCGGTCACGTTCACCGCCAGCGGACTGTCAACGAAAATCGGGATCCCCGCGATGCGGTGCTCCAGCATCAGTTCATGCAGCAGCAGCACCAGTTGCTGCGTCCGGCCCACCGCGAACGCCGGCGCGATGATCTTGCCCCCGCGCGCGCTCACCCGGTTGATCGCATCCGCCAGCTTGTCTTTGGCGGAGCCCATGTCCTTATGGAGCCGGTCGCCGTAAGTGGACTCCATGATCAAGTAATCCACCGGCGGCATCGTCTCCGGATCCTTAATGATGGGCAGGTTGGGCCGCCCGACATCGCCGGAAAAGGCCAGCCGGACCCGGTGCCCGTTCTCCTGCAGATCCAGCGCCAGCGCCGTCGACCCCAGCATGTGGCCCGCGTCGTAGGAGGTGTAGCTGATGCCCTGGCCCACCTCCGTCACCTCATGCTCTCTTACCGCCTTGAACCGTTCCTGGGTCCGTTCGGCGTCTTCCACTGAGTACAGAGGCTCAATCACTTCCAGGTCATCCGCCTGCCCGATCTTCCTGCGCCGCGACAGGCGCTTGGCGACGAAGAGGGCGTCCTTTTCCTGGATGTGCGCCGAATCGGCCAGCATCGACTTGCTCAGGTCCACCGTCGCCGGAGTGGCGTAGATCGGACCAGTAAACCCGCCCTTTACCAAAGTGGGAAGATTCCCGGTGTGGTCGATGTGGGCATGAGAGACGAGCACTGCCTCAATCGACGACGGGGAAAAGGGGAAGTGCGCGTTCCGCTCCCGCGCTTCTTTCCTTCGGCCCTGGTACATGCCGCAGTCCAGCAGATAGCGCCGTCCGCTCACGGCGAGGTGATGCATGGAGCCGGTAACCGTACGGGCGGCTCCCCAGAACGTCAACTTCATGCCGTCAGCATGACACAAATGATAGAGCGCTATCGGTCAGCGCAAAACCAACACTTGTCGTCCAGCCGGTCCCTCGTACAGCAGCTCTAAACGACGAATGTTGTTTAGCTTGGTTTTGTATGCGAAATAGACCAGTCCGCTCACCCCGGTCTCGGCCTGCACCTGTGGCAAGGCCAGCCGCAGGGCAACTTCCCCCTGGTCTTTGGGTGTCTTCTCCCGGTCGTTGGGAGCTCGCGGAGGCCGGGGTCCTCTGGTCGACTGCGGATCGCCCGGGAATCGCTCCACCGGCGCCGGCCGGCCGATGACAATGTCGCCCGCGCCCAGCCCGACATTCGCGACCGGCCCGCGCGCCGGGTCTTCCCACTCCGGATTCCGCATCGCGGCCGCTACCATGCCCGGCGTCTGCGAGATCAGCGGAACCTTCTTCCCATTGATTCGCAACTGGAAATCCCCCGAACTCACCGGCAGCGTCACGCCCTTGTCCGGATAGACCGCTACCTCCACCACGAGGTAGACCCCGGTGTAGTAGGACTCGCCCGCTTCGCTGATCGTTCTGGCAAGATACTCGGCGCCAATCTCGGCCCGCGCCGCCCGCCCATGCGCCGGATAGTCCGACGCCTTCGGCCGCGGGTCCGTCCCCGCCCACAGAATCGTTGTCAACATACCGAGCGCAAGGAATTTCACGACCTCAGGATAAACTGAGTACTCATGCTTCGGATCTACTCTTTTGCGGCAACGCTTCTGCTCCTGACCGTCGCGGCTCCCGCTCAGACCCTGGACGAGAAAATCAGCCAGTACCTGTCCGATCCCGCGGCCGAGCGCGCCTTGTTCGGAATCCATGTAGTCGAGCCTGCCACTGGCAAGGTGGTGTATGCCCGCAACGCCGGCATCCCCATGACCCCGGCTTCGAACACCAAGCTGCTCTCCACCGTTCTCGCCATCGCCCGGCTCGGTCCGGACTACCGTTTCGAAACGCGCATTCTCACCGCAAAACCACCGGACTCCGACGGCAAAATTACCGGCGATTTGCGGCTCGTCGGCGGCGGTGATCCGACTCTCTCGGCTCGGGACATTCCATATAAGAAAGGTGCGATTGAAGGAGACCCCCTCAAGCCGCTGGCCGAACTGGCGAACAAAGTAGTGGAAGCCGGAGTCCGGATCATCGACGGCGACATCATCGGCGACGACACCCGCTGGCCCTGGTCGCCATACCCCGACGGCTGGACCGTCGACGATACAGTCTGGGAGTACGGCGCGCCAGTCAGTGCCCTGACCATCAACGACAACGCCTTGCTGTTGACGATCCGCCCCGGACGGAAGCCCGGCGAAACGGCGGACATCTCCCTGACCCCTGCCGTCGAGTACTATACAATCCACAACACTCTGAAGACTCACATCGGTGCTCCGCGCAGCATCACCGTCGACCGCCAGCCGAACTCCCGCGTCCTCTTAATTGGTGGCACCGCCGCCCCGAACGGTGGAGCCGCGTCGCAACTCATCGCCATCGACGACCCCGCCGCCTTTGCCGCGCAGGCGTTCGCCGAACTGCTGCGCGCGCGCGGCGTGACCATTCTCGGTTCGGCGCGAGCCGCGCATCGCCTGCCCGGCCAGCCGTACCTGCCGCCCACCGGCATCGAACTGGCGAAGCGGGTTTCGCCCCCGCTCATCGAGATCCTGAAAGTAGTGAATAAGGTGAGCCAGAACCTCCATGCCGAGATCGCGCTTCGTGAAGTCGGCTTCATCAAGCGGAGTGAAGGGACGGCGGATGCCGCCCACGAGGAGATGACCGAGTTCCTCACCAGCCTCGGACTGGACCGCAAGGACTTCGCCCTGGCCGACGGCTCGGGGCTTTCGCGCCGCACTCTGGCTACGCCCACCACCTTTACGACGGTGCTTCGCTACATGCACAACAGCCCGTGGAGGGATGCCTTCTGGGACCTGCTGCCTATCGCCGGAGAGGACGGGACGCTCAGCAACCGCTTCCGGGGTTTCCGGAACGTGACTGCTATCCGGGCCAAGACCGGGTCGATCAGCCACGTCGCCGCTCTATCTGGATATACAGGTGAAGATTCTGGCCGGAGGCTCGCCTTCTCCATCCTTGTGAACGACTATACGGCCCAGTCGTCGGAGATCCGGGCGATCGTTGATAAAATCGCAGTAGCGATCCTCGAGGAAGGGAAACGTTGAACCATGCCGATTTTTGAGTACGCCTGCGAAGACTGCGGGACCAAGTTTGAGAAGCTGATCCGCCGCGAATCCGACTACGAAACCCTCGGCTTGCCCCTCCTGCGGAGAGCACCATCTGCGCAAGGAGCACTCCACATTCTCCCCTAAAATGGGGGCATCCAAGCAGTCCGCACCGGCGATGTGCCCCTCCGGAGGGATGTGTCCGACGCCTGGGAAGTGCGGCATAAATTAAGCCCTCTTCATCCGAATTGCCTACCCCCGCTTGACTTTCGCTGAGTATTCGCCGAAAAATGTGGGTATGGCTCTGACGCCCAGACAGAAAGAAGTCTTGGACTTCCTCGTCGAATACACGGAGCGGAACGGGTATAGCCCGAGTTTTGAAGAGATCGCGGCTGGCCTGCAGTTGGCCTCGCTCGCGACTGTTCACAAACACATCACCGCTCTAGAACAAAAGGGTTACCTCAAGAGACGCTACAACGAGAGCCGATCCATAGAGGTATCGCCGGAATATCGGGCCGCTGAGCACGCGCGCGTCCACGGATCTGAGAACGGAACCATGAATGTTCCGCTACTGGGCCGTATCGCCGCGGGTGTGCCGGTGGAATCGGTACCGGCGCCCGAAACGCTCAACTTCGCCGACTTTGCAGGTTCGGCGGAGACTTATGCCCTGCAGGTTCGGGGGGACTCGATGATCGAGGACCATATCTGCAGCGGTGATTATGTACTAGTAGAACGCACGCCAAATCCGCGTGACGGTGAAATCGTGGTTGCGTTGGTGGGTGGAGCTGAAACCACTCTGAAGCGCTTCTATAAACAAACTGACGGAATGGTACGGTTACAACCGGCCAATGCCGCCATGGAACCCATTCTTGTGCCCGGTGAGAGCGTCGAACTGCAAGGACGCGTGCTCGCCGTACTGCGCAAGTACAAGTAAACCGCACGAACCTTCAGGGGGCTTTCCGTGGCCGCGGAGAATCGACGCGTTCCACAGGGAGCCCCCTGATTGTGTCTGGACTCCTATTCGTAACGCGCGCGGACGACCTCGACGGCGCGCAGCCAGTCTTCCTGTTCGTTCCCATCCCCACCTCCGCGGTTCACCCACTGGAAGTACGCCTCGGTCGCGATCTCCTGATGGTAGGCGCCGGGCTCGAAAGGCGTCTTCGCCACGGGAGTCACGGCGGTGCTGCCCGGTGCGGCGGCGGCCGCGGCGGCGGCTTTGGCTGCTGCCGGCTTGCGGGTTGCGGGCTTGTGGGTCGCCGCGGGCGACTTTGCGGCGGTGGTGGTCTTGGTGACCTTGCTCTTCTCGGCCTTGGGCTTCGTTGCCGGGGCTGTTTCGGCCGCCTTCACGATTTCTGTTTCAGTGGTGGTCTTCTTTTTGCTGGGCATATGAATTTCGATGGTGCTCCCAATGTACAGTTCAGGTGTCAGTTGTTCGTAACAACCCGGTGGCAGGTTGTTTAAAACAGTGAGGGTAGACTCCGTCAGGGAGTTACGCGATTACGGCCGGTTGGTCGCGGCTGCCAGCTCCTCGAGGAGTCTGGCTGCGATGTCCCGCGCCCCCGTAAAGGCCTGCTGGTACGCGAGGAAAGCCCGGTTCAATTCCAGTGCCTGTTCCGGCGTGTGTTGCGTTCGGAGAATCATATCGCGCACATGGACGGGGTTAGGCAGGATGGCATCCTCCCTCAGTTCGTCCAGCGCTGTACCTGCATCGTAGTGGTACATGATTCACGACCTTTGTTTTATATTATGCCGCAAAAGTGCTTTGCCCCGCAGATAGCCTCATTCGGGGGAATCCGGCGGAAGCCGCCGCAAAGAAAAAGCACGGCGCCGGGGCCGTGCTTCCTCTTCGATTTGATGTTTGTTTGACTAGTCGGTCTTTGCGGGAAGGCTTACACTCTGCACAGATCGACAGCCTCGCGCAGAGAAACCAGCGGCTCCCGCTTGGGGACAAACTCGTGCGCCATATAGCCCTTGAAGCCGGTCTCGATGATCGCCTTCGTGATG
Source organism: Paludibaculum sp. (assembly GCA_049841055.1). Taxonomy (GTDB): domain Bacteria; phylum Acidobacteriota; class Terriglobia; order Bryobacterales; family Bryobacteraceae; genus Paludibaculum. The sequence continues at coordinate 42,939 of JASGIE010000118.1, read as the reverse complement.
GCGCGATAGTTGAGCTCCTGCGAATCGTCGATCTCGTTGCGTCCGGGGTTGCCGCCCGTATGGTAGTGTCCGAACCACTGGTGGTTGTCGCGAATGGTCCGGATCACATCGCCTTCCATAATCTGCATGTGGTAGATGTCGTAAAGCAGCTTCACGTTGGGTGAATTCACCGCCTTCACGACCTCGATGCCCCACTGCGATTTGTCGCACATGTAGTCCTTGTGGTTCACCTTGGAGTTGAGCAACTCCATCACCACGAGGATGCCTTTGTCCTCGGCGTACTTCTTCAGCCGGTTCAGCCCAATGATGGCGTTCTCGGCGCCCTCTTCATCCTTCATGCCCTTCCGGTTGCCGGAGAACACAATGATGGAGACGGCCTGGGCAGCCACCGCCTGGTCGACCATGGTCTTGAACTTCGCCTCGATGGCGTCATGGCTTTCCTTGCGGTTGAGCCCGTCGGGAATGGTGGTGGGACCGGGCACGACCGTCAGCTTCAGGCCGTGCTTCTTCACGACATCCCATTCCTTGGGATCGACCAGATCGATGGATTCGATGCCCATCTTGGCCGCGGACGACGCCAGATCCTCGATGGGGACTTTGGCGTAGCACCAGCGGCAGACAGACTGTTTCAGTTTGCCTGGTTGGGAAGTTGTTTGTGCGGACATGGCGGCGACGCTGAGCCCTGCGGCGGGGAGGAAGGTACGGCGTTTCATCCACAACAGACTATCAGAGCCGTCCGGGCAGTGCCAGCGCTTTCATTGGTCCGGACAGGGTGGACGGCCGACCGGCAGGCAATCTTTTCGCAGCGCCGGACGTCCTCTTCGCCTCTCCGCTTACCATGGAGTCATGACCTCGTTTCTGTCCGGCATTCCGGTACAGCGGTTGGACGATTACGTCTTTACAGCCCTGCGCATCGGCGGTTATCTGGGCGGCGCGGCGCTCCTGAACTTTCTGCTCAGCAAGCTGTTCTCGACGGTCGGCCGCGTCTCGGCGGACCTGGTTCGCGAGCGCGGCGGCGAAGTGGATCTCGAACGGGCCAAGCACACCAATACGGTCACCACGATCGCCCGCAGGATCCTCTTCTCCCTCGTCTGGGCCTTCGCTATCCTGCTGGCGCTGAAACGGGAAATCGGCTTCGAGGTGGGCCCGCTGCTGGCCGGTGCCGGGGTTGCCGGACTGGCTATCGGCTTTGCGGCCCAGAGCGTTCTGAAGGACTGGATCGGCGGATTCTTCCTGCTGACCGAGGGACAGATCCGCATCGGCGATGTCGTCAAGGTCGGTGAACTGTCCGGCGCCGTGGAGCAGCTTTCCCTGCGCACCACGGTCCTGCGGGGCTACGACGGCGCGGTGCACGTGCTCTCCAACGGCAGCATCCAATCGTTCACCAACCTGACGATGGGCTTCAGCTATGCTGTGTTTGACGTGGCGGTCGAGTTCGATGAGGATCCCGTGCGACTGATGGATGTTTTCCGCGAGGTGAGCCAGGAGATGCGCTCGGATGCGGCGTTTCAGCGGCTGATCCTGGCGGACGTGGAAGTCGCGGGTGTCGACAAATTCACCGAACAGGGCGTGGTGGTCAAGGCACGGCTCAAGACCCAGCCCAGCCAGCAATGGGTGGTCGGCCGGGAGATGAACCGGAGGGTGCGGGCCCGTTGCGCGGAGCAGGGCATCACCATCGCCACCGCCCAGCGTGCCGTACAGTTGTTCGAGAAAGGACTGCAGTATGATCCCAATCCGGTCCACCCAGCTCGGCGGCCTTGAGTGGAAACAGCCATCCGCTTTCGCGCGCGCCTATGAATTGAAGTCGGGCGACTCGGTTCTCGCAACAGTCAATTTCAGGAAGGTCTTCGGAACTCTGGCCGAGGCGGCCACCGCCGACCAGAACTGGACCTTCAAACGGACAGGATTCCTGACGCCGCTGGTGACGGCGCGGGTGGCCGGGTCCGAGGAAGACGTCGCCCACTACAAGCCCGGCCTGATGGGCACGAAAGGTGAGATTCACCTGGCGGGCGGGGAAGTGCTGCACATGAAGTCCACCAACTTCTGGGGCAGCCAGTGGGCGCTGATGTCGGCGCAGGGCGACCCGCTGATCCGGTTTCACAGCCAGGGGATGTTGAAGCACGGTGCTCACGTGGAAGTGGAACCCGTGGCGCGGGAGCGGGCGGACCTGCCTCTGCTGCTCACGCTGTGCTGGTATGTGCTGGCGCTCCACCAGCAGGATAGTGCGGCGACAACGGCGGTCATAGCAGGCGGGTGAGCATCCAGCGCGTTCTCTATTGTGCCGCCCACGGCGGCTTCGGCGGGCAGGCGATCCCACTGGGCGGCGGGGCGGCGGTGTCGAATCTCCTGCTGGACGAGTGGGCGCGAACGCAGCCTTTCGAAGTCGAACTTATCAGCCCGGCGATCCTGGGCGCCGGCGCGCCTTCGGGCCGCCAGCTTGTGGAGTTCGACGAGCGCCAGTACGCCGCGTTCTGCGAGTCGTTCCGGGCCGCCTCCACGCAGGCCGTGCTGCGCGCCGATCCCCGAACCAGTTCCGTCCTGGTCAACGACATCAGCGAAGGACCCGACTTTGCCGCCCTGGCGCAGGCGGGATTTCGAATCGTCACCGTGTATCACGTGGACGTGGTCGCCTACATTTCGGCGATCTACCTGAAAGACCGTCTCTCGCCCCGCGGGCTCACCCGGTTCTGGGAATGGATGCGTGCGCTACGGCTGGACCGCGTGGCGCCGGTGATCCTGCGCCTGATCTTCGCGCAGCAACGCGCCAGCCTGGTGTATTCCGACGCGGTCGTGGTCCCTTCCTCCGGCATGAAGGACATCCTGCTCGAATGCTACCCGGATACGCCGGCCGGGCGGATTCATGTCGTGCCCTGGGGCGCGCCGCCGCGATTTGGTCCGGAGGAGGACGCGCGCCTTGCGGCCGCCGAACTCCGGCGCGAATTTGGCGTGCCCGCGGAGGCTCAGGTCTTGCTCTGCCTCAGCCGCATCTCACCCGAGAAGGGGCAGGATGTCCTGCTGGAGGCGCTACTGGACGCCGAGCGGCGCGGGCAATTGCCGCCGCAGCCCCTGTGGCTGTTTCTGTGTGGAGAGCCCGCCTTCATGCACGGCCGGCGCCATATGGAGCGGCTGAAACAACTGGCCGCGCGGTTGCGGCAGGTGCGGGTCGTTTTCCCCGGCTACATGAGCGGACTCAGAAAACAGGCCGCGTTTCACATGGCGGACCTGTATGTCTTCCCGTCGCGCCACGAGAGCTACGGCCTCACCCTGATGGAGGCGCTATCCGAGGGTCTGCCCGCCGTGTGCCTGGAGCATCAGGGCTCGCGCGAGGTGATGACCCCGGAGGTGGGGGTGATGCTGCGCGATCACGAGCGCGGACAACTCTGGCCCGCCATCGCGGCCGTGCTGGCTGACGGCGAACGGCGCAAGGCCATGTCGCACGCCGCCCGGACCCTGGCCGCGAGCCGCCCGTTCGCCGTCAGTGCGGCGCGAGTCGCCGGCTTGCTGCTGGGCCAGGCGTAGCCGGGCTACTGCGTCACGCGGCTCTTCTTCAAGACCATTGGCGCGATGGCATCCAGGCTGAGTACCTGCGCCGCCGCACCCACACGGATCGCTTCCCGCGGCATGCCGAACACCACGCAACTGGCCTCGTCCTGAGCCACTGTTTCAGCCCCCGCGCGCCGCATGGCGAGCAGACCGTCCGCGCCGTCGCTGCCCATGCCGGTCATCAGCACCCCCAACGCGGCGGAACCCAGCGATGAGGAGACCGACTTGAACATGACGTCGACCGAGGGCCGCTGATAACAGACCTTGGGCCCGTCATCCAGCCGGATGCGCCAGCCCGCTCCGGCCTTCTCCAGGAGCAGATGCCGGTCACCGGGCGCAATCCAGGCCGTCCCCGGACTCAGCAATTCGCCACCCTTTGCCTCCCGCACCTCCAGGGCGCACACCCGATTGAGCCGTTCAGCAAACGCGGCTGAGAAGACAGGCGGAATGTGTTGGGTGACCACGATGGGCGGCATGGCCGCCGGCAGCGAGGTGAGCACGCGCTCGATCGCCTGCGTGCCGCCCGTGGACGCGCCCAGCGCAATCACCATCTGCCGCAACGCGCCCTGGGCGTCGGCCGCCTTCGCCGGAACTCGGGCCGCCGCCGGCGGAGGGTGCGCGGCCGGCAACCGCGACCGCGCCGCCGCCCGCACGCGCCGCGGAAGATCTTCTTTGAGGTCTCCGACGGAGTACGGTCCGCCCGGCTTCGCCAGCACGTCAACGGCTCCTTCGGTCAGCGCCTCCATGGCGGACTTCGTCGAATTCTGGGCCAGCGAGCTGATGACGATGACCGGCAGCGGGTGGAAACGCATGATCCGCTTCAGAAAGGTGAGGCCGTCCATGCGCGGCATTTCGATGTCCAGCGTCAGCACATCCGGGGCGAGCGCCAGAATCTTATCCCGGGCGACATAGGGATCCGGAGCGGTGCCCACCACTTCCAGGTCGGGCTGCGCGCTGAGAATATCGCTCAGCACTTTGCGGACGATGGCCGAATCGTCCACCACCAGCACCCGGGTTCTTCGTTCCTGCGTCATAGCCCCTCGCCATAGCGTAAAGCCATGTCGATAAAACCGCCCTCCAGCGGATACCTGAGCCAAGGCCCGGATTCCGGATCGGGTTCCGGGATCGAATCCGGTGTTTCGATCGACATTCGCCCGCTGGGCTGCAGCCGGCTCAGGGAAGCGCCGCAGAGCATATTGGCCAGCTCGCGAGCCGTGCTGCATTTTTCCGTGCACGAGACGTCGCACGCGTCCTTGCCAAGAAACGAGGCCGCCAGACGCTCACAGATCTCGCAGGAGATGGCCACCTGCATCGCACCCTCGGCGCTGCCGTGGAATCCGGCGCGAATCAGGCAACTGCCCGGCGCCTGCTGTTCGACCACTTCGAGTTCCGCCACCGGCAGCTCGAAAAACATCGTCTCCAGGACCTCCAGCATCGCCGAGCGGCAGGCCTGGCGCACCTGGGGCAGTGCCAGGTTGCGCATATCTTTCTGGTTCTCCGGCATCAGAATCCCTCGTCTCCCAGCTCCGCCGTGTCCGCTCCGGCCATCTCCGGGAAGATGGCGGCCAGCACCTCACTGAGTTTTTCGGGCGGAAACGGCTTGCGGACATAGCTGCGCGCACCCAACCGCATCAGCTTGTCCATGCGCTGATCGGTGGAATCGGTGGACACCACCACGACGGGAATCGAACTCAGCGCCGCATCCCGCTTCAACTCCTCCAGCAGGCCCTCCCCGTCCATCACCGGCATGTTGATGTCGGTTAGAATCAGGTCCACCGGTTCGGGCGGCCGAGGCGGCCCGGGCCGAACGGAGCTTCAACAACGCCTCCCGGCCATCGCCGGCTTCCAGGTAGCTGGCAACCTCGAAGCCCGTCACCTCCACCGTACGCCGCACGAAGGCGCGCATCACGGGCGAATCATCCACAATCATCAGACGAATTGGCACAGGGCTCCTCCTTCGGACGCCGCGCGTTCAGCATGGCTCGTCGGCCGCAACTCGCGCTCAGGTTCACCAGAGGCGCGAATGATCATCCGGCCCGAGCCGGCCTCCAGCCGGACCGTTCTGGACACGCTGCCGCCTACGTCCTCGGCGTGCACCATCACGCCCGCCTTCCAGAGAATCTTGCGCAGCGCCGCGTAATTGCGTTTGCCGATGTTGAATACGCCGTTGTCGTTCACCACGGCCGCGCCTCCGGCCAGACGCACCACCAGCCGCCTCTTCTCCGCGCCCTGTTGATAGGCCCCCCGGAACAGCAGCGGAGTCCCCGTGTCGGCGTAACGGAAGGGATGGTCCTTGCCGTTCCCGTTCCGGTCGACCCCGCTATCCGGCAGCATGAAATGCAGCAGTCCGGACACTCTCGTCACCGGGTCCCAGATAGCCACCGCGATGCAGGAACCCAGGGCGTATGTGACGAGCTCCGCCAGGGGATCGCCCGTCACTTTGCAGTCGCCCACGCCCACTACCAGACTGTTCGCCAAAGCAGCTTCCCCTTTTTCCGCGATCAATTCTTGCGGCCGCTGGATTTCCGGTACACCGCCGGCATGACATACGACAGGTCATGCACCATGCCCATCAACCCTTCGGAATGCCCGATCAGCAGCCATCCACCGGGTTCCAGGCGCTCAGCAAACCGCTGCACCAGCTTCTGCTGCGTCGGCTTGTCGAAGTAGATCATCACGTTCCGGCAGAAGATGACATGGGCCGCGGGTACGGCCGTGAAGTCCTCCATCAGATTCAGACGCCGGAACTGGATCCGCGAGCGCCACTCTTCCCGCACGCGAACCATGCCCTCCTGCTCGCCCACCCCGCGCTGGAAGAACCGCTTTCGCCACGCCTCCGGCAGTTCCTTCATGCGCTCGGACGGGTAGATGCCCGAGCTCGCCACACTCAACGCGCGCGTGGAGATGTCCGTGGCCAGCAGGCTGATATCCGCCAGCCGCCGCTCTTCCAACGCCTGCGCCAGGTGGAACAGAATGCTGTACGGCTCCTCACCGGTCGAGCAGCCCGCACTCCAGACCCGGATGGAAGCGCGAGTCGACAGCGCCGGGAGGATCACACTGCGCAGAAACTCGAAATGCTGCGGCTCCCGCAGAAAGCTGGTGAAGTTCGTGGTCAGCGCATCGATCAGAGCGATGAGCTCCAGGCCCGTGCGGTCGGCTTCCACCAGGCTGAGGTAACTGGAGACGTCCTTCAAGCCCAGTTCCCGCATGCGCTTGTTCAGCCGCGCGCCGACGAGCGCTTCCTTGCCCTCCCGCAGGTCGATGCCGGCCACCTGGTAAGTGAGCGACTGGATCTTCCGGAACTCCCCCGGTTGCACCGTCTGCGCGACAATGGGCGGCATTACGTCAGGCGGCATGCTCGAGCCCTCCGAAGAGTGTGGCCAGATCCAGGATCAGACCCACCCGCCCGTCTCCGAGAATCGCGCCGCCGGCCACACCACGCACTTCGCCGAAGGTCGGTCCGAGATTCTTGATCACCACTTCCTGCTTGCCCGCCAGCTCATCGACCAGCAGGCAGTATTGCCGGTCTTCGCTCTCCCCGACGATCATGACACCCTCGCACGGATCTTCACTTCGTGCCTGGACGCCCAGCCGCCGGCTGAGCCGCACGACGGGCAGCAGATGCTCCCGCACCAGCACCATCTCGCCCCGTCCTTCCACCGTGAAAAGGCGCTCCGGCGTAGGCCGGAACATCTCGCGCACAGCGAAGATCGGCACGATGTAGCGCACGCCGCCCACGACGGTCACCAGGCCGTCGATGATCGCCAGCGTCAGCGGGACCCGCAGCGTGAACGTGGTCCCTTTGCCCACCGTGGAGGTGATGTCGATGCGGCCGCGCAAACGGCCGATGTGCTTACGCACGACATCCATGCCCACGCCCCGGCCGCTGACATCGGTGACCTTTTCCGCGGTCGAGAACCCGGCCTCAAAGATCAGGTGGTAGACTTCGCTGTCGCTGAGGTTTGCGTCCGCGCTCACCAGGCCGCGCTGCACCGCCTTGGCGAGAATCCGGCTTCGATCCAGTCCGCGTCCATCGTCGCTCAGCTCGATGACGATCTGGCCCGCCTGGTGCGATGCCTTCAGGCGAACCTTGCCTGTCGGCGGTTTGCCCGCCGCTTCGCGGTCCGCCGGCGTCTCCAATCCGTGATCCAGTGCATTGCGCAGCATGTGCACCAGCGGATCCGAGAGTTCCTCGACGATCGTGCGATCCAGTTCCACCTCTTCGCCGTGGAGTTCGAGATCAGCCGATTTGCCGGATTTCCGAGCCAGATCGCGCACCAGCCGCGTCATGCGCCGGAACAGTGTCCCGATGGGGACCATGCGCATGGCCATGGCCGTCTTTTGGACTTCCGCTGTGACCCGGGCCAGTTGAGACAGGTCCCGCTGGACGCGCGGCGACCGTGATTCCCCCAGGTCGGGATTGTGATGCAGCATGGACTCGGCGATCATCAGCTCGCCCACCATCTCCACCAGATACTCCAGCTTGCCGGTCTCAATCTTGACCAGGGAGGCTTCGCTCCGCTTCGGGTTGGACGACTGTTCCGGCGGCATGGCATCCGGAACCGGGGCTGCTTCTCTTACCGCTTCCGCCGTCCCGTTCGAACGGTCCATCGCCACCGCCATCTCCCGCGGTTCCTCCACCGGTTCGACGGTCTGTGGGCTGGCTGCCGCCGCGCGGATCCGCTCCAGCAACGAAGCCGGACTGTCCATCGGCGGCGCTTGCGCCTTCAGCTTGTTCAACTCAATGCTGCGCAGGCACGAGGCCAGGAAGTCGCCCGATTGCAGCACCACGTCCACAATGGGCGCGTTCAACTGCAATGCATCGTTGCGGGCCAGATCCAGCAGGCTCTCCACTTCATGCGCCACCTCCTGGATTACGCCGTATTCCAGGAAGCCGGCCAGACCCTTCAGCGTGTGGAAACTGCGGAAGGCGCTGTTCAGGGTCTCCCGCGTGTGGGCGCCTTGCTCGATCTCCAGCAGGCGCGCCTCGATGTTGGAAAGGTGCTCGCGCGCCTCCACCAGAAAATCTTCGACCAGCTGCGGATCCTGGTTGAGCGCCTGGACCATCTCCGCCTCCTGGCTTGCGGGACCCACCGGCGCCGCAAGGTGATTGCCCAACGCCTGCAAGTCAGCGCTTGCCTCGGAGGACCGCTCCGGCGCCTGGACCGCCAGTCCTCCGGCCGCACCCTTTTTCTTGTTCGCCATGAGCGTTCCGCCTAGAAGTCTCTAAAATCGTCGTCCATCGGGAATGTGGCCTTGGCCGCCTGTTTCGCCGGGATTCTGGCAGGCAGCGGCTTGTGGACACCCGCTGCACCGATTGCCTGGCCGGCCCCGGCGTGCACGCCCGCCTTACGGAGAGCACCGGGCTGCGGGCTCCGGGATGTGCGCGGCGGGGCAAGCGCCGCCAGGGAGTTGCCCTCGCTGCCCACCAGCAGCCGCAACCGGCCCACCGAGTCGTTCAGCGACAGCGCCTGCGCGCTCATCTCTTCCCCGGCCGAAGCGCTCTCTTCCGCACTGGCGGCGGTGGATTGCGTCACCTGCTGCATCTGCCCCACGGCGCGCGTGATCTGCTCGATGCCGCGCGCCTGCTCCTGGCTGCCCATGTGCACCTCGTTGGCCAGCACCCGGATGCGCGAAGCGTTCTCGACTACGCGCGACACGCAGGAGGAGACCTCATCCAGCCGCACCTTGCCCTCATTCGACCGTACAATCGACTCTTCGATCAGGTCGGAGGTGTCCTTGGCGGCTTGCGCGCAGCGCTGCGCCAGGTTGCGGACCTCGTCGGCGACCACCGCAAAGCCCATTCCGGCTTCTCCGGCGCGCGCCGCTTCCACCGCGGCGTTCAAGGCCAGGATGTTCGTCTGGAAGGCGATCTCGTCAATGACGCGGATGATTTTCGAAATCTTCTCACTCGACGTATTGATCTCGCGCATCGAGTCGATCATCTGCGACAGCTTCTGGTTGGTTTCCTTCAACAGTTGATCGGCCTTCTCCGTCTCGGTTGCCGCCGTGCGCGCGCTTTCCGCGTTCTTCCGGGTCATGGCGTTCACTTCTTCGGTGGAAGCTGAAGTCTCCTGCAGCGACGCCGCCTGCTCCGACGATCCCTGCGCCAGCGACTGCGAGGAGCCCGAGATCTGGCTCGATGCAGACGCCACCTGGTCGGCGCCTTCGCCGATTTCGACCGCGATCTGCCGCAGCTCCCGGTTGCCCTTCCGGATCACCCAGAACGCCATGCCCGCAATGACCATCGCCAGCAGGCACAGCACCACGGCCAGCGTACGCGCAAACGAGGCGCGGGAAATTGCCGAGCTGGAGCTGCTCACCGCGTACTGATGCTGCACGTTCACCAGTGATGTCGCCTGCTGCCGCATCTTTTCGAACTGGCCCCGGAAGTACTCCGTCTGCATCCGCGTGGCTTCGTCGAACCTCTGCCCGCGAATGCTGCTCTCAAAAAGATGCAGCTTCTGCAGCGCCTCTTCACTCATGGCCGCCAGAGATGCCTGGTAGCGCCGCGCATCGTCCGTGCGCAGCAGTGGTTCCAGCTCCCTGAGGGCGTTGGTCAATCTGTCGCTGGAATCCCGCATCTGCTGGCTGGCGGACTGCACCAGCGGCGCGTCGTTCGTCATCGAGCCCAGCAGCAAGCCCCGCTGGGCGCCCTCGATCATCGTCACCGCCGTCTGGCTCGACATCGCCAGTTCCGATTTGTGGGCCTCCACGCTGACTGAGCGTTCCAGCTGGGTCTGCACATCCGACAACGTGTAGATGGCCGTCGCCCCCAGCAGCAGCAAAAACGCCACAATCGCGCCCGAGGCGATGTTGATTTTGGTTCCGAAACTGATATTCCCGTTCATGAACACACTTTTCCTTCCCTTGGTGTTACAGCGGCTTTCCGGTTCTTCGGTCCGACTTCAGGACATCGGCAGGGGATCGGCGCCGGATCCCGGCTCCATCGACGGAATCATGAGCCCCGGCACCTGGCTCACGCCCTGGACCTCGACGGTTGTCAGCACCTGATCGATGTCCAGCAGGATCTTCACGCGGCCCTTGATTTTGGCCATGCCCAGGATGTACGGCATCTTCATGTCGGCGCCGAACTCCGGCGTGTCCTCGATCTCCGCTTCCTGGATCGTCAGCACTTCCGAGACGCCGTCCACGATGACGCCCATCAGCATGTCGCCGTTGTCGTGCGCCACCTGCAGCACGATGATGCAGGTGCGCTGCGTGTAGTCGAATTCATCCAGGCGGAACTTGCTGCGCAGATCGATGACGGGAATCACCTTGCCCCGCAGGTTGATGACGCCCTTCACAAAGGCGGGCGTCTGGGGCACCGAGGTGATCTCCTGGATCCCCATGATCTCGCGCACTTTCAGTACGTGAACCCCGAACTCTTCCTTGCCCAGGTGGAAGACAAGGTATTTGCCCTGCCTCCGGCTTGTTCTCACCTCGGCGGCAATCTCAGTCGCATGCATCGAACGGCCTCCTGACGGGCCACCGTCGCCCGCTAGACAGCGGAACCGGCGCGTCACCACGCCGTCCTGTTTGGCCCACGAGGGTCATATCGGAGCAGGTGGCGGAATTCATAGAGAATGTGAATCGGCCGTGGTTGCGGGTGCGCGCGAGCGCCTGCTATGCTCGGGCGCAAGAGGATGCGGCAGCACCTCTGATCCTGGGAGGATCCATGAAACTCACTCCATGGCTATTGGGGATGGCACTGGCCACGGCCGTCTGGGCCCAGCCGGTGCAACCACCCAAGACCCACCTAAAGGTCGGCGACACTGCGCCCGACTTTTCCCTGAAGACCACCGCGAATACAACCTTCAAGTTGTCGGAAAACCGCGGGAAGACGGTCGTTCTCGCCTTCTTTCCCGCTGCTTTCACCGGTGGTTGAACGAAGGAACTCACGGCGTACCAGGCTGGTCTCGCCAAATTTGAAGATGCCGGCGCCATCGTGGTGGGCATCAGTACAGACAACCTTCCCACTTTAGGTCATTGGGCGAAGGAGCTGAATCTGGGATTCCCCCTGGCCAGCGACTTCAGCCAGCGTTCCGTGGCCACCCTCTATGGGGTCCTGAATAAGGACGTCGGCATCGCCAACCGCGCTTCCTTCGTGATCGACGCGGAAGGCAAAATCCAACACATCGAAGAAGGCTCCTCGGCGATCAATCCGGATGGCACTGCCGTGGCCTGCAGCCGGATTCACAAGAAGTGATGCCCGTCTGCGCGGATTGAGGCCCTAGTCGAAGAAGGCTTCGCCCGGCTTGCGGTACTTGTAGGCGACATCGAGATCGATCTCGAGACCCAGGCCGGGCAGATCCGGAACTTTCACTTTGCCGTCGCGCACCAGCGGCGCATCGCCGTTCTTCACCAGATCGTCGAAGAAAGGCACACTGGCCGCGTGCCACTCCAGTGCCAGCACGTTCGGCGTCGCCGCGCAGAGGTGCGCGCCGGCAATCGTCCCCAGCGGCGAACTGATGTTGTGCCAGGTCAGATTGACGTAATGCATATCGGCCAGATCCGCCAGCTTTCTACCTTCCCATAGCCCGATCTTCTGCACGTCCGGCGACAGCACCCGCAGGCCCGCCTCCAGAATCAGCCGCTGGAAATCGATCCGGAAGAAGTGGTTTTCGCCGGTCGCCAGTGGAGTTCGGGTGCAACGCTGCACCTCGCCCATGGCCCCGATGTTTTCCGGCGGCAGCACGTCCTCCAGCCACAACAGCCGCAGCGGTTCCAGCGCGCGCGCCAGATCCACCGCCGCCGCCACACCGTAGTTCCAGTGGCAGTCGATCGCCAGGCCCACCTGCGGACCCACGGCCTTCCGGACTGCCCCGGCCAGCGACGCGGCAAAGTCGACTTCCATCGGGCTCAGGTCCCGGTTGTACTCGTCCGTCTCGTACGGAGTCGGCACATCGACGTCGAACTTCAACATGCGGAAGCCGCGCTCCGCCATCTCGGCGGCACGGCCTGCGTAGCTCTCCGGCGTCAGGCTCTCTTTCTTGGACGCATCCCAGCCGTGGTGCTTCACGCTGATGCGCGACACCTCCACCGGAGCGCCGTCCGCCGCCATCCAGGCCGGGGTCCGCGGTTTCAGCATCGGCGTGATCGACTCCAGCGCGTCGCCGCCATGGCAGTCGGCGTAGATCGTCACCGAGTCGCGGTATTTGCCGCCCAGCAACTGCCACACCGGCATCCTGCACGCCTTGCCCAGCAGATCGAGAATCGCCGTCTCGATGCCGCCGATGGCGTGGTACATCAGGCCCGGCGAGGCATAGATGCAACTGGCGCGCATGCGCCGCACCAGCCGGTCGATGTGGGTTGGATCCTCGCCCACCAGGATCTCGTTGAACTCCCGGATCACCGCGGTCAGGCCCGGTCCCAGGAAGGCTTCGCCCATGCCGCTGAGACCGGCATCGGAGTCCACCCGCACCAGGGTCCAGTCGAAATTGGACTCCATTACAGCGGTCGAGATTCGTGTGATCTTCATGGCGTGCTTGAGTAGTCTACTTGAAATCGAGGCTGATCAGTTCGCCGGCCGGAGCCTGGGCGGCGGGGGCCGGTTTTGCCTTCGCGGCGGGCCGGCCCTGCTTCGTCGGTTTGGGCTCGGCCGGAGGCGGATCAGCGGGCGCCGCCGCCGCGACGTAGCCGGCTTCCACCAGCGGGGCCGCGCGTTGCACTCCGCACACGAATTCGCGCTTCTGGCCCGTGTTGCCTCGCAGCATAATCTGGTTGGGTTTGTCTGAGACGAGAACCGTTACCTGCGCCCGGGTTTTCGCCGTCGCCGCCGCGGTCTGGATGTGAAATTTCAGCGTCGACGTGGCGCAGTCCACCTGCACCAGCTTTCCGCTGACCGTCGCATCGGCCTGCCGCGGCTCCCAGGTTTTGGGCGTCACCACTCCGCCCTTGGTCGCTGGCTTCGGACGCTGGTTCTGTTCCACGTCGCGCCCCAGACCCTGAGCCATGGAACTCTGTTCGGGAGTGGTCGCCGTCAACAAGGCCTTCTGGGCTGCCATGCGCGCCGGTTCGCGCTGTCCGGCCGCCAGCCAGGCTCGGCCCAATCCCTCCCAGTACATGGAGTTCCGGGGGAAGACGTCCACCGCGTGACGCATCGACTCGGCCGCCTCGGCCGGCTTACCCTGACGCAACAACGTCGTGCCCAGCACATACCACGCGTCGCCGAACGTCGGATTCGCCTGCACCGCCTGCCGCAGTCGTTCCACCACGGTCTCCTCCGAGCCGTGCGTATCTCGCGTCAGCATCGCCAGTTCGTACAAGGTCGAGGCGCGCTTGTCACCCAGGGACAAGGCGCGCTCCAGATGGGTCCGCGCTCCGGCATAGTCCGAGTTCGATAGCGCCAGTTGGCCCAGTCCGGCTTCCGCGGCCGGATGGTCCGGATAACGCTTTGCCGTCTCGCTGATCAGCCGGGCGGCCTCGGCCGCCTTGCCATGCGCCATCAGGGCTTCTGCCCTTATCAGGCGCGCGTCGACATCCGGCACGGCTTTGATCTGGAACGAACCCGGCTGCGGGACGAGCCCGATCGGCACCTCGCGGGTAGGAAACCGCTTCGCCGCCACCGCCTGCCGCGCTTCCGCCAGAGCCTGTTCCATATTGCGCCCGAAAGCCTGGTCAAAGGCGGCACCCTGGGCCACACCAGACTTCAGCAGTTCAGAGAACCGCTCCAGCTTGGCCCTGGCATCGGCGGGCTGCATGAGCAGGTGGGTGAGTGCCCAGCTTTGCGCATAAACCTGGGCCGCGTCGCCGGCCGTCATGTTCTTTGCCGGGTCATAGCGCCATTCCGCCAGCCGTGCCGCGGGCAGCCACTCGGCGGAAGCCAGCAGATCGATGTGATTCTGAATCGGGCGGCCTACCACCGCCTTTTCGCCCCTCTTCTGCAGGGTCGAGAAGTACTCGGCCAGGCCCTCCTCCAGCCATGCGGGCAGCATGAACGAGGAGTAGTTCATCGCCCGGTGCACCAGTTCATGCCGCCCGGCGCGCAGTGTTTCTTCTCCGGCGTCCAGCAGCACGATGTAGTCGAACTCCGAGCCCGACTGGAACAGCCCGTGATTGGCTGAACCGTGCTGGAAAGGCTGGAAATCTCCCCTGGACCGGAATGCCAGAATCCGGACGGGTGGCGCCGTTTCCGGTACAGGACTTGTCACTGCGCTGAAGACGCTATTCATCTCCAGCAATTGCATTAGTACCTGCGTACCGTCTTTTTCGCGGAGGTCCGTGTAGAGGGTCCACCGGCCCGACTCGAGCCTGCGCCAGGCGGGATCGGCCGCGCCGCATAAAGTGGTGAAGAGCGTAAGGATGGCGACAGTGTGAAGTTCAATTCGATGCTTCATGCGTGTACTTGGAATCACGACCTATGGTATGGGTCTAATAGAAAGTTTCGATTGGACCCCCAATGGTCCAGTTTCTATCCTACAAACAGCATGGCTTCTTACATGGCAATGGAAACCAATACCAGCCAAGTTTCACTTCTCCACAGAATCAGCAGCATCGTCAGCTCCAACCGGTCCGTGGACGAGATGCTGGGCGAAATCGTAGGTATGACGGTACAGGTGACCGGATGCGACGCCTGTCTTGTCTACCTCCTGGAGCAGAACAGCGGAGAGATTGTGCTCCGGGCCTCCCAGGTCCCGCACGCCGCCGAGATCGGTCACCTCAGCATGACCGTCGGGCAGGGCGTCACCGGCTGGGTGGTCGAGAATAAGAGCGTTGTCGTGCTGGCTGAAAATGCCCCGAACGACAAGCGGTTCATGCGTTTGCCCGGTCTTGTGGAAGATACGTACGAGGCCTTCTGCTCCGTCCCGCTTATCGCTGTGGGCGAAGTCATTGGCGTCATCAACGTCCATCACAAGGAGCGGCACGATCATTCCCCCGAGGAAGTCTCCCTGATCACCTTCATCGGCGAACAGATGGGTGGCGCGATTGCGCGGGCCCGTCTCGAGGACGAAAACGCCCGCCTGATGGAAGAAACCCAGGAGATGAAGCGCCAGCTCGAGACCAGAAAGCTGGTCGAGCGGGCCAAGGGCATCCTCCAGTACAAGTTTAACCTGACGGAGGAGGAGGCTTATCTTCGCCTCCGCAACGAGAGCCGCCGCCTGCGCCGGCCCATGCGCGATCTGGCGGAAGCCATCATCCTCACCGAGGATCTTGCGCGCAAGGCCTCTGAGCCCGGCACGCTCGATCGCGACGTCGAGGGCGATTAATCCCGGAATTCCGCCCGTGTGGAGCCACGCGGGCAGACAAGGTAAAATAGAGGGTTGCGGCCGTTTCGTCCCTATTTCCGCAACCCTCACCTCTCAACCCTCGCTGGAAACTTCTGGAAGAGGGCGATCGATGAAGTACGTTTTCCCACCCGCGCCGTTCTCTACGAAACCGATCCCGGCACCCAGGTTTTAATCCACGAAAACAGACCGCAGGGCGAAGCTCTCGGCGAAATCTTCCTGCACCATGGACTGGAAGGTTCCAGCCGCAGCGGTTATATGATCTCGCTGGCGCAATGTCTGCTGGAGGCCGGTTTCGCAGTTCACCGCATCAATATGCGTAGTTGCGGCGGCACGGAGGCGTTGACCCCTACCCTCTACCACTCCGGTCTGACACAGGATGTGCGCGCGATTCTCGAGAGGTTCCGCCGGGAAGGCCGCGGCCCCCGGTTCTTAATCGGATTTTCCCTGGGCGGCAACGTCACCCTGAAATTTGCCGGCGAATCCGGTGCATCCGCCTTCGATCTTGTCTCCGGCGTCTGCGCGGTCTCCACGCCCATCGACCTGCATGCCTGTGTCCGCCGGTTGGGCGCCAGGGAGAACTGGGTGTATGAGTTCCGATTTGTCCGGGGGTTGAAGGCCCGCTACCGCCGCCGCCACGCCAGCCACCCCGACCTGTTCCCGCTGGACGGCATCGACACGGTGCGCACCGTGTTCGACTTCGACAACACATTCACCGCCCGTGCGTTTCAATTTGGTGACGCACCCAACTACTACGCCACCCAGTCGGCCTTGCGCTTTCTGGACGGCATCCGGGTTCCGACCCTCATGGTTCAGTCGAAAGACGATCCAATGATCCCCTTTGACCTGTTCGAGGGGCCGCAGGTGCGGGGCAATCCGAACATCACCCTCATTCCGACCGACCATGGCGGCCATCTCGGGTTTGTGGCCCGGGAGCAGCCCCGGTTCTGGCTGGACCCTCTTTTACGCGATTGGATTATTCAGGTTCGGAACAAACAGGGTGTTTGCTCCGTCTAGGTCTATGAGATGAAATCCGGGGCCTCTACCTATGAGGCGTTCTCCATTGCGCTTGCCAGCCTGCGGAGCGCCAAACTGCGCAGCTTCCTGACCCTGTTGGGCATTATTCTCTCGACGACGACGCTGATCGCGGTGATGGCCGTGATCAACGGGATGAATGTCTATGTCGAGTCGAAGATTGCCGACCTGGGCGCCGACGGGTTCGTAGTGACCCGATTTGCCTTCTTTGGCGACTGGGACCCCAAGAAGTTCCTGGAGTTGCAGCGGAAGAATCCCCAACTCAAACCCGACGAATTCGAGTTCCTGAAACAGCGCGCGACCATGGTCCGCGAGATGGCGATGACCAGCGACCACCAGGCCGATGTCACCTGCCGCGGCGAGCGCATGGAGGATGTGAATATTACCGGCGGCAATGCCAACCTGAATATTCTCAATAACATCCAGACCGAATCGGGCCGCTATTTCACCGAGGGTGAAAACGCCAATCATCGCAATGTGGCGTTCATCGGAGCCGACCTGAAGGACAAGTACTTCGCCAACACGGACCCCATTGGGAAGACCATCGAAATCTCCGGCAAGGCCTTCCAGGTCATCGGAGTCTCCAAGAAGATCGGCAGCGTCTTCGGTCAATCCCAGGACAACTTCGTCCACATTCCCATCTACACCTTTTTCAAGATGTTCGGAGCCCGCACGTGGCTCAACTTCTCCCTCCAGGCCATCGATCACGGCCACTTTGAGCAGGCGATGGACGAAGTACGGTCCCTGCTGAGGGCCTACCGCCATCTGCGGCCGGGGGTGGAAGACAACTTCATGGTCTTCAATTCGGCTTCGATCATGGGCGCGTGGGAGAAACTGACTGGCGCCATCGCCGCCACGGCCATCGCCGTGGTGAGTGTTTTCATGGTGGTAGGCGGCGTGGTGATCATGAACATCATGCTGGCCGTGGTGACGGAGCGGACGCAGGAGATCGGCATCCGCAAGTCGCTGGGCGCCCGGCGCAAGGACATCCTGAAGCAGTTTCTGGTGGAGTCCGCCGTCTTGTCGGGTTCAGGCGGGTTGGTGGGGGTTACGATAGCCTGGGTGATCGCCATGCTGGTCAGGAGTTTCACCCCGGTGCCGATGGAGTTGCCGCTCTCGTCGGTAGTCGTGGGCGTCGGCCTGTCGGCCACCGTCGGGCTGTTCTTCGGCATCTATCCGGCCTCGCAGGCCTCCAAGCTGGATCCTATTGAAGCGTTGAGAGCAGAGAAGTGAAGCCTCGCAATATAAACAACTTCGCCTTGATCCTGGCCGGCGTCGGGCTGGCCTGGGACGCGATTCGTGGTCACAAGATGCGCAGCTTCCTCACGGTGCTGGGTGTCATTATCGGCACAGGCACCATCATCGGAGTCGGCAGCATCCTGACGGGCTTCGACGGAGCCGTCACGAACGCCATCAAGGGCTTCGGCACCGACAGTGTGATGGTGTTCAAGTGGCAGGCGGGCATCCGCTTTGGCCGCCGTTCCCGGAAGGAATGGCAGCGCAAGCCGCTCACCTATGAGAATGCGGTGGCTATTCGGGAACGCTGCCCGTCCGTGAAGGGCGTCAGCCCCTACCTCTTCCCGGGCCGCGGCTTCCACAAGGCCCACTATAAGGGCAACGACGTCCTGCAGTTGAATCTGGGTGGGACGGACGAGAACTACGTGGCCGGCGGCAACGCCGAGATGAAGACCGGCCGGTTCTTCAGCGGCTTTGAGAACATCCACAAGGAACCGGTAGCCGTCATCGGGGAAGACATCAATAAGAACCTGTTCGGCGCCGAGGATGCGGTCGGCAAGGAACTGCAGGTGGACGGCCACAGCTACCGCGTGATCGGCGTCATGCTGCGGCCCGCCAACTCGTTCCCCGGCCAGCAGGATAACCGGGTGCTGCTGCCGTACTTCACCATGCGCAAGCTGGAGCCCTCCGCTCTGGAGCACATGATTGTCGTCGCTGCGTATCCGGGAGAACTGCCGAAAGCGATCGACGAGGTGCGCGGCGTCCTGCGGCAGGAGCGGCGTCCGAAGTACAACGAACCGGACAACTTCGGTCTGTCCACGGCGGAGCAGATGATCGAAGACTTCCGTCAGGTGACCAGCGTGACCGCGCTGGTCATGGTGGTCCTTTCCTCGATTGGCCTGCTGGTAGGCGGCATCGGCGTAATGAACATCATGCTGGTGTCGGTGACGGAGCGGACCAAGGAGATCGGCGTCCGTAAGGCGCTGGGCGCCCGCAAGAGCGACATCATCATCCAATTCCTGACGGAGGCGGTGGTGTTGACCTTTGCCGGCGGCCTGCTGGGTATGGTGTTGGGCTGGATCATCTCCAAGGGCGCGCAGGTGGCATTCCCGACCCTGCCGACCACGGTGCCCCTCTGGGCCGCCGCGCTCGGCATCGTCGTCAGCGTCGGAGTCGGTCTTTTCTTCGGGTTGTGGCCGGCCAGCAAAGCGGCCCGCCTGGATCCGGTGGAAGCGCTCCGGTACGAGTGATCTGTCTGTAAAATAGAGCGATGCGGCACTTCCACGGCCCCCTGCCGGCATGCCTCGTGCTGCTGGTTTCGACTCTCGCGGCCGGACAGGTTCAGGACAAGCCCAAGGATCCTGATGCGGCGGAGAGCCACCTCCACTATCCCTTCATCACCGACGCCGAGAACCGGATCATCCAGGACTACTACCGGATCGGTTCGGGCCATCTGCCGCCCGGCGTGGCTCGCAAGGGCGACGTGCCGTTGCCGCTGGCCAAACAACTGCACCGGGCCGGCGTGATCCCGGCGGGCCTGGACAAGAAACTTGACAAACTGCCCGACGACCTGGATCGCAAACTGGTGCCGGTGCCGGCCGGTTACCTGCGCCTGGATCTGCGGGATGACCATTCTGCTGATCCTGGAAAAGACGAGCCTGATCGTCGACACGATCGAAATTGTCAGACAGAGCCCAACTTTCTGCAAGGAGAAGGGCGTGCGGTACGTATAAGTGAGCGGAGGCCCACTGGATGCGCACCACGTTCCTTTTGCTGCTAACCGTAACCGCCGCCGGTCTGTGCCTGGCGCAGCCTTCCGTGGATGAGATCCTCAAGCGGGTGGCCGAGAACCAGGAGAAGGCCGCCGATGCGCGCAAGACTGTGGTCTACCGGCAGGACACCTTTGTCCGGCTGCTGCGCACGAACGGCAAGATGTCGCGGGAAGAGAAGCGGCAGTATACCGTCACTCCCGATGCGAAGGGGACCGACAAGAAGCTCGACAAGTTTGAGGGCCGGTATGAACGCGGCGGGAAGATCCTGACCTACGACAAGCCGAACTTCCAGTACAAGGACACGGACATCGACGGGGATCTCATCGAGGATCTGACCGACGACATGATCAATGACAAGAAGTCCCGGACGGCATCTCGAAGGACCTGTTTCCGTTGACGAAGGACGAGCAGACGCATTACACGTTCAAGCTGGAGGGAACGCGCAAAGTGGGCACGGTGGAAGCCTTCGCATCAGCTTCGAGCCGAAGAAGGAAGACGCCAGCCGTTGCTGGGCCGGCGAAGTGCTGGTACATCCGGAAGAGTTCCAACCGATGATGGTGACAACCAACCTGTCTTTGAAGATTCCCCTGTGCGGTGAAGATCCTGTTCGGCATCGACATCAAGCAGTTGGGCTTCAGCGTCAGTTACCGCAAGGTGGACGACGGCCTGTGGTTCCCGGCGACCTATGGGACCGAATTTGGCGAAGGTGCTCTTCGGGTACAAGCGGAACATCACGATGAGCCTGAAGAACGACGACTCCAGGCGCACACTGGCCGAGAGCACAATCGCGTTTGAGGAAGCCAAGTAGCGGCGGCTACCTGCGGCCGCCGGCGACCGCCAGCGAGTAGGCGGTCCCAATGATGTCGGGCTCGGCCGGGTCGATGTTGCCCTGCGCATTGAAGCGGGCGCGATAGAGTTTGTCACTGGTCGTCTGCCCGAGCGGCAAGGGGAACTCGAGCGATTGGCCTGCCGCGATCTCGATGCTCTTTGGCAGGTGCGCCGTGCCGTTGGCCATCTCCCAGACGCGCGGTGGCGGAGTCTTGCCCGGCACCTTCGGGGGTTCCGCGGCGGCGATGGATTCAATGGTCAGGCCGAGGGTTCCGAAGGGCACTTTGACCGGTTCCGAGCCGATGTTGCGGATGCTGACGGCGTAGGATGGCGTCAGTTCCACCAGGATCGCCCGCAGAGGCTTCCAGGGCAGTTCCTTCTCCAGCCTTTCCAGTTCGCGCATCATGGGCGCGGCCTTCCCGAGGGAAACGGGGTCGTGGGCGAAGCGGAGTTCGACGTTTCGCTGGGCGGTCTTGAGGCGGACGATGAAGTAGTCGGAGTCGCGCTGTAGTGGGGCGCCGCCTTCGATGGAATCGGGCACGGCCGCGGCGAGGCGCTTCTGATCCGCCGCTGCGAGCGGAGCGCGAAAGACCCCGATGGGCTGGCCGGCGTTGAGCGTTTCCTGACGGATGAGTGTGGCCTGGCTGCCTTCCACAAGAATGCGCAAGGGCATCCGGCCGTAGCCGGAGTGTTGTGCGTACTCCAGCGAAAAGGTAGCTGCTTCCGCTCCGGGCATCGCCATGATGATACTCCCCAGCAATCCGATTAGCCGGCTCATGTCACCTCGAGTTCCACCTGATTGGAGAAGGCGCAGCCGCGCAGCCGGGGGCGGCCGGACACCTGGTCCTCACCCAGGTAGGACGAGAAGACGGCCCGTGCCAGGTACAGTCCAGGGACAGGCGGCTCCATCACACAGTTGAAGCGCTGCTCGACTTCTTCGCCTCTTGGGATCCAGAGCAGGTCCAGACCCTCCTCGCGGATCGGCTCCAGTGCCGCGGCCTGAAGCTCGATGGGCGGAGGGGTGAAGCCCGGCACGATTTCGGGTTTGCGGCCATAGACCAGCGTGCATTGCTCCCAGCGGTGTTCCCGTCGCAGGGCTCCAGGGTGAGTGAGCCAGTAGCCTTCTGTACCGCTGTTCTGAAAGATCACCATCAAGCGCAGGCGCACCTTGGCGGCGGGCACGTTGTCGGGCATGTCGAGCTCGATGCGCAGGGTGCGGATCGGGTCGGCCCGGACCGCCTGTGCCATGCGGTCGAGTTCCTGCAGCAAAGGCCGGGCGGGTTCCAGCGCCATGGGGTCCGTGAGGCCCAGCGTGACCCGTTCGACCACACCGCCGCAGGCGACGTTGATGCGGATGCGGGCATCGGCCGGTTCGACGCGGAGAGGCGGAAGCTCGGCCAGCGCCGATTCGCGCACCAGTTGGATGGCGCGGCGGACGGTCTCCGCCTTGTCCTGCTTGCGATAGAGGCCTATGGGTTCGGAGCTGATGTCGGCGATGGAACGGTTGGAGGAGAGCGTGAGAATGCCGTCGCCGGTGAGGGTGAGGCGCTCGTCCCACTCTGACCCGGCGCCGGGAATGCCGGGCCCGGCGAGCGTGTGGCGCTCCAGCCCAAACTCCGCCAGCGCATCCTGGCTGCCCGAAAGTGCCTGCAACAGAGCCTTGTCAAGAATGGGGTTCACTTCGTGTTCCAGTTCTTTATTTGTTCAGAGTGTCGTAGTCGTAGTCCCGGCCGAAGGTGTTCTTGATGGCCTTCTTGTGAGTCTCGACCATGGCGTGGAGGTGCCGCTTTTTGACTTTGCTCATGTTCTGGCCCATGACGCAGTTCTCGTCGATGCCGTTGATGGCGCCGTCGCCGTTGAGCGTATCGTCGGTGGCGCCGTCCTTGTATTCATCCGGATTGTCGATGCGGTGGCCGGTTTCGTGGGCCGCTGTCGAGAGGTCGGGGGCATCCAGGAACCAGTTGGCGGCATTGGCGCGCATGTTACCCGGGGCCACGAAGACGACGTGATCGGCAGCCGTGAAGGTCTCCACCGGGGTGAGGATCAACTCGAGCTGGGTGTCGTAGACACAACAGCGGGTGCTCCTCTGGGAAGTGCACTTCGAGCGGCGGAGGATGAAGTGATCGCTCCAGCGATTGTTGGTTTCCGTGCACCATGCATCGCGTTTCGCGACATTGGCGGCGGAGTTGAAGTCGTAGTCGGTGAACTCCTCGGGCCAGGTTCCGCCGTTCGCCGAGACGAAGTTCGAGCCTTCGCGGTGGAAGGTGAGCGCCTGGAAGTTGGCGGCGGTAATGGTGAACCCGGCGGGCAGGGGCTGCCAGGCAGTGCCGTCGTAATACTCATTGGGCGCCTGCGCGTTGACGCCGGTGGAGCGGCCCCAGCGGTGTCCATCAAACGGCGCGCCGCCAGCGCGGCCGGTGAATCCGATGGAACGGAAATCGATGTAAGTGGCGCCCCATGATTTGACGATCTTGAAGTTGGCGGTGATTTTGGTCTTGAACTGATCGGTCTTCTGCTTGAACTCGGAGTGGTTGCCGAAGCCGTTCCAGGTGATGTCGCGCTTGAAGGTCTCCTCCCCCGTGTCGCGCATGGCCTTGACCTTGAGGAGATTGGACGTGGCCGGAGCGGCCTTGGCCGCGGTGAATTTGGCTTCCAGTTCGACTTTATCGAGGAAGGCGGCTCCGCTCTTGAAGTCGACGTCGTGGATCTCCCACTCGACTTCAATCTTGCCGCCGCTGCTCTGCGTGTCCTGCTGGGTGAGGTTCGGCGAGGAGCCTTGTTTGGGCGTGAAGTTGATCTGTACGGCGTCGCCGTCGGGCAGGTCGGTGTCGGCAAGCAGCTTGACCTTGTCGCCGCAGAAGCCCTCGGCCGGTTCCCAGCGGGCGTTCCAGATCTTGAAATCGGTGGTGCCCAGCGGGATGGGCGCGATGGTTTCGCAGGGGGATTTGAAGGCGATGCGGTCGTAGAAGCGGCAGGCGAAAGTGTCGTGGGTGACCGGGTACTCGCGGCGCTTGTCGGTATTCTGGCGGCGGGTTTCCCCATCGGACCAGAAGCGCTTGGTGCAGCCTTCGCCGCCCTCGGTGGCGAGAGGGCAGGGCCACTTGCCGGGCGTCACTATGCTGTTGGGCCGGAACAGGAAGATGACGACGCGGCGGTTGGGTGAGTTTGCCTCGTTGCGGGCTTTCGTCTTGCCGGGCTTTTTGAACTCTTTCTCCTCGGCATTGGAGAAGATGAGGACGGGGTTGAACTCGCCGCAGCCCTGGTAGTCGCCTTTGCCGTCGGGGTCGGCTCCGCGGGCCAGAAAGTCGTCGTTGGTCAATTGGAAGGCCGCGCCGGTTTCGTCGACGCAGGTCTTGTCCATGTAGGCCTTGAAGAGCTTCTCGCGGGTGAGGGGACCGGGGTCGCCATCGTGGTCGAGGGTGCCGTCGTCCTCCTGAAACTTCTTGACGGCGGCGGTGGTTTTGCCTGAGCCGTAGCCGGTGGCCGGGCCGGGATCGTAGCCCAGGGCGGTGAGCATGATCTGGATGGACTTCAGGCCCCAGTGGTCATCCGCATCCTTGTACAGCTTCTCCCACATGTCGGTGTTGCGGGTGAGGATGGCGTAGATGGCGATGGCGCGGCGGCCGCTGAGTTTCTTGTTGTAGTCGTCTTTGCCCACCGGGTCGGCGTGGCCGAAGATGGAGATCGGCGCCTTGGGGTGGGCCTTCATCTTGGCGGCGAGCAGGGAGAGTTCCGCGGCGATCTCGGGCTTGACGAAGGAGGAGTCGAACTCGAAGCGGATGTTGTCGACGCGCCAGCAGGCGACCGGGATCAACTGCGCGCGGTAGGTGTTGCGTTCCGTCGCGCCGTCGAAGTTGGAAGCGACGTAGAACGGCTGGTCCGGACGCGGCGGATGATCGGCCGCAAACCCTCCGTCAGCCATGGTGGGTCCTCCGGGCCGGCGGCGAAACGGTTTCGAGTCCGGAATGCGGTGTAGAGCCGGCCTGGGGGCCGGCTGCGGACGAGGGCGTCCGTCCCACCATCGAATTGCGGAATGGAGATCGGGGACGGGCCGCTAGCACAGATGGATCTCTTTCAGTTTGGCTTGCGTGTCCGCGTCGCATACTCCGGTGATGTCCAGGCTATTGTCGCACTGGAACTCTTCCAGTGCGGAGCGGAATTGGAGAGGGTCGGGGTTCTCGACCACGCCGGCGTTGTAGCCGAGGTTGTTCAGGCGGGCGACCTGGCCCGACTGGTAGTCGACTGGATCCAGCCAGCCGATCTTCATCGGGATATCGATGATGTTCAACTTGTCGACCCGGATGGAGCCGTTTTCCCAGGCGCGCAGGATTGGTTTGCGGAACTTGCCGTCGGTCACATTGACCGTGCCCGAGTCGCCTTCGATCTTGAATTTGAACTCGCAGACTGCGGGTTCGCCGTCATAGTCGAGGAGCTGCAGGCGGAGTTGCAAGGGCTGCGGCTTGACCTTAAATGTGTAGGTCCGAGTGGTGGGGCGTGTTTCGGTCTTGGGCGTCTTGTCGGGGATGACGACGACATCCCCGGGATACAGGATGTTCGGGTTATCCCGCTTGGACTTGAGGTCGGCGTTGGCACCGTCGTCCCAGATGATCGTGTAGTCGAAAAAGTGGTACTTCTCGGCGATCCGGGCGATGTGATCGGGCTGCGCGACTGTATGGTTTCTCGGCACGGTGCGTCTTTCAGGCCGCGGCCCAATCCCTGGCGTCGAGATCCGGGAAGGAGATGTCGCAATTGCCGGGGTCGATGTTGTTGAATCTCACGGTGCCGCTGGCGCTGAGGCGGCCTTCGGAGATGGTGCCGTCGGTGAGCTTCACTTTGTAGCGCTCGTTGGCGATGGGCTTGTCGTCGTTGTCCACGAGCTTGAACTCGATCCAGGTTTTGGTGGGCGGGGGCGGAGTTCCGCTGCCGCGGGTTGGCGCGGGGGGAGGCGCTTCGGCCGGTGCATTCGAGCCTCCGCCGCCACCGCCACCGCTTGCCGCGGGTTCGGACTGCCGCTCCTCGGGCTCAATCAGGACGAGCCGGTGCTGGCGGAAGGCTTCCTCCAGGCGGGTGCTGAGCCAGCCTTTGTTCTCGAGGGCACTGCGTTGGGGCAGGGAAGTGACCGAGGAGAGCATTTCGGACAGACGGCGGGCGGTGATCGGGTCGTTCAACCAGCGATCGAAAGTGGTGGTGGATAGAAATGGACGTTCAACGAACCCTTCCTTCGCCTCCAGGTCCATCCTCCGAACCACCTCATAGGTGCAGCCGTGTATGCGCAGGTGCCAAACCTTGCGCCCCGGTTTTGGCATGACAAGATTGTAGACTTTGGAGCGGATTGGGTCAACCTAAGCCGGGGCGTGCGTGGGGTTTGAGGTCAGTGCGGCGGGGAATGAGGTTCGATTGTCAAAGAGCTTCGGTCGGTTGTCCCGGAGGAATGGGTTTGTTTAAGTCGGGTGGCGGTGGATCATGGGCGGATTCACTGGACGGCGGAGCTCTAGGGCGGCCGGTGGGTTCGTTTGTTGGGGTGGCGCGCGAAGCGTCGGCGGATTGGTTTTGATTTCTTGGAATGGGGGTGGGCGGGGCCTTGTGGGTGATTGCGAGAGAGACGCTTGCCGGGATTCGGTTGGTTTTGGTTGGGGCGCCGTTGTTGTTGGGGCGGGCCACCGGCAATGCCGGTGGGAATGCTGGGGGGGCGGGTCGAGTTGTTGGGGCGGCTTGGGATGCTGGGGGGCTGATTGCGTTGTTGGGGCTGAGGGTTGGGGTTGTTCTCCCTTCGGAGATTGGGCTCGGAGGGAATTGGGTTTGATTCGGGCAGCGTTGTTGTTGGGACGGGCCACCGGCAATGCCGGTGGGAATGCTGGGGGGGCGGGTCGGGTTGTTGGGGCGGCTTGGGATGCTGGGGGGCTGATTGCGTTGTTGGGGCTGAGGGTTGGGGTTGTCCTCCCTTCGGAGATTGGGCTCGGAGGGAATTGGGTTTGATTCGGGCGCCGTTGTTGCTGGGACGGGCCACCGGCAATGCCGGTGGGAATGCTGGGGGGGCGGGTCGGGTTGTTGGGGCGGCTTGGGATGCTGGGGAGCTGATTTGGTTTTTGGGGCTGAGGGTGGGGTTGTCCTCCCTTTGGAGGTTGGGTTCGGAGGGAATTGGGTTTGTTTCGGGCTCCGTTGTTGTTGGGGCGGGCCACCGGCAATGCCGGTGGGAATGCTGGGGGGGCGGTTGGGTCGTTGGAGATGAGGGTTGGGGTTGTCCACCCTTCGAAGATTGGGCTCGGAGGGAATTGGGTTTGATTCGGGCAGCGTTGTTGTTGGGACGGGCCACCGGCCATGCCGGTGGGAATGCTGGGGGGGCGGTTCGAGTTGTTGGGGCGGCTTGGGATGCTGGGGGGCTGATTGGATTGCTGGGGCTGAGGGTTGGGGTTGTCCTCCCTTCGGAGATTGGGCTCGGAGTGAATTGGGTTTGTTTCGGGCTTCGTTGTTGCTGGGACGGGCCACCGGCAATGCCGGTGGGAATGCTGGAGGGGCGGGTCGGGTTGTTGGGGCGGCTTGGGATGCTGGGGGGCTGATTGCGTTGTTGGGGCTGAGGGTGGGGTTGTCCTCCCTTCGGAGATTGGGCTCGGAGGGGGTTGGGTTTGATTCGGGCGCCGTTGTTGTTGGGGCGGGCCACCGGCAATGCCGGTGGGAATGCTGGGGGAGCGGGTCGGGTTGTTGGGACCTGTTGGGCTGCTGGGGGAGCGGGACGGTTTGTTGCGGGAGATTGGCTGGCTGAGAGCTGGGTGATTTGGTGCGGCAGATGGGCTGGCTGGGGGCGGGACGGTTTGTTACGGCGTGTTCGCTCCATTGGTGGCTTCGTTCGATTCTGGTTCCTTCGCCTGCCAGGATGCTTGCAGACGCGGCGGCGGCTTCGTTCTCCCGTTTGGGCGCGGCGGGGCAGTGGAGATAGAGGCGGTTGCGGCCTCGGATCGGACCTATGGTTGGGGGTTTGGGCGGCTGTGGGGGACGAGGGGGCTGGGGGGCTCCGACGCGGTAGGTGAAAAGGCCGGAGAGTGCTCCGAAGTTCCAGCCGCTGTCGTTGTAAGAGATCGGCAGCGTGCTCTCGGGGCCGAGGTCGGATGATGTCAGCTCGGAAAATGCCGAGGCGGCGCCGGCTCCGGCGGCCATAGCCTTGGGGGCCTCCGCTTCCACTCCGGCGGACTGCCCGGCAAGGGCGGCCAGGGAGCGCTCCACCTGGTTGATGCGGTGGGTGATCCAGCGATGATAGGCGGTCAGGCCTTTGGCGGCGCTGAGCTGCTGGGCTAGCCAGCGGGCGGCGTCCTCGATGCAGCCCGCGGATTCCTGGGAAGCGACGTCGAAGAGGGTGCGCTCCAGGGCGGCCCAGCGGATCTCGTGGGCCTGGAGCATGCAGCGGTTGATGAGTAGCAGGCGGGCGCGAACGTCAGTGCAGGCTGAGGTTCGGCGGAGCGCGTCGTGGAACCACTCGGATGCAAACTTCGCTGGCAATTCGAAGGTGAACGGGCACGGAGGTGTTTTGCGGGCGTTCTGCGAAGAGATGCGTTTGCCGGCTGCGGTGCGGGGGCCGGTGGATTTGCTGGCGTTGGCGCGGTTGGCGGCCAGGCGGCGGTCGGAGGGTGTGGTGCCGGTCGACATGGTTAGTTGCCCTTCCTCGCGGATCTTCCGGCGGCGGCCTGGCGAGCCCGGGCGGCGCGGGTGAGGCGGTCGGCATTGGCCCGGGAGATCTGGTGGAGCCGGTCTTCGAGGCCGAGCAGAGTTCGGAACGTCGACCGTTCCCGGTCAGTGAAGGATTGGAACGCGTGGAGGAGGCGGCGGGCTGGTGCGGAATCGGGCGTCCCGGGGGCGGTCTGATCCCAGTTCTCGAGCAGGTGGGCGTTGAGCAGTCCGGTTTCGAAGCGGGCGTAGCGGCGCTGGCTCCAGAGGCTGGAGGCCAGGGAGGCTACAACGATCTGCTCGTGGAGGGATTGGGGCGGAAAGCCGTCAGAGAGGTCCCGATTCAGGTCATGGAACAAGGATGGGGCTTCGTAGGAAGACACTCCGGCCGTCGGAGCGTAGCAAAGATTCAGGTTGGCATCCGTCTCCTGGATGCCGTGAGCGAGGGCAGCAGCGGCCTTCGCATCGTTCGTCGTCACGTCGTTCCTCATAAATTACGTTCCTAAACCATGATAAGGAGGGGGAGCCAAATCCAGGCCTTTGGCGGGGAAATCAACTCGTTGAAAACAGAGGGGATCGTAATATTTTGAAATGCTGTGACCGCCTTTTATTCGCCCAGGGGGTACAGCGAGGGTTGACGAGGGGGCGCCTCGTGACATTCCACTAGACCAAAGTCCAGTATTTCGCCCTGCGGGGAGAATAGAAACGCCCCGGCGTCCGGCTTACTATTGAGCATCAAGACAATTAGTCCAGCTCAAATGATGTAAGCAATTCGAGAGCTCGGCTGAAGCACAGAACAGAGTAGATAGTGAGGTTGGAAGGCCTCAGACCATGCAAAGTATGGTGAATAGCTACCTGATCAACAGCCCGACCCTGGTGGTGATCGTTCAAGGAAGCGAACGAACGCCGATTACAATTCCAAGCGCCTCGATTATCGACGTGCCGCAAGAACTTGATGGCCTGCATGGTCTGATCGAGGTGCAGTTCAACGGCGAAAGCGTTCTGATGTTTGCCGAAGACATCAGGCAGCGCGGAAAACGGGTGTCGAAGGCGACTGCGTCCCAGTAACAAATCGGAGATGATCATGCGGAATACTCTCAGCCAACAACTGGCCGACCTCGACGAACTGACGCCAGATCCCATGGATCGCGACATCGCTTCTCTCGTGTCCGGGGTAAGCATCATTCCGGACGATGCGCCGTCCAGATCCTGCAGTCACGACGAGATCGCGGCGCTGGCCTACCAGCTATGGAACGACCGGGGCTGCCCCATTGGGAGCCCTGAAGAAGATTGGTCGCGAGCGGAGGGATGGCTGCGCAGCAAGGAGCAACTGAAGAGCCAGGCCGCACGGGCCTGAATGAAATCGAATGCCGGCAGTTCAAGGATGGTGCATGGGGAATCACACCATCCACGATCGTTGCCCAAGCAGGCCATTTCCTGGTGGAGAGGGAAGGGCCCGAAGAGGAGAACATGGTGGATCTTCCACAGGATCAGCGACAGGAACTAGAGGATTCCTGGCGCGCGCGGCTCGAGGTTGCATCGATCCGGTATCAAGCCGCCACCGCGAAGTACCGCCGGATGCTCGAGGAGCAGAATGACGAGGCACCAATGGGACCTGAATCCACGGATGCCCTGGTGCGGGCCCTGCAGGCGGAATCGGAAGCCCGTATTGAATACGGGCGGGTGTTGCGGACGCTCACGGACCTGACGATGTACGACAAACTGCCGGACGGCCACGGAGCCGAGTCTTCCGGCGGGTGACCGGGGATTGGATTTCGGCGCTGAGCCGAAATCGGTGGCGCTGAGTGGCAGGGCCCCATCGGAGGAGACCCAGCCCTTTCGGCGCCACCCCGCACGGGGTGGATTGCGAGCGGCCAAGGACCCGGTGACCAAACCTGCGCGTCGGATCACCGGCGCGCTGAAATGAGAGCACCCTGAAGACAGGAAAGAGACCAACACGAAATGACGGAAATGGCGACTGTTCGCGTCTTGCTCGTCTCCGAGGCGCAGGAGGATCATGCTTACCTCAGACATCTGTTGGCCGACCCGAGAGACGGCTTACCCGCGGACTGCCGATGGGTGCTGTATTCCAGTCACTCAGTCCCGTCGGCGCTTGGAGTGCTGGCGGATCACCAGATTCCAATCGTGCTTTCGGAATGTGAACTTGGCCCAGATACGTGGCGGTCGATGCTGGGCGCTCTCGCCTCGTTTCCGCGACCACCGCTTCTGATTGTGGTGTCCCGGCTCGACGATGAGTGCCTCTGGTCGGAAGCGCTGAACCTAGGAGTTTATGATGTGTTGGCGAAGCCTCTTGCGGCCGAGGAGGTCCTGCGAATCCTGGGCCAGGCATGGCTGGAGTGGAAGCAGCGCCATGCGGCGAAACGATCCTGGGGTGCCCGATACAAGACGGTTGCGGTGCCATGAACCTAACGGTGCACTACGTCCCGCACGGTGATGCGCCGTCAATCCTGACTGAACCATACTATTATCAGAACCAGCGCGACCTATGACGGCAGGACAACCTTCGAAACCAGAGCCGATGGTTGTTGGGATCGGCGTATCCAATGGAGGGCTCGCGGCGCTCAAGTCCTTTCTTGAACGTGTGCCCCCCGACAGTGGGCTCGTCTTTGTTGTTGTCGGGGACATCCCTGAAAACTGGAATGGTCAACTGGCGGAGCAGTTACAGCCGCACTCCCGATTGCCGATCGAGAGTGTGGGGCAAACGACCCTGCTTGCACCGAACCGGGTTTACCTCATTGCGCCGAACGCGAACCTGCGGGCGGTGGATACTCATTTGAGATGGTCACGGGTGGAGGAGCAGCCGCGACGCTCCACTCCGATCGACCAGTTCCTTCGAACACTGGCGAGCACATTCGACGGGCATTCCGTGGCGGTAATCCTCTCGGGTGCAGGATCCGATGGCACGCTGGGCGTGAAGGATGTGAAGGCGAATGGCGGCATGGTCATCGTGCAGGATCCGGCCGAGGCGGAGTCCAAGGAGTCGCCTCAAAGCGCGATCGCAACCGGCCTGGTGGATTTTGTCCTGCCGGTGGCTGAGATTCCGGATCGTATTCTGCGCATCGCGCAGGTGAAACCGCGCCTTCCTGCTTCCGCGGAGGCAGAGGATGCCAGCGAAGCGGAAAGCGCTCTGCTCAGCAGGGCATTCGGGCAACTTCGGATCCGGACGGGCCGTGATTTCAGCCACTACAAACGGTCGACTATATTGCGCCGCATTGCGCGACGCATGCAATTGAACTGTGTCGAAGATCTCGCGACTTATGTCGACGGGTTGCAGGAGCGCCCGGAAGAGGTCAGAGCGCTGGCGGATGACCTGCTCATTACGGTAACGAGCTTTTTCAGGGATCCCGAAGTATTCGACAGACTGGAGAGCGTCGAGATCAAGCGGCTGTTTGAGGGCAAAGGGAAAGATGGCAGCGTCAGGGTGTGGTCGGTCGGCTGCGCCACCGGAGAAGAGGCGTACAGCCTGGCGATGCTGCTGGTGGAAGAGGCGGATCGACGTCAGGAACCACCGCAGATTCGGGTGTTCGCCTCGGACCTTCACGGCCGATCGCTGGAGAAGGCCCGTGAAGGATTCTATACGGGCGATATCGCGGCGGACGTCAGTCCGGAGCGGCTGCAGCGGTTCTTCCGCAGTGAGAATGGCGGATACAGAGTTCGAGCGGAGCTCCGCGACGTAGTGGTGTTTGCGCCGCACAACCTGCTGGCACATGCCCCATTTTCCCGGATGGATCTGATTGCGTGCCGCAATCTCCTGATCTATTTGGAGAAGGAGACGCAGCAAGAGGTGATCGAGCTCTTTCACTATGCGCTGAATCCGCAGGGAACGCTGGTGCTCGGGTCGGCGGAATCGATGCAGCCTACCGAACTGTTCACCACAGAAGACAAGAAGCTGTGTTTCTTCCGGAGAGGGGATGTGGCCGTCCGGGAGCCCCGGCTGCCGGTTTTTCCACAGATGAGGAGCCGCTTCCAGGCCAGGGAGGGCGCGAGTTCCGAGACGCCAGCCCAGGCCGCCGAATATGCGGACCAACATCAGAGGATGGTGGAGAAGTACGTTCCTCCAAGCATCCTGGTGGGAGAGCAGGATCAGGTTCTGTACATTTCCGAGAACGTCGAGCGCTACCTGCAGACCGCCACCGAGGCGACGACGCAGTCCGCGGTGGAAATGGTGCGTGAGGAGTTGCGGGCGGAACTGCAGGCAGCTTTGCAGCACGTGAGAGAGAACCGGGAGATTTACGATTCCAAGCCGATCCCGATGTGCGACGACGGGCATGTCACCCATGTTGTCCTGCGCATGCGGCCCGCACCCGAGGACGATGCCGATGGCCTCGTGCTTGTCGTATTTGACGAATGCGAACCATTGAGAGAGGCCGGGGAAGGCGCCATCGCGGGAGCCGGAGCGCAGCAGGTTGATGTTCTGCAGGAGGAACTCAGGTCGGTCCGACAGCGGCTGGACGCGATGAGCGAGGAGTATGAAAGCGGCAGAAAGGAGATGCTCGCCTCCAGCGAAGAGATACGGTCGACCACCGAAGAGCTGCGTTCCACGATGGAAGAGCTGGAGACGTCGAGGCAGGAACTGCAGAGCATCAATTTCGAATTGCAGACGGCAAACCGGCAAAGCCGGCGCAAGGTCGACGAACTGGATCAGCTTTCCAGCGATCTGCAGAACCTGCTGATTGCCACCGAAATCGCCACTCTCTTTCTGGACCGTGACCTGCGGATTCTCCGCTTCACTCCCAAGCTGGGCGATCTGTTCAATGTCCGCGTGGCGGACCGGGGCCGGCCGATCTCGGATCTGACGCACCGGCTTGGCTATGACGACCTGCGTCCGGACGCCAAGGCGGTGATCAACCGAGGCATCCCGGTGGAGCGCGAATTGCAGGACGAGGCGGGCAGATGGTATTTGACCAGGATCCATCCCTATCGTGATAACGACGACCGGATTGACGGCGTTGTCGTCACCTTTGTCGACATCACCGACCGAAAGGATGCGGAACGGATGCGACTCGACCTGCAGGCGAAGCTGCAGGCGGCTGCGTCGGAGAAGGCCTTGCGCAAGAAGGAAAGCGAGCTGGCGCGCGTGGCCAGGACGCTGATGGTGGGTGAGCTGGCGACATCCATCGCGCACGAAGTCAACCAGCCGCTTGCCGGTGTGGTGACGAACGCGGAGGCGGGGCTGCGCTGGCTGACCGGGGAGACCCCAAACATCGAAGAGGCGAGGAACTCGCTCTCACTGATCATACGGGATGGCAATCGGGCCAGCTCCGTGATCCGGCGGGTTCGAGAGTTCGTGAAGAAGGAGAGCAGTTCGGCAACCGCGCTGAACATCGGGGCCATCGTTCGCGAGACAACGGGTCTTGTACAGTTCGACCTGGAGCAAAAGGGGATCGGCCTGACCTTGGATATTCCCGACGGGCTTCCGTTGGTCAACGGCGACCGGATCCAACTCGAACAGGTGATCCTGAACCTGATGATCAATGCCATCGAGGCGATGGCGGCGGTGGAGGGCCGAGCCTCCGAGCTGTTGGTAAGAGTGAGGAATTCCGAGGAGGAGGGGGTGCTGGTATCGATTCGGGATACCGGCATCGGCATCGAGCCGGAGCAGATCGACAAAATGTACGATTCGTTTTTTACGACCAAGGCGACAGGAGTCGGGATGGGCCTATCCATCAGCCGATCGATTATAGAGGCGCATGGAGGGCGGATCTGGGCCGTACGCAATGACGGTCCAGGATTGACAGTGGAATTCAATCTCCCCGTGGATGGTAGGACTTCCCGATGAACCGAATGGAACCGACTGTCTATGTGGTGGATGACGATGCGTCCGTCCGTGAGGCCCTGACGAATCTGCTGCGATCGGTCGGGCTGAAAGTGGAGACGTTCAGCACAGCGCAGGAGTTCATCGGGAGCAAGTCGTACGGGCCGGGGTGCCTGATTCTCGATGTGCGGCTACCGGGGTTGAGCGGCCTGGAGCTACAGCGCCAGCTCACCGAGACAAGCCGTGAGCTTCCGATTGTGTTCATCACGGGGCATGGGGATATACCCATGTCGGTGAAAGCGATCAAGGCGGGCGCCGTGGAGTTTCTCCCCAAGCCGTTCCGGGACCAGGATCTGCTCGATGCCGTTCAGCAGGGCATTGAACTGGATCGAATGAAGCGGAGCCGCAAGGATGCGGTGGCGGACCTTCGAGAGCGGTACCAGTCGCTCACCTCGCGGGAGCACGAGGTGATGAAGTACGTGGTGTTGGGGTTGCTCAACAAGCAGATCGCGGTTGAGCTGGGGGTGACGGAATCGACGGTGAAGCTGCACCGCGGCCGGCTGATGCACAAGATGGGTGCTGAGTCGCTCGCCGACCTGATCAGGAGTGCGGAGCGATTTGGCCGGAGCGAAGAGGGGTAGGGTGATCGGGACGTAGAGCCGATCCAGACATTTGCAACCGATCTTGATTGAAGCCGTCAGGGTGGCGCCGATCTGGAACCCACCGCTCAAACTGGTGCATGAGCGCGAACAGGACCGTGGAAATGCCACGTGGGCGACCTTACTCCGGTTAACGGCCGAGAAGGGCCCGGATTTGGCAGATGGATGGCTGGCCGTGGCTGCATTCGACGATGGTCCAACGTAAAGCTGGGAACGTCGACCGGAGTACGGGCAGGGCGAATGAGGTTCCGCCAACGGGAGAGCAAGGGAAGGTGTGTTTCCCCTCGATAACTAATTATCATGGATGTCCCCGTTCTATTTCCACTATTTTCCGGTAACAATTGTCCTCTCTATGCGTCCTCCTTTGCCGGGCTCACAGGCAATTCTGACTTCAGGCATTTGGTCGCCCTCGGAACCAGCGAGAATTACGCTGCTTCGATAGGGAAGATAAAGGAAAACCCTGCCATACACGTCTGCAGTCTTGTGATTGACTATTCCTGACTCACCTAGTACTTTTATTTTTCGACCTTTTGCCGGAGCGCCACTATCGTCCTCAAATCTCAATACATAAGAGCAGAGGCCAAGAATGTCGAACCGGTGGCAATCCCGATACATCATTGTCAGCTCCAATGTCTCCGGTAGTGCTGGAACCAAATAACCCACATGCAGCTGTCCGCACACGGCTCCTCCAATGACAGCCTCGTGTATTTCTTTCCGGGCGTCACAAAACTGCACTATGCCGGATTCACTAGTCAAGCTCTCCTGTCGTTTCCCACTATCTGAGACCAATGCGACGGGGACATGTTTCACGGGACGCATATCCGGCGATATTATCCTAAACCGAAATGCACACGCAGTTGATGAATCGACCTGCGTCTGGCCATATGATAGAGAAACAAGCAGACTGAAGCAAATCAACCGGATGAGAGCTAGAGCATATTGAGTAAACACTTTGCGGTACTCTCCATGTTGTATTCTTGTGGATCTATTGGATGGGGTCCTCCCCGAGAATGTCTGAGCTCATGAAGCGCCATAAGTGCATGGCAATCAGGCAGCGAGAAGGGCTTAGCCTTGATGAAAAGTGCATTTGGTGCCGGAATTCAAATGTGGAAGTGGATACATGCAAGGGGTTGGGCGCTGGATTACTCCAGTTATAGTTGCTCTTGACCTTCATCGTGCCGCCAGCTTCTTGCGCTGGTGGAGGAGTGTCAACAACGGTGACTGAAACCTGACGCCCGCCGGAGTCGAGGGACCGGGGACGGCTTGACCCCGCCCAGGGGCAATTGTGCCCTCCTGATCCGTGGCAACTGCGTACGGTTTCCTGTCCACTTCCCCGCATTCGTCGGCATCGAGGCTCGAACCTCAACCTGCTACTCATGCTCGCTCCGTGGATCGGCTGTTGTCCACTTCTTCCAGTTCAGGTTCTCCGTCCGCTCGACGGCTGATCACGATGCCATCCCGAAATGATTCATCCGCAAAGAGTTGCCCCGCGAACGTGGCTTTCTACCGGGCTGGGCCCTCCGACTCACCTGCTGTTAGTCTCCGTCAGGCCCATCGCCCGCGGCCGGAGTGGGGCCTCTCGTGGGACCGGCTACGCGCGCATCGGCATCCTGCGTCAAATTTGGGATGCCGCCGGTTCCGACCCACGGAATGAACATACTGGCGAGTTGTGGCTTGCTACTGAACGCCGCCGTTTCTTGCCTGAACGCAGGTGTCAAAGGTCTCGGGCGTGCCGATATACAGCATCTCGGAGCGCCCGGTGTTGGCGTGGTCTACGCTGTTCAGGGTTTTGATTCTTTTTCCGGCACGATCCACAGGTAGAGGCGCTTGCTCAAGTAAGCATCGACATCTTCGTCGTTGCCCACCGTCACTTCCTTGACCGGTTTCCAGTCGCCCATGTCGAAGGTGTTGGAGACGACGCGTGTGCCTGGTTTCAGATAGGCGAGAAGTTTCGGCCGGAGTTTGAGGTTGACGCTTTGCAGGAGAAATAAAGTCACTACGGTGGCTTCCCGGACGTCGGCCTGGAAGAGATCCTGCTCTTCGAAGCGGACCAGGTCTTCGACACCGGCCTGTTTCGCGTTGGCCTTGGCTTCGGCAATCCGCACCGGATTGATGTCGAGACCTACACCACGAGCGCCGGCCTTGGCGGCCGCGATCACGATGCGTCCGTCCCCACAGCCGAGGTCGTAGACCACATCCCCTTCTTCACTCCGGCCAGTTTCAACATCTCCGCCACGGCCGCCTCCGTGGTGGGTACATACGGAACGTCGGGCGTTCGCTTGGGTTTCGCTTCCTGAGCCCAGACAGGAGCCATAACGGCGAATAGCAACAGCGTTGTGCGACGATTCATCCGATTCCCTCTGGATGCCGAGCGTAACTCAAATTGCCTATCCCGTCCACTCCAATCTGTATGGTTCGCTGTGTCATTACCGTGAAGAGGAATGATCAGCCGTCCTCCTCTTCGGTTCAAATGGCGGCGACGTGCTCGGCGGTCACCACTTCCATGGCCGTGTTGCGCCGGACTGGGACCAGACTGACCAGGTCGGGCCACCAGCGCTCGGCCATCAGCCGGAAATCGTGCTCGTCCAGGAGACGGCATCCCCTCGGCGGCGCCTGGAGCACGAGGCTCCATCCTTTGTACCAGTCGTCACGACCCTGCTCCAAATCGCCCGAAGCTCCATGCACCGCTGCCCGGGCACGCCAATAGTCGGACACTTTGCTGTCCTTGCAGTGTTCCAACCAGGGCTTCGCGGCCTCGGGATCCTCTTTGTAGACCGCCTCGTAGAAGACGAACTCCGGCGCCACCTGAGTCAAGACCGGCTGCGGCCACTTTGGAGCATGCTGCAGCATCAAGTCGTAATAGAAGCGCGCGCGTTCCAGTTCCCCCCGAAGCCTGAAATGCAGGAGTGAGACAGCAGAATTGAACTCGGGTCGCCCGCGGAGCCGTCTTCCCCGCGGGCACACTCCTCAAGCCATTCCCCCGGTGGGCCAGTCCGCTGGTGAGAGGTCGGATGT
This sequence comes from Paludibaculum sp., assembly GCA_049841055.1. Lineage (GTDB taxonomy): Bacteria > Acidobacteriota > Terriglobia > Bryobacterales > Bryobacteraceae > Paludibaculum. The sequence continues at coordinate 5,192 of JASGIE010000118.1, read as the reverse complement.
GACCGAGAGTCCTGTGTAGAACTGGAAGAGGATGCGCTGGCTCCAGGCGCCGTTGAAGGCCAACTGCCAGAGCCGCGCTCCGTCGGACTACCCGCCGTTTGCCGTGCCGATGGGCAGCAGGTTGGCGACGGAATCGATGAGGGACACAGCACGGCGAGCGTGCCGAACAGGTCCCAGGCGGATTGCCAGGGCGAGTTTCCTGCAGACGAGAAACAGCACCAGGCAGATGCTGCCGCTGACAAATGAGGCGGCTGGTCCGGCGGCGATCATGAAAAGCGCTCCGGAGCGACTCCATCCTGTTTCGTTGGGAGCGCGACGGTGCCCCCGCCCATTTGAGGCGACCAGGCAAACCGCCATTTGCCCTCCAGTTGGCCGAGGGCAACGGGCCGAAACCCGAATCATCCTGACCTGAAAGTCCGACGCCCAGGCACCCAGAGCGTGCCCCAGCTCGTGGAAGAGGATCGAGAGGAAGACGGCCAAGGGCAGCACAGTCAGACCGGTAAGCAAGCCCTGGTAGGCCGTCAAGCCTTGCGCCGCGGCCAGGCGGTCGACCCAACCGAAACCGGCAAATGCGAAACCCCACGAGACAATGCAGAATGCCGCCTGTGTATAAGTCGCGAAGTGCCGTCACCCGGTTTCGGAGTGTGTGCGAGCGGCTGTTCCACCTCACCGCCTCTCGCTGCTTCTTCCGCAGAAACACGGAGAGGCCGGCGATCGTCACGACTGGTCCGATTGGAAGAAGGAAAAGGTGATAGAGGGAGGCGGCGATCGCCCAGCGCGCAGCGTGCCGGTGGCCGCGCTTCGTCCTCCACCAGGCAATGCCCGCGATCAGGCCAGCCGTGAAGAAGTAAGACAAGAGTAAAACAGTGGAGAATCTGCCTTGGCTGCGCGCCGCCTGCGTGATGATCGGCCAAAGCCTGTAGCCGACCTGAAGGCTTCCGAGTATCAGAAAAAACGCCGAAAATCCAAAGTACCAACGCAAAACTCGAGCAGGAATACTCATGTATTGTCTCTTTAAGACATAGTCACCGAAAATCACTCAAGTATTCCATCGGGCACTCACCTTAGGAAAACTCGAAACATACGGCGGCGGACTCCCCCCTCATCGGCGTCGATCAGGGGAGGCAAGCGGCTGAGTGAGTCCGAGGCGCCCGCTTCTGGCGGTACGCGAACAGACGAACGATTCCGGATGGCCCTCGGCTTAAGGAGTCCTTGTTATCGCGAATGTACGGGAATCTGTACCAGGTGATACACTTGCGCGGGGGTTCTCCCCCAGGGGAGCCGAATGCCACACTACACGATGATTGCGCTGGGGTCGAATCGAAACCTCTGGGGTGAAGAGCTCGGACGCGCGGCTGCACGCCATGGAAGTCCGGCTGGAAAGCGCGAATGGCTGGATCTCCGACAGTGCAGCGGAGCTGAGCTCACCGCTGCCGTTCAAGGGAGTATTTCTGGCGCCCGAGTATTTCTTCACGGAGCCGGGCCAACAGCGGTTGCCCATGGAGGAAGATACGCGGCTGGACATCGAGAATAAACTGATGGAATTGAGCCGGAAGTTTCCCCAAATCCTGCTCGTGCCTGGAACGGTCTTTTACCGCAAAGGACTGGTTCGGGGCTTGCTGTCGGCGGAGCACAAGTTCGATCCGGCGACTGGCCAGCGTACGCTGCTGAAGACAACGGATATCATGCGGCGGGACCGGTTCCTTCAAAAGAATGAAGCGTTCGTCGCGAACTATCCGAGCCGGAGAACCAACGCGGATCCGTATGTGAGCTCCTGGGTAGGTGCAGGCTACTTCGCGCACCCGCAACGTGCCCTCGCTGAATCAGATCAATGCGAGCCTGCGGGACACTACGAAGTCTCCAGAGATCGCCAAGAACGCGGCGTACATGCTGTTAGGGGGCCGGCGCGTTGCAAAGATGGACAAGCAATCGGATTGGGGCGAGGCGCTGGGGAACAGTCCAGACCAGATGGCGTTCCTGCCGGGCGCATTCAAGCAGTGTCCGGAGTTGATGGGCTACCGGTTCGGGCTCGAGATCTGTTACGACCATTACCTTGGGATGCTGGCCAGGAGGAATGTGACTCCGTTGCATCTCCATCTGGTGGTTTCCGATTCGGTGGTGAACAATATGGGCAACATGGCGATGTCGCCTGGCGGTTATTTCGCGCACGCCTCGACGGATTCCAGTCTGTCTCAGCTCTGGCGCCGCAATCCGAACGGGTCCCTTGAGAACATCACCTCCAACCCGGCCTACCTGAAGTGGAAGGGCACCGACCAGACACGACTGTGTGGCTATCTCGTGCCGCTGCCGGCGCCGATTGCCCCACCGATACCGCAAGACCTCAGGCTTTGAGGGCATGAGCCGCCGGTATCGGGCTAGAGGCCTCCTGGGATGGGTTTCAGTTCGATCTCGCTCCCCTCTCCGCGGCGGACGGAGACTCGGGTTCCCTGGACCAGTAAAGGCCGCACGAGGGAGGGATCGAAAAGTTCATCCATTTCCTGCCGTTCTTCAAACGCGAAGGCGATGTAGCCGCCGGGCTTCAGGCTGTCGACCTCGAACCGGCCTTCGGAGTCCGCCTGACTGTGGCGGATGAACTGATCATTCCAGAGGGCTTCCGGCTCGGGGAGGAGGTAGACGTAAGATCCGTTGCCCCGGTTGACTGTGCCTCGCACGCGGCCGGCCTTCGGCAGATAGACGATGCGGACCGGTGGGCTGCCGGGCCGCAGTTCCACCGGGTGGGCGAGAACTTCGTGATCGCCCACGTATACGGCGTCCACGTACCAACCGGGCAGGAAACCAACGGGCTGGATGCGGTAGCGGCCGGGATAGAGGGCGTCCCATCGCAGGCTGCCGTCCTGCTGATGGAACTGGAGCGGGATGTCCGCGCCGCCGTCTTCGGAGCTCATGTAGACAGCGCTGACGATGCGCTTTCCTTCCTTATTCCTTGGATCCTCGCGGTCGACAAAGCCCTTGAGCGGGAACGGCGCGTTGAGTTCGAGGCGGACTGAGGGGAGGTCCGCGTTGGTGATGGCGAGGCGCAGGCTGCCTTTGAGCGTGACGCCGCCTCGGACGACGGAGGCGCGAAGATCCCAATCGCCGGGGCGGACGTCTGCCAGTTCGAAGCTGCCGTCCGCGCGGGTGGTGGTCTCATATTCCGATCCGAACCAAGGTTGCTGAGAAGAGTTCCACGGAGGCACTGGCGGCGGGTTCCCCGCGGTCGTCCAGGACGTGCCTTGAAGGCGGTAGACCGGGACCTGGCGGAGACGGAGATCGTGACCGGCGAGGTCCATGCCGCCTTTGATGTTGATTGGCTGAGCTTCCGAGGGCGAAGAGCCGTCAGGGAAGAAAGTGGGGGCCCAGGTTGTGGGGTAGCCCTCCTGTGCGGGGGATTTGGCCGGATCGTACCCGGCGAGTTTGCGCAGACTCGCGCTATGTCCGCCGGCGCTGAGCAGGTAGCGCCCGGGCTCCAGGGCATTGAAGAGATAGGTGCCGTTGGGGGCGGTGATGGTGGTGAAGCGAGGCCGGCCGCCACGGCGGCGGATTTCGACGGGGAGGCCGCCGGCGGCGGGACGGTCGGGCCCGAGCGTGACGCGGCCGGAGACGCGGGCGTGTGGGATCAGGCGGGCATCGACCTTTACGGAGCCGGCGGCGACTTCGATCTGTTGCCGGTGGCGCACGAACCCGGTCTTCGTGGAGTCGAACTCATAGCGGCCTGGTTTCACGTCATCGAATTGAATCCGTCCCGTCGGGTCGGAGGTGGCGTTGAGAGATTTAGCTTGTACGGAAGCAAGTGGGCGGAGGAGTACCTGGACTCCGGGGAGGGGCTCGCCGGTGATGGAGTTGCTGATGAGCGCGGAGAGGGAGCCGGTCGTCTGGGCGGAGAGACAGGTGGGGCTTAGCAGGCAAAGAGCGAGGAGATTCGACGGAAGTGCTGACCGCCCTAGATGCGCATTGGAAGGAGATTATCAGAAAAAGGACTTGATTTGGATTGTTGAAGGTGGAGAAGTGGGGGCGGCCGGCTGGTGAAAGCTGTGTATTACTGGAAAACGCGTTCCGTACTCATATCCACCTGGTCTGGTACATGAATCCCTGGCAAGACCGGGAATGGCCTCGCATGGGTAATGTAGCGTAGCTTACGCGCGGCATCAACTTTGCACGCAATCGCGGCACCAGACGCCGAGTCCTTTGCGGCGCCATTCGGCTTGGCCGTAGTGACAGGTGTCGCCGAGATGGGCAATACGCGATGGATATGCTCGACTTCGGGCGCCGCGGAGAAGGCGTCATGCTGGGGATCGGGACGGGTTCAATCCAGCGGTCCAGGCCCGGGTTCAGGAAGAACGGCAGAGAGATGCGGTCCCGGGTGCGGTTCATTACACGATGCGGCGTGGCTCGGAGATGGGCGGCGGTGGCGAACTGCAGGATCTCCCCGATGTTCACGATCAGCGTGCCGGGCCTGGGCTCGATGTCCTGCGCCGCCCTCGGGTGTGCAGGCGGAGGTCGCCGGCGTCGTCCTGAAGGAGGAGCGTGATCCAACTGAAGTCGACGTGCGGAGCGACCCCGGAGCGTGGCTGGCTGTCCGGCGGAGGCAGGTAGTGGATGAGCTTGAGCAGGACGTAGGGGGCTTCCGCTTGCGGCAGGAGTTGATTGGGTGGCTGCGACACACCGGCGCATATTGCGTTGAGGATGTCGCGGCCGGCGGCTTCGAAGTCCGCGATCAGATGAAGAAGTCCGGCTCGCCATTCGCGGCTGGCGGGCCAGAGGTTCGGCCCTGATAGTGGATGTGCGCCGGCGGGCTCCTCGCGTCCGAAGTGGATCTGTTCGCGCCAGTCCCGGGCGTTTCGCATTTCGCTGTAGCCGCGGAAGTGGGCCGATTTTTCGATGGCCAACTCCTGCTTTTCGGCCGGGGCCAGGGCGAAGAATTCGCGCGCGAGTTCGATGGCCTGGCTGCCTCTTCGCTCGTCGAATAGCGGATGACGGGCGTGGAAGAAGCCGGTGGCCGTCGCGGCCTGGTGCAGCCGGGCGATTTCGTTCGCGTCCAACGGGCTTGAGAAGTCGAAGAGTGGGACCGTCACAGTGCTCCCAGCAGCCACTCGCGCGCCTCAGGCAACCGGGCGAAGACGAGCGGGCTGGCGTCCTCGTAGAAGGCGGCCGCAGGTGCTGTTCGGATTCTATCGTGTTTCCCTATTAACCTT
>JASGIE010000117.1:0-4776 GCA_049841055.1 Paludibaculum sp. | reverse complement strand
TGGGCACGCTACTGCCGCCGTTCCTGCACGGGCAGTTCCTGTTTCTGTTCACGTCGAACAACGGTCTGGTGACGCTGGCCGGGATCCTTGTGGCCCTGGTGGGCGTGGCCGTGGTGACGTATGCCGGCCATGCAAAGAAGAGCAGTTGGGCGTCACCGCAGCGGAGTTCGACCTCAAGAAGGGGCTGATGCTGGCGCTGATGTGCGGGTTCTTCTCCTCCGATGTCATTTGCAATTGACGCTTCGAAGCCAATTGAGACCGCCGCGCTGCAACTGGGGGTGGATCCGTTGTATGCCGCGCTGCCGACTACGTGATCATCATGGGCGGTGGCGCGCTGATCAACTTTGCCTATTGCTTCGGCCGCCTGGCGATGCGTAGCGAGTTGTCGATCAAGGCGGACCTGGCTCAGCCCCTGGCGATCAATCTGAAGAACGGAATCATGGCCGCCACCGGCGGCACGATGTGGTATCTGCAGTTCTTCTTCTATGCCTGGGGCGCGGCGAATATCCCGCAGAACCTGTCGTATGTGAACTGGATGCTGCACATGAGCGGGTATGTCCTGTTTGGAGGGTTGGTTGGCCTGGCGCTGGGCGAGTGGGCCCAGGTGAAGCGACGCCCGATCGTGATCCTGTGGATCGGAATGCTGATCATCATCCTGGCGGCGAATCTGGTGGGGTTGGGGATGGCGATCTGATCGCAGCAGCCACCTGAACGGCCAAGCCGGCCGCGGTGCGAGCCGTCCGCTTCATTGAGGAGAGAAGGAATGTTCGCTCATTTGGGCCGGGTATGCCGGGCGCCATTCGGGCTTGCCGTGATGCTGCCCTGGCTGGCTGCTGCTAATGAGCCGCCGGTGCCATGCGCTACCGAACTTCAGTTTGACGCGGGTAGGCTGGTCAGCGACTTTGCCGAAACCGGGTCGACCGAGGAGGTCTTGCGCAAGTTTGTGCGACGCCTGGCGGCGGGCAGACGGATTCCAGGCGTCTTCGGATTTGAGAATGCGGGGGTGTGGCAGGAGAAGGTCTCACTGGCCGCGAACGAAGACGATGTCCCCTCGCTAATTCGCAGACTCCTCCAGCAGGACCCGCACTTGCGCCTGACAGAGACCGGCAATCCCAACGTTGTGAATCTGCTGGCTTCCGGTGCAGGAGGACAAGGGCGCGTGATTCTGGATTTTAAGCTGTCTAAGTTCGACATCGAAACGGACGCCGCACCCGGCGACCTGGTCTTCACGCTGCCCAGGTTTTCGAAGGAATTGGATGAATACCTGTCGAGGGTGTTCGCGGCGGGCGGAGGCTTGCCGGGCGCGGGCGCGGTAATCACCGGGATTGGGGACGCGAAACTGCCTCATTTTTCCATTCACCGGAAGAACATCACGGTCCGGGAGGCCTTGAACGCGATTGCAGCGGAGTCGTACCGGCAGTACGTGGCGAACAGTGCCGGGATCCAAGGCTTGGATCGGACGACCGCAACGAACCGTCGTTCGGCCCGACGGGCTGGGAGTTCCACTATGTGCCGCCGGCCGGAATGGGCTACGAGCAGTGGATCTGGACGATCTTCCGGCCGTTGCAGTAGCGGTCCGCTCGGACGCGAGCGCGAGTCCCCGGCCGATGCCCTGCTACAATGGGCGTTAAATGAGGCGTCACGGATCTGGTGCGTAGGAGCCACCGCAGCGGTCCCGGCGATATATTTTGAAATTGTTCCGTAGACTAGGGAAGAAAAGGAAGAGCATGTTACTTCGTTGTGCATGTTTGCTGCTGACCTGCACAGTTAGCGCGATGATCGCTTCCGCGCAGTCTGGGCCGCGTGTGATTCCCGTCACCGCCTTGATAACCTTCCCGATCATCGAGGCGAAGTTGGATCCGAATAGAGAAAATGAACTAATCACTGTGTTAGATCGTGAGGACACGCTTGGATTCTACGCTGCGATCATTCTTGGTTCACGACCAGGGAGCCCCGTGGTGGATGCCGCGCTACTAAGGTTTTTTCGATCTGCGAAATATGAGGGCGCCATTTTTGCAGCCGCCAATGCTCTGTCACGGCACGGCGAGTTTGGGTGGGCTGACGAGGGCGAGCTAAAATGGGCGGAATTCAAAGAACTGGCGTTTAAGCTACACCTTGCGGGCGAGTTGGCAGCGGCGGGCCACTACAAAGCCTGGGAGTTTATCAGGACGAACATAGTCACGAAACAGCCATTTGAAGAAAATCTTAGAGTGGCCCTCGGGGAGGTGCCGAGGTTTGAGGGTATGAGGGATAGGAGCGGTAAGTTGGTAAATCTATCCGAAGCATTAGACGAGATGGGCTTGGTGGCCCCATTGGAAAACTGTGCCGCTATTCTCGCCGCGATGCCGACTGTAGGTCGTCCACCATCAAAGATGCGTAAGTGATCCCCGTGCCAGTGTGAATTATCCCTAGTCGTAAGTGGGCTGTTCGTGATTTGCAAAAGAAGGCCGGCTGCCGCGTTATTGATTGCCGGCCTTGCAGACTGGGTGCGGTGGGAACTCTCATCTCGTGTTGTGAAAGGACAGATGGTTAAGAGATGAAAGTTCGCTAAGAAAGACCGGTCTATTCATACCGCAACGTCTCGACCGGCGTGATCTTCGTAGCCGAGCGTGCCGGGTAGAGCGTCGCGGCCAAGGTCACGGCCAGCGCCGTTGCGGAGATCCAGAGCGCGTCGATTGGACGTGCTTCGAACGGGACATACGAGAGGGAATAGATCTCTTCGTCCAGCGCAAAGAGCCGGTAGTGATCGGCCAGGTAAGACAGGCCATACCCTAGCGTCAGCCCGAGGATGATGCCCGCGGCGGCGATCATCAGGCCCTGCGCGATAAAGATCCGGGCGATCTGGCGGCGCCGCGCTCCCATCGAGAGCAGGACGGCGATGTCACGCCGCTTCTCCATCACGCTCATGAAAAGCGCGGTGAGGATGTTCAACGCCGCGACTAACTGAATCAACGAGATGGTGACCACCGAAACGATGCGTTCCATTTTGAGCGCGTTCAGAATCTGCCGGTTCTGCTCCATCCAACTCGTCGCACCTAACCCCGTGCCCGCTTGCGCTTCCGCGAGACGGGCCGTTTCGGGCGCGGCCTCCAGGTCGTTCACCTTCAACTCGATCGAGTTGACGACATCGCCCAGGGAGAAGAGCTTCTGCGCCGCGGGCAGGGTAGTGAACGCGAACTGGTTGTCGAGGTCGTAGAAGCCAGATTCGAAGAGGGCCGCGACGCGAAAGCGCGTCTGGGAGGACCGCAGTCCGAAGGGCGTCAATTCGCCCTGGGGGCTGATGAGCCGGACCACATCGCCCACGCGCATGCCGATGCGGCGCGCCAGGTGGGTGCCCAGCACGACCCCGGGCAGCCCGCGGACATTGTTCAGGTCGCCAACTTCGCCCGCTGTGATGTGCTCGCGGAAGTCCTGTCCATCCAGTGGCATGCCCTTGATGGTCGCTTCGGCGGATTGAATGGGCCCGGCGGCCAGTACCTTGCCATAAAGCGCCGGCGCGGCGCGCCTCACGTTGGGCACCTTGGTCAGTTTGGCGCACAACTCGCGCCAGTTGGCGATGCCGGAGCTGGGTTCCTTTTCAAGCAGCACGACATGGGGCGTGGCGCCCAGCAGGCTGCTTCCAGCGAAGTTCGGAAGCCATTGTTGATGGCCAAGGCAATGACCAAGCCATGACACCCGCCGCCACCCCAATCACCGAGATGACGGTAATCATCGAAATCACGGCCTGACGGCGCTTGGCCCTCAGGTAGCGGGAGGCGACGAAGAGTTCAAAGGCCCGGGTCACCGTTGGCGGATGCTTCCGCAGCAATTGGCAATCCCGATTTCGCCTTCCGGGCGAAACAGCGGGAAGAGAATCACATCGCGAATCGACTTCGCGTTGGTCATCAGCATAGTTACACGGTCGATTCCGATGCCTTCGCCCGCGGTCGGCGGCATGCCGTAGCACGAGGGCCCGGATATAATCTTCATCCATCTGGTGGGCTTCATCGTCGCCTTTCTCGCGTCATGGAGAACTGCATCTTCGAAGCGCTTGCGCTGTTCGTCGGGATCATTCAACTCAGTGAAAGCATTGCCAATTTCCATGCCTGCGGCGAAGATCTCGAAGCGGTCGGTCATAGCCGGATCTTTCAGGATTCTGCTTGGCCAGAGGGAAACTTCCACCGGGTACTCGTAAATAATCGTGGGCTGGATGAGGTCGTCGTTCACAATGGCGCTCGAAGATGTCCACCAGCGACTCGCCGGCCGTGGTCTTCTCGGACTGTGTTATACCATTCGGCGTCCCGGACGTTGTCCATCGACGGCTTATCGGCCCTTCCAAAACTCGATGACGCCTCGCGGATGTAGTAGCGCCGGACATTGCCGAAGTCGAGTTGCTCCCTGGTACTCCACTACCGTGCCGCCCGTGACATCAATGGCGATCTGCTTGAGCAGATCCCAGTCAGCTCCATCAGGCCTTCGTAGTCGGTATAGGCCTGGTAGAACTCGAGCATTGTGAATTCGGGATTGTGATGAATGGACACGCCTTCATTGCGGAAGTTGCGATTAATCTCATACACCCGGTCCAACCCACCCACAATGAGACGCTTCAGATACAACTCCGGCGCGATGCGCAGGTAGAGATCAATATCGAGCGTGTTGTGGTGAGTCACAAAAGGCCGCGCCGCCGCCCCGCCATAGAGAGGCTGCATCATCGGCGTTTCCACTTCCGTAAAACCACGGTCTTCCAAGGTGCTGTTCGGATTCTATCGTGTTTCCCTATTAACCTTAGAGCAATAC
>JASGIE010000116.1:0-5955 GCA_049841055.1 Paludibaculum sp. | reverse complement strand
AGCAGATCGTCCACCTGGCCCTTGATGGGCCGCACTTCCACCGGCGGATCCACCAGCCCCGTGGGCCGGATCACCTGCTCCACCACCACACCCGCCGTCCGCTGCAGTTCAAACGGACCCGGCGTCGCCGACACATAGACCGTCTGGTGCACCCTGTTCTCGAACTCTTCAAACGTCAGCGGCCGGTTGTCCAGCGCGCTCGGCAGCCGGAATCCAAAGTTCACCAGCGTGTTCTTGCGAGACCGGTCGCCATGATACATTCCGCCGATCTGCGGCACCGTCTGGTGGCTCTCGTCGATCATCAACAGCGCATCGGCCGGCAGGTAGTCCAGCAGCGTCGGCGGCGGTTCGCCCGGCAGGCGCCCGCTGAAATGCCGGGAATAGTTCTCGATCCCGTGGCAGTAACCCATCTGGCGGATCATTTCAAGGTCGAACATCGTCCGCTGGTAGAGCCGCTGCGCCTCCACCAGCTTGCCCTGCTTCTCCAGTTCCTTGTGCCACCACGCAAGTTCCTTCTCGATACTCTCCACCGCCTCCTGCTTCGTCTCCGGAGGCATCACGTAGTGCGTCTTCGGGTAAATGGGCAGCCGGACGTAGCTCTCCTTCACCTGACCTAGCAGAGGATCGATCTTCGACAGCGCTTCGATCTCGTCGCCCCACAGTTCAATCCGGTAGGCGTCATCGTCGTAGGTCGGCCAGATCTCGATCACATCCCCCCGCACGCGGAACGTCCCGCGCCGGAAGTCGAAATCGTTGCGTTCGTAAAGAATCTCCACCAGCTTCGACGTGATCTGCTCGCGCCGCATCTTGTGGCCCTTCTCCAGCATCAGCAGCATGCCGTAGTAGGCCTCCGGCGAGCCCAGGCCGTAGATGCAGCTCACGCTGGCCACAATGATGCAATCCCGCCGCTCGAACAGCGACTTGGTGGCCGCCAGCCTCAGCTTGTCCAGCTCATCATTGACCGTCGCTTCCTTCTCGATGTACGTATCGGAAGCCGGCACATACGCCTCCGGCTGGTAATAGTCGTAGTAGCTGACGAAGTACTCGACGGCGTTGTTCGGAAAGAAAGTTTTGAACTCCTGGTAGAGCTGCGCCGCCAGGATCTTGTTGTGCGCCATCACCAGCGTGGGCCGCTCCGTCTCCTGGATTACCTTCGCCATGGTGAAGGTCTTGCCGGATCCGGTGACGCCCAACAGCACCTGGTGCTGCTCGCCGTCGTCGAATCCCTCTCACAATCTGTTCAATTGCCTGGGGCTGGTCTCCCCGCGGTTGGTAGTCGATGCCGAGCCGGTATGCCACGCTTCCCAGTATAGGGACCGGGATCAGAGCTTTTTGCCGAGGTCCGACTGCGCGTTGAACTCACACCCGATCATCGCCGACAGCGCCAGCAGGTACATCCAGACGCACAACGCCATCACCGCGCCAATGCTGCCATAGAGGAGATTGTAGTTGGCGATGTTCCTCACATACCAGGCAAAGACGAGCGTGATCCCCAGCCACAACCCCGTGGCCACCAGCGAGCCCGGCCACACCTTCCGGCCTCGCCCGGCGTCCGGACCGAAGAGGTACAGCATCGCCGTCACCACCACAATCGTGCCCAGCGCCAGCACATATCGCACCGCCATGCTCACCAGCTTGACGCCGCCTTTCAGGGTCTCGCCCGCATCCAGCAGGCCCAGCAGCCGCATGGCTCCGTTTTCCGCCATGTCGCCGAACAGCATCAGGGCGGAAGCACCTACCACGGGCCCGATCGCCACCAGCACCAGCCACATCGCGATGCCCCGGTTGTGGAACATGCCCCGGCCGCTCTTGCGCTGATAGGCCGCCTGGAACCCCTCCATCAGACTCATCATGACGCCCGAGCCGGCCCACAATGACAGCAGAATGGCCAGAATCGGCAGGGCCACCGGCCTGCTCCCGTGCGACAGAATCTGCCGGATCAGGTCCCCCACGCCCGGCGGCACCACCTTGAACAGCGCACCCACAATCTTCATGGAAAGCGTGCCGGCGTTGACGTGAACCAGAATCGCCGTGGTCGTCGTGAGAATGGGGAAAAACGCGAGCAACGCCGAATAGGCCGCGCCTTTGGCGAAACCCAGGCTGCCGTGCTCGTACGCGCAGAGGACAGCACGGCGGAATCTGCTCCAGTTCTGGCTCACTTCAACCGGCAATTATCCCAGAAAAGCCGGCCGGAATTTCCACACTGCTCCGGCTCCCATTCCATCTCCGGAGACTCGCGCCGTCACACCCGCTGCCCGCATCCCTCCACCGGCCTGCATCCAACGACAGGATGGCCAATTGGAGCCCATGGGTTGATCCAGGACCAGCAGGTTCGATATCTTGGAGTTTCCCCATCCATCATGGACGTCTTCTCTCACGCGCGCGCTGGTGGACATCGAGTCCATCACCGGGAATGAGGAGCCGGTCGGAGACTACCTGCTCTCGCTTCTCGGTGAGCTGACACGCGCCCACAACGGCCATCTCGAATCCATCGAGGTGGAACCCCGCCGCTTCAACGTCTTCGCCTGCTTCGGCACGCCCATCGTTACTCTGTCCACGCATCTGGACACCGTGCCGCCGTTCTTTCCCTCTCGCGAAGACGAGGCGAACATCTGGGGCCGCGGCGCCTGCGACGTCAAGGGCATCATCGCCGCCATGATCTGTGCGACGAAGGATCTGCTGGCGGATGGCGTTCGCAACTTCGGGCTGCTCTTCGTAGTCGGCGAGGAACGCAACAGTGCCGGCGCCTATCACGCCGCCAAAACTCCGCGCGGATCCAAATTCATCATCAACGGCGAGCCCACGGAAAACCAGCTGGCGCTCGGCAGCAAGGGCGCTCTTCGCTACGAACTCAAAGCCTCCGGCCGCATGGCTCATTCGGCCTATCCGGAGCTCGGCGAATCGGCCATCGAGAAACTGCTCGATGCCCTGCAGCGCATTCGCGCCGTCGCCCTGCCCATCGACAGCATTCTCGGACCCTGTACCCTGAACATCGGCCAGATCCAGGGCGGACGCGCTCCCAACGTGGTGCCCGACGCCGCCGAAGCGGCCTTGATGTTCCGTCTGGTGGGCGATCCCGAACCGGTGCGCACCGCTGTTACGGCGGCCGCCGGCACGCTCGCCGAGGCCCAGGAGATTTTGTGCATTCCCGCGATCCATCTCGGCTCGCTGGAAGGCTTTTCAACCACGGTGGTGGCCTACACCACCGACATCCCGGCGTTTGGCGGCGCCTGGGGCAAACCTTTTCTGCTGGGTCCGGGCACTATCCATGTGGCCCACACCAGCGAAGAGCGCGTGCCCAAGGCGCAGCTTCTGGAAGCGGTCACCATCTACAAGACTATGGTGAAGCGCCTCCTCACCGCCTGAAGGCCGGCCAACTCCACCGGCTGCCAGGCGACACGCGGGAGATACCCGTACCCTCAAGCCGGTTTGACAGAAGGAAGTAAAGGACATGAACAAGAAGATCGAAGTCGGCGTGCTAGGCGCCACCGGTATGGTGGGGCAGAGCTTCGTGAAGTTTCTGGAAGGCCACCCCTGGTTCGAACTCACTTGGGCCGGAGCCAGCGACCGTAGCGCGGGCAAGAAGTACGCGGAAGCGACTTCCTGGCGTCTTGACGGCTCCATGCCGGAACGCGTAGCCGCCCTCACCGTGTCCGACTGCAAACCAGGCAACGGCGCCCCCAAGCTCATGTTCTCGGCCATGGACGCCTCCGTCGCCACCGAGATCGAACGCGCCTTCGCTGAAGCCGGCCATCTGGTCGTGTCCAATTCCAAGAACCATCGCATGGAATCGGATGTTCCGCTGCTGGTGCCCGAGATCAATCCGGACCACCTCCAGTTGCTGGCCACCCAGAAGAAGCGCGGCTGGAAGGGCGCCATCGCCACCAATCCCAATTGCAGCACAGTCGCCCTCACCATGGGCCTCGCGCCGCTGAAGCCCTTCGGCATCGAGAAGATCATCGCCACCACCATGCAGGCCATCTCCGGAGCCGGCTACCCCGGCGTCCCCTCCATGGACATCATGGGCAACGTGATCCCCTTCATCGGCGGCGAAGAGGCCAAGATGGAGATCGAAACCCAGAAGATCATGGGCACCCTCGCCGGCGACCATATCGAGCCTCTGCCCGCGAAGATGAGCGCCCACTGCAACCGCGTCCCGGTCGTCGACGGCCACACCGTCACCGTCAGCGTCGGCCTGCGCGACAAGGCGACGCTGGCCGAGATCCTCGCAGCCTACCAGAACTACACCTCCATCCCGCAGCAGCGCAATCTGCCCAGCGCGCCGAAGAAGCCCGTGCTCTACCTGCCCGAGGAGAACCGCCCGCAGCCCCGCCGCGATGCCGTCCGCGAAAACGGCATGTGCGTCACCGTCGGCCGCCTGCGCGAATGCCCCGTGCTCGACTATAAGTTCGTCTGCCTGGGCCACAACACGATTCGAGGCGCCGCCGGTGCAGCCGTGCTCAACGCCGAACTAATGTATAGCGAAGGCCTTCTCGACTAAGGCCCCGCCGGAATCGGGGCCCGCCGGTCATGGGCCCCTCAGGATGAACCCATGATCGTAATGAAGTTTGGCGGTACCTCCGTGGAGAGCGCCGCCGCGATTGAGCGGGTGGCCGGCATCATCCGCCCGCGTTTTGAACAAAGGCCCCTCGTGGTGGTCTCCGCCATGGGCAAGACCACGAATAAACTCCTGGCGGCCGCCGATAAGGCCGCCGCCGGTAACCTGGCCGACGCCTTGCGCGATGCCGAGGACCTGCGCGGGTTCCACCGCACCGAAGCCGGAAAGATCATTCCCGTCGAGAGCACCTCCACCATGGATCTCGTCCTCGAGAACAACTTCGAGGCCCTCGAATCCACTCTGGAAGCCATCGCCACCGCCGGTCAGATCACCCCCGCCCTCTGGGACGAAGTCTGCAGCTATGGTGAGCGTCTCTCCTCCGCGCTGGTCGCCCTGGCCCTGCCCGCCTTCGGCCTGCCGGCGGCTCATCTCGACGCGCGCTCCGTCCTCATCACCGATAGCCGCCACACACAGGCTCTGCCCCTCTACAGCCGCACTTACTCGCGCTTCAAGGAAAAGGCCGTGCCGCTGATGCAGGGCCGCGTCGTCGTCATGGGTGGCTTCATCGGAGCCACGGCTGACGGCGTCACCACCACTCTGGGCCGGGGCGGCAGCGACTTCTCAGCCGCCATCGCCGGCGCCGGCATCGGCGCCGAGGAGATCCAGATCTGGACCGACGTCGACGGCATGCTCACCTGCGATCCGCGCGTCCTGCCCGGCGGCCACCTCGTCAAGAACATCTCCTTCGCCGAAGCGGCCGAACTCGCTTACTTCGGCGCCAAGGTCCTCCATCCTGCCACCGTCCAGCCCGCCATCGAGAAAAACATCCCGGTGCGGATCCTCAACTCCCGCCGCCCCGAGGTGGCCGGCACCCTCATCGTCGCCGACAACGTCGAATGTGACAATTCCGTCAAGTCCATCGCCTGCAAACGCGACATCACCGTCGTCAACATCCGCAGCCTGCGCATGCTGATGGCCCACGGCTTCCTGCGCCGCATCTTCGAGGTCTTCGACCGTTATCGCACGCCCGTCGACATGGTCTCGACCTCCGAAGTCAGCGTCTCGCTCACCATCGACCACACTCAGTACCTGGGCGACATCGAAGCCGAACTCTCCAAAATCGCCGAAGTCACCGTGGTCCCCAACCAGGCCCTCATCTGCCTGGTCGGCGACGCCCTGCGCGAAACACCGGGCATCGCCAAGCGCATCTTCTCCGCTCTGGGCAACGTGAACATCCGCATGATCAGCCAGGGCGCCTCCCTGCTGAACGTCAGCGTCGTCGTCGATGGCGCTGACCTCGTGCGCGGCGTCGAAGCCCTGCACCAGGAGTTTTTCCGCGATCTCGATCCGGAGGTTTTCCAGTGAAACTGGCTCTCATTGGCTACGGCAAGATGGGG
>JASGIE010000115.1:0-13442 GCA_049841055.1 Paludibaculum sp. | reverse complement strand
TATGTACTTGCGGACGTTACGTATTGCTAAGGTTAACAGGGAAACACGAGATGAATCCGAACAGCACCTGGTACAGTACGACCTGGTCTCGGCCGTGTAGGAAAGTTTACATTCAGCGCCGGGCCGACGGTGGTGGTGCGGGTGAGCGTGCCGGGGAATTCCTTCCAGCGGGCCATCGCGGCCGAAGCTCTGCATTTGCACGCGGTGCTCCAGGTCGATGCCGTTTCGGCGCTGGGGGTGAAAGTCCAGTTTCCCACCTCACAGCGCTATGACCTGGTGCTGCGGAATCCATCCGGAGCTATCGTCTACCGGTGGTCCGAGGGCAAGGCCTTCCTCGATGTTGTAGGCGAGGAGACGGTGGGCGGCCCGAAGTCGTACCTGATCGAAGGGGAGATCGACGCAGCGACGGCGGCCGGCCTGGAAGACGGGTTCTACACGGTGGAAGCGTGGCTGGCGACAGGCGAAGGGCCGAAGTTCGCGTCGTCGGCCATGGTGGAGCTCTATACTAGGCCGTCCGCCTAACGGCCGATCGAGGCTCAGCTTGGACATCTCGGAGGTGATACGGGCCAACTCGGTCAAGCTCGCTGAGTTGGCCCGTTTCTGTCTCTTGAGGTCATCGAGGACGGTGAGGGCGCGGCCGTACCAGATCATCGCCTCTCCGCGATTGCCGATGGGCGGCGTGAGTGTCGCCCAGACCAGCGAGGGACTCAGCGACTTCGCCTTTGGCGCCGGCATTGAGCGGGTTTCTGGCTGCCACCGATTCGCGCAGTGAAAGCGATTGGCGGAACTCCTCCATCGCCTGAGAAGCCTGCCGCTGCCTGAGGAGGGCCCGGCCAATGTGGAAGTGCTCCGTGGCGGTGAGGCTGACGAGGCGCACGTCGTCCGGATCGGCGCGTTCCAGATCTTCGTAGATCCCCTGGGCTGTCTGGAAGCTGCGAAGGGCAGCATCGAGCTGGCCGAGTTCAAGTTTCAGGCTACCCAGACCACTGGCGGCGGAGGCCTCCATCTGGCGCAGCCCCAAATTGGTCGGCCAGAGCTTGAGACCGCCGCGCGCGGCCTTCATGGCGTCCAGATAGTGGCGTTCCGATTCCGACGATTCCTTGGAATGGCGCAGAATGCTGCCCATGCGCAAGTTAGCCAGGGCCAGGCCGTGCCAGTCCTCGGAGGTGGCGTCCTTCTCCTGCACGAGGGCGCTGTAGAGCTTCAGGGCATTCTGGCGGGCAGGTAGGACCCCAGCCCATTGGCCAACCTGGAACAGACTGCCGCCCAGGGTGGTATAGCTGGCGGCGACCTCGCGTTTCAGGCCGCGATTGCCGGGGTCGCCGGCGAGCAGACGCTCGCGGATACCCAGGGCACGGCGGTCCAGATCCAGCCCGGCGGGGTATTCGCCGGCGATCTTCAGCACGCCGCTCATACGGGAGAGGGAGACCGCCAGATGGCGCTGGTAATCGACATTGCCGGGTTCAGCGGCCTGCATGGATTCGCGGATGGCCAGCGCCTTCCGGTAGCTGCTGAGCGCGGCGGCCGTATCGCCGACGTTCGGGCCATCGGCGCGGCCCTGGACGTCGCCCATCTTCTCGTAGGCCATGGCGAGTTCCCGCTGCAGGCTGAGGTCGCCGGCGGCTTCCCGGGCCAGGCCGTCGAGATACTCCAGAGACCGCTGGATGAGTTTGCCGCGAATGCCGGTGCCGCCGGGCAGGGTGGCCAGAATGTCGTTTTCGACCAGGAAGGAGGTCGCCAGGCGGCGGACATCCTGGAAGCGGCGTTCGGCGCGGTCTCGCTGGATGCGGGCGATGTGGGCCTGCCAGGCCGTGGCCACGACTCCGCCGAGAAGACAAAGGCCGGCCAGCGTTCCGGCGGCCACACTGGCCTTGTTGCGCGCCACGAACTTGCGCCAGCGGTAGGATAGCGAATCCGGCTGGGCGAGCACTGGGCGGCCTTCCAGGTAGCGGAGCAGGTCCTCGGAGAGCTGTTCGACGGAGGAATAGCGCCGCGCCGGTTCCTTGTGCATGGCCTTGAGGACAATGCGGTCGAGGTCGCCGCGCAGATCCCTGGGTTGGATCGTGGCATGAGCCACTTGTTCGGTGATGACCTCGCTGGGCCGGAGAGGATCCTGGTGGCAGATGACGCGTTCCAGTTCGGAGTGAACCTTCGACTGGAATTTGTGAGCCTTCTGGCCGGTGAGCAGTTCGTAAAGAACGGTGCCGAGGGAATAGACATCGGCGGCGGTGGTGACTGGTTCGCCGCGAAACTGTTCCGGACTGCAGTAATCCGGCGTCAGCATGCGTGTTTCCCCGGTGCGGGCGGCCGCCATCTCCGGAGCATCGGGCAGCAGCAGGGTGGCGATCCCGAAATCGAGCAGGCGGGGGATGCCGTCCTTCGTGATGAGGATATTGGCCGGCTTCAGATCCCGGTGAACGATGAGGTTGCGGTGAGCGTGATCGACGGCTTCGCAGACCTGCCGGAACATGCACAGGCGTCCTTTGAGGTCGACGCGTTCCTCGCTGCAGTAGTGCATGATGGGGCGGCCAGGGACGAACTCCATGACGAAGTAGGGCCGGCCGTCGGTGGTGGTGCCGCCTTCCAGCAGACGAGCGATGTAGGGATGGCTGAGGAACGCCAGGAGCTGGCGTTCATAGCGGAAACGCTGCAGGACGAAATCCGTGTCCATGCCGCGCTTGACCAGTTTGATGGCCACCTGCTGCTCGTAGGCGCCGTCGTCGCGCACGGCGAGGTAGACGCTGCCCATGCCGCCGCGGCCGATCTCCTCCACGATGCGATAGGGGCCGATGCGGTCTCCAGGCTCCAGATCGGGGACCGGAACGATTTCGGCGGGGGGATGAACGGTGAGAAAGCCGGAATTCTCATCCTGCGCGTTGAGCAGCGAGAAGACTTCCTCGGCCAGGTCCGTCTGGGGTCCGCAGGCCTGAAGCACGTACTCGCGGCGCTCTTCGCAGGGCCGCTCCAGCGCTTCGTAGAGGATCTCCTTGACGACGGCCCACTGCTCGCTTTTCATGATCCGCCGGCGCGGCTGACCTCCCGGAAGAGCCAAGCCTTGGCCGTGGCCCAGTCCCGCTTGACGGTGGCCGTGGAGATGCCGAGTGCTTCGGCCGTCTCTTCCACCGTGAGTCCGGCGAAGAAGCGCATTTCAACCACCTGGGCCTGCTGCTCATCCATCTGAGCCAGGCGGTTGAGCGCATCGTCCAGCGCCAGCACTTCCCAGTCGTTCTTTTCCGCGACGCCGAGCGCTTCGTCCAAAGCCAGTTTGGGCATGCCGGAGCCGCGTTTGGCGGCATGCCGGGCGCGTGCGTGGTCAACGAGGATACGGCGGATCATGCGCGCGGCCATGGCAAAGAAGTGAGCACGGTTCTGCCATTCCGCGTTGTCCTGCTGGACCAGGCGAAGGTAGGCCTCATGGACGAGCGCCGTGCTTTGCAGCGTGTGACCGGGGCGTTCGTGGCGCAATGCGCGTTCGGCGAGACCGCGGAGCTCCGTATAGACGAGGGGCAGCAGTTCATCGAGGGCCTGCTTATTGCCGTCGCGCCAACTTCTCAGCAGTTGCGTAACGTCTGACGAGAGCATAGCCTACAGTCTACCCTGAGCCACACCTGGCTTCATCCTGCTCGTCCGCCAAATTTCCGCCTGCATGGTGATGCTCTGTTGGACGCGCGAAATGGCTCCAGGTTATCGGCAATTCGGGCGGCCAGAGAGAAGCCCGCGCCTGGCATCCGAGGCGCGTATGCTGGAGGGGGTTGATTGCACGCAGTACCGAGGTTCGACCATGCTCCGTTCCGTTGGTTTCCTTCTCTGCCTGAGCGCCGCGGCGCAGATTCCGCAGGTTCCGGACAAGTTCTTCTTTGAAGAAGGCAAGGTCCGTGTTCTGATCCTGACAGGCCGGAACAACCACGACTGGCGAACCACGACACCCTACCTGCGGAAGGTTCTGGAGGTGACGGGGCGATTCGATGTGCGGGTGACGGAGGAACCGTCCGGCCTGACGGCGGAGACACTACGCCCTTACGACGTGCTGGTGTCGAACTACTGTGGTCCGCGCTGGGGCGCGCAGGCGGAAAAGGCGGTGGAGGAGTTTGTCAAAGGCGGCAAGGGCCTGGTGGTGGTGCATGCGGGCAGTTATCCGTTTGGCGAAACTGCCGTGCTGAGCGAGAAGATGGGGCGGACCGATGTGTACCAGCCGGCCTGGACCGCCTGGGGCAACATGGTGGGGGCCGTGTGGTCGGACAAGGATCCGAAGACAGGCCATGCGCAGCGGCATGCCTACGAGGTGAAGTGGCAGGATGCGGGTCATCCGATCGCGGCGGGCATGAAGCCGACATTTCTGCTCAGCGATGAGCTCTATCATAACTTCCGCTTGAAGCCCGGCGTGCACATCCTGGCCACGGCGTTCGATGCCCCGAAGATCGGCGGCAACGGCAAGGAGGAGCCGCTGCTGTGGACCAATGTGTATGGCACAGGCCGGGTGTTCCATACTGCACTGGGCCACGATCTGGACGCGATGCAGTCGACCGGCTTCACCGCCAGCTATGCGCGGGGTGTGGAGTGGGCCGCGACGAAGGCGGTGACTCTGCCGGCGCAGGTGAGCCTGCATCCGGTGAACAAGGACGCGCTACGGGTGTTGCTGGTGGCGGGCGGGCACGATCACGAGACATCGTTGTATGGCGCCTTCGAGGGCTGGCGGGACGTGAAAGTGAACGTCGACCCGCACCCGGTCGCGTTTCGCGGTGATCTGCGGAAGCGCTATGACGTGGTGGTGCTCTATGACATGATCCAGGATCTACCCGAGGCGCAGAAGAAGAACCTGCAGGACTATGTGGAATCCGGCAAGGGGTTGATCGTGCTGCACCATGCGGTGGTGAGCTTCCAGTCGTGGGAATGGTGGTGGAAGGACGTAGTGGGCGGGCACTACTTCGAGAAAGCCGCGGGCGATCATCCCGCGTCGTCGTATCTGCACGACGTGGAGATGGTGGCAACCCCGGCGGGCGCGCATGCCATCACGAAGGGCCTGCCGCAGATGCGGGTGTTCGATGAAACCTATAAGAACGTCTGGCATGCGGCGGG
This sequence comes from Paludibaculum sp., assembly GCA_049841055.1. Lineage (GTDB taxonomy): Bacteria > Acidobacteriota > Terriglobia > Bryobacterales > Bryobacteraceae > Paludibaculum. Next base: position 8,366 of record JASGIE010000115.1, on the reverse strand, counting down.
GATCCAGCCGCTGCTCACGACGGATGAGAAGACCTCGGACAAGGAACTGGCCTGGATCAGCCCCTATGAGAAGTCGCGCGTGGCGGTCATCCTGCTGGGGCATGGGCGGGAAGCCCACGAGAGTCCGTGGTTCCGGAATCTGCTGCACCGCTCGATTGTGTGGGCCGGAGGGAAATAGGCGCTCAGGGCTGCGGCTTGCCGAGACCGGCCTGATAGACGTCGTGCAGCCGCAGGATGCCAAGAGCGCATCCGTCGGAATCAACGACGGGCAGGAGAGAGAGCTGGCGCGGGCGTCTCTCCATCAGCACGAGGGCTTCGCGCAGTGTGGCCGAGGGCTGGACCTTGAGGGGGCGGGCAGTCATCACGTCGGCGGCACGCAGGGTGCGGATGTCGTCGTGATGCTCCAGGGCGCGGCGCAGGTCGCCGTCGGTGATGAGGCCGGCGAGGGAACGGTCGGCATTCAGCACACAGGCGGCGCCAAGGGATCGCCGGGTCATGGCGATGACGACTTCGCGAACTGAGGTGTCTGGTGTCACCCAGGCAACGGCATCGCCGGTATGCATGGCATCGCGGACATGCAGGCGTAGGTTGCGGCCCAATTGCCCGGCCGGGTGAAAGACTCCGAAATCCTCCGGACCGAACTGGCGGGCTTTCATCAACGAAACCGCCAGGGCATCGCCCAGGGCGGCGGCGACGATGGCGCTGGCAGCCGGGACCAGGTTGTGCAGATCGCCCTCCTGGTCGACGCGAGCATCGAGTACGGCCTGGCAGACGCGCGCCAGGGGGCTGTCCGTCTTGCCGAGGATGCCGATGCAGGCAACGCCTGATTGCTGGAGGCGGGGCACGAGGCGGACCAGTTCCTCGGTCGCGCCGCTTTTTGAAATCAGGATGACCACGTCGCTGGACTGAACCAGCCCGAGGTCGCCATGGACCGCTTCCGCTGGATGGAGAAAGGAGGCGGGCGTACCAGTGGCGCAGAGAGTCGCGGCCAGCTTACGGGCCACGTAGCCGCTCTTACCCATGCCGGTGGTGATGACGCGGCCATCGGAGTCGAGGATCAGGCCGGCCGCGCGTTCGAAATCGGCCCCCAGACGCTCAGAAGCCCGCGCAATGGCGCGGGCCTCTGTTTCCAACAGGTGTCGAGCCGCCGGCAGCATGCTACTCGGCCGGAGCGGGCTCGGGCGGAGTGGTGGGCGCTTCCTTCACAGCGTGTTCGAAGAGGAAGTTCAGCGTCTTCTCGGTGATGATGCGATTGGCGATGCGGGACAGTGAGCCGTCCTTCTCCATGCGCATGCGGGCCGCGGCTACGGGTTCGCGCTTCTGCCGGGCGATGCGCTGGACTTCGGCATCCATCTCTTCGTTGGTGACGCCGATGCTCTCGGTGGTGGCCAGCTTGCCCAGCAGCAGGGACGCCATGACGTCGCGGCGGGCCTTGTCCTTCTGGCTGTCCTTCAGCTTGGTCCAGTCGAGCTTGATCTTGCTGGTGTCGATGCCCTGCGCCTGCCATTGGCGCATCTGGCTTTCCACCGTGTTCTCGATCTGGTTCTCGACATAGGCTTCCGGCACCGGGAAGTCGTGCATGTCGACCAGCTTGTCGATGAGCTTGTTCTTGGCTTCGTTCTGGGCGGCAAATTCGCGCTCGCGGAAGATCGCCTTGCGGATCTCTTCGCGCAGTTCGCCGATGTTCTGGAAATCACCCAGATCCTTGGCAAAATCGTCGTTGAGTTCGGGTGCTTCCTTGAGCCGGATCTGGTTCAGGGTAACAGCGAACTTCACGGTCTTGCCGGCCAGTCGTTCGGCCGCGTAGTCCTCGGGGTAAGTGATCTCGGCGTCGTTGACGTCACCGGGCATTGCGCCACGCAGGGCGTCGCTGAAGGCCTGGAACGTGTCCTTGCCGCCGATCTCGATGTTGATGTCGTCCTGCGTCATCGGCTCGCCCTCGATGCCCTCGATGGAGCGGAGCGAAACCAGGCAGTGATCGCCATCCTGAGCGGGGCGCGGGTCCACGTTGACGAACTCGGCCTTGCTCTCGCGGATCTCTTCGATGCGGGCGTCGATGTCGGCCTCGGTGACGATGGGTTCGGCGTATTCCACCGTCAGCCCACGGGTCTCCTTGAGTTCGAACTCAGGAGCAACTTCAAACTCGGCCTTGAAGTGGACCGCTTCGCCTTCATGGAAGTGCAGGTCCTTGACGTTGGGCCGGCTGACGACGTGGAGGTTCTCCTTCTCGCATTCCTTTTCCAGGAACTTCGGGATGAGGTTCTCAAGAGCCTCCTGCCGGATGTCGCCCATGAACTTGGAGCGAATGATCGACGCCGGCGCCTTGCCCGGACGGAATCCCTGAATGTGCGCCTTGGCGCGAACCTTCTCGACTACCTTCTCGATCTCGGCGGCGACGGCGTCGGCCGGGATATGGATGTCAAGAGAGTGCTTACAACCTTCGATGAGTGCCAATTTCCAAGAACCTCCACACACCAAAAGGCGGGCCTCAAAGGCCCGCCCAGTGGTGGCTGAATTTGCCAGTTGATCGTTTCGGCGCGAATGAGCCTGAACTAATAGTTTCGCACGGTTTAGCTGCGCGCCGCTGCCGCAATGCGCGCATCTTCCCGCAGGCCGTCGGCTTTGTCGGTGAGTTCCCAGGTAAAGCCTTCGCCGGTCCGGCCGAAGTGGCCGAAAGCGGCGGTGGCGCGGTAGATGGGACGACGCAGCTTGAGGTGGTCGATGATGCCCTTGGGGGTGAGCGGGAAGTGGGCGCGGACCAGTTCGGTCAAGCGCTCTTCGTCGATGAGGCCGGTGCCGAAGGTGTTCACGAGCACGCTCACCGGATCGGCCACGCCGATGGCGTAGGCGAGCTGGACTTCGGCGCGCGAGGCGAGACCGGCGGCCACGATGTTCTTGGCGATGTAGCGGGCCATGTAGCAGGCAGAGCGATCGACCTTCGTCGGATCCTTACCGGAGAAGGCGCCGCCGCCGTGACGGCCCATGCCGCCGTAGGTGTCGACGATGATCTTGCGGCCGGTGAGGCCGGTGTCACCGTGCGGTCCGCCGACTTCGAAGCAGCCCGTGGGATTGATGTGGTACTTGGTATTGGCGTCCACCATGTCGGCCGGCACAACCTTGCCGATGATGTCGGCCTTGATGGCTTCCACCAGCCCGTCGGGCATCGCGTTCGGCTTATTGGGGTTGGGATCGTGCTGAGTGGAGACGACGATGGCGTCGATGCGGGTGGGCTTGCCGTTGACGTACTCGACGCTGACCTGGCTCTTGCCGTCGGGGCGGAGGTAGGCCACTTCGTTCTTGTTGCGGGCTTCGGAGAGGCGCTGGACCAGCTTGTGGGCCATCATGATGGGCAGCGGCATCAGCTCCGGCGTTTCGTCGCAGGCGTAGCCGAACATCAGGCCCTGGTCGCCGGCGCCACCGGTGTCCACGCCCATGGCGATGTGGGGCGACTGGCCGTGCAGCAGGTTCAGGACTGCGCAGGACTTGTAGTCGAAGCCGTAGTCGGAGCTGGTGAATCCGATGTCCTTGATGACTTCGCGGGCGAGGTCCGGAATGTCGCGGAAGAACTTCAGGTTGCTGGTGGTGATCTCACCGGCAACGATACACGTACCCGTGGTCACCAGAGTCTCGCAGGCCACGCGTCCGGTAGGGTCTTCTTTCAGGATCGCGTCGAGTACTGCGTCGGTTACCTGATCGGAAATCTTATCGGGGTGTCCTTCTGTGACGGACTCCGACGTAAATATGTGTCTGGCTGACGTCGGCCAATGCAATCCCTCCTGGGAATGTCAGTTTGATGCCGGGAGCGCTGCGAGGCAGGCCACTGGCTATTCGGGGTTCCACAGTCAGTCTAGCGGACGGATTTCAATAGCGTCAATGACCGGGGAGTAAAAGGGGGATCGGCCCGCCTGAACGGCGAGAAATGAGGGGTGAGCGGGGGCGCAATCCACCGGCTCCGGGTGTATGCTGCCGGGTGGAGGGCTCCTGTGCACCGAATACTTCTTCCTTTGTTTGCCTTATTGGTCTGGAGTGGCGTGAGCGCTGCCCAGCAGCCGTATGAGGTAGGTGGGGATGTGAGCGCGCCTGTGCCGACCGCCCGGGCGGAACCACAATATAGCGAGGCTGCGCGTGCTGCTGAACTTGTCGGAACGGTCTTTCTTTCCATGGTTGTAGACGCATCCGGGATGCCGACAGACATCAAGGTGGACCGATGGCGACTGCGGCAGAAGGACACGGATAGCGAAGCCACGAATCCGATGGGTTTGGACGAGGAGGCGGCTAAGGCATTGAGCAAGTGGCGCTTCCGGCCGGCAATGAAACAAGGCAAGCCGGTTGCGGTCCGCGCCAAGGTCGAGATCAATTTCCGGCTCTAGCGGTTCGGATCGTTACTGGTCGCGGTGGACCGTGCCCGGGGTGAAAGCGGGCAGGCATACGGCGATGTACTCGGCGCCCTCGGGCCTGGGCGTGGAGTACCGGATCCATTCACCGGGCCGGGTGTGAACGGCCTGACCGGGCGCTACACAATCGAGCGTGCCGCCCTCGAACTCGATGCGGAGCTATCCCCTTCAAAACGACGGTGAACTCGTCGAATTCAGGGCGTTGACCCGGCTCCTGCCAGCCGCCGGGTGAGCGCATGTGGGCGATCGAGGTCTTGGTGTTGCCAGTGTTGACGGCACCGATGTACTCATCGATCAGCTTCGGAGGCGTACCCGCGGCTTCGACGCGAGTGGGTGCTGCAATGAGCTGTGGCATAGCCCAATGATAATAAGCCGGTTGCCCCGGGAAGGGCAACCGGCTACCGCGAAGTACAGATTAACGAATGGCTTAGTTGGAGCTGCCGACAGAGATCTTGACGCTCTTCGGTTTGGCAACTTCCTTCTTAGGCAGAGTGATCTTCAGCACTCCGCTGTCGAACTGCGCGGAGACCTTCTCAACGTCGACGGTCTCAGGCAGGGTAAAGACGCGCTGGAACGTGCCGTAGCTCCGTTCGATGCGGTGGTAGCCACCCTTTTCCTGCTTCTTTTCGAACTCCCGTTTGCCGCGCAGGCTCAGGGTGCCGTCCTCGAGCTTGATATCGATCTCCTCGAGTTTGACGCCGGGGATATCGGCGGTGAGGACGAGCTCGTTCTCATTCTCGGCGATATCGACCGCGGGCGACCAGGGGCGCGTCGGAGGCGACTCGGAGAAGGAATCGATTGAAAGTGTCCTCGAAGAGAGAGAGGCCGACATTGGGGAAGGTCTCGAAGGTGGCGAAGGGGGAACGACGAGTGAGGCTGCTCATATCTACTGATCTCCTATCAGAAAGTTTTTACAGTCTCAATATACGATTTGTTGCGACGGATGTCAACCGTTTATTAGCGTACAGCACTCACATTATCTAATGCAGCGCCCGCAGGCAGGACGGGATCGTCGAGGCACAAAAAAAGCGGACGCTCCGAAGAGCGTCCGCTTTTGGTGGAACTAACTGTAAGTGGTTGAAACTACTCGGCCGCTTCGCCGCCCTCTTCCGCTTCGGCGCCTTCCTGCAGAGCCTTCAGCTTCTTCGCGGCGCTTGGCGCGATCTGCCGCGCGCTTCGACGAGTTCCGAACCCACCAGCTCCAGCATGCACAATTCGGCTCCGTCGCCCTTGCGCGGCCCGAGCTCGTACGATGCGCGTATAACCGCCCTTGCGCTGGCCGAAACGCGGACCCAGCTTGTCGAACAGCTTCTTCACACACTCCGGCGTGAGCAGGTAGCCCGCCGCCAGACGGCGGGAAGGCAGAGTGCCTTCCTTGCCGAGCGTAATCATCTTCTCCACCAGCGGGCTGGCACGCCTTCGCCTTCGGAATCGTCGTGACGATGCGCTCGTCCACGATCACCGACTGGTGACTAAGTTTGCGCAGCAGTGCATCTTGCGGGCGCCGACGTCGCGCTTGAATTTATAACCTGCCGTAACGATGTCTCATTGTGCTTCTTCTATTCCCTCTTACAGATCGGCGGACTCGGCTCTCTTCGTCGTCACCCAGATCCTCGCCAGTCCAGTCGGGCTGCGGCGAACCGCTGGGCAGACCAGGCGGCCCGAGGAATCGATCTTCATGCCAAACGCCAGGCCCAAGCCCGGAGGATCTCCTTGATTTCGTTCAAAGACTTACGGCCGAAGTTCTTCGTCCGCAGCATCTCGGCTTCCGTCTTCTGGACGAAGTCGCCGATGCGTCTGAATATTGGCGTTCTTCAGGCAGTTGTAAGAACGGCACTGAAAGTTCGAGCTCTTCCACCGAACGGTTCAGGATCTCGTTCATCTGGCTCGCGGCGCGCTCCGCCGGCTCTTCGATCACCTCGGCGGTTTCCTCGAAGTTGATGAAGATCGTCATGTGATCCTTCAACAGCTTCGCGGCCTGGCCAATCGCGTCCTGCGGAGAGATAGCGCCGTTCGTCCACACTTCGAGAATCAGCTTGTCGTAGTCCGTCATCTGGCCCAGACGAGCTGCCTCGACGGTATAATTCACCTTACGGACAGGCGAATGAACCGAATCGATCGGGATGTAGCCGACGGGAAGGTCTTCATCGAAGTTGCGATCGGCCGACTACATAGCCGCGGCCCTGCTTCATGCGCATTTCGATGTAGAGCTTGCCTGCTCGCCGAGACAGTTGCAATATGGAGATTCCGGTCGAGGACCTCCATATCCGGTCCCGTTTCGATCATCGCCGAAGAGACTTCGCCGGGCTGGTCAACGCGCAGGGTGATGGTCTTGACGCTGTCGTCCATCATCTTGAACGGAACCTGCTTCAGGTTCAGGATGATGTCCGTAGCGTCTTCCACCACGCCGGGGATCGGGCTGAACTCATGCTCGACGCCGTCGATGCGGACAGCGGTAATCGCGGCCCCCTCGATGGAGCTCAGCAGGATGCGGCGCAGCGCGTTGCCGATGGTCGTCCCGAAACCGCGCTCGAACGGCTGCGCCGTGAACATGCCATACCGTTCGGTGAGCGTTTCGGTATTTGCGACCAGCCGCTTCGGTTTCTGGAATCCTTTGAACATAGCACGCTCCTCTTACTTCGAGTACAATTCGACGATCAGCTGTTCGTTCGAGCTTGATCTGGACGAGATCTTCGCGCTTCGGTTGGGTCAACACGCGCGCCTTCAGATTCTCGCGATCTACCTCGATCCAGTTGGGGGCGGGCAGGTGGGCAGTTGCCTCGATGGCACCCTGGATTGCCGAATTCTCCTTCGACTTCTCGCGAACCTCAACCACGTCGTTGGGCCGCACGATGTACGAAGGAATGTCGACTTTATGGCCGTTGACGGCAATGTGTCCATGCCGGACAAACTGGCGGGCCATCGCCCGGGAAGTGCCAAAACCAATCTTGTGGACGATATTGTCCAGACGGCGCTCCAGCATGCCGAGGAGGTTTTCGCCCGTGACGCCCTTGGCGGGCGGCCTTCTCGAACAGGTTCCGGAACTGGATTTCTCCGACGCCGTAGAACCGCTTCGCCTTCTGCTTTTCGCGAAGCTGCAGGCCGTAGCCTACGATCTTCGGCTTACGGTCTTTGCCATGCTGTCCCGGAGGGAAATTGCGCTTTTCAATGGCGCACTTTTCACTAAAACAACGTGCGCCTTTCAGGAAGAGTTTCATGCCCTCGCGCCGGCACTGCCGGCAGACGGGACCAATGTAACGAGCCAAAGGACCTCCTTCGAACTACCTGCTGATGAGGTGCAGTTTACGGAATGAGGGGGAAGCTTTCCTTCATCCTGCTTAACAAGAGGAAGCCGGGCGCGAGGCCGGTCCTCAATTCCTGGCCGTATGAAGGCCATTTACAATATTACACGCTTCATGCGCCGCTTTCACGTTTCTCGCCAACTGCGGGAAACACAGCAGCCGGAAGACGCTCCGCGATCAGACGCGGCGCTTCTTGGGCGGGCGGCAACCGTTGTGTGGAATCGGTGTCGTGTCGCGAATGGTACGGACTTCGATGCCGGCGGTGGCCAGCGCGCGAATCGCGGACTCACGGCCGGAACCGGGACCGGCGACGCGCACTTCGACCTGGCGCAGGCCGCTTTCCTTCGCCTTGTTGGCAGCGGTGAGAGACGCTTGCTGGGCGGCGAACGGCGTGCCTTTGCGCGAGCCACGGAACCCGAGGGAACCCGAACTGGACCAGGCCAGCGTGTTGCCGATGGGGTCGGTGAAGGTGACGATCGTGTTATTGAACGTAGCCTGGATGTGGCAGAAGCCAACCGGTACGCTCTTCTTTTCCTTCTTCTTGAAGGAACTCTTCTTGCTGGCCTTAGCTTGCTGTTTCGCCATCTTGAACGTCCACTCCTATCCTGCGCTCGAGCTCCGCTTACTTCACTCCGGCTTTCTTCTTGTTGGCCACGGTGCCACGGCGCGG
>JASGIE010000114.1:0-125862 GCA_049841055.1 Paludibaculum sp. | reverse complement strand
TTGATTGCGCGGGATGGCAGGGCTCCACATCAACTGCACCTGATCGCGCGGCGGCCGGCATCCTCCAAGCTCTTGATTTCAGTACGCCTACGAGCCTAGCACTAACATTCACGGCCTGCACGCGCAATGTAACCGCCCCTTCCAGTACAAGACGTTAGCATATCATTCGGCAATTCGAAGCCAGCGCTGTAGACTATGTCCGTATCCCCTGCTTTAGTGCCCTTAAACGCAACAGTGTCATCCTCCATCTCAGCTCCTGAACCGGCCCGCGGAAATCCGGCACGGCTCCACCTCTGGTTTCTGTTGTTCTGCCTTGTTCCATTGCTGTTGTTCGCAAAGCCTCTGGCCACTCTCGTCGCGCTGGCACGCAGCGACGACCGCTACACACACCTGCCGCTCATCCCGTTTGTCTGCCTGGCGCTGATCCTTTACCGGCGCAGGAGCATATTTCGCGGCACGCTCGGCCGCCTGACGCCTGGCCTGATCCTCGCGGCCGCCGGCATCGCGCTGTCCGGCCTGGCTCAAACCCTGGCCCCGTCCCCACAAGCGGCTCTGCCAATGATCGTGTGCGGCGTCGTTCTCGCCTGGGTTGGCGGATTCATCTCTGTCTATGGAACCGGCCCCTTCAAAGCGGCTCTCTTCCCGCTGACTTTGTTGTTGCTCTTCATCCCGCTGCCCGCGCCGGTTGTGGAGTCGGCCCAGGTGATGTTGCAGCAGGCCTCGGCGGAGGTGACTTATCTCCTCTTCCGGTTGGTCGGAACTCCGGTGTTTCGGCAAGGCTTCCAGTTCTCCCTGCCCGGTTTCACCATCGAAGTGGCCCGGGAATGCAGTGGGATCCGTTCCACTATCGCGCTGTTGATCACCGCTCTTGTCCTGAGCTACCTTTTCCTGCGCTCGGGTTGGCGCCGGGCCGCTTTCGTCCTGCTCACCGTCCCTATCGCGATATTCAAGAACGCACTCAGAATCGCCTCGATGTCCTGGCTCGGCATCTATGTCTCCAAGGACTACCTTTATGGGGACGTGCACCGTTACGGTGGCCTCCCGGTGTCCGCGGCTGCACTGCTTCTCCTTATCCCGGCTCTATTGCTCTTGCAGCGCTCCGAACAGCGGCGCCCTGCCCAATCCGCGCCAGCCACCGCGCAGCCGGCCCCCAGTCCAACCAAATGAATGCCGCCACCAGGACCAGCGCGCCGGTGCGTCTCCTTTGCGCACTGAGCGTCTGCACGATTCTCGTGGCTGGACTCTGGCCCTTTCATAGTCCGCGGAACAATGTGACCTGGCTCGAGCGTGGCAATGGGCTGCGGCTTCGTAAACCGGCCACAATCCTCAGCTCCGGTCCCATCTGGACTACCCCGGGAACCGGGCCCACAGCCTGTAGCCTCGAAATCTGGCTTCAACCCTCCAAAACAGAGGATTCGAGCACCATCCTCTCCCTCTACAATCCAGCCAGCCCGATACGCGTCTCGCTGCGGCAGTCCATCTCGGATCTTGCCCTTCAATCGGAAGGCCGGCGTGGCGGACCGGATGACTCCATCCGGCTGTATGTCGACAGGTTGTTCCACGCCGGACGACCCGTCTTCCTCACCATTACCTCCACCCCTCAACGGACTGCTGTTTACGTCGACGGCAGACTAGCCATAATCCGTCCCAACTTCCCGCTCATCTGCCCGCACCCACAGCCGTGGCTTGTCGCTGGAACATCACCCATCGCGCCCGACGGTTGGGCTGGAGAGTTACGAGGCCTCGCCTTGTACCCCGTGGATCTCCCGCCCGGAGAAGTTGCACGGCACCATTCTGATTGGACGAGCAACGGGCAGCCGGACTTTCAGGCGGTAGCGGGAACGGCGGCGCTCTACCTCTTTCGGGAGCACTCAGGATCAGTGATCCACAGCGCTTCGGGAGCCGGACCGGATCTGCGGATTCCTGAGAACTATCAGCTCGTCGACAAGCTCTTCCTGTCCTGGCCGAATCGCTGGAACGGAAGCGACATTCTGCTCAACTGGGCCGGATTCATCCCGCTTGGCCTTTGTCTTTATCTGCTGAACCGCCGTGCGCCGGTTCGCGCGCTGCTGCTCACAACGCTGCTCGGGATGACACTCAGCCTCGCCATCGAGACTCTGCAGTTCTATCTCCCGACGCGCGACTCCGACCTCACGGATGTCATCACCAATACCCTGGGGACTGCCTGCGGCGCCCTTCTGTGCCGGACGGCGGTTGTCCGGTCACTGTTCCTGGGAACCGGTTGGCTGAAAGACTGATCACAGCCCTACGGTCTCGCGAGTTTGCTCAGCGCGGCGCGGGCTTCGTCCGTGTGCTGGAACTCCGGATCCTTCAGCGCCTGCTGCAGGGAACGCTCAGCCATGCTCTTCTTCCCCGATGCGATGTAGGCCAGGCCCAGATGGAAGTGACACGTGGGCGTAGTCGGCGTCATCTCCACACAGCTTTTGAACTGGCCGATCGCTGCGTCCATCATCCCCAGCTTGTAGTACGCCCACCCTAGCGTATCCACTGCGTTCGGCGACTTTGGCATTCCCTGTTTGGCCTGCTGGGCCAGCGAAAGCGCCACGTTGGCATCTCCGCCGTGTTCCAGATAGAGGTAGGCAAGCTGGTTGGCCACCAGCGCCGACCCGCCGTTCGACGCGCGTGCCTTTTCATATAGGCTCTTCGCCGCCTGCCAGTTCCCTTCCTTTTCGTACTGCCCTCCCAGCAACAGGTAATTGGCCGCATTGCGGGGATTCACCTGGATGGCCGCCTGCAACTCCCCTTTGGCCTCCTCGGACTGACCTTTGGCGAACGCCACGTTGGCCAGCAAAGTGTGCGCATCCGGGGTTTGAGGATCCAGCTTAAGCGCCTGTCTCGCATTCAGCGAGGCCTTCTCATAATCACCCTGGCTGAACGAGCCCGCCGCCAGCAGGAAGAAAAGTCCGGCATTCTGCGGATGCTGCTGCGCCAGCAGCGAGATCCGTCGCATCGCCTCCTGAACCCTGCCCTGCCGGATGGATAGATTCAGCAGTGTGGCCAGGCCTGCGGCCGAAGTTGGATCCCGCCGAAACAGCTCTTCCAGCATCGCTTCAGCCTTCTTGGTCTCCCCTTTGGCCAGCAGCGCCTGCGCACTGGAGACATAGGCCGGCACCGCATTGGGATCCGCCTTCAGTGCCCGTGCGCCCATTTCCAGAGCCTGATCGGGATTCCCGCCCTCTCCAGCCAGCCGCGATAGGGCGACTGCGGCCACGCTCATCCCCGGCTCCAGTTGAAGAGCCTGCGAGAACGACGCCCGGGCGGAATTGGCAAGACCCTGCGCATTCTGCGCAACACCAAGCAGGTAGTAACCGATCGCCGAGCCGGGGTCGAGCTGCGTGGCTTTCTGGAGCGCTGTCGCCGCATCCTCATAGCGCCGCTGCGCCAGCAGCAGCCGGCCGCTCATCAACACCGCCTCCGCATGGTCGGGCGCCGCCTTGAGGATCTCCTGGTTTCGCGCCGTCGCCTCGTCAAGCCGGCGCAGTTCCAGCAGGGCATCCACCAGCCTGAGCTTCAGGGAAGGGTCCTTGGGTTTCAGGCTCACCAGTTGGCTGAACTCGGCGACTGCCTTCTCTTTCTGACCCGTGGCGGTATAGAAATTACCAAGAGCCAGGAACGCCTGCGGGTCCTCGGGCCCCACGGACTTCACTTCCGTGAAGGCCTTTTCCGCATCGGCCAGACGGCCCGCCGAAGCATATATCTGCCCCAACAAAAGTAGAGCTGCCGTGGATTTCGCATTAATAGAGGAGACCGCCCGCGACTCCGCTTCCGCTTTTGCCAGCTCGTGGCGGGAAAAATAGTACCGGCCCAGGTTTAAGTGCGCTTCTTCCGACTGCGGATTTGCCGCCACCGCGTCCCGCACGGCCTGCTCCGCGTCCTCAGGCCGGCCCGCGGCCAGATAAAGAGCCGAAAGCACTGTGTACGGCTCCAGCCGGCTCCGGTCTAGCGAGATCGCCTTCCGCAGTTCCTCGATCGCCCGTGTTGTGTCTTTGGCGGCGACATACCTCTGCCCCATCAAAGCATGCGCCTGGGCATTGGACGGATTTGCCTTGAGAATACCCTCCAGGCGGGACTGGGCTTTTCCATAGTCCGCATGCGCAATCAGCAGAATTGCCGCCTGTAGTTGCGCCTCCAGGTTGTTTGGATCAATGGTCACCGCTTCCTCAAATTCACGAAGCGCTGCTTCCGGATTCCTCAGGGACAAATAGGTTTGCGCCAGCTTGACGTGCCCTTTGACAAGTTGCGGATCCAGCTGGACGGCATTTCGAAACTCGATCGCGGCTTCCTGGTACTTGCCGGCCGCGAAATACTTGTCGCCGCTCTCCAGAAAGCGGAGCTTGCGCGCCTCCGGGCTCATGGAACAGGACCACAACGACAGCAGACCCACTCCAATCAGGATCGCAATGTATCTATTCATGCCTGTGGAACCACTCACCACGGTTCGCCTCTTTCTGCGGAATCTGAAGGCTGTTTCCTTGTCCCCCGCCGCACACCCGGAGATCTCGACACCACTCCGCCGGCCACTGTTTCTCTCCCATCGACCGTCGTCCATGGAGAGGACTCTCCTCCATCCCTGTGACCACTATAGCCCCTCTCCTCCCGGTACTGCCATCGCCAGGCGAATCACTTTCCAGCTCGTGGTTCTTTGTTTTGAGTGATATACGCAGCCTGGTGAAACTAACACTCTAGTACCGCAAGTACTTGTCTACCTCAATTAGACATTGACCCGGGGCTGGGTGAATCTTAGGATATACCTAGGTCATAGGGGTGGTCGCCCCGAGTGGCTTGTAGGTGGAACTACTGATCTGATGGCCAAGAATGGGGGGGAAGTGAAGCAGGGAGTTCGAAAAATAGCGTGGTTGGCCGCTGTCGCGTGCATTTGCCTCGCGCCAACAGCAAGCGCCGACACCGTAGATATGAAAATGATCGGTCTCGGCAACATGAATGCCATGGCCGGTGACTACATGAATCCGTATACTGCTACGGTCAACGGCGTCACCACCACTATCATTTGTGATGATTTTGCCGCCGTGACCTATCTGAACGAAACTTGGCAGGCAACCACTCACACACTCGCCGACCTGAGCGGCACCCGCTGGGGCGGCGTACCTGATGCGCTACATCTCTATAACGCAGCGGCCTACCTGACACTCCAACTGCTCGACCCGAACATCACCAAGGTCACGCAGGGCGAGATCTCATTCGCCATCTGGGGATTGTTTACTCCCAGCGCCATTACGACAAATCTGGCCAGCTATAGCCCGGCTTATGCCAAGGCTGCTACCCAGTACATCAATACGGCCCTGGCGGCGACGACCAACTCGATCATGGATCAGTTCTCCAACTTCGTGATCTACACGCCCATCGCCGGCACCGCAGCCAACTGCTGGGGTGCGAAGTGTACCGCTCCGCCGCAGGAGTTCCTCGCGATTGCCGGTTCCACGATTCGTACACCGGAGACTGCGTCCCTGCCGATCCTGGCGTTCAATCTGCTCGCCGTAATCGGAGTCATCGCGTTCCTCCGCCGCCGTATGGTGAGCGTCGAATAGACAACCTTCCGTCTCTACGTTTACGTGCAAAGGCCGCTGTCCCGGCAAAGGGCAGCGGCCTTTCGCATGTTTACTCGCTCTCTTTGCCGTCCTGGCTCTTGAAAATGTAGCGAGCCGGCACGCCCACCGCCGTTGCTCCATCCGGAACGTCCTTCACAACAACTGCATTCGCGCCAACCCGCACGCCCGAACCCACCCGCACACCTCCGATAATCTTCGCGCCCGCGCCGACAAAAATGTCATCGCCCAACACCGGCGCCCGCTGCCTCTCCGCTCCAATCGTCACCTGGTGCTCGATCATGATGTTGCGTCCCCCTCGGACCGACCCGTTGATCACCACCCCATGACTGTGCACCAGCACAAAGCGAGGGCCGAAGTCCGCACCCCGGCCAATGATGCAGCTGCCGAATACGCCATTCAGCTTGTTGAAGACCATCGCCGCCAGCCCAAACCTATGCCGGTGGCAGGCCTGCATCAACCGGTACAGCAGCATCGCCAGCGTGCCGTCGGTCGTCAGGGCTTTCAAGTTGTTCCGCCCATCTGAGGCCCCATAAAGCCATTCCGCCTTCGCCTGCACGTCTTCGCGGAATAGACTCAGCCAGCCTGAGTTGTGCATAGACGCTACATCACTCCGATCACTGCAAATATCGTCCGGCACAGCCGGTCGTCTCACACCGTAGGCTAGACAATTCCGGTGGCACGCACCATACTCGCGGCCAGACGCCGGCGATCGTAGAACTCAATCGCCTCGCGGTCCTGTTCGATTGGCACCTGCGTGCCCGATGCGATTCCGTGGAGATTCCTGATGGCATCCTGAATTCCCTGGCGATCCTCGGCCGCCACAGACCATCCGGCCCTGGTCTCGCGCACAATGCGGCCCACCTCGCCTTCCGGAGGAGTAATCGCCAGAATGGGGATACCCATGGCGAGATACTCGAACAGCTTCCCGGAATGCACCGTCGGATTGCCGATGATCAACAGCAGGCAATGGCAATCCATCAGCTTCTGGAAAGCCTCCACTTGCGGCACAAATCCCGTCTGAACAATGTTCGTTGTCCGGTTTGCCAGCAAGTGGACCGCATCGCCGGCCACCCGCCCAATGATCCGCGTCTGCACACGGCTTCGCCACTCCTCCGGCATCGCCTCCAGGGCATCCAGATACGAGGCAGGCGAGTACACCGGATTGGAATAAACCGTTCCCATGTACCCGACGATCAGCGGCGGCACTTGGGGCGTAGTGCGATGGAAGTCCTTCAGCGTATCCGCATCGTAGCCGTTGGGAATATAAACGAACTTCGAGGCGGGCTGGTCCGGATACCGGCGCACCAGGCTTTCCACCCAGGGCGGAGTCACCGTCACAACAACATCGGCTGCCTGCACGGCTGCCCTTTCCAGCCGCCCTGACTCGGCGCGCTTCCACGGAGAAGCCGTGCCATCCAGTTCAGGCAGATGGTAGCCCAGCCATTCGTCGCGCAAATCCAGCACAATGCGCAGCTTTGGGAACAGCTTGCGTAATTCGACGGCCATGAACAGCAGGGAAAATGGCGGTGCCGTCAGCACTATGGCGCGGACATTCTGTTCCCTGATGATGCGCGCTGCCTCGCGCAATGAGGGCTTCACCCACAGAAGCTGAGCATCCGGAAACAGAATCCTCTCGACTGCAGTCTTCGCCACCCGCCGCAGGAGCGAGGACCGTTGAGGCGCCCCCTTCGATGGGACGCCGGCGCCTCTTTCCCCGTTCAGCGCCCGTTTCACCCGGTCTCTGAGGGCGCGGGGCGGTTCCCATGCCGACGAATGGCACACCTGGATCCCGGGCGGAATCATTCGCTCCAGATCCGGATCCAGACCATGCTGCGAAATCGGGTCCTGCGCGGTCAGGACGGAGACATCCACCCCCGCATCCGGCATATACCGGGCCATGGCTAGTGCTCGCTGAACCCCCACGCCGCCGCAAGGCGGGAATAGATAGCTCACAAGCAGGACACGGGGACGATCCATAGAGGCAGTCATTATGTTAACCCACCGGCTTGGGGCGTTATCCTCCCTCGGGGACCAGGTGCAATTGCGGGTAAGTGATCCGGTGGACTTGGGTTTGCGGTGACGCGAACCGCCTCGCCAAACCGGCAGACCCGGCAGGCGCTCCGGCTCGAATGGTTGGGTGGAACTACGGGCTGGAAAGGAGGGAACCGGGCGCGGAAAAGCGCCTCGATGCGGATGAGGTTACTGCATGAGTTCATACGGGCGGCCTGGAGCGCGACCGCCCGGAATACGGAGCAATGGGGTAGGAACACGGTGCGATCAGTACTGCTCCACCGTGGTTTCAAGCGCAAACCGGGGCATCTACGATGCCTCGTTTACCGCGTTGATAGTTACGGGGTTGGCACAACAGCCGAGGCTTGCGTCGAATAGGCGCTCTCCCCTGTACTGCTGACTGCCGTAACAACGTAGTAGTAGGTCTGGCCCGACACGACACCGGAATCGATATAGCTCGTGCCTGCCACTGCGGCCGATTTCACCAGCGCATAGGGCCCGCCGGAGGCCGTGCCACGGTACACCTTGTAGCCGGTCACTCCCTGCGAAGTGCTGGCCGTCCAGGTCAGCGTCACCGCATGCGGGTTACCCACCACACAGTTGCTCGAAATGGCGTTGCTTACGCGCTGAACCACAACCACGTTGCAAACACCCTCACCCATGATGTTGGCGCTGCAGGCAGTCTGGCCAAGGCTCATATTCACAGCCAGGTTGTAGTCGGTGCTGTTTACGGATCCATCGCCATTCAGATCGCACGCCGTGGTAGACGTAGCCTGCGCCCAAGCGAAGTTAGCTACCAGGAAGAGACCCGCGGTCATTAATGTAATAAGAGGTTTGCGCATCATTGCTATCCTTACCGAACCATCAAATTGTCGTACTCACTCGTCTATCGACCTGCACCTCTTCGCCCATTAGCAGGTAAGAGAGGAAAGCCGTCGAAACTCGGTAAGCACCTGAGCATTGGCGGGATCAACGGCCGGCCGGCCGCCGTCTACTACCGTTACGGAAACAAGACTTTACGACCCGAATTGACTCCGGCCGCAAGACCTGCACACGCCTGGGTGCAGTCTCCCACCAACACACGTATCCGACCCTTGTGAACTGCAATTGTCTTACCACAGAGCAATCTCTATTACTTTCAATGTTTTACCATGGCTCCGGACCTACACAGCGGAGAAAACCACCCAAACTCCTAGTACTTCTTCCTGGAGCAGCCGGTAAGTATTACCGAGTCAGGTTGTTTGAGGCCCGCTGATCCCTCCCATCCGGCCATCCCGGAGCCGTCCCGGATTCGGCCTCCGTTGTTGGTCTTGAACCGCCCGTAAGAGTATGCTGTGTAGAGGTCTGCCACGCAATTGGTTCAAAAACTTAACGCGGACCGTCACTTCGGGGGTACGGGCTTGTCCTGTCATAGCCTTATTGCTCTTCTTCTTGTCGGCCTTCTGATCTCACCTGGTTCGCTTTTAGCGCAGCAACCACCTGCTCCGGCCACCGCGCCGGCGGCAGCGGAGCCCTCCGGCCCGCCGCGCGGCAATGCCCAGGGAAAAATCAAGATTCTGGTGCTGGAAGGTCAGAACGCCACCAACAGTCTTCGCTCCAAAACAGCCATTAGCCCGGTGGTCCAGGTCCTGGATTCCGTCGAACAGCCCGTGGAAGGCGCTACCGTAACCTTTGAGGTGTCCCCCACCGGACCCGGCGGCCTGTTCGGAACGGCGCCCCTGGCTACGACCCGGACCGACTACACCGGCCAGGCCACCGCCGCCTTCACCCCCAACAACACACCCGGTACGTTCACCATCAAGGTCAAGGCCACCATCGGGGAGCAGACCGCCGAACTTGGAATTCGCCAGACGAACGACGCGAAAACCTCCGAGGCGATGCTGCCCGTTCCACCTAAACCCTGGTTCAAGAGCTGGAAATGGTGGGCGGTGATCGGCGCCGGCGCGGGTGCGGGCGTGGCGGCAGCCGTGATTCTCAGCAACCGGGGTAGTAATTCGACAATCACTATCTCCCCCGGCCCCATCGTAATCGGAGGTCCGAATTAATCCATGTCTCCGGCGATTCGTCTGAGTTGGGCCCTGTGCGGACTGGCCCTCTCCTGTTTCTCGCAGAGTCTCCAGATCGGCGGGCCCATCGCGGGTTTCGTATTTGACGCGCCCACAGGGTCGTTGCGCCAGGTTCTCGGCATGCCAGGCGCCGCCCGGTTGAGCGCGCCGGTCCTCTCCGATGTCACGTGGGCATCGGTGGCACCAAATGGACAAATGGCGCTCGTCGCCCGTCAGGGAGAAACCCGCCTCGTCTCCCGCGACAACATTGGCCAGGACCCGGCCGGCGCACCTGTCGAATCCATCCTCTCGGAGCCTCAACTCTCCGCTTGGGCTGCCGATTCCTCCGCGGTCGCCCTTTATTCGTCAGCCTCCAACTCCATCCAATGGGTGCGCTTCTCGGCCCAGGCAGCCACGGCTGAGACCCCCATCCCGCTAACCGGTGTCGATGGAACCGTGACCGCCATCACGGCGGATCCCTCATCCAGCCTGGCACTGGTAACGGTGGCCGGCGCCGGAGTCTATCGGGTCACCACCACGGATGGCACCACACAGGTGCTTGCCGCCGCGGATATCTCGGCCATCGCCCTCGAACCCGGCGCAGCGACACTCTGGGCCGCCGATCGCGCCAACGCGCAAGTCCTTCAGATTCAAAATCCAGGCTCTACCGAACCGGCCGTCTCCACCCTTCTCGCCGATCCGGAGAAGTTGGCCGACGTCTCAGCCCTCGGCCTCAGCTCCGACCGGAAGCAGCTCTACCTCGCCAGCCGCACCACCAGTCTGTTGTACTGGTTCGACCGCTCCGCCGCGCAGCTCTCGGACGGCATCGCGCTCGACGCGCCGGTGACGGAGCTGCTGCCCCTGGGCAGACCTTCCCTGCTCCTCCTGGGCGCCCGGGACAAAGCCGGGGCGGCCCTCTATGTCCTGGATGAACGCTCCGGACCCGGCATATTCTTTGTTCCGGCCCCGGCGGGCGAAGGAGACTCCGCCCAATGAAGACCCGACTCTCTACCCTTTTCCTGCTGGCTTCCGCTTTCACCGCGGCCCAGGGTCAGGTTCTGATCCGCGTCCAACAGGGCAACAATATCTCGCAAGTGGCCAACGGCGGCACCGTCACCGTCAACGCCACCGGCGTGGCTCAGCCGAAGACACTGGTCGTCACCGTCACCTACACGGGAACTACCAGCATGTCGTTCTCGCAGACGCCGCAGATCCTCGGTTCCCCTGATTTCACCATCAGCCGCGCCCCGGCCGGCAGCACCAGCCTCGGCCCCAATCAAAGCCTGACGATGGAGCTCCGCTACCTGCCCACCAGCAGCCAGCAGGCGCTCGGCGAGTTGGACTACCCCTTCACGATAGCCGGCCCGGTTTCCAGCGACCCCACCCAGCCCTCCACTTCCACACCGGGCCTGCTCGTCCTCGGCTTGAACGGTCTCACACCGGAATACTCCCTGAACTACAGCCTGAGTCTCGATTCCAACGTCGTCAGTCTGCCTCCCAATGGTGTGCTTCCCTTCACTGATACCCCCGTGAACGGCACGACCCTGGCCTCCATGGCGCTCGTGAACCGCGGCAGCGGCACCGGCCAAGTCCTGTCCGTCAGCACCACCGGCGACGCCTTTTCGTTGGTTTCACTCCCGTTGATACCAACTCAGCTGGCAGCCGGCAGCGGTCTCCAGTTCCAGGTGCGCTATCGCCCCCGTCAGGCAGGAACCGACACCGGGACGCTCACCATTACTTTTGAAGGTGGCTCTACCTACACCGTCCAGCTGAGCGGCCGTGGAATCCTCTCTTACCTCACCTATACCCTGGTGCCTGCCAGCGGCTCTCCTCAGCCCTTGACCCCGAATCAGACCATCACCCTGCCCGGCGCACCGGTGAATGGCAAATCGTCCGTTTTCATCAAGGTGCAGAACACCAGCGGGCTGGATATCACGGTCAGCAGCATCGCCGTCACCGGCTCGGCCTTCCAGGTCAGCGGCCTTCCCTTCCTGCCGTTGACGATGCCTCCAGGCGATACTCAGCTCTTCACCCTCACCTTCGCGCCAACCGAGGTCGGCCCACAGACCGGACGCCTCCGCGTCGGGAACGACACATTCGACCTGGTAGGCAACCAGCAGAGCTCCAGGCTGACTTACTCCTACACCGGTGCTTCCGGCGTGACGCCCCTGGCACCTCAGGGCAGCCTTCTCTTCCCCAACCTCCAGGTCGGACGCACCTCCACCGCTACGTTTACTGTACGGAACGACGGCGCCGCGGCGGCTGTCGTTTCCAGCGTGGCCATCCTGCCACCCGGCAGCGGTAAACCCGTCTTCACCCTCACTGGACTGCCCTCTCTGCCGGCCACCATCCAGCCGAACCAGACCCTTTCGTTCACAATCCAGTTCGCGCCCACCACCACCAGCCTGGTAACCGCCACCCTGCGCATCGATTCCGATACCTTCACCCTCTCCGGTGTCGGCACTACGCCCGATCCGCTGCCCAGTTATACCTTCCAGGGCCCCACCAGCGCTCAGCCCTTCCAGCAGCCCACCATCGGACTCACCCTGGCCTCGGCCTATGCCGTGAACCTGACAGGCACGCTCACACTGAGCACGGCTTCGGACATCGCCACCGACGATCCGTCGGTCCAGTTCGTTTCGGGCAGCCGGGTTGCCACCTTCACCATCCCGGCCGGCAGCACCACCGCCGTCTTCGCCGGAGGCTCCTCACAGATCCGGTTCCAGACCGGCAGCGTCGCCAGCACCATCTTCGTGACGCCCGCCTTCGCCACCGAAGGCGGCCTGGACCTCACCCCGGATAAGCCCAAGCAGTTCCAGGTCAGCCTGGCCGCCGCCGCGCCGCAAGTTCTCGACCTGAGCATCGGTTCGCGCACCGGTACGGGGTTCACCCTCCTGCTGACCGGGAACACGACCACCCGTTCCCTCAGCAAGATCACGGTCAGCTTCAAAGGCAAGCCCGGCTACAACTTCCCGCAGACCGACTTCAGCCAGGACCTGACAACCAAGTCCTACACTTGGTTCAGCTCGACGTCCGCCCAGGCCTTCGGCGGTCAGTTCCTGATTCAGGTTCCCTTTACCCTCACCACCAGCGATTCCTCGTCCTCGGCGACACAGCCCATCCAGGCGATCGAATCCGTAACGGTGACAGTGACCAACAGCGTGGGCGCCTCGACCGCCGTAACCGTGCCCGTCTCGTAAACAGAACGCTCTTTACCCATCGCAACACCGGGAGCCTTGAGCTCCCGTGTTGATCCTTTTAGCCCTCGACATCTGGGATGTGCCCGGTTGTGCACGAACAAGATGACTGAAAACACACCAACGACAACGGGCTACCAGGATCTTCTTGCCCGCCTGAAGAGCCAGATTCAAACGGCCCAGCTTCGCGCAGCAGCCGCCGTAAACCAGGAACTCGTTCTCCTCTATTGGCGGATCGGGTCAGAGATTCTCTCCCGGCAACGGGAGGAAGGGTGGGGCGCGAAGGTCATTGATCAGCTGGCCAGGGACCTACACCAGGCATTCCCTGATATGAGGGGCATCTCTCCACGGAACCTCAGGTATATGAGGGCTTTGGCCGAAGCTTGGCCAGACGAAACAATTGTGCAAGGGCCGCTTGCACAATTGACCTGGTATCACAACCTGACCATCCTCGAAAAACTGAAATCCACCGAGGAACGGCTCTGGTATGCCCGCCAATCCATCGAGCATGGCTGGAGCCGGAATGTGCTCGTCATCCAAATTGAGAGCGATCTCTACCGGCGCCAGGGAAAGGCACTGACGAATTTCCAGGCGACACTCCCGGCGCCGCAGTCCGACCTTGCGCAGCAACTTCTCAAGGACCCCTACAACTTCGACTTTCTCACTCTCGCACGGGAAGCACAGGAACGCGATCTCGAACGAGGCCTGCTCGGACACTTGCGCCAGTTTCTCATTGAGTTAGGCGTCGGCTTTGCCTTCGTAGGGAGTCAATACCACCTTGAAGTCGCCGGTGAGGATTTCCGGCTGGACCTGCTCTTCTATCACCTTCGCCTCCGTTGTTTCGTGGTCATTGACCTGAAGATGACGGAGTTCAAGCCCGAGTATGCCGGCAAGATGAACTTCTACCTCTCGGCAGTTGACGACCAACTCCGTCACCCCGCGGACAGCCCGAGCATTGGCATTATTCTCTGCAAGTCGAAGAAGCGGCTCATCGTGGAGTACGCGCTTCGAGATACAGCGAAGCCCATGGGAGTATCGGAGTTCCAGCTTCTGGCCGCCCTTCCTGAGAGTCTCAAGGGAAGCTTCCCAACCATTGACGACATAGAGACCGAACTTGGTAAGGTTTTGGAAGACAAGCCTGAACAGTAACCTGCCACCATAGCCGGCGTCGGTTTCGACCTCCTGGATTTACTGAGCGACCTGGCAGGGTTTCAGAAGTTTCCAGCAATGTTTCGGCGGGTTTCGGGTTGTTGTTTTGAATAATCGAGCTTTCAGAATGTTTCACCCACTTACCAGTTCGTTGAGCCGGCTGTGCGGGCGGCAAGGACTATACGAGCCAAACAGGCGGGTAGTGGAACATAAAGGATTGTTGAACGGTTCTGGTTTGTTCCGCAGCTATCAGACGCTCTTATAACGGCTTCCGCGTTCAACGGCGCAGACAATCTGCTGCACACTTGTTAAACGAGACCTGTCACGGCTCCTTGTGGCCCGGGCTTACCGTTCAGGAGCCAGATATGGCCAACCAGAAGCTGCGAATCCGCGGTGTGCGGCTGGAACCCGAACTCAACAAGCGAATAGAGCGCGCTACCAAGGATGGAGGTTTTGCCACCCCAAGCGCATTCATCCGAGCCGCGATTCAGCGGGAACTGGCCGGGCGCGAAAGCGGGGTGGATGCGGCTGAGGAGCGAATAGCCGCCACCCTCGATCGAATAGCCCGCGACATCCGCGGGATCAGGCTTGGTCAGCGGGCTCTATTCGCCTTCGTCGATTCTCTTGCAAAGACATTGCTGACCTGCGTCGCAGAACCCCCAAGGGACGTCTACGACCAAGCCGTCGCGCGTGGGAAAGCTCGGTACGATCGATTCCTGAAAAGCGCAGGAGCAGCGATGGCTGGCGATTCCCATGAAGCGATGACGATACTCCTCAAGCGCGGCGAAGAAAACCTGTGACGTCAGCGATCTTCGACGTAGGGCATGCCAGACAACTGATCAGCCTCATCGAGCGCCGGACTAAAGGAATGCCTTCTCCGCCGTCGCCAAGGGCAGGAACGATGTCCTGGGTGCGCTAACGAGCGCGCGGAAGCCAAATCGCTGGTAGAAAGCCACAGCCTGGTCGTTCTTCGCGTCGACCAGCAGCGTGAAGACCGCTACCGGCATCTGCAGGCTGCGTGCGGCGGCATCTGCCAATAACGCCCCGCCCAGGCCTTGTCCCTGAAAGCGGCGATCAACCGCAAGGCGGCCGATCCGGACAGCAGGCAGGGTCGGATAGCGCGGCAGACGCTTCGTGTCCGCTTCTGGCAGATCAGAGATGGGAGCGCTGGCCGCGGCCAGTGTGTAATAAGCCGCTATCTGGCTGTTTTCGTTGGCAATAGCGACGAAGCAACTCGCGATGCGCCGGCGGATATCCTGCGTCACCTGTGCCTGAGAATAGCGGTTGAGAACCTCATCGCCGCAGTGCGGTCATCGCCGTCCGCCAGAAACTCCAGACGAAAGGGACTGCTCACGCACCAAGCAACTTCTTGCGCCGCAGGGCGAAGACTTTCAGGCCGAGAGCTGCGGCTCCGGCATGCTACGGCGAGGAATACGCTGCAGCGCCTCGCCGCTCTCTCTTCTGGCCAGGTCAAGTTCATAGGCAGTCTGCAAGTTCATCCAGAAATCAGCCGACATGCCAAAATACTGGCCAAGACGCAGAGCCGTATCTGCGGTAATGTTCCGCTTGCCGGCCAGGATCTGGTAGAGCCGGTTGGGTGGCACTTCTATCAAATCTGCAAGCTTCTTTGCCGTAAGGCCGATCTCTTCCAGTTCGTCGGCGAGGATCTCTCCCGGGTGAATAGGCGTTCTGGGCATGAGGGTCTCCTTCCTCCTCCTAGTGGTAATCAACAATCTCGACATTGGACGGGCCCTGCGCATCGTCCCGCCATTCAAAACAAACCCGCCATTGGTTGTTGATCCGGATGGAGTATTGACCCTTGCGATCACCCTTCAACGCCTCCAGCCGGTTGGAGTTGAGCGCGGCAAGGTCGGCGAGCGATGTGGCAGCCTCTAGGATGCGCAATCTCTTCTCCGCTTGCGTTCGGAAAGGTTCCCATTTCCGGATGCTCTCTCCCAACGCAAGCCGCTCGGTGTCCTTGTCACGATAGCTCCTGATCATTGAGCTCCTGGTATCATTATAGACGAGTGACGTCAAACGTATATAGCGCCGCGTATCTTATACTCCCGGAAGAGGGGCTGGAGCGTCCGCTGCGGCCTTCCCATCCGGTGGCATCATCGGCCCGCCGGGGTGATCAATCTTAAAGTACAGGCCTATTTCCGACGATTCCCTGAGTAGGCCCGCCGTCTCCTGGGCCGTGAGGTGACCTATGCGCGCGATGCCGCTGAAAGCCGCATCCTTCCTACCCTTAGCCGGCCTGCTGTTGAGTCTGGCACCCCGTGTTCAGGCGTCAGACCCAAGACTTTATGACATGGGCTCCCCTGTCGTGACCGACCTCTGGGTCGATCCCGTCAACGGCGCCGATGCCAACAACGGCCTCACGCGCACCACCGCCCTGAAATCCCTCAGTGCCGCCTTCAGCCGGGTACCCGCCGGTGCTCCCTTCACCGGTACCGGTTGGCGGCTGAACCTGCTGCCCGGTGCCTACTCCGCTTTGTACGCCGGCGACCGGCACGGCACGTTTCAATACCCGCTCATCCTCCAGGCTGTGAACGGACCCGGAACCGTGACGATGAATGGCTCGCTTTCGGTGGACACCTGCAGCTATGTCTACCTCATCGATCTCAAAATCAGCCCTCCGGCGACCGCGACCGTGCACCATGGGCTGCACATCAGCGCCAGTGACCACATCCTCGTCCGCGGTGTGACCGTCGTAGGCATCGGCAGCCTCAGCGGCAAAACCACGGTCAAGGAGGGATTGAAAGCGAATCAGTCGCAGTATCTCTACGTGGAAAACTGCGATCTGTCCAACGCCTGGGACAACGCGCTCGATTTCGTCGCTGTGCAGTACGGCCACGTCCTGTTCAACAAAGTCCATACCGCGTCGAGCTGGGCCGGCTATGTAAAGGGCGGCTCGGCCGAACTCAACATCGAAGGCAACGAGTTCTACGACAGCCCGGTTGGCGGCTTTATCGTAGGCGGCTCAACCGGTTTCGAGTTCGTGGTCAGCCCCTGGCTGCACTACGAGGCCTACAACGTGAAATTCGTGAACAACGTCATTCACGACACCGGAGGGGCGGCGATGGGCACGGCCGGCGCCTACAACGCCCTGCTGGCCTATAACTCCCTCTATCGCGTCTCCACCGCCGCGCCGCCCATCCGCGTAGCCCAGGGCGAGCGCACCTGCGACGGCGACACTACAACCTGCGAGCAGAACCGCCTGGCTGGCGGCTGGGGTACAGCCAGTCTCACCGCCGGTCACCCCATCCCGAACAAGAACGTCTTCATTTACAACAATCTGATCTACAACCCGCCCGGCTATACACCGGGCAACCGGCAATTCCAGGTGCTGGGACCAGCCGTACCCGACCCAACCTCGAACATCCCTTCCCCCGCTGTAACGGACGACAATCTCCAGATTCGCGGCAACGTCATCTGGAACGGCACCTCCACCACTCCGCTGGGCATCGAACTCACTTCTTACGGCTGCCAGCCGTCGAATCCCACCTGCAACGCCACTCAGTTGAAGGCCGACAATACGATCAACCAGCGCGAGCCGGATGCCGCCTGGGACGCCACCGCGGCCTCTCTGACACCCCCTTACGGAAGCTGGCTGCCCACCGCCCTGGTCTTTGTGATCCCCGATTTCCTGGGCGGCGACCTGCCCACGCCCCCGCTGACGGTGCAGGGCAACCTCTCCAACACGGTCCCCTATGACCGCCCGGGCTCCTCCCGCACTTCCACTGCCCCGCCCGGTGCCTATCTCGGGTCCCAGACCACTCCCCCCTCCGGCGTGAAGCTAGACCAAACCGCGATCAGCTTCAACTTCACCATCGGCCAGACCGTCCCGGCGGCACGGACCATCAACGCCACCAGCGGTGGCATCCCCGTCAGCATCAAGGCTGCCTCATCCGCCGCCTGGTTGCTGGTGACACCCGCCACCGGCTCCACCCCGGCCGCCCTGTCAGTCTCGGTGAGCACCACGGGACTTACCGCGGGCACCTACCAGGGTGTGATTACCGTGACGGGCGGCAGCAGCAGCGCCACGCTGAACGTCTCGCTGACAGTTACCAGCCCGGCGGCCACTTTCTCCGCTTCGCCGTCCGCGCTGTATCTCAGCTACACCGTGGGTGGCGCCATCCCCGCGCCGACCCAGGTCCGCATTGTCTCCACACCAGCCGGAGTAGGTTTCACCGCTTCACCCGGAGCCGCCTGGCTGCAGGTGACCCCCACCACCGCCACCGCCACGGCCTATCTCAGCGTCTCCATTGCCCCCGCCGGACTGACGGCCGGAACCTACCTCACCAACCTGACCGTCACCGGCAACGGCGGCGGAACCCTCCAGATCCCGGTCTCTCTGAAAGTGAATCCGCAAGCGGATATCACCCTGAAACCGAAGTCGATGGCGTTCAGCTACGCCAGCGGCGGCACGATCCCGGCCGGACAGGCGCTCACCGTCAGTTCGACGGCCGCCGCGTTCAACTGGACCGGTTCGTCCAACGCCGCCTGGCTGCTGCTCTCGTCCGCGGCCGGCGCCTCCGGCGCGACCACTACGGTCTCCGTCGATCCCACCGGACTCGCCGCCGGAACCTACAACGGCGCGGTGACGATCACGGCGCCTGGCACAGCCAGCGGTTCCGTCGCCCTGCCGGTGACCCTCACCGTGACCTCCGCCAGCTCAGGAGCCACCACCTACTACGCGTCTCCTTCAGCTCTCTACCTGTCCTACACCGTGGGCGGCTCAGCACCGGCGCCGGCCCCCGTCCGCATCACCGCCGCCAAAACCGGCGCGGCTTTCACCGTATCCACCACGGCGGCATGGCTCCAGGCCACCCCGGGTTCGGCGCAAACCACTGCTTACCTCTCCGTCACGACCACTCCAGGACAGTTGGCGCCGGGTAACTACACAGCCAGCGTGGTTGTGACCGGCACCGGAGGCGGCAGCGTTGTGATTCCCGTGTCCCTGAAGGTTTCGGCCCAGCCGTCCATCTCGATGAGTCCGAAGTCGCTGGCTTTCAGCGCCGCCCAAGGCACTGTCCCGGCCAGCAAGACCCTGGGTATTGGCACAACCTCGGTGGCCTACGCCTACACACTCAGCGTCAATGCGCCGTGGCTCAAACTGTCGGCGGTTTCCGGCACGGCCTGGGGTTCGTCCATAGTTTCCGTGGACACCACAGGCCTGGCTCCGGGCACTTATACCGGAGCGGTGACCGTCACCGCGCCCGCCACCGTGAACGGTTCGGTCGTAGTACCGGTGACCCTGACGATTACGCCTTGAGCTTCGCCTCCAGCAGTCCGTAGCCCAGCCAGCCCTCCGCCCAGAAGCGGGAGAGAATGCCGGCTGACGCCCGGAACTGGCGCAGCGCCGCGGGACCAATCAGTGATTCAACCTCATTCCGGCAGGTGTCGGCATTCTCCCGCCAGCGGTCGAACGTGGGCTGCACCTCCGCACTGATGTCCAACTGCGCGGCCACGTCATAACCTGCCTGTTCCGCCAGCCGGGCATAGGCAGCCATCTCCAGCATCGTGGCTTTGCCGAACACGGCGTCTAGCGTCTGCAGGTCCGCACGGCGCTCCAGCACCTCGGGAAACTGCAGCGGCCGCCGCAGCATGATGTCGCACAGAATCAGCTTGCCGCCCGGCTTCAGCAGCCGCGCCGTCTCCCGCAGCAGCCGGTCCTTGGCCGGCATCAGGTGCGACGCTTCCATCACCCAGATCCGGTCGAAGGAGCCCGCTGCCAGCTGCGTATCCATGCCGTCGCGAACCTCGAAGCGGGCGAGCTCCGCCACGCCGCGCTGCACGGCCCGCTGGTTGGCGCGCTCCACACAGACGGAACTCGTGGAGATGCCCAACACCGTGCATCCGTACCGCTCCGCCATCTGCACCGCCGGATGACCACGCCCACACCCGACATCCAGCACACGCACCCCTGGACTGAGGTCCGCATGCCGCAGCATCAGCCCGGTAAGGGCGGCGGTCGCCTCGGCCAGCGGCGTGTCCGGCCGTTCAAAGTAGCCGTAGTGCAGATCCTCGCCCAGCAGATAACGCCAGGCGTCGGCCACGAAGTTGTAGTGCTTGACGGGATCGGTGGTGCTGGGTGCGGCCATAAGCGGATCATCCCTCTGTCTGACTGAAGAACTCACACGACCTCGACGCTGGTGGCCCGGGCGCCGCGGAAGTGCTCCATCGATGGAGGCAGGTGCAGCCGTGCGTGAAAACCCTTGCCCACCTGACGGATACCCAGCGGGCGCAGGTCCGCGGAATTCAGAAAGCACAGGTTGGGCGCGTTGATAGTCACCAGACCCGCGGCGCCGGGCTGCTGGCAGGCGGCGGCCATCAGCGACGGTAGCGCTGCGGCGGAATCACGTGTCCCCAGGAAGCTGTCGATCGTCGGCACCAACTGCGGGCCCGCCGCTGTGCGCGTCACCGACTGGATCACCCAGGCCGCCGCCTGGCGGCCCGATTCGCGGTGAGTCGCCACCAGAAGCCGGCGCCGGCGCGGGTCGGCCAGGTAATGACTGGTCTGCTCGGGCTCCGCCGCAATTCTGAGAACGCCGGGATCCTCGGCCGCCAACTGCGCCGTCAGCCCGGGCAGGATCGCCGCGGCGTCGCCCGGCTCAACATCCCACCCGGAAGTATCCGGCTTTGTGGATGTCTGGGCCGCATAGGCGGGCAGGACACCCAGATCCACTTCGTAAAAGCCGGCACGCAGGCAGCTCTGCGGGAACAGCCGCTCCCCGCGGCCTCCATTCACGCCAAAAGTGAGAAACGGCCGTCCGGCATCGCGCAGCAACCCCAGCAGCCGTTCAATTAGAAAAATGGCGCCCGCCGGTCCGCCGGTACCGGGGCGGATACACCAGAACGAGACGATGAAACCTTCCTCTTCGTGGCCGCCCAGCCGGAAACGCCGGGGCGTCGCACCGCAGAAGCCGGACAGCGCCCCTTCCGCGAAGGCGCCGACGGCCAGCGAACCAGCCGGAGCCGGGAACCGCAGCTGCCATTCCATGTACGCCGTGCTGTAGTCCATCGACGGCATCGGCCACAGTTCGTTCAATAGCTGGCCGGCCCGGGCAGCGAAGGCTGTACCGTCCACCGGTTCAAAGCTGATCTTCTTTGGAGCTGGTGCTGCTAGCAACTGATACCTCCGTCGACAAGAATCACCTGTCCGGTGATAAAGCAGGCCGCGTCGCTCAGCAGGAACAGCACTATGCCCGCGACATCGTCCGGTTCGCCCAGCCGGCCCAGCGGTGTGCGGCCCTCGATCTGGGCCATCTGCGACTGAGACAACGTGCTGGACATTTCGGTTCTCAGGTAGCCTGGGGCAACAGAATTCACGGTGACCCGGAGGCGGCCCAGTTCCCGAGCCAGTGAACGGGTAAGCCCGTCCAGGCCGGCCTTGGACGCCGAATAGGCCGTGAGTCCGTTATAGCCCCTGGTCCCGATAGTGGAGCTGATGTTGATGATCCGGCCGCCGCTGCGCTGGCGCAGGAAGTGACCGGCGATGACGCGAGACATCGCCAGCGGTCCCATGAGGTTGATGCGCAGGATGCGCTCCGAGTCCACGTTCGGGAAAGTGGCGAGAATGCCCGCCATGGCGATGCCGGCATTGTTCACCAGCCCGTGGATGGGTCCGCCCCACTCAATACAGCCGCTCACAAAGCCATCAAAGGCGTCCGTTTCCTGCAGGTCGAGAAGGAAGTGTGCAAACCGGCCGGCATGCGGCCCCGCGCACAGATCGTCGACCGCCTGCGTGCGGGTGCGGCTGCACGACGAGACCCGGTAGCCGGCCTCCAGCAGGCTTCCAATCAACGCCAGGCCGAGACCCCGGCTGCCGCCCGTCACGATGATGTGCTTGCCCATGCGTTAACCCTTCTTGCCGGATTCCGCCATCCGGACCTGCGCCACCGGCTCGATGCGCCTCGGTACCTTGTGCGGGGGCAGGCCGGAGGCGCAGAACCGGCGCAGCTCCATCAGGGCCGCCGCCGGATCCCGCTCCGGATCCAGCACAATCTCCGCCGCCAGCAGTTGGCCCACCAGCGGGCTGGCCACGCCAAAGGCTCTGGCATCCCGGACAGCCGGGTGGCCCAGCAGGAACTCCTCGATCTCTTCCGGACAGACCTTCAGCCCGCCGACATTGACGGTGCGGTCCGCCCGGCCGAGAAACATCACCCGGTCGCCCCTGACCTCGGCCAGATCCCCCGTGATCAACCAGCCGTCCTCCGCCGAAGGCGTGGGCTGAAGCGAGGCGTAGCGCTTCATCCGGTTGGGACTCAGCGCCTCCAGGACGCCATTGCGCAGCCTCAGGGTGATGCCATCCTCAAGCGGTTCGTTGAGCCACCCGGCCGGGAAACCCGCCTTGCCGTCCCGCACCGAGAACAGGGCGCCCGCCTCCGAAGACGCAAAGATGTGAACGATGCGGGCCGTGGGGAAGGCCTCCGCCAGGCGATCGAGCGTGGCCTGGTCGACAGCCTCTCCACCCAGCGTGATCTGCCGCAGCGGCAGCGTCCGCCCGCTGGCGCCGGCCATCAGGAACGCCCTCCAGAATGTCGGTGTGGCGCTGATGTGGGTAGCCTCGGACAAAGTGGCGGTCTTCACCGCCGAGGCCGGGTCGCGCCGCGTGGAGCTGATCAGCAACCCATTCGACAGCACAGCCGAAAGCACCACCTGCAGACCCGCGAAGGAATGCGGCTCATAGGTCAGCAGCCAGCGGGCGCCCTCATTCTTCTTCAGCGATCGCCCGCCGATGCGGCCCAACAGCGTCCCCAGGGCGTGCTCGACGATCTTGGGGTTCCCGGTAGTGCCGGATGTGAACAGATGGATGGTGGAGCTCTCCGGCGGCTGCTGTGCGGCATCGTCCCGCGGCAGCGCATGGAACACGCCTTCCCCGTCGATGTAGCTGCCCACCGGGAGACACGTCCGGGCCTGCGCGGCCGATTCGGCGCCCCGCGCCAGGATTATCCGTAGATTCTGTTGCTCCGCCAGGAGAAGCAGGGCCAGCAGGACCCTGGGGTCCCGCGCTTCCGAGAGAACAGACGTGGTCCCCGAACGCTGCAACCAGGCAGCCAGCGATTCCGCCAGGGTGAGAATGTCCGCACCCGACGAGACAACCTCATCCCTCTTCAGGCAAGGCTGCTCTCTCCTGTGGACCAACGCAACGTGGAGATGGTTCATCCTGTCAGTTGGCGAACAGCTGTGTGAGCTGGCCTACTGTTTCGAAACCGACAAAGCCGTTCGCGAATGGATCCTTCTTGGTGTGGGATTGGAGCTCCAGCACCAACTGAGCCAGGTCAAGGGAATCGATCGGGATGGTCCCGCCGAGAAGGTCTGTTTCCGGGGACATGGCCACGGGCGGAAGCCCCTTGGCCAGTAGGATGTCGCCCAGGCGTGCCTGCAGTACTACCATGACTTCGTTCTGGGTCATGGTTAAGAATACTTCACATCGCTCCGTATCCAATACGGAAATCTATGCGAAATCAGCGTTTTGCAGTCAATGCCCGGCAGGCTCACCTAAACGTATGGCTTCAATCCGGTTACGCATGGTCCAGGCCGTGGCGAAGCGCAGCTTGTGCCCCTGCTGGCGGCACACGTCGCCCATTAACTGAAAGAGCCGGTCCAGCCCGCCTTCCAGCAGCGCCCGGCTGTTTCGCTCCTGCGTGCCGTGCGCATGTAGTTTCAGGAAGATGTCATTGCCCAGACGAGGCGCCAGTTCCAGCCAGCGGGCGGCGCGGTAGGGCGTCGGCAGGTCGTACCCGGCCAGGTCGCCGGCCTCCATGCGCGGCACCAGCCGTTCACGCCAGCGCAGTCCGAACGGGCCGGGAATCATCAGCAGGTCACCGGTCTGGCGCCCTCCATGCGTCACGGGTGTCCCGTAATCGTAGGAGCGCGGCTGGGCCGGATCGTCGGTGGCGTAATAAATCTGGTTCACCGTCCGCGGCTGCGTAGGCGAGGCGCCCGACGGGAAGGTGAGATCGGCATAGCAGCCCATGCGGCGCAGCAGCGTGATCTCGTTGTTCAATCCGCACCAGCGCCCGTCAGGCCGGCTGTTGTCCAGGCACCAGTTGCCGTGGATAAACGCGAAGACGGGCCGGCCGTCCTCCTCGTGCAGCAGGCCGTGGCGGTTGTGGAGTGTCTCCAGAAAACCGCCCATGCGTTCGATAAACGCGGCCTCGGTGTCGTTGTCGTGGTGGAGGTGGATCTCCACGTCGCCCAGGCCGTCGTGCACCATCCCGGCCAGCGAATCCAGCAGCCAGGGCCGGTACTCCTCTTCCGGGTAGAAGAAGCAGTATTGGGGCTTGCCGCCGAAATCGTCGCTATGACGGGCGGCGATGCGCGGCCAGTGCTCCACCCATTGAGCTACGCGCTGCCGGGCAAGCTCGTCATCCTGGTTGCGCCAGTACGGCTCGTAGTGATCGCAGATGGCCAGCCAGACCGTGGCCGGACCGCTGGGACGCGAGCCCAGCCGGTCTCTCAGGTAACCGGGCAGCCAGATCTGTGCATTGCGGGGCAGTTTCACGGCGGGACCTTCAGCTCCTACCCGAACAGCTTCCGCTTGGCCCGCGCCGCCGTGGTGTGGATGGCGCTGTGTACGCCCGGCGGCAGGAAGGCATACCAGTATTGGAGATAGTTGACGGCGATGGCACGCGTGTAGCCCGGATACTTGTCGTGATAGCGCTTGGTGAGCATCAGCGACGTTTTCAGGTGCGGCTTCATGTGCACGATGGAGGTGTTCTGCGAGCCCATCGTGTAATAGCTCAGGTACTCAGGGAAGTTATAGAGCTTGCCCAGCAGCCCCATCTTCATCCAGAAATCGCGGTCGCCCGAGTAGCGGATGGAAGAGTCATACCAGCCCACGCGCTCGCCGGCCTCGCGCCGGAACACGGTCGTGGAGTTCGCCATGGGGTTGGAGAACAGCATCGCGGCGCGGATCGCTTCGTTTGTCTCGGGCTTGAGATACCGGTACATCTCCTGGCCCGTGGGATCGACGATGATGAGCCCGCCGCCACAGCCCACGTAATCCTGGTGGCTGTCGAGGAAATCGAGCTGCGTGGCCAGCTTGTTGTCGAGACACCACCGGTCGTCGTCATCGATCATGGCGACATACTCGCCCCGGCAGCGCGCGAATCCGCGGTTGTAGTTGATGCTGATGCCCTGGTTGTCGTCATGGCGCAGATACGTCATGCGCGGCTCCGACGCGGCCAACCGGCGAGCGACTTCGGGCGTATTGTCCCGCGAGCCGTCGTCCGGGACGATCAGCTCCCAGTCTGTGAACGTCTGAGCTTGCAGCGCCGTCAGGGCGGCTTCCAGGAAGTGGGCGCGATTGTAGGCGCCCATCAGAATACTGACTTTCGGACTGCTCATACGGCGGTATCCAGATGCGGCAGCAGATCCGTCAGGCGCTCCAGCGTGACGGTGGGCTGAACGCGGCTCTCTTCTTCTGCGTTGAATTCATTGCGCAGGAAGGCAGACCGGCAGCCGAATGCCTGTGCGGCCTGCACGTCGCGGAAACTGTCGCCCACCATCCAGCAGCGGGCCGGATCGAGGGCGAATTCCCGGGCGGCCCGGCGCAGCATGCCATCGGCGGGCTTGCGGCAGCCGCAGCCGTCGGCATCCACATGCGGGCAGGCGTAGAACACATCGATGCGGCGGCCCAGGCGGCGAGCCAGGTCGTCATGCAATGCATCGAGCTCGGCCTGCGTCAGCAGACCGCGAGCCACCTGCGGCTGGTTGGTCACCACCAACAGACGATACCCCATTTCCACGGCGCGGGATAACAACTCCTCGACACCCGGCAATAACTCCATCTGGCTGGCCTTGGTCAGATACTCGCCCCGGGGCAGAGCGCGGATGAGCGTCCCGTCACGGTCGAGCAGCAGCGCCTTGTTCACCCGCGGCCGTCCCTCCTGCCAGCGCGTGTACCACTGCTTCGCAAATTCGTACTTCTCCGGCGTGCCGATGTCGAGGATCTCCAACTCGCCCGGCAGTCCGACAATGGGCGCGCCTTCCGCCACCAGACGCGGCAGCACCTCGCGGTCGAGGCTCACCGGACGGCCTTCCGGAATCTCGTCCAGAATGCGGCGCGACAGCACATCCAGACCGGTGTTGAGATACAGATTCTCGCTGAACTCGGTGATGCCGTGGGGCCGCCCGAACCAGCGCCGGATGCGCCCGCCGCTGTCCGGCTCGATCTCCGCCAGGTCGCCGTTGGCCGGCAGGTCCGAACGCTTCAATGTGACGGTGGCCAGCGCGCCGGTCTCATGATGGCGGCGCAGCAATGGAGTGAAATCGTAATTGTGCAGCTGGTCGCCATAGACCAGCAGGAACTCTTCGTCCAGCAGATGGGCGGCGTGGCGCAGCGCCCCGGCTGTATCCAGCAACCCGGCGCTCTCGTCGCTGTAATGAATCTCGACGCCCAGCCGGGCGCCGTCCCCGAAGTAGGCGGCAATCTGCTCGCCCTTGTAATGCAGGTTGACGACGAAGCGGCGCACACCCTGGTCTCTCAACTGCCGGATGAGATGCTCCAGCAACGGCATGCCGTCGGCGCTGATCGGCACCATCACCTTCGACATGTGGTCCGTCAGAGGGCGCAGGCGAGTGCCCAGCCCCGCGGCCAGTAGAAAGGCCTGCTTCATGCCAGCATGTCCCCGTTGTAGACGACGGAGGCCCCGCTCGTGGCCAGGGAGAGATGGATCTCACAGGAGTCGGTCAGCTCCAGCTTGCGGGCCTGGTCGTGCACCGCGGCGCGAATCTCATCATGCCGGTCGGCCGGCGCCAGGAACAGGACGCAGCCGCCTCCGCCCGCGCCCAGCAGCTTGCCGCCCCATGCGCCCGCATTCATGCCCGCATTGTAGATGTGGTCGATAATCCCGCTGGAGATCATGCCGGAGAGCTGGCGCTTCCGCATCCAGTTCTCGTGCAGCAGGCGGCCCATGCCCTCGGTATCGCCCCGGCACAGCATGCCTTCGAAGACTTCCACATCGGCCGCCATTTGTTTCATCAGCTCGAAGTGACGGCCCATGCCGGAATGCTGGTCCCGCAGCACCGCTTCGGCGCTACGCGTGATGCCGGTATAGAACAGCAGCATGTGGTACTCCAGCTTGCGGCGCTGGGGCACATTCAAAGCCACCGGCTTCGCGTCCACCGTCCCGTCGTGGTTGAACTGGAAGACGTGCAGGCCGCCAAAAGCCGCGGCGTACTGATCCTGCTTGCCGATGCGCTCGCCCACCAGTTCGATCTCCAGGCGGCAGGCCAGTTCGGCCAGATGACCCGGCTCCAGGCTCTTGCCCAGATAGGAGTACAGGCCGGCCAGCAGGGCAACAGAGAAACTGGACGACGAGCCCAGCCCCGTGCGCGCCGGCAGCGACGCGAACGAACCGATCTCAATCTGGCTGCGGATGCCCAGATCCGTGAGCGCGGCCCGCAGGCGCGTGTGCTGCAGATCCTCGGGCCGGTCCACCGTCTCGACGACGGAGTAGCGGGCCGAGACCTTCTCGATGAAAGGCGTGCGGTTGATCGCCAGAAAGACATATTTGTCGATGGCCGTCGAGATCACCCGGCCGGGATGGCGCTGGAAGAACTCCGGCAAATCGGTGCCGCCGCCGACAAAGCTGATGCGCAGGGGCGCGCGGGCTACAATCATCGGGCGCTCACTTTCTGATCCCTGCTTTGAGGGCTTTCAACTGCTCGACGGGCGCCGTCTTGTGGAAGCCCTCGGCCATGTACCACTCGACATAAGTGCGGATGGAATCCGTGATGCCCGCCTTCGGCTTCCAGCCCAAAGCCTGCAGCTTCGAGGAGTCGCTGACCGCGTTGCGGGTGTCGGTATGGCGGTAGCCGCCCAGCACAATGGGTGAGGCGGAACCCGTGATGCTCTTCACCGCTTCGGCGAACTCCACCACCGGGACGGCCGGGCCGCCGCTGACATTGAACACCTGGAAATCGGCCCTGCGGGACTTCATCACCAGCAGGTTGGCGGCCACGACATCGTGCACGTTCACGAAGTCGCGCAGCTGCCGGCCATCTTCGTAAACCGTGATGGGCACCCCGGCCAGAGCCTGGCTGATGAAGATGCGCAGCGCGCCGGAGTACAGATTGCGCGGCGACTGGCGCGGCCCCTGAATGATGGAGTAGCGCATGATCTTGGTGGGGATGCCGTAGGTCTTGCCCAACCGCAGCGCCATCATCTCCGAAGCGTACTTGGACAACCCGTAGCTGTTGGTGGGCTGCACCGGCTGATCCTCACGGAACGGCGTGAACACCGCCTCGCCGCCATCCGGAGCGCGGACGGCCCAGCGGCCCGCTTTCAGATCCGCTTCGCGGCGCAGTTCCGGGAAGAACGTCCGGCCGGCGGAATCCTGGTAGGCGCCGTCGCCGTAGACGAACTGCGAGCTGGCATAGACCACCGAGCGCACCGGCAGGTTCTTCTCCGCGATCACCTCGTACAGCAGCGCCGTGGAAACGGTGTTGGTGGTGTAGAAGCGCGAAAAGTCGGGCCGCTGATCCTGATAGGCGGCCAGGTGGAAGACCGCTTCCACGCCCTTCAACGCCTTCTCCCAAACGGACTTCTCCCGTACGTCGGCGCGGACCAGTTCATAGCCTTTGCGCTGGATATAGCGCGGCCACTTACCCGCGTGTACTTCGCCTTGAAGGTTGTCGACGATGCGGATCGAATAGCCTTTGGCGGACAGGGCATCCGCGGTGTGGGAGCCCAGGAAGCCGGCCCCGCCAGTGATCAGAACGGTTTTTGACATATGTGCTGCGATGACTGCCGCTGCCGCGCTAGGCGCCCGTGCGCGGGCCGGGCAGATACTGCTTAACCGCCGGATAGATCGAGTTCAGGAAGTCCAGGGCCTCCCGGTCGGCCGCCTGCTCGTCGGTCGTGATGGGTACGACAATGCGCACCATCGCCGTGTCGCTGCGCTGGTAACGCAGGGAGTCGGCGACCAGGTAGAACTTGGCCATGTACTCGCTGGCAACGGACCGGTAGGGCGTGAGGTACCAGTAATACACAATGCTCTTGGCCGAGCCGTGGGAGACGATGTAACGATTTACATTCACCGGCGCGCTCGCGCCCGGCACGTTGATGTCAATGATGCTGCTGGTCTCCTGCGTCCAGCCATTGGCCGGCAGGCAGTGCTTGGGCGAGTGCGGCGCAACACCCGTACGCTGGGTGCGGAAGAAGGCAATGTACAGATTGGCCGGATCGTTGTAGGCCGGGTTCTTGTAGTCGCGCACCAGCGTGCCGTCGGCCTTCAGCTCGTCGAGAACTTCCTTCTCCATCGGGTAATCCCGGATGGAGGTCCATGCCCCCGCCGTCTGGCTGATGCCTGCCAGAGGCTGCAGATCGGGCACATACTCGGTTCTTTTCATGGAGTATTCGGCGCCGATCGCGGCTACCAGCAGCAGCGCTCCGGCGAGGAAATGGGGGGAACGGAAAAGACCGGTCATGAGGTCTCCAGAGGCAGCGGAGTCTTCGGGGTGGATTTGCGCGGCCGGCTGATCAGATCCAGGATGCGATGCAGGGAACCCAGAATCACCAGCGCAACCATGAAGATAACCCAGCCCTCCATACTATGATAGACCCCCTCCGACCACTCCCGTTTGTACTCGCTCATGATGCCCGTCATTGTCACCCGGAAGGCATTGGCGGCAATGGCGATGGGGATAGTAGAGAGGAACAGCACGATGCGCATCCACATGCGCTTGTCGAACAGGTAGCCGTAGATCAAGGACAGGAACGTCAGCGAAAGCAGCGACCGGATGCCGGAGCAGGCCTCCACCACGGAAAGCTTCTGGCTGGGCAGTTCCAGGACATTGCCGTCGCGCAGCACAGGGATGCCCACCAGCTCGAGGCCTACTTCCGCCAGTTGCGAGGCCAGCATCTGCAGCGGAAAGGTGATGCGCGTGTACAGAATCGTGGGCCAGCGGACCATGAAGCAGAGCAGGAAGAACGGAAAGGCCAGCGCTCGCAGCATGGCCGTGCCGGCGGTAAGCAGGACAATGCCCATCAGCGCGAGGATGAAGGCGCTGCGCGCCAGGAAGTATTCGGCGCCCAGCTCGGCAATCATCATCTGCGCGAACGCCAGCGCCAGCACCAGCCAGCCGGTCCAGGAGGGACGGATTGGAATCTGCGCGAGCTTCTCGCGCTGCGACCAGATGACCCAGCCCGCGACGAACGGCACAAAGACACCGTGCCCCATCTCCTCGAGCCGGAACCACTCATCCACCATCTTGAACAGTACGTTCCAGAAGAGAATGAGCAGAAGCAGGAGGAGGATGCCCGTTCTCGCCAGAAAGGACGACGTCTGTTTCTCAAGCATCGAAAAAGGGAGCTCCTCCGGACATTACCAACTGGACGGGCGGGTCGACCTCGCCGGATGTCCAATCATCACAGGCAAATTACACCAGGCACAACCCGGCGAAAAGCCACCGGTTCTGCTGGGGATCTATCCATAAGATTATGACAGACTTCCCGGCTGATCCAGGGTGGCCGGACTCGCCAGCAGCGCGAAGCGGCGGTCCACTAGCCAGAAGAGAGAGGCCGCCAGGGCCGCAATGACCAGATCCGTGATGCCGGGTGTGCGGCCGGGGAGCCAGCGCTGGACCACCTCGATGAAAGTCACCGTGACGGCCGTCAGCAGGAACGCCGCCGGACGGCCTACCCGGGTCCGCGAAAGCAGCCAGAAGGCGGCGCCGTAAGCCCACGTCTTCCTCAACAGCACTCCGATGCTGGGCATCCAGGCGATGCCGAGCATTTCCTTGAACGGCACCCACCCGAACGATTGAGCCTGGGCGGAAAAGTGGAACGGCCGCAGTCCTTCCACCACCAGCCAGACCAGCCAGAGCCAGGCCAGGGCCACACTGGTGCCGCGCCAGTCCTGCGGCAGCAGCGAATGCAACGTCACGGCAACCACCGCGCCGCCCACGTACGACCAGGTGAAGATATGCCCGGGAGACGCCAGCATGAGTCCGAAGACCAGCGGCAGCAGAGCCCACAACCACCAGCGAGGATAGTTTCCGTCCAGAATCACCGTGAGCAGACAGCCGGCCAGCATCCAGGGCATGGCGCCGTTCAGACTCTCGGGCGGCGACCAGGCGCCCGGATGGAGCAGCAGCCGCACACGCGGGACAACCCCCATGGCGAAGATGCGGTCCGGCCACCCCAGACCGCCAAGCCAGAGCGAAAGCAGCAGGATGGACGAAGAAAACTGGAAGAGATGACGGTGGGAACGCTGCCCGTGATGGGCTTCGATGATTCTCTGGAAGATGGCGGCCAGCACCAGGCCCAGCGCCGTACTGATGATATTGCAGGCGACGTCGGTGAGACCGGGCATGCGCGACTGCACATAGGTCTGCAGCGTCTCCACCGTGAACGAGATCACGGCTCCGAGCAGCAGCGGCACACCCAGGCGGGTGAGGTTCCGTCGCCAGCCGCTCCACAGAAAGCCGGTAAACCCGATGGGGATATAGATCACCAGGTTCACCAGGATGTCGCGGGGCCCGGTGTTTTCCACGGAGTAGTCCCAGCCGGTGAGCAGGTGCCGGATGGCCTCATCCAGCGGAGGACCGGGCCGGAGAATCCAGGGATAGAGAGAACCGGCCAGCAGAAAGAAGCAGAATGCCGCAAGCAGGATGAGCATGTCAGTGGCGCGGGGCGGCCAGGGCGGCACGGCAGACATCCAGCGTTTGGCGGGCCACCGCGTCCCAGCCGCGGCGGGCGGAAGCGGCAATGGTTTCCGTGTCCCAGCGGCGGTCCAGGGCCGAATCGAGCGCGGCCGCCAGGGCACGGGGTTCACGCGGCGGGGTGAGGATGCCGCGGGTTTCGTCGAGCAGGTCTGGGATGGCTCCCACGGAGCTGGCCACCACGGGCCGTCCGGTGGACAGCGCCTCGATCACCACGTTGGGACAGCCCTCGTTGAGGCTGGGCAGACAGAACACGTCGCAGGCCCGCATCCAGCGGGCGACTTCGGCGGGCGGCTGCGCACCGGCGAACCGGACTTTCAACGCGGCGCCGGAGGCGGCCAGCGCGGCTTCCAGTTCAGCGTGCTGCTGGCCTTCGCCGACGAGCACAAGCTCCAGGCGGGGGCGCCGGGCGGCGAGCTCGATGGCGGCTGTCATCAGGTGGGTAACTCCTTTGACAGGAATGAGATGACCAACAAAGAGGACCACTTCGGAGGACTCATCGACACCCAGCTCGCGGCGCGCCGCGACACGGTCGCCCGGCGCAAAGACGGAAGCGTCGCAGCCGTTTAGAATCACATGGATGCGCTCGGCCGGGGCGCCCAGTTCGAGGGCCCGGTCTCGCAGTTCCCCGCTGACGGTGAGGATCGCGGAGGCCTCGGCCAGGACCGAACGAACGCCCCGGATGGTAAAGGGATCGGAGGGACGCAGGTCGCTCCCGCGTGAACCCACCACCAGGGGTACGCCCAGCGAACGGGCGGTGATGGCGGCGCCATGACCATCCGGGTAGATCCAGTAAGCCAGGACCACGTCCGGACGGAAGCGGCGCAGGGGTCCGATGAGGCGGCGGGCAGCGAGCTGGCCGTTGATGGGGCGCGTAATGCGCGGCAGGACGGAGTATTCGCAGTACTGGACCCGGACGCCGGGCGGCTGCCACGCGGGATCAGCGCCACGATAGATGTAGGACTTCGGCTGCAGCCATGAGACCGGCGGATAGACGGCGAGCGGGACAAAGACTTCCACCTCGGCCAGGTGGGTGAGTTGTTCCACGGTGTAGTAGATGGGAATGCCGCGATAAGGTTCCGAGCTGAGCGGAAACAGGGAGGTGACGACCGCGATGCGCAGCGGGCGGTCCGGTGGGTCTGTGGCCATCGCCAAAGGTTCTACAGTAGCACGCAGTACATTGGGTAGATGTTACGGCGGATCAGATGATCCCGTCCGCAAAGGCGCGGCTGCGCGATCACATCAAAGTTGCTTTGTATTTTCAATCACATCGATATCCGAACGAGAACTCTACCGTGCGATTCCGCGAATGTGAGTTCGGATGAGAAGCACTGGCTTTGATCACCCAGTAGCGTGGGATTGCGTCTCCTACGGGCGGGGCGACCCGGAGCGAGTGGCCAATCTCCCGTTGCTTTCATCAAGAGAGAAGACAACGGGAAGAAATGGCTTTGATCCCTCAGCAGCGTCGAATTGCGCCTCCTACGGGCGGGGGCGACCCGGAGCGAGTGGCCAATCTCCCGTTGCTTTCATCAAGAGAGAAGACAACGGGAAGAAATGGCTTTGATCCCTCAGCAGCGTCGGATTGCGCCTCCTACGGGCGGGGCAACCCGGAGCGCGGGTGGCCAATCTCCCGTTGCTTTCATCAAGAGAGAAGACAACGAGAAGAAATGGCTTTGATCCCTCAGCAGCGTGGGATTACGGCCAAGGAAGGCAGGTCAACCCGGGGTGGAGTCGGTTCTTCCTTCCACTCTGATGGTGCGCAGGAGGCTGTGAGAAGGGAAGAACCGACTTGACCCATCGAATTGCGGGATTCCTCCCTTCTACAGGACGCACTGCGAGACCCCCCCTCCAGTGGAGGTGTGGCGGTTCAAGATTCAAAGATCAGTTGGATGCGTGCGGACATACCGCAGCATCGCGTGTGCAGATTGTACGCCCGTGTCCATACAACCGCCGACGGATTGGTCCGTAAGTATTTGAAAGCACATGCCGAGAAAGATTTCGGATTGCGGTGACCGCACAAGATCTGGTCGGCAGGACGGGCAGAAGTGCCACGGTGGGCGTTTTGTATTGTTTTGACGGGGTCCCGCTGATAAGTACTTTAGTATCTTAGGCTTCCTGAGCTACTTCAGTTGGACTGCCGCCACTCCCGACTGCCTACTTCCAAACGGCTGCACCGACAGCGGCCTTCTGAAATGGGGCATTGGGTACAATGAGAAACCAGCGCGCAACAGAGAGAAAGCCATCATGGAAGATCAACATTTTGAAAGACTAGTGAATTGCTTTGGCGAGGTTTTCACTAATCTAGACCGAGCCAGCATTCCCAATGCAACTCACAGCAACATCGCGGAATGGGACTCGATCGCCCAAGTGACACTGCTTAGCCTGATCGGAGAAGAGTTCGCTATTGAGATAGATTTTGAAGACTTCGAAGATGCCACGTCGTTTTCAGCAATTCTGGAACTGGTGCGAGCGAAGGTCGGTGATGGGTCGGCTTCAAGTCAGAAAGCTGGATAGACCACTCTCGAGAAAGAAGCTATCGTTGTCTACCAACTGGAAATCGAGCGGCAGCGACGCGGGGGCGCCTTGCCGGCGGTAGAAGAGGATTGGTTTTCGGCTGCGGAGCCGCATACCCGCCCCGACCGCGCCAGCCGCCGCGGGTGCGGAAATACTACGCGCCACTATCTCGCACGCATCTGTTTGCCGAAGAGCGATCTCCTGTGCAAGTTGGAAGGCGATCTTCCAGGTGTCCGCGGAAGGGTCCTCCAGCCACGCGCCCGCAAGCCGCGCCTGCAACCCCACACGTGCCAGGGCAAAGACGCCTTTCTTCCGACCATTCTCAAGAATCTTAAACAGCCGGCACCGGGCATTGGGGGAACGTTCGATAAACCGGAAGAACTCTCCGGGGCGCTCCTGTGCCAGCGAAGCA
The DNA here is from genome assembly GCA_049841055.1 of Paludibaculum sp. GTDB lineage: Bacteria > Acidobacteriota > Terriglobia > Bryobacterales > Bryobacteraceae > Paludibaculum. The sequence continues at coordinate 91,268 of JASGIE010000114.1, read as the reverse complement.
ATCGCCGTCATGTCCTCCACGCCTGCCTCTGAGACCGTCCAGCCTGGGTGAGGCGCGCCGGCCGGCCACTTCGACCACAGGACGTTGCGGGCCAGCCGGGCGGCCATTCGAAGGTTCCGCTTCTGTCCCGCCAGGATCTGGCGAAACGGCCGCAACGGGCGGGCCCAAGTGCCGGCTTCGGCGGGTGTCTGAAATCCGACCTTCGGCATGAGCACCTTGGTCATCTCCGTGCCGCCAATCGAATAGACGAAGTCGAAAGTCCGCATCAACCGCTGCAGGATCGCAACGCCGGCACCCGGCGCATCGGGCGAAGAGGCCCAGTCAATCATCGAGACGCCGCGCTCGACGTTGTCCTCCCGAGAGCAGGTAACCGGCCACAGACCTGCGTGCGCGACAATTCTCCCGTCCCTCTCGACGACGAATGAACGAGGCTCAGAGTAGTCCTGACGCGGCTCCCAGTATTTCCAACGCAATAATGCAGGTGCTACAAAACTGCTGGAAGAATCAACCCCGAACACATGTATCAGGAAATCTCTCAGAGCCGCTTCATCGGCTATGGTTGTATGGCGGGTGACAGAAGCCATTGGAAAGATCTCCAGTTTCAATAAATGCGCCGCGCGAAGAGTTGGTGCAGAATATTATCGTGCTTATCCGCGCAAGGGCAATTGATTGTATTGGGCGCCGGCGGCCGTGACATTCTTGCAGTATAGCGGATGCTGGAAATCATGAAAAACATACATCTGCTCATTCCACGCCGCCTCGTTGACACGAGTATGGCGAAACATGTGAATTGGGCTCAGTTTTTTCATGCTGTGCGTTTCATTGAACTCACGAATCGCGCACAGTTCCCCCACCCACTCATTGTGCAGAGCATGCTCAGGCCACATGATGTCGTCCATGTAGGCATATACACGCGGTAGCAAATACTCATCGGGACGCTCAAAGAGCGTGAAAGCATCCATGGTTGAACTATAGTAGTCCAGATCGAAGGCCACGAATCCGACTCTTGCCTTTGGAGTCCATGAAGCAATTGTCGCTTTAACATCGCCGAGTATAAGATCCGTGGTGGGTTTGAGACGAGCCTTCAGCTTCGCGACATCCATTGCATAAAACCCTTTGTCCCACACGTGCGGCAGATCACGGTAGTCCACGGGGGACGGCATGCCGCTACCACTGTCAAATCCACACACAGCAATCTGGATATTCAGATCGGCCTCGACCAGCGCCGCAATCTTCTCGAGAGCCACCAATCCTCTGCCCCCGGCGACGCCAAACTCGATTACTTGAATGGCACCCAAACCCAACCGCCGGGCAAGGTCGGCAGCGGCGTAGACGCCATAGGCATAGTGGGGCCGGTCAAAGATACCGTATCGGACTCGCGTTGCCACGGAGCCCAGCGGAAACCGCCTCCACAAACTGCGAGCTCCAGGAAGCCGGCTCAACCGAGCCAACACTCTGTCGGTGTTCATGCTACTCACCCCCCACCCGGTCGTCCGCTAACCCGACAAGCGCGTGTTCCCCAGCGACCACGACCATGTCCGGCAATTCGTTATGTCTCCGCAGAAAGTCCGTCCGCACAATGGTGCATTCATCACTGGAGCCTTGAGCCGGGCACTGAGTATTTATAAATGTCTGCATTGGCGTGTTTCTCTCGGTAGCCCTAAATGCGAATCTGATTGTTTCGAAGTTAGTCGATGCAAACAAGTACTTCAGGATGTGCAATTCAATATTACGTGAGAATGCGCGGCAGCTCATCACCCATGTACTCACATCCAGTTGATTGTCCGATCGCCGACCCGCTATCACTGCAATTACACCCAAGGGGCCAAATTTATCTTCATAGGATACACCAATCACGAAGCTCAAGGGATTTGTAAGGAATCGGAGCCATTCTCCTTCTGAAATGCGGGTGCCGTTCAGATTGAACTGATTCGTCTTGTTGATGAGCTCCAGGAGTCGCTTATTTGAGGGGTCCTTCTGGATGTCGAAGGTCAGCTTGCTCCTCAACTGGGCGAGGAACTCATTGGGAGAGGTTTGTGCGGCCGTTTCCCGAAAGCGCATGTTCGCGCGAATGCTCTCATGGCGCAGGGCATCTTCGGAGGCAAGCGCCGGTTTGCCAAAAAGATCCCGAAGCTGTTCCAGGAGTTCAAGCCCCTTGGCCGGCGAGCTATTGGGGAACCGCAGACAAGTCATCAGCGGAAAGGCGGTTTTTACTTCCTCCAGCTCCATCGGCGAGTCATCTACATATGTCACACTTTCGGCACCGATATTCCACGCTTTGAGAATCTCGGCAACCGCCATGGACTTGGGCTGCCAGTTTGCAATGACGGGAAAGAAGGCACTAGCTGGGACGTATAAGTCCGGTCGGCTGAGTGCGCTCTCCGCAACCGCGGCATCGTTCTTCGACGAGACGGCCAGGAGTACACCCATTTCGGAGAACTGTTTGAGTTGCTGCTGGTAGAGGCCGTGAAGTTGAGCATGTTCCGCGAGGCCCCAGCCCACTGCCGAGGCTCCGACCTCCCCGACGATCCCAGCCCAGAGAGTGTTATCGAGGTCGGTAATCAAGCCCTTCATTGGGTTGGAAGGGTACAGTAGCCCAATCAACTGCTGGGCCAAGGTAGAAGCATGGGCGAGGCCGTAGGGAAATCCAGCCGCCAACTCCATGTTCGCGTCAAAGCGGCCTCCGGGAGGACTGAGCCGGTCTAAGCGGGATGACCGGACGATTCTCACATTGGCCAGGCGCGCGGCAGCCACCGCCAGAGCAGCACCCAGTTCTTCCAACTCGGCTTCCGCGAGTCCCAACTGGCCGCCGTTAGTATGCCCGAACAAGGGGACAGGGAGAGAGGGTAAAGCCAGGGCAAGGGGTATTGTAGATGCAAGGTGTTCCAGCCTGCTCAATAACTGCGCAACCCGTTCCCTGCAGTTGGCGACGATTTCGTGCTCCACGGAAGGGCCCCAACCGCCGGAGCTTCGGCAGCCGAGCCGCGGATCCAAATCGCTCCACTCAATGATGACCGCGCCAGCTTCCGCCTGTGATTCGGCAGCGGCCGCCAGAGTCCCTGCCAAGTCGCCGTAGGCCCCGACCTGAATATCGGCAGCGTCCTGTTCGAACCGTTGAGCAAAGTGCCCCTGCAGGAATGTCACAAGGTGGAGAGGCTGGAATCCGCAAGCAAGGAATATCTTGCGTCTCGAGCCTATATCCCGCCGCTGTTGAACCAGCGCAAGTGCTTGACTTAATTTCATGTCCTTTGTTTGTCTACAGCCAAAACCGCATCTCCTAACCTATAGGGAGGCGCTCTACGCCACGCGGGGCACGACACACCGGGAGACAAGCTACAACCGCCGCTGATGCTCCTTAGAGAGAGTCATGGCCAGTATTTACCGGTGAGCCGGCAGATGGAGGTCTGAACGCGGAAGCGCGTCCAGCTTTGGTCGTCGACGCCCACTCGCTTGAGGTTGTAGAGCTCGCTCATTCCCCGGCGGTTGATTCCACCATGAAAAGAAAATGCGGCGCGATACCCTGCTTCACGCGCTAACTGCTGGGTTTGGTCTGAGAAGCTGGTTGTGCTGCCAACCGGAAACGCCAGCGTATCGGGTGCGACGCCGAGGTGGTCTTTCAGCAGGGTGCGGGATTGGGTCAGTTCCTGGCGCTGCTGCTCCGGTGCCAACTGGCTCAATACATGGTGCGAGTGTGTATGGGATCCAATCGCCATACCGCCACCGGCCATCTCGCGGGCTTCATCCCAGGCAAGAAAGCGCCGAAGCGTTCCGGGCAACTCGTCGCCCTTAGCCTTAGCCTCCACTTCCTGAATGAACCGCAGCGGGTCGGTGTTCTCGGGCCGTTTGTAAAGGGTAAGCACCTCCCGCATGCTCCTGGTAATGCCGTTTTCGTCAATATCCACAACCAGATCGCTCGGATAGCGGAGAGTAAAGCGGCGCTCGCGCGCCGTCTTCATCAGATAGGCGATGTGATCCCACCAGGGAACGAAGCAAGATCCTACCATGCTTGTAGCAAGGAAGAATACGCCTTGAACACCGTGCGAGCGCAGGATTGGAAAGGCGAGCTCATAATTATCGAGGTAGCCGTCGTCAAAAGTTATCAGCACGCGGCAACGGGGTATCCGTTCCTTGATCGTCCCGTCAGCGAAAGCCAGCGCCTCCTCAAGAGTTACCAGAGAGAGGTGGCGCTTCAGGTAGGAGACCTGGTCGTTGAAGCGGTCGCCGGTCGCCGAGAATACACCAGGATCGAAGAGATCCTCGTTGGGGTTTCCGATCCGGTGGTAGTTCAGGACCAGCAGTGAATCCTGCTGGCGCAATTGATCCATCAGGATCGTGGCACCACTCCAAAACAGCCCCCTGGCCACCAACTCACGCTTTCCCCCTAAACGGGACCGGTCAGACATAACCACTCGATGATAGCAGCCGGAAAGGACACGAACCGGATGGTGCCCGATTGGGGAATCGCAGTGAATTCGGGCAGTGCGAACCTCGTAACCTACTGGCAGGCCGATAGGTAGACGATGGCAACGGTGTGCGATGAGACAGGAGCGAGAGCGAACAGGCAACTACTGCGGCATGGAGCCTCCGCCGAATGGGGCCGACGGCCAACGGCGGAATGCTCACGGTAGCACGGTATCGCAGAAATCAAGACCAACGGATCTTTAGTTCATAATATAACTACCTTATTTTCAATAGAATAAGACAAGAACTCCAAAGTGTGTCTGCTATGTTCTGTGGCCATGGAACAAGCATTGCGTGTAGGAATAGCGGTGGTTTGTGGATCAGTGCTGTGGGCACAGACTACGGTAAATTTAGGATTTCAAGGCCGAAACATCGATTTCTCGAGAGCGAGCTCGACGAAACCGTTCAGTATGGGAATGGTGTTGCCGGCAACGTGTACGGATGGAGACATGTTCTTCAAGGCGGGTGCGCTAGCGGGTCAGAATGTGTACTTGTGTTCCGAGGGCACCTGGGTGACTCCAGGGGTGCCCGCACCTCTGGGTGCGTCTGGAAAGATCCTGGGCAGCGATGGTACAGCGGCGGCATGGCAGGCCTTGGGAGGAGATGTCGTCGGCGCGGCTAATGCTATAACGGTGCGGGCGTTGCGGGGCCGGACGGTGGGCACCGGGGATCCAGTGGACGGCGACGGGCTGCGCTGGAACGGAGTCGCCGGGGAGTGGCAAGCCACTCCGGTGGAAGCGGGCCTAGCGGCCGGCAATGGAATCAGGCTGGTGGGGACAACGGTGGAGGTGGAAGATGCGGTGGTGCCGTTCTACATGACTGGCTCCGGTGCTCCCTCGGGCAGTTGCCTGGCGGGCAATCTCTACTTCGACACGGCAGACGCCGGCCTGTGGTATTGCAGCGGCGGCACGTGGATGCACACCAGCCTTGCGAATCATACACATGCAACAGGTGAGATCACATCGGGAGTGCTCAATGCGGCGCGCGGCGGGACCAACCAGGACGCCTGGACGGCCGGCCGGTGTGTGCAGGTGAGCGCGGACGGGATGCGACTGGAGAGTGCGGCAGTGGCCTGCGGGTCTGGCGGCGCGCCAGCACCGGCCGCCCTGAACGTGGCCCAGGTGTCGATGGCGGACGACTTTCTAAGCGGCGACAAGAGCACGTCGTCGAGCATCGGCACGTTAGGCTGGCAACAGCAAGGCATCGGAACGTTTACGGAGCTGACTAGCGAGTTGAACCATCCTGGCCTGATCCGGATGGACTCGACGACCTCGACAACAACAAACACGGCTACCTTGCACCTGATGCGGACCGTGGGTTTCCAGCGAAGCGAAATGTTCGATATGACGTGGATCTTTCGGGTAAATCAAACTGATGGGAGTACCGTGGTGCGCGTGGGGCTGGTTGGCGCCGGAGCATCGATTTACAACCAATCGAGGCCCTCGGACGGCATCTGGCTGGAGAAGTCGGCTAGCGACACGAGCTGGTTCTGGGTTGTACGAGTAGGTGGCAACGATGTACAACGGGTGGACATGGGTGTGGCGGTAACGGCTGGCGGCTGGGTGAAGCTGCGCCTACGCCGGGTGGACGCGTCCACGATCGGGCTGACGCTGAACAACGGGACGGAGCTGGCTTCGACGACTGCATTGCCAGCTTCGCCTTGTGTTCCCTGGGTGGTAGTACATAATGGCAACACGGCCAACAGCCGAACACTAGATTTGGACTACTTCGGCTTGATGATCACGGGACTCGTACGGTAAGGGAGCAATGACAATGAAGGCCTTTATCTTATTGTGGGCATTATTCTTGCCGTTGCTGGCGCAGACGCGCCTCTACGTGCCAAGTGGGCCGACGCGTTGCGTCGCGTCGGCCACAAATGCGACGCCGATCGTAATCTCAACAACGGCCTGCGACAACTCATCGCTGGCGGCTGCAAACCCTACTCCTCAGGCGCATGGCTGGTCTGACGGCGCAATCGTAGTAGTGGCTGGAGTAGAAGGCAACATCGCTGCCAATGGGACGCGGGTGGCTACGCACGTCACTGCGACAACGGCGGAATTGTATGACCTGAACGGGGCTCCCGTAGCCGGAAGCGGTGCTTTCCAACGCTACACTGGCGGTTCGGGGACGAGCTACCCACAAGCGGCCTCCGGCGTGCAAGTCACATTGAAGGATCATCCTCGGGTCTGGTTAGACGGGCCAGGCGGCACGCTGACATCTACCTTGTGCACGAACGGTGCTGAATGCAAGGCAGTGAATGGCAATCCCGCTTGGGCCGCAATGAAGACCGCCATTGATTTGCGGGTTGTGTCCAAGGATGCCGCGTCACCAGATCAACCTCTTATCTCCCAGATGCAGAATGGCGATTTCGGTTATCTGAGTGGCGCTGCACTGATCTATCAATCCACCGGAACCACACGCTACCGGGATTGGGCTATCAAGGCTCTGAACAACATCGACAAGTACACCAAAGGCTTCGGGTGCGCAAATGAGCAGTTCAGCGGATGTGGCGACTCGATCACTCTAGACTACGCGAGCAAGTACCTGTGGAACATTGCACAGACCTACTCCATCGTGCGCAGCGGCATGACGGCCAAGGAGCGAGAGGTATTCGCAGGCAAGATGCTGAACGATGTGAACGATAGTTGTACAAATCGGTTCTATGCAGGGACCGGGACCATCAACTACACGATCTATCAGACGACGTTGACGGGCAACGGAACACAGTGGCTGACAAATCCTGATGTTACTCAGCGGATTGCGCCTGGCGATTCTCTCATGTGGACCTCTGGATGTACATCCGGGTATTGCGCAGGAATGACGATGATCGTCTCTGCGGTTACATCAGATACTTCGCTGACGATCAGCGGTTTCCCATCCGGGAGCTACGCTAACACGGCATCAAACGCCCCATTCTGGATCGCGAAGCCGTGGACCACTGGGAATTGCGGTCTTGTGAGTTTTCTGAACCATTCTAGCTACTCACCCATTGCTAGCGGTCATACTCATCCGAGCATTTATATCAATGGAGCGCCTACCAGTTTTGGCGGCGCAACGGTCTATGCTCGCGACGAATCAACTCGTAGCGAACTCTACAACCAGAACATCACCAAAGGGCTGGGGTTTCTAGCTATCGCACTTGCCTTGGCAGACGATGACCCAAAGGCACTAGGTATTCTTCAACGGTTGATGTTCTGGTGGAAGGATTATTGGTACCCCCTACAGCGACAGTGGTCGACGGGTGCAATGCAGATCACTGCAAAGTATTACGCGACTCGCGTCCAACCATTCACCTTGGATTTCGCCGTACAACTACGCAACAGTTTTACCGAACCTGTCATGGATTTCACGGGGGGCAACTGGTTGAAGGCACCGCTATCCATGTGGGTCTATGGATACAACCGTGCGGCCAACAGCGGAACACGGTGGGGTGGAGCAGCTCCAGCGACGATGGAGCCAAATCATTGGAAGGGCGGTCTCGGCTCAGCATCACTTCAGCCAGATTCCGATGAATCGAAGGCGTGGAAGTACATATTGAAGAACTGGACAGGCTTCTGGGGGTCGGCAGAGACCCAATTTGCATATGGCAATATGGGGGGATATCCGGGGAATTTCCTATACTACGATCCAACCTCGACCGAGGCAGATCCCAACTCCACGCTCCCACTCTCGCGCAACATGACCGCCTCGGATACCGGCACACTGGGTGAGGGAACGGGATTAGTGGTGTCGAGGACTGGCTGGCAAACGGACTCCAGCATTTTGGAGATTCACGCCAGTAGCATTTTCAAAGCCACCAATCTTTACGGGACCGGCTATTCGGGCGACCCTGGGAGCTACAAGATCTTCAAGCGCTTCTATCTGCTGGCTGAGGATTACGGCAAGGGCGTTCAACCGACGTTCTCGGCCTACTGCGGACCGAACGAGCAGAGCAACTACATGCGCATCGGGCCGTATACGGCAGCATCTCCATCGTTGTTGCAGCGAGGAAACTTCAAGTCGCAGATTCAGTATGTCAAGACACCGCGCTTCTGGAACGACCCGAACAACGAAGCCACTTACGCCATGGTGGATTATGCCGGCGCCTATCAGCCCAGCGCGCATATTGCCTTCGCGCACCGGCATTTTGCACATTTCAAAAAACAAGGCCGGAACGAGTATGTGATCGCCGCCGACTCGGTGCGTACCACCGACGGCCAGACCAAGGTGACCTTCCTGCACTATCCGAACAACGAACAACCGGGCGTCTTCGAGAACGGCACGACGGCCTGGGCAGCGAACCCGACCGAGGGCACAACGGAGTTCAACGCCTCGGCGGGCAAGGTTATTTCCAGCTCTCCGTCTTCGCGGATCGTGACGCAGGTGCTGCAGCCGGATGGTCCCAATTCCCTGCGGGTCTATACGGACAATCCGAATGGTTCCTACACTGGAACATCTGATCCGGCGAAGGGACCGCTGGGCGGCGCGGGACAGACGTTCCGGGTCTCCATCTGCGCTTCGGCCGACGGGACAAGCTGCGATGCCGGCAACCTAAAGACCAACGTACTGGTGGCGCACCGCGTCGTGGAAGGTACGGGCGAAACGGAGAATCCCGCCGCGCTGCTGACCACCATCGACGCTAATTTCGTGGGCATGCAGGTGGACGACGGCCCGAACTCGATCGTGGCGCTGTTCCCTTCCGAGGACCAGACTCTGTCGACGGCGACATTCACCTCGACGCATGCCAATCAAGCGCGGTACCTGGTGAGCGGGCTGGCGGCCGGAATGTGGACGGTCCTGAAGGACGGTCTCCCCCTGGATCTCGTGGCGAAGGTGGACGACAGCGGCGTTCTCTACTGGGAAGGCTCGGCCGGAAACTACGTATTGACCCGCACCGGCGCCGGACCGCTGGCAGTGGCTACGGATTCGCTGCCTCCGGCGGCGACCGGCGCGGTTTATCTTTACCCGCTTGTGGCACTGGGTGGCACGCCGCCTTATAGCTGGAGCATCACGGTCGGCGGACTGCCGGATGGCATCGTGCTGCAGGAACTGGGCCTGATTACGGGCACGGCGCAGGTGTCGGGGGATTTCGGCTTCAGGGCCGTGGTCACCGACAGCGAGGGCCAGATCGCTTCGAAGGATCTTGCTTTGTCGGTTAGCACAACGCCGCTGACGATTCTGACCAGCTCTCTGGAGGGCGGTGTTGTCGGGCAACCCTATGTCACGGTGCTGGTAGCAAACGGCGGAGTCGGGCCCTACGTGTGGAGCGTAGTGAATGGCACGCTGTGCGACGGCCTGTCATTGTCCGAAGAAGGCGCCATCAGTGGGCAGCCAACAGCATCAGGAGCCTGCACCTTTCGCGTGCGGGTGAGTGATCAAGGCGGCTTGAAGGCGGAGCGAGACTTCGAATTGATGGTGGTCGGTAGTGAGTCACTCTCAATTTTGGTGTCCAGGTTACCAGATGGGTTGACAGGTTTCGAATATTCCGGGCAACTGCAGGGTTCAGGGGGCATACCACCATTGCATTGGTCGATCAGCGCTGGCTCACTGCCCGACGGAGTATCCCTCGACAGCGACACCGGTGCTCTGACCGGCATGCCCGTAAATCCGGGGCGCTGGGTATTCACTGTGCGGTTAACGGACAACTCGACACCCAATCTGCAGGCCGAGAAAGAGCTCTCTATTACGATCAATGATGGCCTTGGGCTGCTGGTGTTGGTGACAAGCGAATTGCCGGCGGTGCGAGCCGGAGCAGATTACCGTGCACTAGTGCAGGTTAAGGGCGGAGAACCACCATACGAATTCCAAGCAAACAGGGAGTCATTGCCAGAAGGGCTGACGCTGTCGGCGACAGGTCTGTTGAGCGGACGGCCAATTACGTCGGGTGATTACTCTGTGAACGTAAAGGTAAGCGACAACCGCGGAGCGGCGCATGCGGTGTCGGCGGTGCTCCCGATGACCGTGCAGCCGGCAGCCGGATTACGGCTGGAGACGGCCGACGCCAGCTCCGGCGCGCTATTGCTGCGCTATGGCCAGGCGGGCCTGGGCGCCGGACAGAGCTGCCGGGTGGACCTGGCCGGGGACGCGAACTTCACGCAACCGCTGGCGACGGTGACCGATGCAGGTGGGCCCGCGCTACGCTGGGCGGCCTTCGGGCCCGGGTTGAATCTGCAGCCGGACAGGCTGTACTACGCAAAGGCCGATTGCGGCGGCCAGACGGCGACGCTCACGGCGGCTACGCGGCCGGCGGGCCGGGCAGGCGCCGGAACGACGGCGGTGAATGTACCGGCTCCGGCCGGCGCGAACGGCCTGAGGATCGATTACGGTGGCACGGCGGACCTGGGTTCACGGGTAGAGACAGCCTGCGCGGCGGGACAATGCACGGCATCCATCCCGGCCGTTTCGGGGCAGCCGCTGTACTATCAGGCGACTTATCTGGCCGCCGGCCAGGTGTCGCGGCAAGCGCGCCAGGCGGTGGTGCTGGCGCGGTAACAGTCAAACTTCAGGGGTCCGGCTCAATCCGGCCGGACCCCTGAGGTGCTCCGATAGCCCGGGATTCCGCCGGGTACGCCGCTGTTTCCGATATTCGATGATAAGGACGTGCCCTTCCTTCGCTTCCCGCTGTGAAGTGTGACGAAAACCGGATCGACCCTCATGAAGAAGACCAGACGCGATGTTCTGATTCCATTCACGGCCGCTCCCTGGCTGGCAGCGTGTCCGGCATGGGCCCAGGGGCCGAACGCGGCGAACCGCGTGACGCATGTCGAGAGCGCGGCCGCCCCCAGACTGGACAAGTGGCGGATTCTTGGCCCGGGCGGCGGCGGCGCCATGTTCCTGCCGGTAGTGAGCCCGCACAACCCCAAGCTCATCCTGGTGACCACCGACATGAGCGGCGTCTTCCTCAGCAAGGACGGCGGCGATAGCTGGCGATCGATCCATCTGCGGACCAAAGCCTTCTTCACTTCCTTCCATCCAGCCGATCCGCAGCGCCTGTTCATCAGCAACCGCGTGGGTCTCTACGAGAGCCGGGACCAGGGCACAACTTGGTCCTTGTTCTATCCGGATCCGAGCCAAGCGCGCGGAATCCAGTACAGCGACTTCCCGCCCAGCGAGAGCCTGGCTTTGGCCAAAGGAGCGGCAAGCGGAATATCATGCATGACATTCGACCCGCGTGACCCGGAGACGATCTACATCCTCGACGGCCGCGTTCTCACGCTGACCACGAATGGCGGCCGGAGCTGGCAGCCGCTGGCGACGCTACCCGCCCGGGCGTTCGCCATGTACCTAGACCCACGTAGCCCACGAGGGAACCCAACCTTGCTCATGATTGCTCAGGGGGACTCGCTGCTGTCCATCTTTGAGGTTGGCAAGCTACGGATCCCGCCTCCGGGCAAACCCATCGCCTGGGTGACGGGTACAGCCTGTCTCTTCCCCCAGGGCGACGGACCGCCCACGCTGTTCGTGGCAATGGACTATAGGAAGGATGAAACGGGACAGCCGTTCGGCGGGCTGATCGTGTCGCGCGACCTGGGACAGAGCTGGAGCATGGGGCTGGGCCACCTGCTGAAGGAACGGCCCAGACCGGATATCTGGCCCACGGTTTCCGCCGTGGCGGCCGGCCCGGCGGGTTCGGGTCTCGTCTATGTGTCGTTCACCCGCATGAGCCTGGCATCGGGCGATCCGCGGGCGGTGTATCTGGGCGTCGGCAAGTCCACCGATGGCGGCAACAACTGGAAGCTCGTCTGGCAGGAGAACAATCAGCAGCAGGCGCCGAATGTGGAAGACCCCTGGATCACGGAACGCTATGGAGCCGAGTGGGGCGAGAACCCATTGAGCATGACCATCGCGCCGCACTCCTCGGAGATGGTGCTGGGCTCCGATTTCGGCCGGGTGATGCGCTCGCTGGATGGCGGCAGGAACTGGAAAGGCGTCTACAGCAGGCGCCAGAAGGACGGCTCGTTCACCACCACCGGGCTGGATGTGACGGCGTGTTCCAGCGTGCACTTCGATCCGTTCGACAAGGAACGGATGTTCATCTCGTGCTTCGACATCGGTCTGATGATGAGCGAGAACGGCGGCGGCAGCTGGCGCAGCACCACGAAGAGCGGCGTCCCGCAGGTGTGGTGGAACACGGCCTACTGGGTGGAGTTCGACCCGGCCGTGCGGGGCCGGATGTGGATGGCCGCCAGCCGCAACCACGAGCTGCCGCAACTGAACGCCTTCCGGCGCGGGACCGACGGTTTTCGCGGCGGCGTCGTCCGCAGCGATGATGGCGGCTGGACCTGGCGGGTGACCAGCGGCGGGCTGCCGCAAACCGCGGTGACGCACCTGCTGATGGATCCGAAGAGCCAGCCCGGGCGCCGCACCCTGTTTCTCACCAGCTTCGGCAAGGGCGTTTACCGCTCGACCGACAACGGCGAATCATGGACCGCCGTCAACCAGGGTCTGCCGCAGGGCGAGATCCGGGCGTGGCGTCTGGCCATGGACAAGCAGGGCACGCTCTATGTCGTGCTCTACCGCCGCGCCAACGATGAGAAGACCGGTACGGACGCCGACGGGATGCTGTTCCGCTCGACCGACCAGGGCGCCAACTGGCAGCGCGTGACCCTGCCCGAGGGCTTCAACGGGCCCACCTCGATTGCCATCGCGCCCAACGATCCCAACCGCCTCTACCTTTCCGCCTGGGGACGGGCGAAGCCCTACGATTTCCGCAAGACCGACGGCGGCGTGTGGAGCTCCGCCGACGGGGGCAAAACCTGGCGCAACGTCCTCAGCAAGTGCCAGCACGTCTATAGCGTGACGCTGGATGAGGCGAAGCCGGAGGTGGTCTACGCGGCCAGCTATGAGGCTTCCATCTGGCGGTCGGCCGATGCGGGCGCCAGTTGGGCGCGCATCCGGGGCTTCAACTTCCGGGCGGCCAACCGGGTGATTCCGGATCCGCACCATCCGGGCATGGTGTATGTCTCGACGTCGGGCAGCAGCGTCTGGTACGGCCCGGCGGAGGGTGATCCGGCGGCGGTGGAAGACCTGGTGAAGCCGCCCGTGCTGCGGTTCTCGCTGTGACGCGTTCCAGCGCCGCGGGCGCTTCATTTATCATAAGAAACGGCTCCCTTACCCCTTCATGGGCTTCATAATCACAACTCTCGTAATGATCCTGCTGTACCTGTCTCCGGCGGCCACCATTCCGTGGCTGGCCCAGCACGGGTTCATGCAGGCACTGATGGTGCTGGCCACTCTGGTCACCATCGCAGGGTTCATCGACGGCCGGTTGTCGTTCTCGCAGCCACAGATTTCACTGGTTTTGCTTTTTTGTATCTGGGCCAGCATCAGCCCGGCGCTGCACGGCTGGGTGGGCGGTGTGGCTCCGGCGTTCATGAAGCTCATCTTCCCCCTGGTCGCCTTCACGATGGTTCTGGCGAACGTCAACAGCCTGCCCCGGTTCCGGCGTTTCAGTGCGGCCATGGTGGTGGTCTCTGTCTACCTCACAATCCGCGCCATAATGGCCTTCCACTACGGCATCGACCGACAGAACTACACGATTGAACAGTTCACAGAACAGAGCGAAGGCCAGGAGACGCGCGAGTTCTTCTACCGCGCCTGCGGGCCCGGGTTCCTGAGCGATCCCAACGACTTCGCCCAGCACCTTACGATTTCTATTTCTTTACTCGGTGTGATCTGGAAACGCAGCTCGCCAGTACGGAACCTGATACTGGTTATCTTTCCATTGATCATCATGTCGTACGGCATTTACATAACGGCATCACGAGGCGCTCTACTGGGCATATTCCTATTGTTCGCACTTGTCCTCAAGGACAAACTGGGGATGGGCGGCCCCGTACTAGGCGGCATCGTCGTGGTGGGGCTGGTGAGCTTCCTCGGCTTTGGCGGTGGACGCGCCATCTCCATGTCGTCGGGCAGCGGCGGCGGACGCCTGGATATCTGGTCCGACGCGCTGTCCGCGTTCCTCTCTTTCCCCTTCCGCGGAGTCGGCTTCGGCGCGATCCGCGACTACACGTATCTGACGGCACATAACACGCTACTGCTCTGCTTCACCGAACTCGGCCTGATCGGCTACTTCTTTTTCGCCGGACTGTTCGTACTCACCCTGTGGCAACTGCAGACCCTGTTGAAGCAGGTCCCGCCAGTGGATGCAGGCACCCTGGAAACCCGCCAGGCGGCCAAGACGATCCGCAACACGCTGCTGCTGTTCCTGGCCAGCGGTCTGTTCCTGTCGCGCACCTATGTCGTTACGCCTTATGTCCTGCTGGGCCTGGGCCTGGCCGTGTATCTGTGCGAGAAGAACCGGCCCGGGTCTCCGCTGACCGATATCAAAGTCCCGTGGGTGTCGCGAACGGTGTTCTCGATGGTGTCGAGCATCGTTCTCATCTACGCGGCCGTGCGGCTGCACTGGCTATGAGCATTACTCCACGCCTGGCCGGACCGTGGGCGGCGAAACTACCCAGCCGCATTCCTTCGCTGGACGGACTGCGGGCCATCAGCATTCTGCTGGTGATCCTGGGCCACTCCGTCTCGAAGCTGAGCCACCCGAAGGTCTACCAGCTTCTGGGCCACTTCGGGAACCTGGGCGTGAAGACGTTCTTTCTGATCTCCGGCTTTCTCATCACCACACTGCTGCTGAAGGAATGGGACAAATCCGGCGGTGTGTCGCTGAAGAACTTTTATATCCGGCGGTCGCTACGCATCTTTCCCGCCTTCCTGGTCTATGTGGGCGTGGTGGTGCTGCTGGAGCGGGGCGGCCTGGTGAAGCTCGAGCCGGGCGACGTCCTGCATTCGCTCACCTACACGATGAACTACCACATGGATCGCGGCTGGATCCTGAATCATCTGTGGTCGCTCTCGGTGGAAGAGCAGTTTTACCTGCTGTGGCCCGCGGCGCTACTGCTGGCCGCGCCAGGCCGGTCGTGGAAACTGGTGCTGGCCGCCGTAGCCGTGGCTCCGCTCATCCGCGCCGTGATGTGGTTCGGCTTCGGCGCCAGCGCGACGGCGGTGAGCCGCCACTTTCAGGCGGTCTGCGATGCCCTGGCCTGCGGCTGCGCCCTGGCTTTCTTCTACAACCGGCTGGGTACGCTCGGCTGGTATACACGGCTGCAGCGCGCCCCGTGGTTCCTGCTCATTCCACCGGCGCTGATGCTATCGGCCGCGCTGGGCTACAAAGCCCATCCCTGGCTCTACTATGTGCCGGGCCAGACTCTGGCCAACTTCGGAATCCTGCTGCTGCTCGACCGCTGCATCCGTTATCCCACCGACTGGCTGGGCCGCCTGCTGGACTGGGCTCCGCTGCGCTGGGTGGGCGTCATCAGTTATTCGCTCTACCTCTGGCAGGAGCTGTTCCTCGACTATGAGCCCGAAGGCCTGGGCCTGACGCTGCCGTTGAATCTGGTGTTGACGTTCGTGGTGAGCGCGGCCAGCTACTACCTGGTGGAAAAGCAGTTCCTGAAGTTGAAAGACCGCCTGACGGAACCGCACAGCCAGCCCGTGGCCAGCCGGTAGGCTTAGCCCGCCAGCAGCTTCCGGAACAGCGCCTCGTAGGCCTCTTCCGTGCGGTTGATCCCAAAGCGTTCGGTGGCGATGCGCCGCGCTTCGGCCCCCATCGTGGCGAGGTCCTGGCGGTCTGCCGCCTCGATCATGGCCGAGGCCAGGCTGCCCGCATCGCCCGGCTGCGCGTAGAACGCGACTGCCCCTTCCGGCGCCATCTCCGGCACGCCGCCGATGCGGGTGCTCACCACCGGCAGCCCCGCCGCCATGGCTTCCTGCACCACAATCGGCATGCCTTCACTGATGGAAGACAACACAAACACGTCCAGGTCTTTCAGAAATGAGGGAGGATCCGAAGTGACACCGGGCATGTGGACGCTACGCTCCAGACCCAGTTGCCGCACCAGTTCCGCATTGGCCTGCGCCAGCGCGCCCGAGCCGGCAATGTGCAGTTCCGCCTGAGGATGCCGCTCGAGCACCTGCGTAAAGGCCCGGATGAGAACGTCGTGCGCCTTGGCCGGCACCATGCGGCCCACCGTACCGAAGCGCAACCGCGGCCGCAGCGCGCCCGGTGAAGCCGGGTTCTCCAGAAAACGCGCCAGCGGCACGCCGTTATAGATCACCTGGCACTTCTTCTTCGGCACGCCGCGATGGCGTACGAAAAAGTCGCGGCCGTCTTCGCTCACCGTGACCACGGCGGAGGTCCAGGGCATGGTGGCGCCGAAGTAGAAATCCTGGCGCCGCGCCGAATGCAGTACGCCCAGGCCATGGCGCGTATTGACGGTAACGCGGACCCCGGCACGCCATGCCGCCAGCAGTCCGTAATGGTGGATCACCGAGTTGTGCGTGTGCACCACGTCGGTGCGCAGCCTGCGCAGTTCGGCCGCCATGGCCCGGATATTCGCCCAGGAGAAGCCCGGCTTCTTGTGAAAGGCAATGACGGGTACACCGGCAGCCTCGGCCTGTGGGGCCAAAGCTCCGGGGTGGCAGACGCAGAAGATGGCCGGATGGTGGCCGGCCTGTTTCTGGGCGGTGGCCAAATCGACGGCCAGACGCTCCAGTCCGCCCACTTCCAGTGTTTCCACCACCTGGACGATGCGCAGAGGAGCGCCGGTCATGATGTGCTCCGCGTGAGGCGGCGGGTGCAGAACAAAGCGCGCTGCACCCCGGCGCCGCCCGAAGGACGATACAGACTGTTGATCAGCGGGACCTTCCGAATGTCCGCGGCGGACATCACTAGAGCCGGAAAATCTTCGGGTCGGAGAACTTCTTCAGCGCATTGCGCGTGTCGACGATGAGGCGCGCATCCTTGACGACTGAAGCATAGTCCACCTGCTTGTGATCGGTGATGATGACGACGCAGTCGGCCGCCGCCACGCCCGCATCCTGCGGCAGGCTCTCGTGCTTGGTCCCTTCCACGTCTATGGACGGGATATAGGGGTCGGAGTAGGTGACCGTCGCGCCGCGGCGCGCCAGCAGGTGGATGATGTCCAGCGCCGGCGATTCACGCACGTCGTCGATGTCGCGCTTGTAGGCAACGCCCAGAATGTGGACGGTGGACCCCTTCAGCGCCTTGCTCTGCTCGTTGAGCGCGTTCTGCACCTTATCGACGACAAAGTGCGGCATCGAGCCGTTGATATAGCCCGCCAGTTCAATGAACCGCGCTTCGATGCCGGCCTGCTTGGTCTTCCAGGAGAGATAGAAGGGATCGATCGGGATACAGTGTCCGCCCAGGCCGGGACCGGGGTAGAACGGCATGAAGCCGAACGGCTTGGTGGCCGCCGCGTCGATGACTTCCCACACGTTGATGTTGATGCGCTCGCACATCATGGCCAGCTCGTTCACCATGCCGATGTTGATCATGCGGAAGGTGTTCTCGAGCAGCTTCACCATTTCGGCGACACGCGTGGAGCTCACCGGCACCACGGTCTCCAGCGCCTGCTGGTAGAGGGCCGCGCCGGCCTGGGTGCAGGCCGCCGTAATGCCGCCCACCACTTTGGGAATGTTGTGCGTCTGGAAGTTGGGGTTGCCCGGATCCACGCGTTCCGGCGAGAAGCAGAGGAAAACATCCTCGCCTACCGTCAGGCCGCGTTCCTCGATCATGGGCTGGATGAGCTCGTCCGTGGTGCCCGGATAGGTGGTGGACTCCAGGATGATCAGCAGCCCCGGATGGGCGTGATCGGCAATGGACTGCGACGCCGAGACCACAAAGCTCATGTCCGGATCCTTGGTTTTGCGCAAGGGCGTGGGCACGGCGATGTTGATCGTGTCCAGATCTTTGACAGCTGAAAAATCCGTGGTGGCCTTCAGACGGCCGGCCTTTACCAGGGCGGCCACTTCCTCCGTGGGCACGTCCTGGATGTAGCTGATGCCTTGGTTAATCAGGTCGACTTTGTGCTCCGATACATCGATTCCGGTGACGGTGAAACCGACCTTGCCGAATTCGACTGCCAAAGGAAGACCGACGTAGCCAAGACCGACAACGCCCACATGGGCAGTTTTGTTCCGAATCTTCCCGACCAGGGAATCGTAATGCTGAGTGCTCATATTGGTTTTGTTTGGATGAAGGCGTGGACCGACACCGCAACTCGATATACAGGATACCCTGAGCTTGGCCGGCTGGGGAGATGTAGGAGGACTAGAACTTGTGGCGGAGTACCAGTATTCGTCACAATGACATGAGCACTTGGCCCACGCCCCCCTGGCGAGTCTCCATCTTCACCTGATGCCGCAATCACCCGCTTCCAATACCAGGACCATTGCCCGGAATTCCTTCTGGTATGGCATCGAGACGGTGCTGGATGTCTTCGTTGCCCTGGCCACCTCCATTCCGCTGGCGCGGGCCATCGGCCCGGAACGGCTCGGCTATTACAGCCTGGTGGTGTGGATCGGCAACATGAGCGCCCTGCTGGGTTCGCTGGGCGCACCCGCCGCGGCCCGTAAGTACATCGCCGAGTTTCTGGGGAAACAGCAGGGCGGCCAGGCCCGGGCGGTGTTCGAGTACACGTTCAAGGCCCAGCTCTATTCCAGCCTCGGCCTCAGCGCGCTGGCCCTGATGGCGGCCATGAAGTTCGGCGATCCCGCCTACCGCATCGTGACCTACTGCGTCGTCGGCACCATCCTGCCCGGCATGATGCTCATGATTCCGGCCCAGGCCAACCAGGCCGCCGAGAATATGAAAGCCAATGTCCCGGCCACCATCCTGAGCCAGTTGATCTACACCGGCGCGGTGTGGCTGAGCCTGATGATGGGCTGGGAACTCACCGGCGTCAGCGTGGGCGTGCTGTTCTACAAGTGGGTGGAGTTCTTCATGCGCTACGTGCCGGCCCGGCGCTGGATCGCGTCTCTGCCGGAAGAGCCGCTGGACCCGGAGTTGCGCGTCCGTCTCCGTTCGTTCTCCATCAAGAGCATCTTCCTGATGCTGCTGAACATTCTGGTGTGGAACCGGTCTGACCTGATCATGCTGCGCTGGCTCAGCTCGGACCCCCGCCATCTGACCTTCTTTTCGCTGGCTCAGAACCTGAGCGAGAAAGCGATTCTGCTGCCACGCGTCTTCAACGTGTCGGTGGGCGCCAGCATTCTGGCCCAGTTCGGACGCGACGCCGGGCGGCTGACGCAGATGGCGCGGCTGGCCATCCGCTACACGCTGCTGGCGGGCCTGCCCCTGCTCTGGGGCCTCTCCGCCGTCAGCCCCGCTCTGGTGCCCGTGCTCTACGGCAGCCGCTACACCGGGGCCATCCCGGTGCTGGCCCTGGCCGCCCTGGCCGCCGTACCGGCCTCGATCTTCCTGCCGGCCCAGAACTACCTGGAAGCCACGGAACGCCAGAAGTACGTCATCTACTGCACCTGCGTGGCCGGAGCGCTGAATCTCGTCCTGGACTACCTGCTGATCCCGAAACTGGGGCCCATCGGCGCGGCCATCGGCAACGGCAGCGGGCAGCTGGTGGCGGCCGTGGGCTTGTGGGGCACCATTCTGTGGAAAGACCGCGTGCGGCTGCAATGGGGCCTGCTGAGCCGCTTGGGCGCTTCCGCCGTGGTGCTCTATGTGGCCGCTTTCCTCGTGGCGCGCTCCCTGTCTCCCTGGGTCGCGTTGGGTCCGGCTATCGCCGCCGGCGCCATCGCCTTCATTCTGAGCCTCAAGCTGTTCGGAGCGCTGACCGCGGACGACCGCCAGCGCCTCGCCCTCATCACCGGACTCATTCCGGCCCGCCTGCGCGGTATGGCCAACGCCGCCCTCGACTGGCTGACAGGACAGCCCGTTGCGGCCTGAGTACAGAGGCTCGAACGCTATACTGGTTTGAATCCGAAATTCGGAGATCCGTCCCCTACGCATGGAGTCCAACTCACTTCAGTTTCAGGATTTTACCGGAGACTCCGTCGCCCTCGGCAGCCTGATCGCCTCCTCCTGGAGCGAGAACCACGAACAGGGCCTGGACTACACGCCCGAGTTCCTGCAATCCTGCTTCGAATACCCGGGCATGACACCCAGCCTGGCGCCCGTTCTGATGGACGGCGAGCGGCCCGCCGCCTTTGTCGCCGCCTTCCCGCGAACCCTGTCGGTGAACGGACGCCCGGGACGCTACGCGCTGCTGACGTTCTTCACCGTGGCTCCCGGCTATAAGGGTCAGGGTCTCGGCGTCCGCGTCTGGGCCGAGTGCCTGCGCCGAGTCCGGCAGGCCGGTTTTGACGGCGCCCTGCACTATTGCGTCGACGGCAACGTCTCGAATCACGCCACCGTGGCCGGGGCCCACGCCGCCGGCTATTCCGCCCGGCGCATCCTGACCATCCCTTACCTGCGCGCCTTCCTGCGCAGCCAGCCCGGTGAACCCGTTGCCCCTTTGAATGCGGACGGCGCCGCTGCCGCGCTGGTATCGGCGGCCGGGTCTCTCGCCGCCCAGGTTCCCATCGCCCGCCAGTGGAGCCCGGAAGAGGCGCTCTGGCAGTGCCGCGGCCGCCATGGAGCCCTCACCCACTGGGACGAGGCCAGCGGAGCCCTGTTGAATGGCTATATTCTGCCCGTCTGCGATGCCGCCCGCACCCGCTGCCTCTTTCTCGACGAAGTGCACTGGGGCCGTCTCGCGGACGAGGCGAAAGGCCCTTTTCTCAAGGCGTTTCTGGGCCGGGCCGCCGGCCAGGCAACCATCGCCACTGTCCCATTGCCGGGCTACACGGACCCGGCCTATCTGAAAGCCGCCGGCTTCCGCGGCGCCCCGCGCCAGTTGCATGCCTATCTCACGCTCTGGACGTCGGAAGCGGCCCCGGTGGAGGCGCTCTACGCCGATGTGCTTTGAAATCCCAGGAGGAATTACGATATGGAAATGATTGAGGAAGTACGCCAGGTCGTCTGCGGCATCACCGGATTGGCCCCCGACTTTGACACCACCGCCAATCTCTACGCCGACCTCGGCGTCCCCTCCGTCCAGGCCATGCAGCTGCTCACCGAGCTGGAAGAGCGCTTCGGCATCGCCCTGCCCGATGAGGACTTCATCGAGGCCGTCTCCCTGCAGGACCTCTCCAGCCTCGTAGGCCGGATCAAGGGAGCCTGACCGCCGCCATGACTTCCCGGCAAGATCTGGCGCAGACTTTCGCCGCCGTCGCCGCCCACCAGCCGGACCGGCCCGCGCTCTCCGTGCGCGGCCAGGAGATCAGCTACGGCGCCCTGGATGAAACCGCCCGCCGCTGGGCCGGATTCCTCACCAGCCGGTTGGGCGGCCCGGCGCGCCGCGTCGGCATCTTCGGAGCCCGCAGCGCCGTCTCCTACACCGGCACCATCGCCTCCCTCTACAGCGGCGGCGCGTTCGTCCCGCTGAACCCGCGCTTTCCGGCCGAACGAACCCGCCGCATGCTGGAACTCGCGGGCCTCGACGCCGTCATCTGCGACAAGACCGGAGCCCAGCAACTGGAGGCCGTGCTGGAAGGCGTCGCGGTCCGGCCGCTGATCCTGCGTCCCGAGGAAGAGGACGCCGCCCTGCTCGCCTCCGTCCCGCCGCTGGCCGAACTGCCCCCGGTGGCCATGGACCAGGTGGCGTACCTTCTCTTCACCTCCGGCAGCACCGGTCTGCCCAAGGGCGTCCCCATCACTCAGGGCAACGTCCGCGCCTACCTCGACTGGGCCTCCGGCCGCTACGGCATTACGCCGGACGATCGCTTCTCCCAGACCTTCGACCAGACATTTGACCTGTCCGTGCACGACCAGTTCCTGTGCTGGGAAAATGGCGCCTGTCTCGTCGCCATGTCGTCCATCGAATTGCTGGCGCCGGCCCGCTTCATCCAGCGCAACCGCCTCACCGTCTGGTTCTCCGTGCCCAGCATCGTCGCCCAGATGCGGAAGCGCAACACGCTGCTGCCCGACGCCTTCCCCGAGCTCCGCTGGAGCCTGTTCTGCGGCGAACCGCTGCCCCGCGCCAGCGCCGAAGCCTGGCAGGCCGCCGCGCCCAACTCCATCGTCGAGAACCTCTACGGCCCCACCGAGCTCACCATCGCCTGCTGCGTCCACCGCTGGGATCCGGCCCACTCGCCGGCCTTGTGCGTCAACGACATGGTCTCCATCGGCGCGCCCTTCCCCGGACTCACCGCCGTCCTGCTGGACGACCAGCTTCAGACGGTCCCGCCCGGTTCCGACGGCGAACTGTGCCTGTGCGGTCCGCAGACTTCGCCCGGCTACTGGAACGATCCCACTAAGACGGCGGAACGCTTCGTCACTCTGCCAAACGGACCCATCCCCGGGGAGCGCTACTACCGTACCGGCGACCGCGCCATCCAGTTGGAAAACGGCGAATACGCCTGCCTGGGCCGCACCGATCACCAGGTGAAAGTGCTGGGCTTCCGCGTCGAACTGGGCGAGATCGAAGCCGCCCTGCAAAAGGACGCCCGCGTCGTGCAGGCCGTGGCCATGGGTTGGCCCATCGTGGAGGGCACAGCCCAGGGCATTGTCGCTTTCGTGTCCGGCTCCGGACTGGACCTGAACGCCCTGAAGGACGCCTGCCGCGCCTCGGTCGCCGACTACATGGTGCCGTCGGCCATCCATTTCGTCGAGGAGATGCCCCTGAACGCCAACGGTAAAGTGGACCGCGGCGCTTTGGCCCAGCGTCTGACGGAAAAGGCAGGTTGAGCCGTGGCCAGTGGTCTGTCCGGTTTCCTGTTGAAGGTCCGCAAGGCGGAAACGCCCTTCTATGCCCGCCTGAAGAAGCTGATTCTGGCGCTGGCGATCACGGAAGTGCCCATGCCGCGCTTCACCCGCCCGCTGTGGAGCCTGCTCTACCACTTCCGCATGATGGCGCCCGAGGTGGGTCGGCGGCTGCTGTCCGTGGCCTACCGCATCCCCCTGTTCAAGAGCCAGTGCGCCCAGGTGGGCCGCCGCCTCTACCTGGAACAGGTTCCGCACATTTCCGGCAAGGTGAAGCTGATCCTCGGCGACGACGTGAACATCTCCGGCCATTTCTCGGTCCGCGCCGGGCGCACCTTTGAGGATCCCGAGATCATTCTCGGCAATAAGGTGTTCGTCGGCCACCAGGTGACCATGCAGGTGGCCAAACGAATCGAGATCGAAGAGGGCGCGGCGCTGGCCGCAGGCTGCTATGTCACCGACAACGACGGCCATCCGCTGGACATCGCCGCCCGGCTGCGGAAAGAACCGGTGGCACCGGAGGAGGTGCTGCCCGTGCGGATCGGCCGCCATGCCTGGATCGGTCGCGGCAGCTCCATCATGAAGGGCGTCACCATCGGCGAATTCGCCATCGTCGGCGTCAACAGCGTCGTGATCTCCGACGTCCCGCCTTACAGCATTGCCATGGGCAATCCGGCCCGTGTCGTCAAGAAGATGCCGCCGCCGGAGCCCCCGGGGCCTGTGCTAGGTTGAAGGGGTTTCCCGGCCACCGGGCACCGTAATCCTATGACGACCACGAACACCGGACAGGGCACACGCAAAGTGCCGCTGCTGGACCTGCGCCCCCAGAATGAACCGCTCCAGGCCGAAATCGACGCCGCCATCGCGGCCGTCATGCGGTCGCAGCATTACATCCTCGGCGCCGACGCAAAGGCCTTCGAACAGGACATGGCCGCCTGGCTGGGTGTACCCCACGCCATCGGCTGCGCCAACGGCAGCGATGCCTTGGTCCTGGCGCTGATGGCGGCCGGAGTGGGCCCTGGCGACGAAGTAGCCGTGCCGTCCTTCACCTTCTTTGCCACCGCCGGAGCAGTTTCCCGGGTGGGCGCCACGCCGGTGTTTCTCGATATCGACCCGGTGACGTTCAATCTGGACCCGGCCGCGCTGGAGGAGGCCGCCAGTCGCCATCCACGTCTCAAGGCCGTGATCCCGGTACACCTGTTCGGCGGTGCCGCCGACATGGATCCCATCCTCGCCACCGCCGCCCGCCATGGCTGGAGCGTGATCGAGGATGGCGCGCAGTCCGTGGGGGCGTTCTATAAAGGCAAGCCCTGCTTCGGCTTAGGCCACATGGCCACCCTCAGCTTCTTCCCCAGCAAGAACCTCGGCGCCTTTGGCGACGCCGGCATGGTGACCACCACCAGCAAGGAACTGGCCGGGCTGCTGGCTGCCCTGCGCGTCCATGGCTGCCGCGAAAAGTACAAGCACGAGTGGATCGGCTTCAATTCGCGCCTGGATACCCTGCAGGCCGCCATTCTGCGCGTCAAACTGCGCCACCTGGCGGAATGGACCAGTGCCCGCCAGCGCAACGCCGCCCGCTACCAGGAGATCCTCGGTACCGCCGGCTTGCCCATCACCCTGCCGCAGCCTGCCTCCTGGCAGACGAATCACGTCTGGAACCAGTTCGTCATCCGTTCGCCCCGGCGCGACGAACTGAAGGCGCACCTGACGGCCGCCGGCATCGGGACCGAGATCTACTACCCTATCTCGCTGCACCGCCAGCCCTGCTATCTGCCGCTGGGCTACGCCGAAGGCTCCCTGCCCGAGAGCGAACGCGCCTGCCGGGAAGTGCTGGCGCTGCCAGTGCACTCCGGCTTGAACGAAGGCGATATCGAGTACGTGGCCGCCGCCATCAGCAGCTTCTTCTAACGGCGGTTTACTTCAAACCCGTTGAGAAGACGGCGTTTTCCTCGAAGACCGTGGCTTCCTGGATGTAGCGCCGCACCATGACTGTACTGCGGTGTCCGGTCTGACGCATGATCGAACGCTCGGAGGCGCCCCCGCGGGCTGCCTCCGTCGCCAGTCCGGACCGCAAACTGTGCGCGCCGTAGGAGTCCGCTTCGCGGCCCGCCCGGCCCATCCAGCGCTGGACGATGCGCGCCACCATGCGGTCCGACAACCGGCTCTTTCCGGTCGATCCGTCCGGCGCCACGGCGCGAAATACCGCCCCCTCCCCGTAGCCGGAGACGGCGCGCCATCGCTCCAGGGCCCGCACCGGGCACAACTTCACCCGGCCGGAGCGCGGGATGCCCAGAATCCGCCCGGCGCCCTCCTGATCCGTCTTTGACCGACGGATGGTAATCTTCGCCCCTTCTTCTCTAAACTCCAGGTCCTCCCAATTCAGCCCCACCAGTTCCGACCGGCGGAAGGCGCCCGCAAACCCGGTCAATAGCACGGCGGAATCGCGCAGACCGGCCGGTGAATCCGGCATCAACTCCAGCGCCGACTCCAGGTCGTTGACCAGCAGCGGCCGTTTCGCCTTCGGGCGAACGCCCTTGGTCCGGCGGATGCCGCGCAGCAGGGTCCGGACCAGCGGGCTGGTGCCGGGACTTTCAAAGCCGGCGGCGGCATGAGCGGCCGCCAGCGCGGACAGACGCCGGGCCAGGGTGCCGGTGGAGAAGGTGTCGGCCATTTCCGTCAGGTAGCGGGCCAGGGTCTCCGGGCTGGCCGGCAGTGCTTCCCTGCCCTGGGCCTGACACCACGCTTCGAAGTGGCGCCAATCCGAGCGGTAGGCTTTCTGGGTGTTGCCGGCGCGGGCCTGCGCCAGGTAGGTCCAGGCCTTGGCTTCGATACTGGTGGGCGCGGGCAGCGGATCGAGGTCCTGGGGCACGCTTCATGATAACTCGAAGTGATGTCCGATAATGATCATTTATCGGACGTCGTTCCTACGCACTTCTGGCGCATATGCGCCCTACCGCAGACACATATGGTAGTCTCTATAGAAGGCCGCCCATGCCAGACCAACCCTTATGGATCGAGAGAGTTCCACAGATTCTCGACGCCCTGCGGAGCGCCGATTGCCCACCGTTCCTCGACCGGGCCAGCGTGCAGCGACTCTTCGGAGGACTCTCCGCCCGCCAGGCGAACCGGCTGATGCAGAGGTGCCACGGCTACCAGGTGGGCCGCAGTGTCCTGGTCTCCAGGGAGAGTCTGCTTGCCCTGGCCGAGGGCTGGCGGAAGTCCGGCGCGGTCGACCGGGAAGCTGTCCGGAAACAGAAGCTGCTCTCCACCCTGGCGATTGCCCGGGTCGAAGCCCGCAGCCGGGCCATTCAGATCCCGGTGCAGACCCCCAGTTCCTGGATGCAGTTCGACGACCTGTCGCCGGGGATCCGCTTCGCACCGGGCGAACTGCGGATCGAGTTCTCTGGATCCATGGATCTGCTGCAAAAGCTCTTTGAGCTATCGCAGGCGATCGCCAACGACCAGGTACGGTTTGAAGCACTGGCCGACACGCCCAGGACATCCTAATTGCCCGCTAACATCTTGCGCGCCCAGGCCTTATCTTCTTCCGGGACGCGTGGATCGGACAGCCAGGCCTGCCATTCGGCCCTCAGTTGGGCCAGGTCTTCCCTTGCCTGCCGGGCCGCGGCCTCTTCCATCAGCCGGGCCTGCCGTTGTTCCTGGCGGAACCGCCGGAAGCTGTCGCCGGCAAAGCACTTCGGCACATACACAAGAAGGTAGGCCAGGGGGTTGGCCATCTTCCCTGCCCGCGCCAGGCGTCCTTTCTCGTGGATGAAGTGCACGATCTCTTCCGTCGTGGCGTCCGGAGCATGGCGCCGGGCGCCGGCGGCGATCATCCGTGCCGCTTCGCCATCGGCCGCTGCATACTGGCTGAGCGCCTGCTGCACCGGTGACGACTCCGGCTCTCCACGTTCCGCAACCCATTTCAGCTCAGGGACTTCCTGATTATCCACGGAGGATTTTACGCCCACCGTAGAGGAAACGCCCACCGTAGGCAATCTACCCGGTCGCGACTCGCCCAGCGGCCACACGAACTCGACTGCCCTGCCCTTCTTGATGACGAAGAGCATGTTCTCCGCCTGCTGGCGTTCGAGGATCTCGTCGTAATTGAAGATGCGATAAGTACGGCCGATGCGGGCCGAGCTGTCCTCGCTCGCCAGTACCTCGAGCACCCGTTTCGCCACCAGTTTCGGGATCAACTGCCGGACGCTCTTCTCGTCCAGGCGAACGAGTTTGGCCAGCCGGTCGTAGCCCATCGAGAATACTTTGGACCGCGGACCGTCCCGTCGGACCCCGTCGGCTTCGCGGGCGTGCCAGACGGACTGGTAGAAGCGCTCCTCGCCCAGGGTCATGCAGTGTTGCGCGATCTGCACCCGTTGGACCTTGCGGCTTTCGTACGTCGCGCCATGGATATCTACCCACTGCGTAACGCCCACGGTGGACGAATGGCCCTCCGTGGAGACTTTTCGTCCGGAAGAGCTACCGGAGCCAGCCGGGGATTTCCACGTAACTACACCACCTACGGTAGGCAAATCCCCTTCGGTGGGTAAATCGTTCGTATCAGGGTTCTCATCCACGGAGGATGAAACACCCACGGTAGGATTATCACTATGCAATTCAGAATCAGCAACTTGATTGTGATTGAAATCAATAGACTCAGATTCACCCACCGTAGGCGAATCGTCGGCTTTCTTGCGATTCGATAAAACTCCCACGGTGGCAGTTTGACCTGCGGGGGGTGAAACGCCTTCGATCGGCCGGGTCAGAGAGGCGCGGTTCAACGAATCTGTATCACCCACGGTGGCGGTTTGACCCGCCGGGGGCGATACGCCCTCGATTGGACGGTTCAGCGACGCCCGTTTTGGCGTGGTTGTATCACCCACGGTGGGCTTTTGGCCTTCGGTGGGAGCTACAGGGACGGCCGGAGAATCCACTACGGCAGGGGTTTCGTCGACCGTGGGCGTTACGATTTCCACGGAACTACCCCATGCAGTTCCACCTGTGGGCGGGGCTGTGGCCGATTCGCCAACGGAGTAGGAATCAGCCTCCGCAGGCGAAAATCCCTCCGTGGGTGTTTCTTCCAGATAAGGAGAAGCCGGCATCGCCATCGCCTTGGCTGGGGCAGGGAAGCCTTCAGCGCGGCCCTGGTCGAGGGCCAGGCGGCGGGCGGCGCGGTCCTTGGCTGCATCGGCCGGCGTGGCCAGTACCTCGGTGAGGCCGCGCAGCGCCGGTCCCGCTGCAAGTTCTTTCCAGTTCAGGGGTTCGGGTTGCCGCTTAGGCTTTTTCTTGGGTGGTTGCGCCATTCGTCACACCAGTCGAGAGACCGTTTAAGAGCATGTTGGCGGCGATCTCGTAGTCTTCCAAGGCCTTGGACTTCGGATCGTAATCCTGGATAAACTGGCGGGCCCTCGCCGCCTTGACCACGGCGGTATCGGTCCGGATATTGGGTAGAAGCGGCACACGGAGTTCGGCGGACATCTCCTGCAAAGCAGTGAGGACGGTTTGGGTCATCTGCAGGCGGTTGTTCACCATGACGGGGAGCAACCCGATGGAGGCGATGCCCACCTGGCGTTTGAACAACCTGTTGAGTTCATTGGCCGAACTGATGCTGGCGCTGGCGCCCTGGACGCTGAGCGTCTCCATGGCGACGGGAATCAGCACATGTTTGGTATAGAGCATGGCGCAGGTCTGAAACAGGGTGAGCGACGGCGCCACGTCAATGACGACGGCGTCGTAGGCGCGATCCACGCCGCTGTCGCCAAATACCTGCTCGAAATAGAGTTCCCGCAGCGTCTGGCCGCTGATGATGTCCTCGGCGGCCTGGGTCTTGCGATCGCTGCAGAGCACGTCCAGATTCTCGTGGGCCTGGACGACGCACTCGGAGAATAAGACCTGTCGAATCAGATAGTCGTGAAGAGTGAACTCGGGCCGGAGGCCAAGGATGGTCGATACCGACCCCTGGGAATCCGTATCGATGAGTAGGGTCTTGAGATTCCGATCGGCAAAGCAGCGGGCCAGGGTGACGGCGCTGGTCGTTTTGGCGACACCGCCGCGCTGGTTGCTGACAACAAGTCGAATCATAGCTTACGTCTAGGCCTCCTGGGCGTGGGGCGGGGCACTTGTGAGAGTTCCTGCAAAGCGAGGTCGATATCGGAAGGGGTCCACCAGCGGCGCTCGGTCCCTTCGCGTTGAACGGGCGCGGTGAGGGTGCCGTCCTTCAACTTGCGGAAGAAGGTGGCGCGGCTGAGCCCAAGTTGTTTCCAGGCAAGCTCATCCGGTAGTGCATTGGGTGGACGAGGGACCTTCTGATACGCCATGCGGTGCTTCTGCTGCCAGCATAGGGCACCGACCGCGCCAATTCAAGAAAAAAAAGTCTCAAGATGCCACTTGGTGAGCTATTGTATCGCTATCGCATGACGCTGCATTCCGTCGCAAGGGCAGGGCGAAGGTGGTTGTCTGGTGAGACGAGCGGCAGGGAAGGGAGGAGCGGGGCGCGGAAGAGGAGTATGGTCCGAACGTGTGCCCAGGAGGAAGCCCCTTGGGCACACACAGCGGATCGATCGGAACAGGTCTGTCCTGGGCGTGCTAAGCGCGAGCTGCGAGGCCCGCGGTCTTGAACTGGTACTTGAGGATCTCGATGGCCGTCAGGCCGTCCTCCACCCGCACGACACGTCCAAAGACATTCATTTTCAACGAACAGCGCTGATTCAGCAGGATGGGCCAGGCAATGCTGGCTTCGACCCGCTGACCGGGCTTAAATGCCTGATTGGTCTTGAGTAGCAACCCCCTGCTGCTCATGTTGACCGTTGTGCCACGTCCACTTTCCCATTGCAGCGTTTGTTTTGTGTAGTGGCGGGTTACGACAGGGCACTCCAGCGGGTAACGGTTCGAGATCCTCCGATCCGACGTTCCTGTGAGCACACCTGTACTGACATAGGCGGCAGTACTTCCCATTTTTCGAACTCCTCCATTCAAACAAGCGACAAAAATGACCGATGTCGATAACGACTGTTACTTATTTTCTGTATATACGTACAATCCACGATTTCAGATTCAAATTCAAGACAGAACCCGCTTCCGGGAACGGGCTCCAGCTCATCTCATCAGGAACTTCCGGGATCTCATGGCCATCTTCCCTATGGTGATTCGACGCAGCTCATCGTTTCAGGGAATCAACCTTCTGGATCAGTTTTTACGGCGCACCGGTTCTGGAACCGGGACGTTTAGAAGATGCTCCGCTGCGGGTTGAGCTTCTGCCACTGTTCGAAGCCCGGCAGGCTGAGCCCTTCCCGGACCTCGGCGCGGAGCATCGATTCGGCCAGATTGCGACGCCCGATGGTGGACAGCCGGCCGAAGAGATCGGGCTGTTCCCGCCGGATTTGCTTCAACTTAGCGCCCAGCGTCTCTTCCGAACGCTCGCCTGGATAGAGTTCCTCCTGTTTGGCGCTGACCTGCTGATCGCAATAACAGTCGTATTCGAGCCGTGCCGTGTAGCTGTCGGCATCGGCGCTGGCCCTGGCTGACCCGCCGGCCGCGGAATCGAAGTGCTGAGGTACACCGATGTTGTTTTCGATCGCCCAGATGTAGAGGCCGGCCGGATTGTGCCACTTGCCGCGCTGGTCGCTGCGGATGAGGTGATCCACGTATTCCAACTGTTTGAAAACAGGTTGTGTATCGGGAATATCCAGAGCCAGTTGGCGGGCCTTGCGTTCGGTGACTCCGCGAGCCACGAGTTCCGGTACCCACTTCGGCAGGCTGGCTTCCAGAGCGGCCCGCGCCTCCGGATTGACGACAGCGTGGAAGTTGGGCAGGGAGAGCAGGCGGTTGCCGGGCGAGAGCACCAGCTTGAAGTCGCTGCCGCGGGTAGTTCGAATCAGGTCCCAACTGGACAGATAGCCGATGTGGACCAGTTCCTCCATGGACGGCTGCAGCACCGCCCGGGCCTTGGACAGGTGCGGATAGGCGCGAATGTGGAGCAACTGGCAGAGATCCTGGTATTTCTTCTCCACCGGCATGCCTTTGCTGGCGTAGAACCAGATGCTGAGGTGCCCGAACAGGGCCTTTGCGATATCCCGATGCAGACGCAGGTAGGCGTTGAAGTCGAGGGGCAGGAGATAGCCCTGGTTGAAGTTGGTCAGCTGCCAGTGGGAGAGGAACACCTCGTAGTAATCCGCCCGGCGTCCGTCGTTCAGTTCCTCGCCAAAGAGGACGACACGGTCAAAGACGTGGAAGGTATCACTGGCATACTGGCGCCGGTCGGCGAGAAAGATGGACGACTCCGAGAGGATGGTAGTGGCGACCATCCGTTTGCACCAATCATTGATCTCGTCGTAGTGAAAGCCGCCCTTGCAGAGCCGCAGCAGTTTGATGAGGTCGGCGCCGGCAAAGCGGACCGGATTCGCCAGTTGGCCCTGATCGTCGCGCTGATCGAGCGCGATTTTCATGAAGGCCATGTACTTGTCGCGGTCGGCTGTTGTGGGCAGGCCGAGGCTGGGAATGCCTTCAATGACAGCCTTAGCGTGGATGCGCTGCCCGTCGGGCCGGCGGATCACCTGGACGACAGAGCGGGAGATCTCTTTATTGGCGGTGGAGGCAAAGAAGCCCACCGAATGCAGGCTCTTCTCGACGCGGACGAGGTCTGCCGGGCTTTCTTCTATGACAACAACACCATCAAGGGTGCCTTGCTGTCCTGTTTTGTCCTTCGCCATGTACGATCCACCGAGGCCGATGATTGTTGTAGCTTAGCTTAGATCAACTCTCTGAAGGCTTAGACATTGTGTACGAGGTTGGTTTTAAACGCTTTAACGCGAACTTGTTTCCACGAACCTACACCATGGCTTCCACAGGCCTTCACCGCTTCTTCCACACAGCTACACTGCGATTTCCACGGACCCGCACGATAGTTCCTTTCAACTACACTCTTTTTCCACGAAACTGCACCGTCAGGAAGGGCTTGGAAGGCATTCCGGATTGAGGCGTACGAATATTGAGGCCTCAAGATCCGTTCCAGGCAGGCATAAGCCCTAGGAAGGCCTAAGGCGACCCGCTAAGTTTGCCACGGAACTACACCACTGAGGCCGATTCCTTCCACGGAACTACACTAGGCGACGGAGCTGGAGTGGATCCGGCCATGGAATTCTTCCACGGAACTACACCGGGTTTCGTGGGCTATCTTCCCCGCAAACCCGGCGGGCGCAAGCTCTTGGGGGGATTTCCCGGGCTCCGGGCCCTGGCGAGCTGGCGAACTGCGGCGGGATAGACCTATTTTGAAGGGCATACGGGAATTTCCACGGATCTACACCAAACCCCATGGGGGTTGGCATTGGACCTCTGGGTTCTATGCCAAACCAGAGTGGCTGGAGTTGGCCTCGTCTGAAGATTACGATTCATTGACTAAGGTTACCGTCCTATGGGAAGCTGAGCATGGCCACAGGGGAGATTTCTCGATTTTGTCCAGGGTTTGGCTAACTACTACAAGATTAGTGATGGAAAGAGGCCGCAGCGCTGCGGTGGGGTGTCATGGCGAAGAAACGGCTCGATAGCACGCTGACGACGACGCAGGTAGCGCGGATTCTCGGTGTGACTCCGAAGACGCTGTATCGCATGTTGAAGGACGGCCGCGTCACGGAGCCCGCCCGGAACCCGGACAACAACTATCGCCAGTGGTCTCCCTATGAGATTCAGAGACTCCAGGAGGAGCTTTCCCGATGATCCGTCTGACGGTCGGCAACCAGCGAGGTGGTGTGGGCAAGACCACCACCGCGCTCACACTGGCCCGGCTTTTTGCCGAGCGGGGCCTCCGAACGCTGCTGGTGGATGCGGATCCGCAGGGGTCCATCGGGAGCATCCTGCGTGTGAAGCCAGAGCTGTACCTGAACGACTTTCTCTGGAACAAGCGCCGGCTGTCGGACTGTGTGGTGCAGCCGCTGGAGAACCTGGATGTGTTGTGCAGCAACCGGGACACGCTGGAGGCGGAGCAGCGGGCGATTGGCACGATCGGGCGGGAGAGGATCTTTGAGAACATCTTCCAACCGGTGGAGGATCACTACGACGCGGTGATTGTGGACATCGGCCCCTCCCTGAGCCTGATGCAGATCTGCGCCCTGGTCTATACGACCGACTATGTCGTGCCGATTTCGATGGACGCGTTGAGCGTGACGGGTGCGACGGCGTTCTTCAACACGGCCTATCAACTGGAAGTGCAGTTGAAGAAGAACTGCCGCTGTGTGGGCCTGCTGCCGACGATTGTCGACCACCGCTACCAGAACACTGAGATGGTGATGAAGATGATCGAGCTGATCAGCCAGAACTACAAGGTAGCGGTGCTGCCCAGCATTCGCACTGATTCCACGGTGGCGAAAGCGATCCGTCTGAGGCAGTTCATCGCCAATGTCGATCCTAAGGCAAAGTGCCTGGAGGACTACAAGGCGGTGGCCAACCAGTTGCTGGCGCTGTACGGGATCCGGCAGGAGACAGGCAATGACAGCGAAGAACAAGCGCCGCAGGTTGCCTGAAGAGGACCTGGAAGCTTCCATCCAGGACATCCTGCAAAGCCCGATCACGAAGGTCAATCTCTCGTTCCTGAACACGGACTTTGGGGAGGCTCCGGTGCAGGGGGCTGCCACGCAGCAGGAGCCCGCCGGTTCGGATGGCATGGGGTTTACGTCAAAACCCATGGGTATTGGAGTAGCCCCGTCTGGGGTGGAGTCCGTCGTAGCCACCGAGGAGGGAGGGGTTGAGGCAGAACCCATGGGGTTTGTGCCAGACCCCGTGGTTTCTGGTTTAACCCGAGCTGGGGCTCCGGAGTTGAAAGAAGATCATACGCTCTGGAGGGCGGAACATCTGGGCGCCTTTTTCGAGGGTTCCCGGGTCCGGCCGATTCAGCGGGCGGAGGACGCCCTCTCCGTGGCGGAGCAGCGGGTATACGAGTTGCTGTGGACCTCCGGCGGCGACGGGGATGAGGGTTACCGCCTGGTGCACTTCAGCCTGCAGCGGATCTCCAGCCAGCTGAAGCTGAACATTAAAACCGTTCGTGAACTGCTGCCCAGGCTGGTTGAGAAGGGATTTATCGCGGTCGAGCGGGAAGCCGATGTGCGGCGTAACATTGCCACGCTGTACCGGGTGTGGAGCGGCCCGGCGATTCTGGCGGCGCAACAGGGGTTCGACCGGCGCTGGGTGGTGCGGACCGGACGGGGCGTGTTCTATGTGCACAAGACGACCGTCTCGGTGACGGGCGGCTGAAGCGAATTCGGCTGCGGTGGGGCAGGGCAGCCGGATTTCCGGTGTGGACTCCAGCGCCTCGCTGCTGGTGGGCGGCGGGCCCCGATCGACTGTTTTGCCGGTTTGGGACGGGTCCTGCTGAATCGCTCCGGGCGTGTGCAATGATATCGCGAGGAGACGCTCTGGGTGTTCTGTCTTGACCCATGGGGTTTAGGTCAAAACCACAGGGTGATGGTCAATCGCCTCTCCGTTGAAGACGCGGCGGAGACGGGTGCCCGCTTACTGACGTGCGCGGTTCGTGAGGCTCGGGGACCCCTCCGTTGAAAGTCAGGGCCAGCGGGTGACTATGCGGCTCCGCGTGGTCGACCTGGGGGTCGACCGCAGACCAGGGGGTCCGCCTTACCATACGGCCGGCCCGATGGGGCTTTCATCCACTTTTGCGGCCCGCAGGGCCATGGGGACTCCGTTGAAGATGCGGCGGAGACGGGTGCCCGCTTACTGACGGGTCTGTGAAAAAATCAAAGACGCGCAACCAGCGCCCCCGCTGGGGGGTACGTAAACCATTCGGCGATCCGCTGCGATCGCTCCTAGAGCCTCTGGCGATGCCATCCTCGCGTGCATTTTTGCCCGTTTTCGCGAAGTGGGATTTTTTCACAGACCCTGACGTGCGCGGTTCGTGGGGTGCGGGGACCCCTCCCTGACGGTCGGGGTTCGTTGCGGTTTTGTGGCCGGCAGGGGCATGGTGACTCCCATGAAAATCGCGGCCCGAACCGGATGGCGCGGGCCGCATAGGGTAGTACCAAACAGAGAAGTTATTCGATGGCGAGCGTCACCGTGTTGCTGGTTTGAGGATCGCCGGCGGCCGGGTGCAGGGTGAGCTGGACCGCCACGTCGAAGCCGGCAGCGGCGGCATCGGGAACACGGACAACAACAAGGTAGACTCCGGCGGCATTGGGATCGGGAGTGACGGTTTGGATGGCGGCGTCGATGCCGCCGATGGTGACTGTGAGAGCGCCGGGCGTATCGGGGATGGGTCCGAGGCCGGTGGCGCGGATGGCGATCAGGTCGCTGGCCAGAGCGGGCTCACCAAGCTGGCGGGCATCGCGCACGATGGCCAGGCGGTCGGAATCAGGGAAAGAGATGAAGCCTTCGGGTTGTTCGGCGGAGGGATCAGCGCCGGGTACCGGGAGGAGGACGGGGTTGGCCTCGAGCATGGTGGTCTGGAGCGAGGCTGTATCTCCGTTCTCGGTTTCGACCGCGATGTCGAGTTGAGCGCCCGGGTCGGCCGAGGGGCAGAGGAAGGTCAGTCGCGTGGGGCTGGCTGAGAGAAGCGGGACAGCGGAGCCATTGATGCGAACGAGAGAGCCGCTGAGTTGAAGCGAGGCACCGGAGGGATCGGAGTCGGCCGCTTCGCCGGCAGTGAGCCAGCGGCCCTGGATGGAGGCGATGGCGCCAGGGGAGCAGGCGGTGAGTTCCGGTTTGGCGATGACGGGCAACCCGGAGTCGACGGTGACGGAGACCGAGCCGGGGATGGTGACGCCGGCGGAGTTGGAGGCGGTAAAGGAGAGAGTGGAGTCGCCGGTCTGGTTGGGCGCCGGGGTCCAGAGGAACTGGCCGGAGTCGGAGAGGAAGGAGGCGCCATCCGGGAGTCCGGCGGATGAGAGCGCCACGGGGAGGCCGGAGCCGTCCTGAGCGGAGACTGTGAAGCCGATGGGGTCGCCGAGTTTGACGAACTGGCGGTCCGGGAGGCTGATCACGGGGGTGGCGGCCGGCGCGATGGAAATTTCGTCGGAAGCGAGAGAGAAGCTGTCGCCGGCCGTGATGTGGACGGACGACTGAGCGGCGCTGGGATCGACGACGCCGCGGAAGGAGACTGTGCGCTGGCCGGTGCGGGCGGAGAGGGAGGCCGGCAGACGGACGTCGGAGGTGGAGGCCGAGACCGGAATGGACTCGAGGCCGGAGTAGGAATCGTCGAGATTCAACTGGCAGAGGAAGGAATCGCCGGCGGCGACCAGTTTCGGCGCACAGGCGAGACGGGCGTCGGAGTGGGAGTTCAGGAGACCCGGGCCGGCCGTCATGGTGCTGAGGGAAGCCGGGGCTTTGGACGAAGAGGTCAGCGGGGTCTGTTCACTGGTGAGTGAGATGGTGCCGGCCGCGGTGGATGGAACGGTGTTGAAGACGACATCCACCCAGTAGTTGCTGTCGAAGAAGGCATTCGTGGGGAAGGCTCCGGAGGTATAGATATAGCCGCCGTTCTTGCCGTCGTCGCCGCTCTTGAGTGCGTAGAGGGGCCCGCTTTCAATGCCGGAGGTAGTGAAGTAGCTGGGGGTGACGGAGTAGGCTCCCTTGGGCGCCTGGTAGGAGATCACGTAGGTGGTGTTTGCGGCGATCGCGACCGGGCTGGCGAAATTCGCCTGCTGCCATCCGGATGCCGTTTCGCCGTTGAATGTCACCGAGGCGAGCAGTGAACCGTTCTTCGACCACAGCCGGCCGGTATGGGCGCCTGTGTTGTTGAGTCCCTTGTAGAAACGCACGCCGATGACGTAGCCGGGCACTCTGCTGCGGAACTTCATACCGAGTTCGATGGTGACCGTATCGGTGGAAGTGACGATGGACGGCGTGGCGGAGGAAGTCCAAACGGAGCAGGGGCAGGTGCTGCTGGAGACCGGCTGGAGGGAAAGAGTCACGGATTGAGACGTGCCGTTGAGAGTTGCCGTCACCACGGCGGTCTGCCTGGAGGTGACGGTGCCCGCGGTGAGGCTGAAGGAGGCGGAGGTGGCTCCGGTGGTAACGGAAACCGAAGCCGGCGTGGTGAGCAGTGCACTGTTGTCGGAGAGAGTAACGGTCTTGCCGCCGGCGGGTGATGGGCCAGTGAGGGAGACCGTGCAGGTGGCGCGTCCGCCAGAGGAGATAGAGAACGAGGGGCAGGTGAGTGAACTGATGCTCAGGTTGGGAACGATGGTAATGGTGGCGGTTTTGGTATTCGCACCGATGGCTGCCGTGAGCAAGATGGGCAGATTCTGACTCTGCTGGCTTATGTTGGCGCTGACCGACGCGGTGAAGTCCACCGTGGAAGTTCCGGCGGCGACGATGATCCAGGCGGGGACAGAGAGGATGCTGTTGCTGACAGTGACGGCAATCGCCTGACCTCCGCTCTTGGCGGGTGTCGACAGAACGACGGTGCAGACGGAAGAACCACCGGCGGAGACGATGGAGGCCGTACAACTCACGTCGCTGATCTCGGTGATCTGGGTCTGCGGGGTGATGGTGAGCGAAGCAGTCTTGGCCGTGCCGTTGGCGCTGGCGGTGACGGTGACGGGCGTGCTGGTGGTGACAGAGGAAGTGGAGACGGCGAAAGCGGCCGTGGTTGCATCCGCTGGGACCGTGATGGTGGCCGGGAGGGTGAGTGCCGCATTGCTGGAGGTGAGGGTCACGACCTGTCCGGCTGCGGGCGCGGCAACGGAAAGAGTGACGGTGCAGGAGGCGGCGCCGCCGGCAGGGATGGATGCGGGCAGGCAGGAGAGGATGGTGGGCACGGCCAATCCGGTCACGGTGATCGAGGCTGTTTTCGAGGCGCCGTTGGCGGTGGCTGTGACAACAACCGGCGCGTTGGCGCTGACCGAGGAGGCCGTGACAGAGAAGGTCGCGGAGGTTGCGCCGGTGGTGACCTTGACGGAAGCGGGCGTGGTGAGGGCGGCGCTGTTGTCGGAGAGGGTCACCACCTGGCCGCTGGCCGGGGCGGCGGAGGAGAGAGTGACGGTGCAGGAAGCAGAGCCGCCGGAGGCGATGGATGAGGGCGAGCACGAGAGGGTGCTGGGCACTGGTAGGGCGGTGACGGTGACAGAGGAGGTCTTGGATGTTCCGTTGGCGGCCGCGGTGATCACGACCTTCGTATTGACGGTGGCGGAGACGGCGGTGACGGAGAAGGTGGCCGAAGTAGCTCCGGCGGCGACGGTGACGGAGGCAGGAGTGGTGAGGGCGTTGTTGTCGTCGACGAGGGTCACAACCTGGCCACCGGTGCCCGCGGCGGTGGAGAGAGTGACGGTACACGAGGCGGAACTGCCGGGTGCGATGGAAGCGGGCAGGCACGAAAGGGTGCTGGGGACCGGCAGGGCGGTGACCGTGACGGAGGAGGTCTTGGACGTTCCGTTGGCTGTCGCGGTAATCACAACCTTTGTATTGGCGGTGACGGAGACGGCGGTGACGGAGAAGGAGGCCGAAGTAGCTCCGGCGGCGACGGTGACGGAGGCAGGAGTGGTGAGGGCGTTGTTGTCATCGACGAGCGCCACAACCTGTCCGCCGGTGGCTGCGGCGACGGAGAGAGTGACGGTACACGAGGCGGAACTGCCGGGGGTGATGGAAGCGGGCGAGCACGAGAGTGTTCCGGGCACGGGGAGCGGCGCCACCGTGAGAGAAGCCGTCCTGGATGTTCCGTTGGCTGTGGCGGTGACGACAACAGCCGTGTTGATGGCGACGGAAGCGGCGGTGACGGAGAAGGTAGCGGAGGTCGCGCCGGAAGCAACGGTGACGGAGGCGGGTGTGGTGAGCGCGGCGTTGTTATCGGAGAGAGTCACCACCTGACCACCGGTGGGGGCCGCGAGGGAGAGGGTGACGCTGCAGGAAGCGGAGCTGCCGGAGGTGATCGATGCAGGTGAGCACGAGAGCGTGCCGGGCACGGGGAGTGGCGCCACTGTGAGAGAAGCTGTCTTGGAAGTGCCGCTGGCTGTCGCGGTGACGACCACCGCGGTGTTGATGGTGACGGAAGAGGCGGTGACAGAGAAAGTAGCGGAAGTGGTTCCGGAAGGAACTCTGACGGAGGCCGGTGTCGTGAGAGCGGCGCTGTTATCGGAGAGGGTCACCCACTGGCCGCCCGAGGGGGCTGCGATGGAGAGAGTGACCGTACAGGTGGAGGAACCGCCGGAGGTGAGGGAGGCCGGTGAGCAGGAAAGTGTACTTGGAATGAGCGGAGCGGTCACTGTGACAGTGGCGGTCCTGGAGGTGCCGTTGGCCGCGGCCGTGAGGGTGACCACCGTGTTGGAGGTGACGGAGGCGGCGGTGGCGGAGAAGACCGCGGAGGTGGATCCGGCGGCGACGGTGACAGAGGACGGGATGGTGAGGGCGGCGTTGTTGTCGGAGAGCGCCACCAACTGACCGCCGGCCGGGGCGGCGGCGGAAAGAGTCACGGTGCAGGAAGAGGCTCCGCCGGAGGTGATGGAAGCGGGCGCGCAGGAAAGTGTGCCGGGTACGGGCAGGGCGGTCACCGTGACAGAGGCGGTCCTGGAGGTGCCATTGGCGGCCGCGGTGACGACAACGGTTGTGTTGGCGGTGACGGAGGCGGCAGTCGCGGAGAAGACCGCGGAGGTGGATCCGGCGGCGACGGTGACGGAGGCCGGCACGGTGAGGGCGGCGTTGTTGTCGGAGATGGCTACCAACTGACCGCCGGTTGGCGCGGCGGCCGAGAGGGTGACGGTACAGGAAGCGGAGCCGCCGGAAGTAATGGACGCCGGCAAGCAGGAGAGAGTGCTGGGCACGGGCAGGGCGGCGACCGTGACAGACGCAGTCTTGGAGGTGCCGTTGGCTGTGGCGGTGACGACAACCGGGGTGCTGGTGGTGACGGAGGCGGCGGTGGCGGAGAACGTGGCGGAAGCGGATCCGGCGGCGACGGTGACGGAGGCCGGCACGGTGAGGGCGGCGCTGTTGTCGGAGATGGCTACGAGCTGACCACCAGTTGGCGCGGCGACCGAGAGGGTGACGGTGCAGGAAGCGGAGCCGCCGGAAGTAATGGACGCCGGCAAGCAGGAGAGAGTGCTGGGGACGGGCAGGGCATTCACCGTCACCGCGGCGGTTTGGGAGGTTCCATTGGCGGTGGCCGTAACCACGACAGGCGTGCTGGCAGTGACGGAGGATGCGGTGGCGGAGAAGGTGGCGGAGGTGGCACCGGTGGCGATGGTGACGGAGGCCGGTACGGTGAGAGCGGCGCTGTTGTCGGAGAGAGCCACCGACTGTCCCCCGGCGGGCGCCGAGGTGGAAAGAGTGACGGTACAGGAAGAGGATCCGCCGGAGGTAATGGAAGAGGGCAGGCAGGAAAGGGAACTGGGGACAGGCAGAGGAGTCAGCGTAAGAGAAGCGGTTTTAGAAGCGCCGTTGACGGTAGCGGTAATGATGGCCAGGAGGTTGGTGAGGATGGAGGTTGCCGAGACAGAGAAGGTGGCGGTGGTGGCGCCGGCGGGCACGGTGACGGAAGCAGGCGTCGTGAGAGAGGTGCTGTTGTCGGAGAGGGTAACGAGCTGACCTCCGGTGGGCGCGGCGGCGGAGAGGGTGACGGTGCAGGTGGCGGAGCCGCCGGAGAGGATCGATAGAAGCGAGCAGGTCAGCGACGATACGGTAACCGGGGCAGAAGCCGGGAGAGAAATGGTGCCGTCCGTGATGAGGGCGGTCAGGAAATCACCCGTGGGGGAGGAGGCCATGACTTGGGGCGCGCTCACCAGACGGGTGAGGGTGGCCGCGTTTGTGAGTGTCAGGCTGACATTGGCTACCGTCCCGACCGGGATTGCAGAGGAATTCGCACCAACCAACAGACAGGTGTAGGTGCCGCTGGCGCCGGAGCAGTAGAGGGACTTGCCGGCGCCGGCGGCGGAAGTACTTGCCGTCACCTGGATGGCGGAGAAGTCGGCTGTCGAGTAGGAGAAGGTCCACTGCAGGGCGGCGGGCAGGGTTGTCGCGCTGTTGAGGGTCAGGCCAACGTTGACGGTGGCACCGGCGGAAGAGGTGATGGACCCGAGCGAGAGGGAAACCTGGGGGGTACTGGCGAAGGCGGGCTGGCTCAACGGTTGATAGAAAGACGTAAGCAGCAGTGCGAGCGGGAGGAGGAACCGTTGTTGCTGAAGCTGTTTCATTTGTTCAAGATCCAAGTACCTTCGGCGGAGTGGCCGTGTACTATGCACCATGTCCTTCGGCATGGCTAAAGAGGTCGAGTCGGATGTTTTTGCTTAGAAACGCGGGAGAGTCAAACGCCAACAGAGAGGGGGGCTAGCTATTGGTACGGCCATCGCCACGAGTGGAACGGAGAAATGCACGAGGGACAAGTGATTCCCGAGCCTTGTATTACATTCGCGCAGCCACAGCCCGTTCAAGGGCTTGATTGAGGATATGAGGTTTGGACGGTTTGGAGACATAGTCGTTCATGCCCGCGGAGAGACAGAGATACTTGTCCGTTATCCAGGATTGAGTGGAGTAAGCCACGATAGGAATCGGCCGGGGGGTAGGGCCCTCCAGCAACCGGATGCGGCGAGTTGCCTCAAGACCATCCATATGGGGTAACTGGATGTCCATGAGAATGACGTCGTAGGTTTCCGGTGATGCCTGCCACTGCCGAACGACATCCAGACCGTCGTTGGCGATAGCGACCTGATAGCCAAGCCGCTCCAAGACCCTCCTCACCAGGATCTGGTGGAAAGCCAGATCTTCAGCGACCAGGACGGTGATGGGTTTCTTGGTCCGCGAAACCGGCTCTGGAGCCGAGCCGCCATCGTTACGGTGGAGGTGTGGCGATTGAGACATGGTGTTGTAGTAATGCTGCGGATCTCTGGAAACGAAAGCAGAAGCAACACCGAAGCAATTTTAATGCCAAAAAATATCTATTTTGTTTACAAGGCGATACTTAAGCAAAATTAGGACTTCGCGGTAAAAAGTACCGGTACTTTTTGTGTGTCAGTTTGAGACAGGAAAGTTTTACCTGACACGCGTTTTCGCGAATAAAGTGTGTCAAGTAGTACACAATGAGTATGCCAGAGAGTTGGTTCCGGCGGGGCGGCCGGGGCAAAAAAAGAAGCGGCCCGCACCGGGAGGGGTGCGGGCCGCCGTTGTTGTGAGTGAGACCAGGGTTACTCGATGGCCAGAGTGACCTTGGCGCTGGTCAGTTTGGTTCCTGCCTGCGAGCGCAGATTGAGTTCGACAGGGATGTCCAAGCCGGCAGCCGCAGCTTCGGGGACTCGGACTTGAACGAGGTAGACGCCGGCGGCATTGGGATCCGCGGTGACGGATTGGATGGCCGCGTCGATACCGCCGATGGTGACGCTGACAGCGCCCGGGGTATCGGCGTTGAGGCCAAGGCCGGTGGCGCGAATGGAGACGAGGTCACCGGGCAGAGCGGGCTCGCCGAGCTGGCGGGCATCGCGAACGATGGCCAGGCGGTCGGAGTCGGAGAAGGAGATGAAACCTTCGGGCTGTTCGGCCGAGGGGTTCGAGTCAGGCGCCGGCAGGAGGACGGGATTGGCCTCGAGCATTGTCGTATGCAGGGAGGTGGAGTCGCCGCTTTCCGTTTCGACGGTGACATCGAGCTGAGCGCCCGGGTCGGCCGAGGGGCAGAGGAAGGTGAGACGGGTGGAGCTGGCCGAGAGAACCGGCACAGCGGAACCGTTGATGCGGACGAGCGAGCCGGCGAGTTGGAGCGAGGCTCCGGAAGGATCGGAATCGGCTGCGTCGTCGGAGGTGAGCCAGCGGCCCTGGATGGAGGCCACGGCGCCGGGGGCGCAGGCGGTCAGTTCGGGCTTGGAGATGAGCGGCAAGCCGGAATCGATCGTGACCGGGACAGAGCCGGGGGCGGCCACGCCGGCGGAGTTGGAGGCGGCGAAAGTGAGCTTGGAATCGCCGGCCTGGTTGGGAGAGGGCGTCCAGAGGAACCTACCGGAATCCGCATCGAAGGTGGCGCCTTCCGGAAGTTCGGCGGCGGAGACCTCCACGGGGAGGCCGGAGCCGTCCTGAGCCGCGACGGTGAAGCCGATGGGCGCGCCGAGTTTGACGAACTGGCGTTCGGGCAGGCTGATCACCGGGGCGGAAGACGGCGAGATCGAGATCTCATCCGAGACCAGCGAGTCGCCTTCCCCGGCGGAGATCACAACCGAGGTTTCCGAGGAAGCAGGATCGACAAATCCGCGGAACGAGAGTGAGCGTTTGCCGGAGCGGACCGAGAGGGCGGCCGGCAGCCGGACGTCATGACTGGAGGTCGAGACGGGGATAGCGTTCTCGGCAACGTCATTCGTAGGTTCGCCCAGTTTCAGGTGGCAGGTGAAGAAGTCGCCGGCCTGAACGGACTTGGGCGCACAGGAGAGACGTGAATTCTGGTCGGTTTCCGTGGTCTTGGGATCAGCGGAAAGAGTGTCGGCCGAGGTGGTCGCGGTGGAAGAGATCAGACGGGTGCTCTTGCTCGCGCCAGTGACGGTGACGGGGGTGGCTGTCGTGGAGGGTACCGTATTGAAGACCACGTCCACCCAGTAGTTGGCGGCTTTCCAGGTACTGTTCGGGAAAGCGACGCCGCCGTACTTGTAGACGTCGTTGCCGCCTTCTTCCGTGGTGGAGAGGGCATGCAGCGGGCCGTTGTCTACTCCGTTTGTGGCGAAGTAGTTGACATCAAAGGGGTAGCCGCCCTTCGGAGCCAGGTAGGAGATGATGTAGGTCGTGTTGGCGGAGATGGCCACGGGGCTGGAGAAGTTCGCCTGCTGCCATCCGGAAGAGGATTCGCCGGTGAACTTGACCGAAGCGAGGATCGTTCCGTTCTTCGTCCAGAGGTGGCCGCTGTGGGTTCCGGTGTTGGTGGAACCTTTATAGAAGCGGACGCCGAGGACATAACCCGCCACTTTGCTGCGGAACTTCATGCCCAGTTCGACGGAGGCCGTGTCAGTACTGGTCGGCGTGGTCGGCGCCGTGGACGAGGTCCAGACGGAACAGGGGCAGGTGACGACGGAGCCCGCGGTCAGGCTGACGGATGCGGTCTTGGAGGAGCCATTCGCCGTTGCGGTGACGACGACTGTCGCCGAAGCGGTCACCGTTCCGGCCGTGGCCGTGAATGTGGCCGAAGTGGCGGAGGCGGCGACTGTGACGGAGGCCGGCACGACGAGGATGGTGTTGTTGTCCGAGAGCGTCACGGCCAGGCCCGATGATGGGGCAGCGCCGCTCAGTTGGACCGTGCAGGTGGTCTTGGCGCCGGAAGCCAGCGCGGTCGGCGAGCAGGTGAGAGAGCTCACCGTAATTGTCGACAGCGGTCCAAGCGTCAGGGTGGCGGTCTGGGAGGCTCCGTTCAGCGTTGCGGTAAGGACGGCGGACTGGCTGCTGGAGACAGTGCCGGCCTTCGCCGTAAAGGTCGCTGTGGAAGCACCCGCGGCCACGGTAACCGAGGTGGGGGCCGTCAGCAGTGTTGAGTTGCTGGCGAGCGTCACGGCCTGGCCGCCGGTGGGAGCCGCCGCCGACAGGGTAACCGTGCAGGTGGAAGAGTTGCCCGAAGTCAGGCTGGTGGGATTGCAGGTAAGGCTGCTGACGACTGTCGCGGCCGCGATGGTGACGGAAGCTGTTTTGGACGTTCCGTTCGTGGTCGCGGTGACGGTGACGGCCGTTGTCGCTGTGACTGCAAAGGCGGCCACGGTCGTGCTCGATGTCGCGGAGAAGGTTGCCGTGGAAGATCCGGCCGGCACTGTGACGCTGCTCGGGACCGTGAGGGCCGTGCTGTTGTCGGCGATGGTGACCATTTGACCAGCCGAGGGGGCTGCTGAGGTCAGGGTGACTGTACAGGTGGCGGTGGCGCCGACAGCGATGGTCGAGGGGTTGCAGGAGAGGCTGCTGAGCAC
This sequence comes from Paludibaculum sp., assembly GCA_049841055.1. Taxonomy (GTDB): domain Bacteria; phylum Acidobacteriota; class Terriglobia; order Bryobacterales; family Bryobacteraceae; genus Paludibaculum. Next base: position 46,367 of record JASGIE010000114.1, on the reverse strand, counting down.
CGTCAGCGGAGTCACCGTGACGGGCGCGGTCATCGAAGAGCCGTTTGCACTGGCGGTGACGACGACGGCGGTGCTGGCGGTGACGGAACCGGCGGTAGCCGTAAAGGAAGCAGACGTGGCGCCGGCCGCGACCGTAACGGAAGCGGGCACGGTGAGGGCTGCATTGTTATCCGAAACAGCGACGGCCAGGCCACCCGTCGGGGCGGCGCCGGAAAGGGTCACTGTACAAGCGGATGTTCCACCGGAAGTCACGGAAGCGGGAGAGCAGAGGAGGCTGCTGATCACCGTGAGAGGCGTCACCGTGACGGATGCCGTTCTGGAAGAGGCATTCGAGGTGGCCGTGACAGTCACCGTGGTGCTGGCCGTGACGGAAGTGGCGGTAGCGGTGAACAGAACGGAGGTGGAGCCTGCCGCGACGGTCACCGAGGAAGGAACAGTCAGAGCGGAGTTGTTGTCCGTGACCGTCACTACCTGGCCACCGGTCGGGGCGGCGCTGGAAAGGGTCACGGTGCACGAAGAGGTGCCGCCGGCACTAATAGAAGAAGGAGAGCACAAGAGGCTGCTAACGATAGGCAGCGGATTCACGGTGACGGATGCCGTCTTCGACGATCCGTTGGCCGTGGCGGTAACTGTCACTGCCGTGCTGGCCGTCACTGAGGTGGCGGCGGCCGAGAACGACGCGGAGGTGGAACCGGCCGCGACGGTCACGGAGGAGGGAACAGTGAGAGCGGTGCTGCTGTCGGAGATCGCCACGACCAGGCCGCCAGTCGGGGCGGCGCTGGTTAAGGTCACGGTGCACGACGAAGTGCCACCGGACATGACTGAGGTGGGGGAACAGCTCAGCAGGCTTGGAGTCGGGGTAGGTAATGGGGATGATACGGAGATAGCCCCGATATTGACATTAAGGGGTATTAAACTCCCAGATGAAGACGCGGCTAGGCCAGTCAGTTGGAGCGAGGGGGCGGAGGAAGCAGTAGATGAGACCGCGAACGTCGCTGTAGCTACGACGGAATCACTGAGCGTGTTCGTGTTCATGCCCGCCAGCAGGCACGTGGTGGAACCGCTTGAGTTGCTGCAGGTCAAGGACTTACCCGCGCCGGTCGCGGAGGAACTAGCGGACACGCCGGCCAGTGTGAAGTCGGCCGTGGGGTAAGACAGCGTCCATTGCAACGCTGCGGGTTGAATCCCTCCCGACAGGGTGAGATCGATTGATACGCTCCCGCCACGAGTGGCAGACACCGAAGCCGAACTGAGCACCCCAGTCTGGGCTAGTGAAGCTGTGGGCAGCAGGAGGAGGTAAGGAAGCAAGCCGAACAAGCGTCGCGAAAAAGAACAAATCATAATGTCAACTCACTGTTAGTACTATGGATACTAGTACTTTTTTAAGTTTAGCTTAGCATGCGGGTGTTGGAAGGGAATCGGGTTGGATGGGTTTATAAGGACGAAAAGGTCCGGTGAAGAATGCAAGAAAGGCCTTATCATCTTTCCTGCGGCTTTCCGGCCCTGTGGAGGAAGGCAAGGAATGACGGGGACTTGCCTTAGCGTAGGGTAATGAAGATTACACAATGCAGGCGGGGGCGGCTGTAGCGGCTGAAGCTCTGGTACCAAGGACCCAGTTGGGCAAGTGACGGGCCATTTCAGCGGCTATTTGCTTTCTATCACTTATGACGGGCGGTTCAAGATGTGTTGGTAAAATGTACCAACCGTACTAGTACTTTTGTATCTGCTCGTGTAGGAATTACCGGAGGGTTTTGTTAATCTTTGAATGGCGGAAGCGGGTTCATTTAGATGGCGGGCCTTTGTGGACCGTGGATCGCCGCCGCGCTGGCGGCAATTCTCCGTGGGGACTGGACTGTTCGGCGGCCTGGGATGGCGGGGGCGGCTGAGGGGTTGAAGCGGGGCAGAGTGATAGGGACCCTGACGTGTAACTCTCTGAGGATCAAGCAGGTTTGAGAGTACGGAAGCGTCATGTTGCGGGGGCTTAGTTCTAGAGATAGAGATGAACCAGCGAATTGCCTCGCTGGATAGTGGGTTTACCCTATGTTGAAATGCCTGATCGGACTACTTGCCGGTTGCACGATGATGCTGCGCGGAGCAAGTCTGTCGATTGTAACTCCTTCTGGCACAAACGGTTCCAGGGATGTTGCAGTGATCCAACTGGCAACTGGCGGAGACCGGGTGGCGGCCCTGCAGTTCGATCTCACCTATGAGGTGGCCCTAGGTATGTCGGCGAGAGCGGGAGCCGTTGCGACAGGGGCAGGGAAGAGTTTGTATGCCAGCGAGGTCGCGCCGGGCCGTCTCCGTGTGCTGGTGGTTGGGCAGAACTCCTCTCTGTTGGATGACGGGGAACTGGTCTCTCTGTCTCTGTCCGTGGCCTCCTCGACGATTTCGACCGGTTCAGTGCTGGGTTTCGAGAATGCGATCGCGAGCGATCCAGCCGGTCAGAGGGTAGGGGTGACGAGCACCGGTGGCACGGTGATGCCGTGGACCAGTACCAATTTGCCCACCGTGGGTGTTTTCCCTCATCTAGCTGCTGGAGGAGGGTGGAAGACGAGTTTCACCTTGTTGAATCTGGCCTCGGCTCCGAGTCTGGCGCGGCTGAACTTCTGGGATGACCAGGGGGCGCCGAGGGTTCTCCAGTTGGCGTTCCCGCCGGACCAGGGGCTCGCGCCGCAGACCGCCTCGGCGTTGGATGTGACAATCCCGGCTCAGGGAGTGGTGGTGGTGGAGACGGACACGGCACTGGATTCGGCTGTCCGCGTGGGATCCGCCGAGCTGCAGGCACCTTCCGGCGTCTTCGGTTCCGCAACTTTCAGTTACCAGCAGGGCACTGGGCAGAGCATGGAGGCGGTGATTCCTCTGGAGACACGCCAGGCCACCTCCCTGGTTCAGCCCTTCGACAACACGCCAGGGTATGTGTCGGCGGTGGCGGTGGCGAATTCTTCCGCGCTGGCGCCGGCGAGTGTGCAGGTGATCGCGCGAGACAGACTGGGCAACCAGTTGTTCGCGGACACGATTCTGCTGCCCGCCCACGGGCACAGTTCCTTCTCGCTGGTGGACAGGTATGCGGGCCTGGGCGGGCAGCGCGGCACCTTGGAGTTTGTGGGCTCCAATGGTGGTGCGATCGCGGTGCTTGGGCTGAGATTCAACGAGAACGGCGTGTTCACGTCGGTTCCGGCGCAAGCGCGTTAAGGATGCGGTGGTGTTCGCGGACCCGGATGCGGCGCTAGCGCAGCAAGGCGCTCACGATGATATAGGGGACGGATCCCACCAGCCCGGGCAGCAGGCCGGAAGAAAGAGCTTTTCCGCCCGAGGCTTTCGACACATACAGGATGTCGTTCGACAGCAGTGGGAAATCGCCCTGTCTGCCCTCGAGCAGGTCCTTCATGTCGATCACGATCTCGGAGCGGCGGTTTGTGCCGATGATGGAGCGCAGAACGCGGACTTTGCTGCGGTTCGCGGTAGGGGAAAATCCGCCGGCTTCGGTCAAGGCCTGGGTTACGGAAACAGAGCTGCGCTGACCCAGTTCGATGATCGCCGATTTCACCACGTCGCCTGTGACGAAGACGCGCTCCGACAGTTCGGCGCTGATGATGTCATACGGCTGGAGGACGATATCCTCTTCCGGGTTGATGTTCTGCGTGAGGCTCTCCAGGCTGATATCAACGGTGCTGACCTTGCGCTCGGCATTCACGACAGCATTCGAAAGCGGAATGGGCCCGTATTCGGCGCGGCGGGTGATGCGAATGCGATGACCGGCGTTGGGCTGCAGTCCACCGACTGTTGACAGCATCTCGATGAGGCCATGGCCGCCCTGCAACGGATAAAGCCCGGGATTGCGGAACGAACCGACAAAGAAGACAGGTTCGCTGCGGAACTGCACGAGGCTGATGTACACCTGAGGTTCGCGGACGAACTCGCGAAGCCTGGTGACCAGATCGACTTCCAGGGCCCGAATGGAGAGGCCCGCGGCTCTGACTTTCCCGACGATGGGGAGTTCCAGGAAACCCTCGGCATTGATGCGGAAGGGCTGTTCATTGATCTCGGCCACGCCGGGCGTACGAATCAGGATCTGGTCGTTTGCGCCGAGTACATAGTCCGGGCGAACGGAGGCTCCGACCTGCGCCGTGGTTCCGGTTGGTGGTTGCGCCTGAAAACCAAAAACAGGTGAAAGAGAAGCAAGCAGCAGCACGGCCGGCGAGCAAAGTCGCGATATGCCAAGGAACCTCATGCGGGCAATCATACCAGCAAGTTAGGATGTTTGGCTGGGAATGCTCCCGCCATCACCAAGCAAGTCGATGCTGGAACAGGATTTCAGCAGCGGGCGGACCCAGGAAGTGTCGATCTCCGCCGAAACGGAGCGCTGCAGCAGGCTGACGGAGACCACGATGCGGAGCTTGCCCTTCAGTCTCTGGAGAATACCCTCCAGGCCCGCAAGCGGCCCGCGCTCGATCAATACCGGGTCTCCCTCCTTCAGGAAGGGCCAGGGCGAAACAGCAACGCCGGAGCGAACCATGGTGCGAACGCGTTCCACTTCGGCCTCCGCAATGGTAACTGGTTGCTTCCCGACGCCGACCAGGCCAACAACTCCGGGTACAGTCAGGACAGGCATGCGATTGTTCAGGTTCAGACGACAGAAGACATAGCCGGGAAATAGGGGTTGATCAATGTACTTGACCCGGTCAGACCACTGGCGTTCCACCCGATAGGACGGGGTGAACTCTTCAAGACCGCGTTCGCGCAAGTGCAGGGATACCACAGCCTCGCGGTTCGAACGGACACGTACTGCATACCACGGATAAATGGTGCCTCCTCCAGGCCACTCCTGATCCCGAACTTATTGCTTTGGACCGTATCGCCCAGGATCTGGAGAGTTCTCTCCGAAGTCTCACATTGACCGAACATGAACCTATTGTCAATAGTCTGGCAGTTCTAGTACACTAAACCCTTTTCCCTTTATGGCGTTCGCGGGGCCGACAGGGCGCTCGGAGCCTGGCTGCCTCACCCGGCGCGAGATCAGCGGCGGATGCTCTGGAAACTGGCTTCCAGAAGGAGATCGACATCCACCGCCTCTCCATTGCGGATGGCGGGCGTGAAGAGCCATTTCTCCATCTCCGCCACCAGTTCCGGCACCTGTTGGGCGATGGAACCAGGCGGAAGCGTGACAGCGGTGAGCTTTCCGTTCTTGCCGAGCCGGGCTGTGATCCAGACTTTGCCGCTCAAGGGAGCGCCGATCGTCAGAGTTGGAAACTGCGTCTTCTGAGCCGTGGGCGGCCGCATGACTGTGCGGCCTCCGCCCGTCTGCGCGGCGGCTTCGCCAAACCATACCACCCAGTCCTGCAGGTTCGAAGGGCCGGGCATCACGGTGCAATACACAACCCGGTTCAGAAAGGCGCTATCGACCGGGGCTGGTACATGGCGGGAGGCCGGCCATTGCGGAACGGAGACGCTAGGGGTGTCGAGCCGGGGGCGGTAGGGCGGTGGACGGGTGGGCGTGGCCATTGCAGGCGCCGGGGCGGGGTTGGTTGGGGCTTTGTTGGCGGCCATGACGCCCTGACCGTCTCCGCCTTTGCCTCCCTGGACTGATACGTTGGGCACGACCAGGCCGGATCTGGAGCCGCCGCCATCGGCGTTGCCGTTGGCCGTGGCGGAGGCCGCTCCGGTGGAGATCCTGGCGGCGCGGTTGCCCTCGGGCGGCAGGACCGGTCCGTTTGTCAGGGGATTGGCGGAAAGGATGACCGCGGAAATCTCGCCCGGCACGCCAGCCTGCCCCTGGCCGGGGTCCACATCCGGCATGGAAAGCGCGGCGCCGGCCGCTGTGCCCTTGGGGGCCCCTCCCAGACCGTTTCGGCCCGCGAGGCCTGCCGGAGCCTCAAACTTGCGTAGCGGTGCCTTGGGGGCCGCATCCAACTGGCCTCGCGTCAGCGCCACTTTGACGTCCTGGATGTTGGATGCCTGGACGGGAAGACCGTCCGGTTCGTCGATTACGCGTGTCGTGATCTGCCTGGGCTTTTCGGGGGTGGGGGTGAATTTTTTCGGCTCCGGCTTCGGTGCGTTGATCTTGGACAGGCCGGCCAGCGGATTCTTTTCGAGGCCGGGTCCCTGTTGCTGGGCGAGCGCCGGTTCGACGAGTTGAGCCGCTTGAACCTGCCGCGGCTGCTCGACGGGAGCCACGAACTGTCTGGTGGGTTGAGCGGCAGGCTGCCGGGTCATGACGATGTTGGGCGAGGGCAAGGGCTGCTGCTCGGCTGGTTTGGGCTGCGGCACGTAGATGAACTGGTCGGTCCGCGTGGCGTTGGGGGGAGAGGCGTGAATGCTCGTCTGGTCGGGTTGTTTTCGTGGAGCGGGGGCCGCTGCCTGGTTGGAAGAGGGCGAGATGTCAGGCAGCCGCTGATTTCGACGCAGCCAGATGATTGTACGTGGTTTAGCCGTCTCGATCTGAAGGGGTTCGCGAAAATTCGGAGGACGCCAGTCGCCGCTGGGAAACGGGGGCAGAAACCAGAGGGCGGAGATTACAGTCGCGTGAACGCAGAGAGAGACTACGAGGGCGCCAAGGCTGGGGCGTCCGCGGGTAGCGATAGTATCCTGCGATAGCAATCCCGTCATTGCTTGCTCTGTAATTTGCTCTGTACCCACGGCCGGCTGGAGTCACTCCATCTTACATAGGTTCCGGGGGGCTTCCGGCAGCGCCTAAAAGGCACCCCATCGATGGGTTCCAGGGAGGGCGGTACCGCCGCCTCGATGGAGCCTTGCTCTAGTGTAAGTCGTTAAAGATTAAATAGATAGCGCCCTGACTTGCCATGGGGAGGACAACAGTCCTGGATAGGTAGCTCCAGGGGGGGGATCGAACCCCCCCCTTCCTTGGGCGTCTCAATTTCCGCAGAATAAGTACTGCAATTTCCCCATCGCCTCGGAGGAGACCGTCATGGGACCAAAAGGGCGGTAGCCTGTCCGAAACTATCCTGTTGGCAAGAATCCACTGGGGCGGGAGGCGGAAAGACTCCCGGGATTTCAGCGCCTGACAGGTATCCAAGATGGCAAGCGCTAGACAGACACAGCGTTCAGGGCCTGTTGAACCGATGCTGGCACTACGGACGAAAAACGCCATCACCCGGAGGGAACCGGGAGATTGGCAGGCAAAGAGGCAGGTGTTGCGCCCCTGATGTGCGCAGTCATGAAGACATAACACTTCGTTCCAAAGGGCAGGTATCGGCGACCACCGAGTATGTGAAAGAACCCACGGTGGAGACTCTCTTGCCAAGTTGTACGAAGCGAGTTCCATGACGACACCCACAAGGAGGATTTAGGGGTGGCAAGCATTATGAACAGGATGTCTCCAACGGCGATCATGCCGTCGCTAGCGCAGAGTCTTCCTCTGAGTGAAGTGGCCTCACAACCGAAGATCATGTCTCAAAGATCCTTCCGCAGAATGCTGCACATGGAGCAGAAGCGCGCCGATCGCGCCAAGGGCCGGTTTGGTTTGCTGGTGCTTGCCTTTGGACCGGCGAGCCGCGAGCGGTCGGACGAGCAGGCATTGACGAAGGTGCAGGAAGCATTGCTGGGATTCACACGCTGCACGGATGTGATTGGTTGGTACAAAGCGCCGTCGATGATCGGTGCCATCTTTACCGAACTCGGCGCAATGGAAGAGTCGGGCGTGGAGCAGGCGCTGCAGGCGAAGATTGCAAAGGCTCTAAATCCTATCCTGAGCAGCAGCCAACTGGAAGACCTGAAGGTATTCCTGAAGGTGTTCCCAGGGTCCTCGGCTGAGAAATTCGTGGAAGAAGAAATAGCCTTGGTGGAGTACAAGAACATCATCGAGGACAAACACTCAAAAACACTTCTTCCTCTGAAGCGGGCTTTTGATCTCACGGCCTAAACGGCTGGTATCGGTATCAGGCAAAAGAAAAGAATTCAGCCATGGTGAAACCCCTCGGAGGTGTCACTGTTGTTTGCGCTGAGATGAAATACTAATCCGGAAATCCGGACTGCTTTAACGGGAGGATGAATTGTGGAACCTATCCGGTCAGATAGCCCACTAGTCGAGTGTTATCCCTCATACCAGGTGGATTCTGAGTTCGATCGTATTGTTCTCAACGAAGACGACTTTCACAGAATTATTGCTCTCGAACGACAGAGAGCCGACAGAGCAAAGAAGCAATTCTCTCTGATCCTGGTGGATCTCGGCGAATCTTTACCATCGAGCAAAAATTCGCGCAAGCTTGCCAGTATTGCGCATGCGCTGGCCTGTGCAACAAGGGACATCGATTGGACGGGGTGGTACAAGCACGGCAGTATCGTTGGTGTTCTGTTTACAGAACTCACCGACGACCAGAAAAACTCACTCGCGACAACTCTGTTTGACAGAGTCACCAGTGTACTGCGGAGCACGTTGAGCGGGGACCAGTTCCGGAGAATCCGCATTGCCGCCCACCTGTATCCCGAGGATTGGGAACACGAACTTTCCTACCGGCCGAGCGACCCTGTCCTTTACCCGGATCTGACACAGAGGGCGGATTCGCGCAAAGTTGCCTCGGGCATCAAGCGGTTTATCGACATCGTTGGCAGCATCACGGGTATCGTTTTGTTCGCACCCTTATTTGCGGCCATCGCCACAGCCATCAAGCTCACCTCCAAGGGTCCGATCTTCTTCAAGCAGGAGCGGGTTGGAGAGCACGGCAAGACCTTCATCTTTCTGAAGTTCCGTTCGATGTATACAAACAACGACGAAGCCGTGCACAAACAATGGTTCGGCAACTTCGTCTCCGGCCAGGCTCAGCTGCACAAGACGAAAGGCAACGGGCACGGCGTCTTCAAGATGACGGAAGATCCCCGCATCACCCGCATTGGACGGATCCTGCGCCGTACGAGCCTTGACGAGCTGCCGCAGTTTCTGAATGTGCTCAAGGGCGAGATGTCGCTTGTTGGACCCCGGCCCCCCATCCCATACGAAGTGGATGCCTATCAGGCATGGCACCGCGGGCGAATCCTGGAAGCCAAACCTGGGATCACCGGCCTGTGGCAGGTAAACGGCCGCAGCCGCGTTACCTTTGACGAGATGGTTCGGCTGGACCTGCAGTACGCCCGAACCTGGTCTCTCTGGCTGGACATCAAGATCCTGCTGCAAACACCACGCGCCGTATTCTTCGGCGATGGCGCCTACTAGCACGGCCCGGCTCGTTCTGAGCCCGGCACACGCCCAGACTAACCGCATGGTCCCTCCCGTTCAGATTTCGGTCATCATCATCAATTACCGCTCGGCTGCCTTCACACGGGCGTGCCTGCGCAGCATCTATGCCCAGGGCCCGGCCCAAAGCATGGAGGTCATTGTCATCGACAATGCCACCTACGACGGCTGCGGCGAGATGATGAGCGCCGAGTACCCTCAGGCGACCTTCATCCAGAGCGCACAGAATCTGGGTTTTGCTGGTGCAAACAACCTGGGGATCTCGGTTTCCCACGGGGCGCACCTGCTGTTTCTGAATCCCGACACAGAGATTCAGGGCGACGCAATCGGCCGTCTGTTTGAAGCACTCGCGGCAATGCCCGAAGCGGGCATGGTTGGCGCCCGGCTGCTGAACTCGGACCTGTCGGTGCAGACATCCAGCGTCACGGCCTTCCCGTCCATACTCAATCAGATTCTGGGCAGCGAGTACCTCCGGCAGAAGTTCCCCTCCTCCTCTCTGTGGGGCATGAAGCCACTCTTCGAAGAGCACTCCGAACCGGTCGTCGTGGACGCTATTTCCGGCGCCTGCATGCTGGCCAGGAGAGAAGTTGTCGAGCAGGTGCAGGGGTTCACAACCGACTACTTCATGTATGCAGAGGACTTGGATCTCTGTGTGAAGGTCGCCAAAGCGGGCTGGAAGGTCGGCTACGTGCCGGATGCGGTCATCGTGCACCATGGCGGTCAAAGCAGCGGGGCGCGGTCGGAATCGAACTACGCGGACCTGATGATCAGAGACTCGATGTATCAGTTCATGGAGGTACATCGGGGGCCGGCGTACGCGTGGATGTACAGGGCGGCCACGATCCTGGCTGCCGCCTGCCGCGCGGCGCTTCTGTCGCTCCTGCTGCCCGTGGCCGTTCTGACGCCGAAGCGGGCACGGGTGATCCGGGCCTGGAAGAAATGGATCGCGATTGTTGGATGGGGTGCGGGGATTCAGGGTTGGGTGAAGCGGGAGAGGACGGGGCCGGTGCAATATCCCGGTGCTCTTAGCCCTTCGGAAAGCGGTTCGGCTTCGAAATGAACTACATCAGCCCAACCGCGGTCGGCGACAATGCCGAGTTTGTCACGCCGATAGGCCTGGCTTTCACGGTATTGATGTCGTTGCTGCTGCTCACTCTCCCGAGGCGGAAAGCGCTCGCGCCAGTCATTGTCCTGATCTGTTTCATGACGATGGGCGAGCGGATCGTTCTGGGCGGGCTGAACTTCACGATGATCCGGATCCTGCTCTTTTTTGGCTGGATGCGGCTGATCTCGCGTGGAGAGCTGCGGGGGATGAAGTGGTGCTGGGCGGACACTTTCGTCGTGGCCTGGGCGGTGATCCGGACACTGAACTACACGCTGGTCTGGGGTACGACTGACGCCTTCATCAACCGCATGGGCCACGCGTACAACGCCCTGGCCGCATATTTTCTGTTTCGCTTCCTGGTGCGTGACGAAGAGGATGTCTTCACCACGATCCGGCAACTTGCCTTGGCTGTGGGCCCTCTGGCGCTGATCATGATGAACGAGAAGATCACCGGCCGCAACCTTTTCGCGGCGCTCGGTGGCGTCCCCGTGATCTCCGAGCTGCGGTCGGGTGTGGTGCGCTGCCAGGGGCCATTTGCGCACTCGATCCTGGCCGGAACGTTCGGGGCAACGACAGTCCCGCTCTTTGTGGGGATGTGGCTGCGCCGCAAGTCCACCGCCGGTCTGGCGCTGCTGGCCATTGCATCCTCCACATTGATTGTTTACATGGGGGGCTCAAGCGGACCGATTCTGGCGTATGCGTTCTCGATGCTGGCGTTGAGCCTCTGGTTCATGCGGAAAAATCTCAGTGTCATTCGCTGGAGCATCGCGCTTCTTCTGCTGACACTTCACTTCGTGATGAACTCTCCCGTGTGGTTCGTGATCGCCAGAGCCTCGGTATTCTCTGGTTCCACAGGCTGGTACCGCGGCTTTCTCATTGACATGTCCGTTCGCCACTTCAATGAGTGGTGGCTGATTGGAACAACCGCCGCGACGAAATGGCATTACTACCTGGCGGATGTGACGAATCAGTATCTGCTGGAAGGCTTGTCCGGCGGCATGGTGACAATGCTGTTGTTTATCGGCATTCTCTCCACCTCCTTCCGTTCGGTGGGCCTCGTGGTCCGCTCCTCGACCAGCGACCCCAAGGTGAAGCTGCTTGCCTGGGCTTTGGGTGGTGCGTTGCTTGGGCATGCAGTGAGCTTTATTTCGGTCAGCTATTTCGACCAGAACATCATTATTTTCTACTGGCTTCTGGCCGCGATTGCCGCGCTCGGGAAACTCCCCGTGGCGGCCCGCCAGGATGCCGGTAATCGAAATGCCGTGCGCCGCCCCGTCGCGCCGCCCATCATGTGGCCGCCCAGCCCGGAAACAAAATACTCAAGATGAAGAATCAGAGCCAGTTACGGTATGTCGTGGTTTCTCCCATGAAGAATGAGGAGAAATATGTTGCAGCAACACTGGAGGCGATGGCGTCGCAGACGGTTCCGCCCGTGGAATGGGTGATTGTCAACGACGGCTCCACAGACCGGTCGGCCGAAATCGTGGCGGGTTACTGCGAGAAGTATTCGTGGATCCGCCAGTTGGACGTAGCCGGGCTCGGCGAGCGTCTGCCGGAGCACTATGGCGGCCATGTCGTCGACCTGATCTATGACGGGATCGGAGCTCTGCAGACCGCGGAGTATGACCTCATCGTCAAGCTCGATTGCGATGTGTCGTTCGAGCCTACCTTCTTTGAGCGAATCCTCGATACGTGCCGGCAGAACCCCCGGCTCGGGATCACCAGCGGAGTCAGCTGGGCGGTTCAGGAAGGCGTGCTGAAGCCCGAGAAGTCGGCCCCCGGCCATACCCTGGGCGCGACAAAAGTCTACCGAAAAAAGTGCTTCGAGGACATTGATGGCCTTGTTCGCAGCATGGGGTGGGACGGAATCGACGAAATCAAGGCGCGTATGACGGGGTGGGAGGCCTGGCCGCTCACCGACCTGGTTGTCGTTCATCATCGACCGGAAGGCCTGGCCCTGGGCCTGATGGCTTCCGGCGTGGAACGAGGCAACGGTTCTTACTTCATGGGGTATCACCCCATCTTCATGGTTGCCCGGGCATTGCGACGGATGCTGCGGCCAGGCCTGGCCGCCGATGGCGTCGGCATGCTGGTGGGCTACTTTGGATCGCTGTTCCGCGGAGAGCCTCGCATCCCGGATCCCGGGTTTATTCAGTTTCTCCGCAAGAACCAGCTTCGCAAACTTTTCCTGCTTAGGAGCGAGATCTGATCATGTGTGCAATTACGGGTAAGCACTATATTCGCCGCGGCAAAGAGGTTGATGCCCGCACATTGGCGTCCATGACGGATGTCATGTCCTACCGGGGCCCGAACGACCGGGGTTTGTACCAGGGGCGCGGTGTCGCTCTGGGGCACCGCCGGCTGAGTATTCTGGATCTCTCCGAAGCCGGCCACCAGCCGATGTGCAATGAGGACGGCACGGTGTGGGTCGTCTTCAACGGTGAGATCTACAACTACAAAGCGCTCCGGGAGACCCTGGAAAGCAAAGGCCATCTCTTCCGGTCGCACTGCGACACCGAGGTCATCGTCCACGCGTACGAAGAATACGGTATCGACTGTGTCAAGCACTTCGACGGCATGTTCGCCTTCGGAATCTGGGATGAGCGGCGTGACCGCCTCATGCTGGCAAGAGACCATTTTGGAATTAAGCCGCTTTACTACTTTGCCAACTCGGAATTCATCTCGTTCGGCTCCGAAATCAAGGGCATTCTGGCCGACGAAGAGGTTCCGAAGCGCGTTGATACGCAGGCGTTGAGCAACTTCCTCACCTTGCACTACGTACCGGCTCCCCGGACCATGTTCGAGGGGATCCAGAAGCTGCACCCCGGGCACATCCTCGTCGCCGAGAATGGCAAGATCTCGGTTCATCAGTTCTGGGAACTGCAGAAGCAGGACCTGGGACACCTGGGAGAGCGCGACGCCGCCGAACTCCTGTACAACCAGTTGAAGAGCTCCGTGGCCCTGAGGATGCAGAGTGATGTTCCTCTCGGCACGCTGTTGAGCGGCGGGCTGGATTCCACCGCGGTTCTTGGGCTGATGACGGAGATTCAGGGACCGGGCATTCCTTCCTTCAGTGTTGGCTACAGCAACGACGGGCAGGACGGCTTCTCCGAGTTCCAATACTCCAGACTGGCCGCGAAGCACTTCCAGAGCGACTATCACGAAGCGATTGTGACGTCCGAGCTGTTCATGGACTTTCTGCCGAAGGCGGCCTGGCACCAGGACGAACCCATCGGCGAGCCGGCCTCCGTACCCCTTTACTATGTCTGCAAAAAGGCCAAAGAGCGGGGCATCACGGTGCTGCTGAGCGGCGAGGGGTCAGACGAGCTTCTGGGTGGCTACAACCGTCACTTGGGCGAGACGATGTCGAGCCGCTATCAGATGCTGCCGAAGCCGATGCATAAGGCGGCCGAATGGCTGCTGTCGGCGATGCCGCGAGTGCCTGTCCTGAGAAAAGGGCATCACGCCATGACGATCCCGGACTTCTGGCAGCGCTACAAGTCCTGGCACACCGTCTTCTCCAACGACCTGAAGCATCAACTCCTGGAATCCGGCCGGTCGCAGGCGGAGACGTTCTCGGACGTCTTCCAGCAATACCGCCCGGCGGATCTCAAGATGAACAACTTCGACAAGCTGCTCTGGCTGGATATCAAGACGTGGCTCCCCGACGATCTGCTGATGAAGAAGGACCGCATGGGGATGGCAACCTCATTGGAAGCGAGAGTGCCATTTCTCGACCAGCAGTTCGCGGAAACAGCCTTCAGCCTGTCGTCCGACCTCAAGGTGCGTGGATTGAGCGGCAAGTACGTCTTCAAGAAGAGCATGGAGAGGCTGCTGCCGAAGGAGATCATCTACAGAAAGAAGGCAGGGTTCCCGACGCCGATCTCCAAGTGGATCGCCCAGGACCTGCGCAAGCCGATTTCGGAAATCCTGTGCGACACCGGCGCCGGCGATCACGGTTTCTTCAACCGCAAGCTGGTGAAGAGGCTGCTGGATGAGCACGTCAGCGGACGTGAGAACCACGAACGGCTGTTATTCCCGATTCTGAACTTCGACCTGTGGCATCGGGCTTTTTTTCAGCGCGGGGTGAGCGATCGTAACGAAGTATCAGCTCAGCCTGTCCTGGCCTGAGGCCGCTACAGCCGGAGGAGAACATCAATGCGAATCTGCGTAGTAACACACTCGCTATACGAATCCGACTGTCGGGTCATGCGATACGCCGAAGTGCTGGCGGGCCGTGGCGACGAAGTCGAGGTAGTTGCTCTTCAGAAGGAGGGGAAACCCGCTGAAGAGACCATCAAAGGGGTGAGGGTTTCCCGGATCCAGAAGAGGAGCTTTCAGGAGAAGCAGCGTCTGGCGTTTCTGTGGCAAGTGATGATGTTCTTCGTGAAGGCCATGTGGCTGGTGACGAAGCGGCATCTGCAGAAGCCGTATGATGTGCTGCATATCAACTCAATCCCGGACTTCCTGGTGTTCGTGGCGGTTGTACCAAAGCTGATGGGCGCTGGTATCATCCTCGACATTCACGATATTCTGCCGGAGTTGTATGCCAGCAAGTTTGGAGTCAGCGAGAAATCGGTGGGCTTCAAGATCATGCTGTTCCTGGAACGTATCTCCTGCGCCTTCTCCGACCAAGTGATTATCGCCAATCACATCTGGCGTGAGCGGCTGCTGACGCGTGCACTGCCAACGGAAAAGTGCACTGTTCTGCTCAACTATCCGGACCGGTCGATCTTCCGGGCCGGGCTTCGCACGCGTGAGTCGTCCGAGTTCGTGATCCTCTATCCGGGCACCTTGAACCAGCATCAGGGGCTTGACGTCGCCATCCGTGCTTTCTCGCAAATTGCCGCGGAACTGCCCGAGGTGATGTTCTACATCCACGGCGAGGGCCGCTGCCAGGACCAACTGGTGCAACTGGTGGAAGAACTGGGGCTCCAGAAGCGGGTTCTTTTCAAACCCATGCTGCCGATTCGCGAAATCGCCAAAGTGATGGCGGATGCCGATCTGGCCGTGGTTCCCAAGCGCAAGGACAATTTCGGGAATGAGGCGTTCAGCACGAAGATCTTCGAGTTCATGTCGAGCGGTGTTCCTGTGATCGTCTCGGATACGAAGATCGACAAGTACTACTTCAACGATTCGGTGGTGAAGTTCTTTGAGAGCGGAAACGTCGACAATCTGGCCCGGACGATGTCGCTGGTCATTGCCGATGCGAGCCTGCGCCGGCGCATGGTGGCGAACGCCACGGGATTTGTCTCTTCGTTCGACTGGGAAGTGAACAAGAGCACCTATACGAATCTGGTGGATTCAGTGGCGCGAGGCAAGAGTTCCAACGAGGACTACCGGACGGCGGGACAAGTGAAGCACGCTGCAGCGCAGGGTTCCGGGCGGGACTGAGCACGAAGCAGAACGACGACCGGCCTCCCGTCCCTGGAATGAGACGAGAGGCCGGATTGATAAAACACTCGTAGCTAGTTAACGACGGCTCTCAGCGTGGGAGGCGGATTTGTTGCCGTAGAGGCGGATGAACCGTACTCAAAGGCGCCGGCATCTCTGCCCGCGCCATAAGGGCGAGGGTTGCCATTGATGTCGGTGCTGGGGCCGGCGACGGTCAGAGGTACGAAGTCAATTGCCTTCGCGCCCGCGGCCAGGCTGAGGTCCATCGTGCCCGCGCTCGTGAAGCCGGGGGTAGTATTCAGGTCAGTGGACCCGCACTTGACTCCCTGGGTGATGTTGTAAGAGTAAGAGCCCGCCATAGACGAACCCAGACATCCGCCACTGTTGCCGTCCAGCAACCCACCCACGATGTTGTTTCCAACGATGTTCAAGGTGCCGCTGTTGGGAGCCGTGGTATCCACAAACATGCCCTGTGTGGCTGAGTTAAAGCGAACCGTGCCGCCGGCCATCGCCGAGAAGTGCACGGAGAAGTAGCCGCCGGATACGGCAGTGTCGAAGTAGTTGTTTTCCAGCAGCAGATTCGTCACGCTGCCAGCGCCGTTGTAGGACGTAAACGAAAGGTCAAACACCGCGCAGTTGGTAAAGACGGAGTTGCGGATGACCATATTCGTCGTACCCGCCACCTGAAGGCATTCCGTGTGCACGGCGGTGCTGGTTCGTGTCCAGTCGTGGAAGCGGACACCGTCAAAGATGAAGTTGTTGCCCTGGGTGCCCCATCCGTTGGCCGGCGCAATCTGAGGATGATAATCGACACCGGGTCCGATCGAACCGCCGATGACCGAGATGTCATTCCCACCGAGATAGAACAGGCCGCCGGTGTTGGTGACATTGCGTAGCGTAACGTATTGAGCGGCGCTTGTTGTCATGTTGACATTGAATCCATTGATTTGGATTCCCTGGATCTCGATATACTTGGCGCCATTTATTGTGAGCTGTCCAGTTGCGACATTGGCGCCATCAACAGGGCGAACAGTAATCGTGGAGGCCGGTGTTTTGGATTGAAGGGTCTGCGACCCATAAGAGGTTCCGGCGGCCATCAGAATCAGGTCTCCGCCTGATGCTTTCTGGTAGGCGCCGTTGATGCTCTGGCATGGCGACGAAAGAGAAGAGCAGTTGTTGCTGTCGTTGCCGGTGGTTGCGACATACCATGTTGCTGCTTGTGCGGATACAACGCAGCTAGTGGCGAGTAGGACGAGAAATAAAGACTTATTCATAAATCACCGTCAGAGGGCAGTTAGCCGCAATGCCGAGTAGTACAGTACCAATGGTACCGCAGATCTAACAGCAGTGGTACTTGCAGTCTAGCACCGGCGTATCAGACCGCCAATGAGCATTTCAGTGGATTCGATAGTCAGGATACCCTTACAGGGATCGGGCAGAGGGGCAAAAGCTAGGGCGTATGCCTTGCAAGTCGTTGTAGATTAAAGAACTTTTCAATTCGCAAACGAGCGCAACACGTTGAGCTGTGCGGCTTTGGCGGCATCAGAAGACGGCTGTTGCAGAGCTCCAGATAAGGTGGGGCCTTAGATTCTTGGAGCGGATTGAGACATTCTGGGGACGCTTTCTGCTGCGAGGACGCAGCGGACAGGGAAGGACGAGGACGGTTGATGGCTGGCGCTCCTATCACATTGCAATGGGGCAGGATAAACTCTGTTTCAGAGCCGCCTTGCCCGTCAGCCTGACGTCAGAGGGGAGAGACGTGAACGCATGTTCTACTGGGATCTAGCTCGCAACTTCACTCGCATATTCAGGAGGAGACGATACAAGAACTTTACGTCCTTGTTTCCTCCGGATCAGTGCAAACGCATTCTCGACGTCGGTGGATCAGCAGAACTCTGGGAGATGATGGACTACCCCGGAGAGATCACCTTGCTCAACATCAACACGAGTTGGCTCAAGGTGCCGGAGGCAACGACGCGCACGTACATCCCGGTTGTCGGTGATGGGCGGCAGACGGAGTATGGAGATCACTCCTTCGATCTGGCATTCTCCAATTCCGTCATTGAACATGTTGGCAGTGAGGAAGATGCGGCCAGGTTTGCCTCGGAAATGCAGCGTGTCGGCCGGGCGTTCTACTGCCAGACTCCCAATAAGTGGTTCCCCATCGAACCGCACCTTGGGACGCTGTTTCTTCACTGGGCTCCGTCACTCCTGAAGAACTACTATGTTCTTCGGTACCTTACACTTTGGGGCCTGATGCATAAGCCGAACCGGGAGACGGCCGCCATTGTCGCCGATGATGCGCGCCTGCTGACCTTCCGCGAGTTGCGGCGGTTGTTCCCGGATGCCGAGATCATGACCGAACGGCTGCTCTTCCTGCCGAAGTCGTTCATCGCCATGCGCCGGCCGGCGGCGTAGTCTTGCCGTAAAGCAGTTTTCGATGCGGACCCTCTCTCAGTTAGCGCTTGCCTGCTACCGCCTGCAGTATCGATTGCGATGTAAGTGCTTCTCCCTGCTGGCCGCCGGCGCCTTTGCCGGCTTTGGAAGAAGAACAGCCTTGATGCTTCCCATCCAACTGGCCGGCGAGGAGCGCATCGCGCTTGGCGATGGAGTCTATGTGGGCTCCGGGTCATGGCTGCAGACGCTACCTGACGGCGGAAACAAGGAAATCGCGATCAAGATTGGGGGCGGCACAAGCATTGCGGGTTCCTGCGTGATCTCCGCGGCGCGCAGCGTGACACTCGAAGAAGAAGTCCTTCTGGCCAGAAACGTATACATCTCGGACCACATTCACCGCTATGACGATGGAGAAGTAGCCATTCTGGCGCAGGGGATCGCTAAGATCCTGCCGGTGCGCATCAAGCGAGGCGCATGGCTGGGTCAAAACGTGGTCATCTGTCCGGGCGTTACCATCGGCCGGGGCTCGGTGATCGGAGCCAACTCGGTGGTGAATCGGGACATTCCCGATTTCACGCTGGCGGCCGGCGTGCCCGCGAAGGTAATCAAAGAAATCGCCTCCCATCAATAAGATAGAAAAGTTCAGCTCACAGGCCTTCATCCGCATCATGCATATTCAGCCATTGGTCAGCGCGGTTATCCCAACCTACAACCGGGAGCGGACGATTGGGAGCGCCGTGGACAGCATTCTTGGGCAGAGCTACCCGAATGTTGAGGTCATCGTCGTGGATGACGGCTCCACCGACGGCACCGAGCAGCGCCTGCAGCAGTACGGTGAGAAGATTCGTGTGATCCGGCAAAAGAATGCCGGGCCCGCCGCTGCCCGAAATCGCGGCATCGCCGCGGCCCGTGGCAAGTATGTCGCATTCCTCGATTCCGATGATATTTGGATGCCCGATAAGCTTGAGCGGCAGGTTCAACTGATGGAAGCGGCGGGCGAGGCCGTCCCCTGTTGCGTCTGCAATATCAACATGTGCTGGTCGGACAAGCAGTTGGCCTCTTTTGACATTGCTGCTTTGAAGCCTTCCATTGCGGAAGGTTTGTGGCTCAATGCCCCCGAGGTGCTGGTGACGCGCTTCCTGCTGTTCAATCAGGGCGTCATGATCCGGAAGGATGCCCTGGACAGCCTGGGCGGATTCGACGAGAGGCTGTGGCTGCTGGAAGACCATGAGTTGGCCTTGCGCCTTTCGCTCGCCGGTCCGTGGGCCTTTATCCGGGATCCATTGGCGCAATGGCGTGAGAGCAAGAGCAGCTTGTACAAAAGCGCGTGCAAGGATGAGATGCGGCCGGCCGAAGCTCTGGTGCAAGTCCTTGAAAGACATGCCAGTAGAGTGGAGACAAACACGGAACGCCCCGGACTGCGCAACTACGTCAAGCACGAACTGAGCAGCGCGAAACGACAGCTGAGAATTGCCCGAATGGCCCAGTCTCGTTCCTGGGCGGCATCGGCAGCCACAGCCCTGTTTCGCAAGGCCGAGCAGTACCGGAGATCGTTCTACATCAGATCGGCAGCTTTCCCGAAGATGAAGTTTGTGGCTCTGCCTTCCGATAACTGCGAAAGAGAAGCGTAACTGGCGAACCTACGAATGCCGGGCGGCAAGGAGAGGGCGCATGAGGGGCTTTATACATCATCGTGAGTGATTTCACAGCAGTAGAGAAGAGGGAGCGGCATCCATTCGGACTCCTAAGGAGTGCGATGCAGTCCGGCCGGGGCCGCCTTGCCATCCGCGGCGGGTCCTGGAGCATTGCCGGATACGTGGCTACCCAGGTTCTGAGAACCGTTGCAACCATGGTTCTCGCACGCCTGTTTCTGGGCCCGGAGACCTTTGGGGTTGTCGGCCTGGTTGGCGTCTTCCTGGCCGGCTTGGCCATGTTCTCCGAGTTAGGAATTCTTGCCAATGTTGTGCAGCATCCGAGAGGCGATGATCCCCAGTTCCTGAATACGGCATTTTCGATTCAGGCGGTAAGAGGGATGACGATCTGGGTGATTGCAGCCCTGGCTGCCTACCCGCTCGCGGTGTTCTATAAGCAACCGCAGTTGCTGCCCCTTCTCCTGGTTGCCGGATGCTCGGAGACAATTCGTGGTTTAACCAGTACCGCCGCATGGACATTAACCCGGCACATCAACCTCCGAGGCATCACGCTCCTGACGATTGCGGCAGAGGTCGTGGGCGCCGCGCTTGGCATTGTGTGGGCATTGATTTCGCCGTCCGCCTGGGCGCTTGTCGTCCGGACCATTGCCAGTGCCGCTGTGTCCGCCATCGGCAGCCACTTCATTGCCAAGCCCAGAGTGAAGTTCAGTTGGGATCCGGCGGCGGCCAAGGACATCCTTCATTTTGGTGGATGGATCTCGCTGGCCACGGCAACCTATTTTCTGAGCGGACAAGGCGAGCGGCTGATCCTCGGCAAGTTTGTGACAGCGGCGGAACTGGGCTGCTTTTCACTGGCGGTCATGGTTTCGTCGATGCCCGCCGGCGGGATCAGCCAACTGGTGAACCAGATATTCCTGCCCATCATTTCGAAAAGCGTGAGGGACAGCAACGAGGCCGGCGCGAAGGATTTCCTCCGGGCAAGACGCATGTTCTTCGGCCTTGCCGTGTTTGCCAGCCTGGGGTTCCTTATCTGCGCGAAACCATTTGTAGCGCTACTGCTACCGGCGAAGTATGCAATGACAGGGTGGATGTTGCAGGCTTTGGGGGTGAGGGTGGGCATGGACGTTTTTGCTGCTCCCGCCTCCACCTTGATTCTGGCCTACGGAAAATCGAAGTATTCCGCGATGGCGAGCACCTTGCGGCTTGTCCTCATGGTAGGCGGAATTGCCGTTTCGTTCATGTACTTCGGGATCCATCAAGCCGTGCTGTCCCTCCTGGTCGCGCAGGCTATCTCGTATTTCCCTATGATGTTCGGGCTCATGCGCCTGCTGCCTGATATCGCCAAGGAAGAGTTCCGCTGGTACATGCTCTTCCTGGGTGTGCTGGTTGTGGGAGCAGCCGTATGCTGGCGTGCCGTATGACGAGCGCTAGAAACAGCTGTACTACCGGAGCCGAAGGTGCGAACCCGCAAGGTGATGCCTTGTTGGACTCCCGCGGTGTATCGCTACTGGATGGCGATCACCTAAACTTAGGGTGCGGGTGTTCACGTTGCCTCCCTGGCTTTTCCGGGCTGCTGCAATATCGTGCAGAGCCGGAACGAGAGGTCGTGGCCACGGAAGCGGCCCCGATGACTGTATATGAAGCAGACCCACTGCGGGATCCTCGATGGAACGACTTTCTGGCGCATGCCCAGGGCGCTTCCATCTTCCATACTCCCGAATGGCTGAGAGCTCTCGAGGAGTCCTACGGATACACCCCGGTCGTCTACACCACCTCGGCTC
Source organism: Paludibaculum sp. (assembly GCA_049841055.1). Taxonomy (GTDB): domain Bacteria; phylum Acidobacteriota; class Terriglobia; order Bryobacterales; family Bryobacteraceae; genus Paludibaculum. The sequence continues at coordinate 24,851 of JASGIE010000114.1, read as the reverse complement.
CCGGTCAAGCCATGGAGAATGGTGTTGTGTTCTGCCGCGTCAACAGCGTGCTGACCGGGCGGCGGTTGGTGTCGTTGCCGTTCTCCGATCACTGTGAGCCGCTGGTGCGCTCAGAGGAAGAACTGTCCGCCATCCTGTCGCACGTAACCAGGCAAGCGGCCGGCGAGAACATCCGCTACATTGAGGTCCGTCCTCTGCAGGAGCGCCGGGAGATGGCCACCGGCTTTGCTCCGCACAAGACCTATCAATTCCATGTCGTGGATCTTCGCAAGGGGCCGGATCGCCTGTTCCGGGGGCTGCACAAGAACTCGTTCCAGCGAAAGGTACAGCGCGCGGCACGGGAGGGCCTTACCTGCCAAAGCGGTACGTCGGCAACCCTGATTGAGCAGTTTTACGAGCTTTTCGTCATGACCCGGCGCCGTCATGGCCTGCCCCCTCCGCCGATCGCCTGGATCCATAGCCTGGTCCGGCATTTGGGGAATGCCGTTCAGATTCGTGTTGTTTTTCGCGGGGAATTGGCGGTAGCGGGGATGCTAACTCTTGTCCACAACGACACAATCGTGTACAAGTACGGCGGGTCCGATCTACGATACGCCCATCTTGGTGGAATGCCGCTAGCCTTTTGGACGATGATGCGGGAGGCCTCCACGCAAGGCTTATCCTGGCTGGATCTCGGGCGCTGTGAATCTGACAACCCCGGGCTGATCCGGTACAAGGATCGCCTCGGCAGCATTCGGTTCCCCATGACTTACTGGCGGGCGCCGGAGTCGTCGGGCCATCTGCCGGAATCGCTTCCCTATTCCGAGGTGGCCAGGCGAATCTGCTCCGCCGCCCCGGATGCGGTTCGTGTTCTGGCGGGCCGAATCCTATACCGGCATTTCGGCTGAGCGCTCCGCTACCGAAGGGGCGGCTTCGACCTCGCGCCCACGCAAATCGAGCGGGTATTGAAGCGCCCTGGGCCCATCGCAGTGCATTCTTTTGTGATTTAAGACGAGAAATACTGATGACAGTTTCCGCAATAATTCCAACTTACAATCGCCGTAAGTATATCCGCAGGGCTATCGAGAGCATTCTGGCGCAGACCGTGCCAGTGGACGAAATCATAGTTGTGGACGATGGCTCGACCGACGGCACGGCGGATGCCGTCGCAGAATGGTTTGGGAATTCCATCAGGATCGTGCGGCAGGAGAATGGCGGGGTGGCGGCCGCACGCTGGCTCGGCATCCGCGAGGCGACGGGGGATTGGATTGCGTTCCTCGACAGCGACGACGAATGGATGCCGGACCGGACGCGTCAACTGCGGGATGCGGCCGCGAATGTACCCGGCGAGGTTGCCTGGATCTTCGGCGACATGCAGGTTGTGACGGATGAAGGCAGTGCCACCACGCTGTTCGGCGAGCATGGCCTCAGTGTGAGTAAGTCTCCGCAGGTATTCCCGGATGCCCTCGTGGTTCAATTCCCTTTTCAGTTCGGATTGCTCCAGGGCAGTTTCATTCGCCGGGATGTGCTACTCGAGCTGGGTTGCTTTGGCGAGAGGCTTCGAAGTGACGATGACCTGCTGGCCGGGTTTCAGGTGGCGTGCCGGTATAAATTCGCAGCCATCCCCAGCATTGTGGGGAAATACTTCCGCACCTCGGATTTGTCCGCCAGTTCGGTGGTCACCAACGGGGTATATGGTGTCGATCACTTTCGCTCTCGGATGCTGGCCTTCGAACTGGTGGTACAGTCCGGCCGCCGCACTCCCTGGAACATGCGATATGCTTCCGAGGTTCGAGGGCTCTGCAAAGTCCTGGCGACGCGCGGAGCCGTGCCAAAGGGCCTGGCGCTGCAGCAATTTCGCTATGGGGGGTACTCCCTCAAAGGACTTGGCTTCTTCTGCGCTGCAATGATGGGCCGCCGTGGGATTCTTGCCTGGGATGCAGTTGGAGAGTTCCGACGTAACCGCAGGAGCCAGCCACAGGCGTAACGGCAGCGGATTTGGTAGTGAATGTCGAGAGGGAATGTGACTATGGGAAGTCTGGCTGCTACATCCAGGCGCGTCAGCGTCCTGTTTTCGTTCACTGGATTTAACGTGCTGCTGCTCGCACTTTGTGCGGCAACAGCTCTCTTGTTCCTGGTGCAGGCCGCTGGCTATCTGCCAGTCCGGGGGGACAACTCCTACCCGGAGGCCGCGGCCGCTTTGTCGGCACAGCGTTGGGCGCAAGGCCTGCCTCTGTATGAAAACTACAGGCAGCCCCCGTACCTTGTCACCGCTTTCCCGCCGCTTTGGTACGCATTGCTCTCCGTGCCGGCTCGCCTGGGCTACGCGAATCTGGATTCAGTGACCCTCTTCGGCCGGCTGCTGAACCTCGCGGCGCTGTTCGGAGTGGCCGGTCTTGGGTTCGTTTGGGGCCGGCAGATGGGACGGCCTGTCCTGATTGCGTTGCTGACGCCGGCGCTTTACCTCAGCTTCCCCATTCTCATTCCGTGGGCGGTCACGGTCCGGCCGGATTTTCCTTCCCTGTTCTTTGCTCTGCTCGCTCTGTGCCTTGCCGGATACCGCCCCAGCATGCCCTGGGTTATCCTGGCTGGCCTGGCCGCTTCTCTGGCATTCCTGATACGGCACAACGCGGTTGCGGTGCCGGTTGCCGTGGTGCTGTGGATGGTTTGGACGGGGCGCTGGAAGCATGCAGTCACTTTTTGCCTGACATGGGGCGTCGTCGTCGCCGCTACGCTCTACGTGTTCAATTCCTCCTCACACGGAATGCTGCTGGTGAACCTTTCCGGCGCCAAGTTTGGCCGCCTGGCAGTCACCTATAGCCGGGACAGCCTGCTCAGGTTGCTCGTCTCCCCGGGCCACGGATATGCGCTGGTGCTATTCATCCTCGGCGCGCTGGGATTTCTGTACAGTTGGCGCGATACAGACCTGCGGAACCGGATGGTTGGTATCTACGCAGTCGTCTCCCTGGGGCTTGCCCTGTTCGGCTCGGCGGCCGCGGGCGGTGATGTCAACCACTACCTGGAGCCAGCCCTGGCAATGGCTCTTCTGGCGCCAACCGGCCTGGCTCGCCTGCGGGCGTCGTGGCCTGAAGATTCGCCGCTCGCCGCGTTCGCAGCCATTTGCATGGTGGTGCTGTTGCTCCCCTCCATTGACGTACAGCGGTGGAAAGCCATGCACGAAAGGCCCGAAGACTTGCGGGGATTCCTGCCATTGGTGACGGAAAGAAGCGTTCTGACAGACGTGCCCTTCCTGGCCGCGCGCATGCAGTCACCGCAGGCAACCGATTTGGCGTCGCTGTCGTATGCGGTGAGGTCCGGCGGGTGGTCCTCAGCCGGGTTGGTCAACCTGGTGATGCAGAAGAAGTACGAAAGCGTGATTCTCAGCGAGGCAGTGAACACGGCTTACGACCCCGCGGCGCTGTATCCGCGGTATCCGCATCTGGATCCCGCGCTTCGCAAGGCGGTGATGGAAAACTACGGATTGTGTTTCGAGCTGGGAAGGTATTTTGTCTACGGACCAAACCGCTCCGACGGGACAGCAGCCAACCTGAAGTGCCCCGCTTTGGTCGAAGGCGTCGCCCAGAGATAACAATTTGCCGCGATGGCGGGGCGAGGAATGTGATCCTCGCCAGAAATGAACCCGTTTAGCCGGGCACAGACCGGGTCCGCATAGGACTACCGCCAGCGGCGGCCTATAGCCCATGTCGCGCAACTCAAACAAACCAATGACGAATATCAACGCGATGGTCTATGGTCTAGACCCTCGGAACGATAGTACTGGAGAGGTGCACCCGGGGGTGGGTTCAGAACCACCCTTCTGTGAGATGTCCGTTTTCTGGACAATTGTGACTGGTCATAGGCGTGTCGGAGGCCTTGGAGGAACCAACGCAGTGGGACCGAAAGAGCGGTAGCCTGCGTTGAAATAGGAAATGCCCCGTTCGGACGACGCGGAGGGAGTGGTCGTTTGGCGTGGGATATGACGGTCGGTTGGATGGTTTAGTCAGGTCAGTTCGAATTCCCACCTTACGGCACCACATCAGGTTGCCCCCTCCAAGAAAGTCCACAAATTCTGGTTGTGCCATGGTGCAGCGTGCACCCGGCCGGCCAAGGCGAATTGCAAGAACGATCTCTTCGTACAAATGAGAGGCACCGCAATGGGAAATATCGCAGTTGTAGGGAACGGCTATTGGGGACGCAATCTCGTCCGGAACTTTCATGAACTGGGCGCACTCGGAATCGTCTGCGATGGCAACCCGGATGTAGAAGCGTCTGTCCTGGAAAAGTACCCGGATGTGCGTTTCACACGCGACTACTCGGAAGTGTTGGAGCTGAGCGGTATTGACGCGGTGGTGCTGGCCACGCCCGCCGCGACGCACTTCGAGATGGCGCGGCGAGCTTTGCTGGCCGGCAAGGATGTCTTCGTCGAGAAGCCGCTGGCGCTGAGAGCCACGGACGGCGCGGATCTTGTCGATCTGGCGGCCCGCAAGGGGCGCATCCTGATGGTCGGGCACATCCTGCAGTATCACCCCGCCGTCCTGAAGCTGAAGGAACTCATCACCAGCGGCACTCTCGGGCGCGTACAGTACATGTACTCGAACCGGCTCAACATCGGTAAGATCCGCACCGAAGAGAACATCCTCTGGAGCTTCGCTCCGCACGACATCTCGGTGATCCTGTCGCTTCTTGGCGAAGAGCCCTCGGAAGTCCGGTGCACCGGCGGTTCCCACCTGAACCAGGGCGTGGCGGATGTAACCCTCACCGATCTCGCTTTCCCCAGCGGCGCCCGGGCGCACATCTTCGTCAGCTGGCTGCACCCCTTCAAGGAGCAGCGCCTGGTGGTGGTGGGCTCCGAGAAGATGGTGGTGTTTGACGATGCCGCCGCGAACAAGCTGGTTATTTATCCTCACCGGGTGGAATGGAAGAACCGGATCCCCACCGCGGTGAAGGCGGATGGCTGCCCGGTCGCGCTGGAAGCGGTGGAACCGCTGAAGGAAGAATGCCGCGCGTTCCTGAACGCGATCGAGAATCGGCAGAACCCCGTGACCGACGGCCACGAAGGTCTTCGGGTGCTGCGGTTGCTCAACGCCTGCCAGGAATCGCTCGAATCCGGTAGAACGATCATGCCTGCCCGCAAGCTCGCGATGGCGACCGGGGCGGAGCAACCCTGGTTCGCCCACCCCACGGCTATTGTCGCCGAGGGCGCACAGCTCGGCCAGGGCACCAAGGTCTGGCACTTCAGCCACATCATGAAGGGCGCCCAGATTGGCGAGAAGTGCGTTTTCGGCCAGAACTGCCACATTGCCGGCGATGTCACGATCGGCAACAACGTCAAAGTCCAGAACAACGTCTCGATCTACACTGGCGCGATCATTGAAGACGATGTCTTCCTCGGACCGTCCTGTGTTCTGACCAACGTCACCAACCCGCGCTCGCAGGTCAACCGGCATAGCCTGTACGAGCGGACCATTTTCCGCCGTGGCACCACGGTCGGGGCCAACTCCACGATCGTGTGCGGGATTGAACTGGGCCGGTATTCGTTTGTCGCGGCCGGCGCCGTGGTGACGAAGAACGTCCCGGATTACGCGCTCGTCATGGGTACACCCGCTCACCAGGTGGGTTGGATGAGCCGGCACGGCCATCGCCTGGAGAATCCCGACGCCGAAGGAATCATGGTCTGTCCGGAAAGCGGTTATCGCTACAAGGAAGTGAGCCCCGGCGTTCTGCGCTGCCTCGATCTGGACGAAAACGCTGTGTTGCCGGCTCAGCTCGCAACGGGCAACAAAGCCTACGACGACTTCAAGACCAAGGTCGCCTAGGACCGTACACCATATGGCATCTGTCATCACCTCAAAACAGGCTCCCGCCATCGCCTCAACAGCCGGCACGCAACAGCGTGCCGGCTTTGCGTACACGGCGGAGATGGCTCTGATTGTCTCCGTCCTGCTGGCGGCGTGTGGCCATCTCCTGATCAAGAACGGGCTGAACGGCGTAGTGCTGCCGGCTCACGCGGTTCTCATGATGAAGCTGCAGGCCTACTTCCTGGCGCCCAAGGTTGTCGCCGGGCTGGCCATCTACGGAATGGGAACGATGCTGTGGATCGTGGCCGTCTCCAAGCGCGACATCAGCTACCTGTACCCGTTTACTTCCTTGAACTATGTGGTAATCACCCTGGGCGGCATGTGGCTCTTCGGCGAGCCGGTTTCGACCGGGCGCTGGGCCGGCATCGTGGTCGTGATGCTGGGTGTGGGGATGATGCACGTATCCACGGGAGGAAAGAAGTCATGAGCGCTCTTACCGCCTTGTGGGCCAGTGTGGTGATTGGAGCCTTCGCGCAAATCGCGCTCAAATCCGCCGTCAGCGGACCCCTGGGGGGCGGCAATGCCGCCGCATCGTCCTGGTGGCTCACCCTGCTGAAGTCCGGCTGGCTGTGGCTCTACCTTTCCTGTTTTGGTGCGGCCACGGGCTTGTGGCTGCTGGCCCTTTCCGGACTGAACATCTCCTATGCGTTCCCGATGCTGAGCGCCAGCTATGTGCTGGTTGCCGTTCTGGCGCGGATTTTCCTCAAAGAAGCAGTGTCGATGCGCCGATGGATCGCGATCGGCGTGATTTGTTGCGGTGTCATTCTCATTGCCCGGAGCTAGCGTGACGTCACCTACCACTTCAATGCCCGAAGCAGCGTCCTCGAACGGCCGCACCCATGTTGGGATCCTGGGGGGCGGCATCACCGGACTCGCGGCAGCTTTCTACCTGCTGCGTGCCGGCGTTCAGGTCACTGTTGTCGAGGCCCGTCCGCAGCTTGGCGGCCTGGCTACCTACTTCGACTTTGGACCCTTCCACTGGGACAAGTACTATCACTGCGTCCTCACCTCGGATCGCCCCCTCCAAACCCTCATCGAGGATCTCGGCCTCAGCCAGGAACTCCGCTGGCGTGAAACCAAGGTTGGTTTCTACGCCAAGAGTGGTCTGTACTCGGTCAGCAGCTCCCTCGAGTTCCTCCGCTTCCCGCTGCTCTCTCTCTGGGAAAAGTTCCGTTTCGGCCTCGGAATCATCTACGCTTCCCGCATCCCCGACGGGCGGGAACTCGAAAAGGTCTCCGTAACCGAGTGGCTCACCCGGATCTTTGGCAAGGGTTGCTACCAGAAGATGTGGGCGCCCCTGCTGAAGTGCAAACTGGGCTCCTGCCGGGAAGAGGCGTCGGCCGCGTTCATCTGGGCCACCATTGCCCGGCTCTATTCCACTCGCGACCGCGACGCGGGTCAAAAAGAACGCCTTGGCTATGTCCGGGGCGGATATCGCGCCGTCTTCACCCGTCTGATCGAGGAGATCGAGAGGATGGGCGGCAAGCTGGTGACCGGTGTACCGGTGGAACGCATCGAAAGCCGTCCGGACGGCGGCATTGATTTTGTTACCGCCAATGGTCCGATGAGCTTCGACAGGGCTGTGGTGACGTCACCCAGCCATGTCGCTTCGGCGCTGGTTCCTGAGTTCTCGAAAGAGTACGTCAGCAGGCTCAACGCGGTGAAGTATCTCGGCATCGTCTGCACGGTTCTCGTGCTGAAGCGCAGTCTGACTCCGTTCTACGTCACCAACCTGACAACAGACGACGTGCCGTTCACCGGGGTCATTGAGATGACCAACCTGATTTCGCTGGAGGAAACAGGCGGCCGGCATCTGATCTACCTGCCAAAGTACATCGCTCCTGGTGATCCGCTCTTCCAGGCCAGCGACGAGGAAGTTTGGAGCCTCTTCCAGAAACACCTGAGCAAGATGTTCCCCGACCTGCAGGAGTCGGACATCGAGCGGAAGTTCATTTTCAGGGAAAAGCTGGTTCAGCCGTTACCGGTGATGCACTACTCGGACATAGTGCCTCCCATGGAAACGGGAGTACCCAATCTGCTTCTGGCCAATACGACGCAGATCATCAACTCCACGCTGAACAACAACGAGATGGTCAAAATCGCCCGTCAGGCGGTGGACCGTATTTTAAAGAACGCCGCCCACGGAGCGGTGATGGGAGCAAGGTCTTGAATTTCATGGGGGAAGGAATCATGAGTCGTCTACATCGTTGCCTGATTGTGATTGGTCTTCTGCTGGTTGGCGCCTTTAGCAGCAGCGCCTTTGCGCAGAGCTGTCCTTGCACAATCTGGGGGACCAGCGCGGCACCGGTTGTTGCCGATAGCGGAGACGGGACAGCCGGCGAGTACGGTGTAAAGTTCAAGGCCGACGCCGACGGCTTGGTATCGGGGGTGCGTTTCTACAAGAGTGCCGCCAATACCGGCACCCATATCGGCAATCTGTGGAGCAGCACGGGTACACTGCTCGCTTCGGCCACGTTCACGGGAGAATCCGGCTCAGGCTGGCAGCAGGTTACCTTCAGTTCCCCTGTCGCGGTCACGGCGGGTGCGACGTATATCGCTTCGTATTTTGCGCCAGTGGGCCACTACTCGTTTGATTCGGGTTTCTTTACGGCGGTTGGTGTCGACAATCCGCCGCTGCATGCGCTGGCAAACGGAGTTGACGGCACCAACGGCGTCTACGCCTATGGGAGTGCGAGTACCTTCCCAACTTCCAGCTACAACGCTTCCAACTACTGGGTGGATGTTGTTTTCACTCCCACCGGCACGGCACAGGGCCCCGCGGTGAGTTCCTTCTCGCCTGCCAACGGCGCCTCGGCCGTCGTCACTTCCAGCGCTATTACGGTCACCTTCAACAAAGCGGTTGACGCGAGCACCATCAACAGCAATACCTTCCAGCTCCTTGACGCCTCCAACAACACTGTACCGGCGTCGATCGCCTACAGCGGCCTCACTCTGACCGCGGCGTTGCAGCCGACTGTTGCATTACTGCCCTCCACCAGCTATACCGTTGTCGTCAAAGGCGGCAGCACCAGTCCTACAGTTCGAGACCTCAATGGCATTGGCATGGCCGCGACCGTTACGTGGTCCTTCGCCACGGCGAATCCGCCCGGCAGCTGCCCCTGCACCATCTGGAATTCCTCTACCGTACCCGGCACAGTGGACAGCGGCGACGCCAACTCCGTCGAACTCGGCGTCCGGTTCCGCTCCGATGTGAGTGGTTATATCACCGGCATCCGGTTTTACAAGAGCGCCGGCAACACCGGAACCCATGTTGGCAACCTCTGGGACAACACGGGCAACCTTCTCGCTTCGGCCGTCTTTGTGGGTGAATCCGGGTCCGGTTGGCAGCAGGTCAACTTCACGACTCCCGTTGCCGTCACGAACGGAACAACGTATGTGGCGTCCTACTTCGCTCCCGCCGGCCACTATGCCTTTAACACCGGCGCCTTTACTGGTACCCCGGTTGACAATGCCCCGCTGCATGCGCTCGCGGATGGAGCCGATGGACCCAATGGTGTCTACGCCTACACTGCCGCCAGCAGCTTCCCGGCCAATACTTTCGGGTCCGCCAACTACTGGGTCGACGTGGTGTTTGCCACCACGCTCAACTCCGATCCTCCGTTTGTCACGAGCTACTCTCCGGGCAATGGCGCGTCCAATGTGAGCACCACCACTTCGGTTGTTGTTGGTTTCAACACAGCCATGGACCCGACGTCGATCAACGGAAGCAACATCCAGTTGCTGGATCCCGCCCGCAATGTCATCAGCGCCTCGGTCAGCTACAACAGCACAACATTCACGGCTGTCTTGCAGCCCCTGGCTCAACTCACCAGCGGCACCACCTACACGGTGATCGTGCGCGGCGGCGGTGTTAAGAACGCCGCCGGTACACCCCTGGCCGCCAGCTTCTCCTGGTCATTTGCGACAGTTTCGTCCAACCCGCCGCCGGTGGTGGTTTCGTTCACCCCCGCCGGAGGAGCGACCGGCATCAGCGTCACCACTGCTGTCACGGCTACCTTCAACAAGGCTCTGAACGCCACCACGGTGAACAGCGCCACCTTCCAGTTGCTGGGCCCCTCGAACGCAGTAGTCAGTGCGACAGTCTCCTACAACAGCGGCACTCTGACAGCCACTTTGCAGCCCGCGGCCGCCCTGGCCTACTCGACAACCTACACCGCCATGCTCGTGTCCGGCGGAGTCAAGGATACTTCCGGTACGGCACTCGCCTCCAACGTGGTATGGACCTTCACTACAGGGGTGGCGCCGCCGCCTCCGCCGTCCAACTGCCCGTGTAAGATCTGGGCTCCGAGCGCCACGCCAGGCACGATTGACTCGGGCGAGAATTCCCCGGTGGAGCTGGGCGTCAAGTTCCGCTCCGACGCCGCCGGCTACATCACCGGTATTCGCTTCTACAAGAGCGCCGCGAACGGTGGCACCCATATCGGGAACCTGTGGACGAGCGGCGGCACGCTGCTCGGTTCGGCGACCTTCACGGATGAAACCAGCGGTGGCTGGCAGCAGGTCACCTTTGGTTCACCCATCGCAATCACGGCCGGCACGACTTATGTCGCGTCCTACTTCGCGCCTCAGGGCCACTACGCCTTCGACGTCAACTACTTCGGCAACCTTGGTGTGGACAATGTTCCGATGCATGCGCTGGCGAGTTCCGTCTCCGGCGGGAACGGCGTCTTCAGCTATGGCTCGGCCAGCGTTTTCCCCGTCAACTCCTACAGCGCCTCCAACTACTGGGTAGACGTGGTGTTCGTCCCCACGGTCTATACGGCCGCTCCGACCGTCATCGCCACCACGCCGCTTGCCGCGGCTACGTCGGTGAATGTCGGCACTGGTGTCACGGCTGCGTTCAGCGTGCCCATGACCGGCGCGACGATCAACAGCACCAACTTCCAACTCACCGATTCCTCGAACAACGTGGTGAGCGGCACGGTGACATACGCCAGTGCCTCCTCCATGCTTAAGTTCATCCCGGTGACGGACCTGGTGCCTCAGACCACCTATACGGCTCGAGTGAAGGCCGCGGTGACCGATCTCTTCGGGAACGCCATGGGCCAGGACTTCACCTGGACATTCACCACCGCCGCGGCACCTGCCAATGGAGGCCCCGGCGGCCCAATCCTGGTCATTGCCTCCTCCCAAAACCCGTACACTCGCTACTTCAGTGAGATCCTCTACAACGAGGGCATGAACGAGTTCACGGTGCAGGACGTTTCCACTGTGAACGCCGCCACTCTGGCCGCGTACGATGTTGTCATTCTTGGCGACATGCAACTGACGGCCAGCCAGGTATCCATGATCTCTTCCTGGGTGACGAGCGGCGGACGTCTGATCGCCATGCACCCGGATAAGCAACTGGCCGGCTTGCTGGGCCTGACCAGCACAAACAACACCCTGTCGAATGCTTATCTGGCTGTGAACACCTCGTCCGGACCTGGTGTAGGTATCGTTGGCCAGACCATGCAGTTCCATGGGCCCGCCGATCTCTACACTCTGAACGGCGCGACAACCTTCGCGACACTGTACTCGAATTCCACTACAGCGACCTCTTCTCCGGCCGTCACGCTGACCGCGGCGGGATCTGGACAGGCTGCCGCCTTCACATATGACCTGGCGAAGTCAGTCGTCCAAACCAGGCAGGGCAACCCGGCCTGGTCTGGCATCGATCGTGATGGATTCATCGATCCCGCGGTCGGTTCCGGCCAGATCCGCTCCGACGATCTGTTCTGGGGCAATGCGAGCTTCGATCCGCAGCCCGATTGGGTCGATCTCAATAAGGTGGCTATCCCGCAGGCCGATGAACAGCAGCGGCTGCTGGCCAACCTCATCCTGCAGATGAATGCCAACAAGAAGCCGCTGCCCAGGTTCTGGTACTTCCCCAGCGGGTACAAGGCAGTGGTCATCATGACTGGTGACGATCACAACCTTGGTGGCACTGCCGGCCGTTTCAACCAGTACATCGCCGCCAGCCCGAATGGCTGCTCCGTTGCTGACTGGACCTGCATCCGCGGCACCTCTTATATCTGGACGAACACTCCGATCTCCAACTACCAGACCTTCGTGTCACAGGGTTTCGAGATTGCAAACCACACGGACTCGATCCCGACCTGCACCAACTTCACGAAAGAATCCCTGGAATCGGCCCTTACGCTGCAGTTGGCGCAACTCGCACAGAACTTCCCCGGCATGCCGGCGTCGAAGACCAATCGCAATCACTGCGTCCTCTGGTCTGACTACGACTCGGCCCCGCAAGTCTTCCTGAACCACGGGATTCGTCTCGACACCAGCTACTACTACTGGCCGGGCGTCTGGACTCAGGACCGGCCCGGTATGTTTACCGGCTCCGGTATGCCGATGCGCTACGCCGACCGCTTCGGCAACATCATGGATGTCTTCCAGGCCACCACGCAGATGACGGACGAGTCAGGTCTGACTTATCCGAAGAATATCAACACGCTGCTGGATAACGCCATTGGCTCGCTGGGCTACTACGGTGCCTTCACGGCCAACATGCACACGGACACCGCCACCTCCAGCGGATCGGACCTCATTGTGGCATCGGCTCAGGCGCGCGGCGTACCCGTCATCGCAGCCCAGCAAATGCTCACCTGGCTCGATGGCCGTAACGCTTCGTCCTTCAGTGCCATCACGTGGAACGGCAGCACGCTCAACTTCGCGGTGACGACCACCTCCGCGGCCCGCAACCTGCGCGGGATGATTCCGGCGAACTCCACAGGCGGTTCGCTGAATAGCCTGAAGTTGAACGGTAGCGCCATCACCTATACGACGCAGACCATCAAGGGCGTCCAGTACGCCTTCTTCGCCGCTTCCGCGGGTACCTATCAGGCTACCTACGGCGCCGGTGGAGCCTTCTCCATCTCCGGTACCCTGACCGGCGGCGCCTCTGTCGGCACCAAGGTGACAATCACCGGGCCTTCGAGCACCATCGTCACAACCGACGGAGCAGGCCAGTATCTCGTGACCGGCCTGACGAACGGCACCTATACGGTCACGCCGAGCGCCACGGGCTATACCTTCACGCCCGCCAGCCGGACGATTACGATCTCCGGAGCCAGCGTCAGCGGCGCCAACTTCGCCTCTGTCGTCATTCCGACCTATACGATCAGCGGGAACGTGTCCGGGGCCGGTGGCGCTATTGCTACTGTCACTCTGAGCGGCGCCGCCAGCAACTCCACGCTGACCGACGCCAGCGGAAACTACTCCTTCGCCAATCTGTATAACGGTGTCTATTCGGTGACGGTGGCCCGCAGCGGGTACACCTTCACTCCTGCCAGCCGGAGCATCACCATCAGTGGCGCGAATGTTACGGGCGCCAACTTCACGTCCGCTGTGGCCACCTCCACAACAGTGGCTCAGGATGCGATGGTGTATACCGATAACCTGTCAGCCAGCACCACGATCACCAGTCCCGCGCTCTCCACGACGGTTGGCAACCAACTGCTGTTGGCCTTCATCGGGGCTGATAACCCCGGCACTTCGCCCAACACCAGTGTCACGGGCGTCACCGGTGGCGGACTCACCTGGGAACTGGTGAGACGTACCAACGTTCAATTGGGAACGGCCGAAGTGTGGCGTGCGTTCGCCCCGAACCCGCTCACCAACGTCACCGTCTCGGCTACGTTCTCCATTGCCGCGCCGGAGGCCAGCATTACGGTCATCTCCTACACCGGCGTCGACTTCTCCGGAACGAACGGCTCCGGCGCCATCGGCGCCACCGGGAGCGGCAACGCCCTGAATGGAGATGCTACGGCCAGCCTCACCACAACACGAGACAACTCCCTTGTTGTCGGTGTCGGCTGGGATTGGGACAGCGCCGCTGAGCGCGTGCCCGGCACGAACCAAACGGTTGTGAGACAGCCGGGTACTGCCAATGCCGGAGGCTGGGTACAGCGGCAGAACTCTGCGACGCCGACCAGCGGTACATCGGTCACCATCAACGACACGGATCCTTCGACGGATCGCTACAACCTGACCATCGTCGAAATCAAGTCGATCCAGCCGACCTATTCGATCTCTGGAACGATTAGCGGCGCCGGCGGCAATGGGGCCACCGTGAACCTCACGGGTCCCGCCACCGCAACCGTCACCGCCAACACTTCCGGCGTCTTCACCTTCACAGGGCTTTACAACGGCACCTACACCGTTACGCCCAGTAAGACCGCATACACCTTCACGCCAACCAGCCGGACTGTCACGGTCAGCGGCGCGAATGTAACCGGTGTGACCTTTAGCTCCACTGGAGTTCCTGTTGCATCGTTGTCGCCGACCTCCGTCAGTTTCGGCAACCAGAACCTCAACACCACCAGTGCCGCACAGGTGGTCGTGCTCACGAATACCGGTGCTGCGAGCATGAGCATCAGCAGCATTTCGATCTCGGGCACAAACTCGAGCAACTTCGCGAGAACCACCACTTGCGGAACTTCGCTGGCAGTCGGTGCGAGCTGCAACATCAGCATCACGTTCACACCCTCCGCGGCGGGTACGCGTACCGCAACGCTCTCTGTTACGGACAGCGCCGCCGGTAGCCCGCACACAGTCTCGCTCACCGGCATCGGTTTTGCTCCGGTGGCCAGCCTGTCGCCCACTTCGGTTTCATTCGGCAACCAGCGGGTGAACACCACCAGCAACCCGAGTGTGGTGACCCTCTCCAACACCGGCACAGCGAGCATGACGATCACCAGCATCTCGCTGTCCGGAACGAACGCATCCAACTTCGCGCAAACCAATAACTGCGGGACATCGTTGGCTGCAGGAGCCAACTGCGCGATCAGCATCACCTTCACGCCGAGCGCCACTGGCACCCGTACCGCCACGCTCTCGGTTGTAGACAATGCTGCCGGGAGTCCTCACACCGCGTCGCTCTCCGGCACTGGGGCCGTCCCTGTCGTCAGCCTGTCGCCAACTTCGGTTGCCTTCGGTAACCAGGTAGTGAATACGACGAGCAGCGCCCGCAGCATCACTCTGTCGAACACAGGTGGTGCCTCCATGGCGATCAGCGGCATCACGCTGACCGGCACGAACGCAGCGGACTTCGCCCGGACGACAACGTGTGGCGCGACGCTTGCCGCCGGCGCGAACTGCACCATCAGTGTCACCTTCACTCCAGCGGCGGGTGGTGCCCGGTCAGCGTCCGTCTCTATCACTGACGATGCAACCGGCAGCCCGCACACTGTCGCCCTCACCGGCACCGGCACGGCGGTATCCGTGAGCCCGACGAGTATTGCCTTCGGCAACCAGCGGACCAATACAACCAGTGCCGCTCAAACCGTTACGCTGAGGAACCTTGGGACTACGACACTCACTGGTGTTGCTATCTCCCTAACGGGCACCAATGCCACCAACTTTGCGCAAACCAACAATTGCGGTTCGTCCCTGGCGGCGGGCGCAAGTTGCACCATCAGTGTGACTTTCAGGCCGACGGCGCTCGGCTCGCGAACCGGGACTCTCCAGATCGTCAATTCCGATCCGACAAGTCCCCAGCAGGTTAGCCTGACAGGAACCGGCACTTTGTTCTAGGCAGTCTTCTGCCTGAAGCCAACCGGTGAAATGCCGCCGGTTGGCTATCGCACTCCGGCGGGTTGCGGCCAGTCTCGACGCAGCCCGCCAACAACCCCGCAATCGCTCATTCGACCCTGAGCACGGATAGGGCTCTGGGACAGCCAGGTGGTAACGTGTTTCCGCTGTCCGTCGCCGCGGATGGCATACTAGTTGAATTCTCGCCCACTATCCCTCATTGCTCCTCTCATTCTGAAACACCCCCGCACATATGAGCTCTCAAGCTTTTCACGCATCGATATCGTTGAACAGCCGGACCCAGCGCCTTGGGTTCACTGAGTTCAGCGGTGTCTCGCTGCGCGACCACGACACTTATTGAAACGGCTTCCATGCCAGAGTGCACTACGTATCGGAGATATCAAATGACCTCAACAACTCTTAAGACGAAGAAAGTGCCGCTGCTCGACCTGGCAACCCTGCACGCGCCCCTTCGTGACGAAATCATCGGCGAGATCACCCGCATTGTCGACTCACAGAAGTTCATCATGGGTGAAGACGTCAAGCAGTTGGAACAGCTTGTTGCTTCCTACACCGGAACGCCGTATGCCATCGGTTGCGCCTCCGGTTCGGACGCTCTGTTCCTGGCTCTGGCGGCCTGTGGAATCGGGCCCGGAGACCGGGTGCTGACCACCAGCTACAGCTTCTTTGCCACGGCCGGGTCCATCACCCGTGTAGGCGCTACTCCGGTGTTCGTCGACATCGATCCCGCCACCTACAACATTGACCCCGTCCAGGTCGCCCAGGCGTTGGAGCGGGACCCTGGCATCAAGGCGATCATCCCCGTGCACCTCTTCGGCGCCTGCGCCGACATGGATCCCATTCTGGAAGTCGCAAAGGCTCACAACTGCGCTGTCATTGAAGATGGCGCGCAGTCCATCGGGGCCGAATACAAGGGCCGGAAGGCCCAGAGCATGGGCGAAATCGGCTGCATCAGCTTCTTCCCCAGTAAGAACCTCGGCGGTTTCGGTGACGGCGGCATGGTCACGACCAACGACGAGAGCCTTGCCCGTAAACTGGCCGCCCTTCGTGTACACGGCAGTTTGAAGAAGTATTACCACGAGTGGGTAGGCGTTAACTCCCGTCTCGATACGATGCAGGCGGCCATTCTGAAGGTGAAGTTCCGGTATCTGGATTCCTGGACGGAAGCCCGCAATCAGCACGCCAGCCTCTACCGCCAGATCCTCGGCGACTCCGGAACGCCCATCGGTCTGCCGGTGACCACGTCCTACCAGACGCGCCACGTCTACAACCAGTTCGTCATCCGCTGCTCGGAGCGCGACGCTCTGAAGGCGTGGTTGCAGGAGAACGGTGTCGGCACCGAAGTCTATTACCCGCTGCCGCTTCATCTCCAGCCGTGCTACCTCGATCTCGGCTACCACGAGGGCGACCTGCCGCACAGCGAAGCGGCCGCCAAGGAGACTCTGGCTCTCCCTGTCCACCCGGCCATGTCCACTGACGACATCGAGTATGTTTGCGAAGTGATCAAGTCCTACTTCCTGAATCCCGCGAGGCAAGCTTAACAATGAAGATTGGCATTACTGGTGTCGCCGGCTTTATCGGGTCCCATCTGGCGGATGCCCTCCTGGAGCGGGGGCATTCCGTCATTGGCCTCGATAACCTCTCGATGGGCTATCTGCGCAACATCGAGCACCTGAAAGGCCGCAGCGACTTCGTATTTCACGAGGCCGATGTGCGGGATCTCGAGGGGATGCGCGAAGCGTTCCGGGAGGCAGATCGCATCGTCCATCTGGCTGCCTATAAGATCCCGCGCTACGGAAAAGCCATCGACACCCTGGAGATCAACAGCATCGGCGGGAAGAACGTCCTGGAGCTGGGCCGGGACGGGAACAGGCGCATCATCATCGCCTCCACCTCGGATATCTACGGCAAGAATCCCAACCTTCCGTTCAGTGAGGACTCCGATTCCGTGATCGGACCCACCACGGTCCCCCGCTGGTCCTATGCCGTCTCCAAGCTGTTCGACGAGCACATGGCCATGGCCTATCAATCCAGCTATGGCGTGCCCGTCACCATCCTGCGGTTCTTCGGCAGTTACGGGCCGCGGCAGCACCTCACCTGGTGGGGTGGGCCTCAGTCGGTCTTCATCGGCGCGATGTTCAAGGATGAACCGATTGAAATTCACGGTGATGGTACGCAGACGCGCAGCTTCACCTATATCAGCGACCTGGTGGACGGAATCTCCCGTGCCACCGAATATGACAAGGATCCGGCGATGATCTTCAACCTCGGGAACACGCACGAGGTCACCATTCTTGAGCTGGCGAAACTGGTCCACGAACTATACACGCCGTCTAGGGAGCTCAAGTTGAAGATCGTTCCGTACGCCTCGATCGGCGGGAAGTACGAGGACGTCCTGCGCCGGATTCCCGACATCACGCGGGCTCGAACCCTTCTGGGCTTCAACCCCTGCGTGGATCTGCGGGAGGGACTGGTCAAGACCATTGCGTGGCAGAAGAAGATGATGGAGGGGCTTGCAACATGATCTACTTGATGTTTCCCGCTTACAACGAAGCTGACAATCTGCCGGAACTGCTGTCCTCCCTGCAGAAATGGGCTCAACAGCACGACGAGCAGTGTCACCTGATCGCCGTGGATGACGGCAGTACGGATGGAACCGCTGAGGTCCTCAAGGCCTTCAAAGGCCTGCCGATGACCATCGTCCGCCATCAGCCCAACCAGGGTGTGATGAAGGCCTTCCAGTCCGGCTTCCGCGCGTGGAGTGAGTTCCCGGAAGAGACGCGCGACCTGTTTGTCACGCTGGAGGCGGACAACACGAGCGCGCTCACCATCCTCGACACGATGATCGATCGCGCCCGCAACGGCTACGACCTCGTTCTGGCCTCGTGCTACGCGCCGGGCGGAGAGATCGTCGGCACCAACATGCTGCGCACGATCCTCAGCTTCGGAGCGAACCTGATCCTGCGTTGCACCCCAGGCATGCCCAGTGTCCATACCTTCAGCTCGTTCTACCGGGTGTACCGTGGGCCGTTCGTGAACCGGGCGCTCGCCGCCTACGGCAGCCGGTTCATTGAAGAGGAAGGCTTTGTCTGCGTCGTCGAAATGCTACTGAAGTTCGGCATGATGAAGGCGCGCATCGCTGAGATCCCGTTGCGATTGGATGGCTCCAAGCGCCGCGGTGCCAGCAAGATGAACGTGACAAAGACCATCCGCGGCTACCTGCGGCTGTTCATGCATTCCGTCTCAGGACGTGTTGCGCGCCCCCAGGCGGTGCCTGACACGCCACGTCCCATCACTGTCGAGAAGGAAGCACCGGCCGAACAGTAACCATACGCCCATGAGAATCACTTCCATCGTCGGTGCGCGGCCGCAGTTCGTGAAAATGGCGGTGGTCTGTCGGGCCCTGGAGCAGAATGCTGCCTCGGCGCCGATGGACCATCTCATCATTCACACCGGACAGCATTACGACCACGACATGAGCGCGGTCTTCTTCTCCGAACTCAATATTCCGGCGCCCGACGCCCACCTCGGTGTCGGCTCCGGTTCTCACGGAGAGCAGACTGGCGAGATGATCAAGCGCCTTGAGGCGGTTCTCCTCGAGCAACGTCCGGATTGCGTGTTGCTATACGGCGATACCAATTCAACGCTGGCGGGCGCCATCGTCTGCGCCAAACTCCACATCCCGGCCGCGCACGTCGAAGCCGGGCTCAGGAGTTTCAACCGGCGCATGCCGGAGGAGATCAACCGGCTTGTGGCCGACCAGCTCAGTGATCTCATGTTCTGTCCGACGCTCGAAGCCATGCGAAACCTGGAGCGAGAGGGGATGAGCGAACGGGCTGTCCTGAGCGGCGACATCATGTTCGACGCCGCGCTCTACTACCGTCAAGTGGCCGAGGAACGTGGCGGCGAAATTGCCGACCGGTTCCCGGCTCGCAGCTTTGCCCTGGCCACCATCCATCGAGCCGAGAATACCGACGATCCACAACGGCTTCGTGCGATCTTCTCAGCGCTGGAATCCGTCGCCGCCAACACCTGCCAGGTGGTTCTCCCTTTGCACCCTCGCACCCGCAAGTGCATCGAAACCGCCGGCATCCGGCCTGGTTCCGTGACGTTCCTGCCTCCGGTGTCGTACCTGGAGATGCTGTTGCTGGAGACCCGGGCGCGCTTCATCATTACCGATTCCGGTGGCGTGCAGAAGGAAGCCTATTTCGCCCAGGTGCCATGCATCACCACCCGGGATGAGACGGAGTGGGTCGAGACAATGGAGAATCGCTGCAACGTGCTCACCGGAGCCGATTCAGCGGCCATCCTTGCCGCGGTCGAAGCCTCGGCCTCAGCCGGGCCCTGGTCGAACCCCTACGGCAATGGCGACTCCTGCGCGGTCATTCTAAAGACGATCGAGCAGAAGCTCGGGTCCGCTTTGAGCGAAGTTCCTGCCTGATTGCAGCCCACACCCCCTGTGAGCCCCCGCGTCCGCCGTCCGTTCGCTGACCCGCGTCGAGTCGGACCGTATAATAAGAATGAATTCAATTACTTGGGTTGATTGCGTCGCTGCTCCGCCGCCGGCCGTTTGCCGCAGTCTGCAGCCGTAGCGGCCCGTCTACAGCCCAGAAGTTTAGCCTCCGCCTAAACACCTGACACAGCTAACCCGATTAGTCGTTGTAGTGAGGCGGCATGATGCCCCTTTCTCAGAGGAATGTTCCAGTGACCGAAGCACCCGAAACCACCAGTAGTCCAAAAGAACTGCTGGAAAAAGTGAGCCATTTTGTCATCCGCAGCCGGTGGTGGATTCTCGCGCCTACATTTGTAGTCACAGTGCTGGGCGTCGGATACGTACAGCAACTTCCAAACCGGTATACGTCGGAAGCCGTGTTGGTAGCGGTGCAACCACAGATTCCCCAACGCTACATCGACCCCCAAAGCACCGCTCCGACAAGCGATGTCGTAGGCCTCGTTACGCAGGAGATCCTGTCGAGAAACCGCCTGTTGGGTATCATCGACTCGTTCGGTTTGTATGGAGAGGACAGGAAGCGCCTGGCCCCGGAACAGTTGATCGACCGTATCCGCAAGGATGCCATCGTTCAGCCACTGGACGACTACCCTGGATCGACCGGCTTCAAGATCAGCTTCACCTCGAACAATCCCCACCTGGCCCAGGAGGTGACCAGCCGCCTCACTTCGTTCTTCATTGAGGAGAACATCAAAGCCCGTGGCAGTCAGGTGTCTACAACGAACAAGTTCCTCTCCGAACAACTCGACACAGCTCGGCGGAAACTCGAGGAACAGGAGAAGCGGCTGCAGGACTTCAAAGCGAGCAATCTCGGCGCGTTGCCTGAGCAGCAGCAATCCAACATCGGCGCCCTGACTGATCTGAGGATCCAGCTCCAAAACACGTCTGCCAATCTCAATCGCGCTCAATTGCAACGGGTTACCATCGAATCCGAACTCAATGGGATTGCGGTCCGGCTGCGTTCCGAACGCACGACGCTGCTTGGCCGCTTTACGCCCAAGTACCCGGATGTCATCAAGAAGGACGAGGAGATCGCGAGAGTCGAGGCTCTCCTGGCCCGCCTCCGATCCGGGGCGCGTGAGGGTGACAAACCCCAAAGCTGGACGGCTGCCGACGACCCCACAATCGCCAGATTCCAGGGCCAGATCGAATCCTACCTGGCCGAGGTCGACAACCTCACAAAAGAGCAACATCGCCTTCAGGTGGCGGTTTCTCAGGCTCAAAGCCGCCTGCAGTTGACCCCGATGCGAGAGCAGCAAATGGCGGTCCTGTTACGCGATTACGATCTCTACAAGCAGGATTACAACGACCTCATGAACCGGCAGTTCCGGGCCCAGATGAGCGCCAGCGCGGAAGAGAAGCAGGATGGACAGCACTTCCGGCTCATCGACCCGCCGACGTTGCCCACTCTGCCTTCCGGCCCCAAGCGGTTGAAGGCAAGTCTCGGAGCCGCGGCGGCCGGTGCCGCTCTTGGCGCCGCCATAGCCCTGCTGTTGGGCTTGCTCGACACCTCCTTCCAGACAGAGAAGCAGGTCCGGCAGCAATACTCAGTACCGCTGGTAGTAGGGATTCCGGTTCTCCGGACCGAAGCGGAACAGGTGAGCCGCAGGTGGCGCCTGATGTTTGAATGGATCGCTGGAACCGCCGTTGTTCTACTCGTGTGCGCAATTGAAATCTACGCCTTCCGCAAAGGATAGAAGTCCGGCATGGGAGGCCCCTGTTCAGGCAGGGTGCTCCTCTCACAACCGCTGTACAACGGGCAACTGCCCACAGTCCAATCGGGTTGGGTGACAAAATAGGAAAGTGACGAGACAACGAAGAATGCTAAGTCTATCGGAGTACCTGGAGAAACCGGAGGCAACTTCCGACCGGCCGGCGCCGGATTTCTCCTCGGATGGAGCAGACCGCCTCGAGCTCCCGCTCGAGCTTCAAAACGCCCCGATACACACCATTTCCGCTGAAACGGCGCCGCGCATCGTCATGCTCACCGAGCCAAAGAGCCCGGGTGCGGACCGGTTCCGCTATCTCCGCATGCGTCTGCGGGAACTCCGGGCCCTTGTCCGGTTGAAGACCCTCGTCATCACCAGTGCCTTGCCTCAGGATGGCAAGTCCACGATCGCTCTGAACCTTGCAACAACGTTAGCCGAAAGCGGCCGGCGCCGGGTCCTTCTGATCGAGGCCGATCTGCACTGCCCGAGCCTGTCCAACGGCCTCGGAATTGGAGACGCCGCGGGGTTGGCGGAGTGTCTTGAGGAAGATCTCCCCCCTCTCCCCACCATCAAGCGCATCGAACCGGTCAATTGGTACCTTCTCCCCGCGGGCCACGCCACCGGCAATCCGACTGAGCTTCTGCAATCCGCTTCCTTCGCCGAAGTGGTGGAGAAGGTTGCACCCTACTTCGACTGGATCCTGATCGACACTCCACCCGTGGAGCCGCTCTCGGACGCTTTGCTGGTGGCAAAACACGCCGACGCCAGTCTCCTCGTTGTCCGGGCGAATCACACACCGCAGGCGGCGGTAGACGAGGCGCTTTCACTCCTCGATCCGCAACGCGTGGCGGCGATTGTTTTTAATGGCGCTGAAGGCTTGAATAATCTCTACTCGAAGTACTCCGGCTACTACGGGCGGAAATGATCTCGGATGGCCGGGGGATCGTCTCTCCGGGCCGTCATGCTGACGAGTGCTCTTCAGAACAGATATGATCCCGCGCGTGTACATTTGGAGACTGCTGGCCTTGTGCTGGGCAGTGAACATATTCATGATGTCCACCGAGGGGTTTGGCGGCGGCTTTAGCCGAATCCTTCTGATGCGTTTTTTCGATTTCCTCGGAGTCTCTGTTTCTCCAGAAGTTTTCGATATTATCCACCTCGCCCTGCGCAAGCTTGCTCATCTGCTCGAATACTCAATATTCGGATTTCTTCTCTATTGTTCATTCCGGGAGCAGGATCATCCCGTCTGGCAACCGGGCCGTGCCGCCTGGGCCCTCGCCACGGCGGCTGCCTACTCGCTCACGGACGAATTCCACCAGGCATTGGTCCGTGGACGGACAGCTTCGCTTCTGGACAGTCTCATCGATTCCACCGGGGCGCTGCTGAGCATTGCGCTGATCTATCTTTTCTCGGTCAGATCCCGGCTTGGTGAATCCGCGGCTGCTCCGCGCGGATAATCCCGTTGAAAGACACAGCCGCGCGCTGATTGAACCACCCGGTTGTCGTGGAAGACATGAGCCCTGAGTTGGAGGCGGCGCCCATGACACACTCTGCCCTCATCTGCCTGTTGCTCACCATGGTTTCCGTCTCCGGGCAATCGTTGCAGGTTGCCCCGGCTTCGGGCTCGCCTGGTGACAACATCACCATCGAAATCGCATTGGATGCGCCGGCGGGTCAAAGACCTTCCGCCCTGCAATGGGATTTCGTCTTCCCGGCTCAGCTGCTGGAACTCCGTCAGCCGCTGGCGGAAGCCGGGTCTGCTGCACAGAACTCCGGCAAGACGATTACCTGTGCCGGCCGGAATGCCTACACGGAATCCTGCATCCTGGCTGGCGGGCCTGAAACCATCCCGAATGGCACTATCGCCGCCATTCATTTGAAGATTCGCGCCGAAGCCAAACCCGGCACGGCCACAATCAAATTCGGCAAAATTCAGGGAGTCACCCCCGATCTCAGGCCGCTGCCCTTCAAGGACCTGGACGCCGTCATCACCATCCGCTGACGACGCCCATTCCTTTTCACTCTAGCTGCTCCTTGTTTCCGTAAGCCGCACGTGTGGATTGTTGATACGAAATTAAAGAAATTAAGATCAATAAATTCTATTCAGAAATCAACAGATCCATCATGTCTTGGAGTAGCATGGCGACCCGCTCAATCTCGCCCCGGGTGCGGCAGGTGAGGGTATTCAGCCCTCATAGATAGTATCGATAGGAATGTAATTCTCACGCTTATGACAGACCAGAGCGAACCAAAGACGGTGCTCCAGATTTGGCAGTTCGAAAACGTCCCTTCGAGACTGCGCCGTCACATCTCCGAGACTCACTCGGGCGGGTGGGTTGCCTATATTTCTCCCGGCGGCGCCGAGGAAGTCATTCAGGAACTGATGAAACGATGGTTGTCCTCTGGATTCTCCATCGAACGGCATGAATTCCGAACAGGCGGGATTGTTCTCGCCGGCTCACCAATTCGCAGCTAGCAGTCTACTCGTCTTCGTCCTGATCTGCGTCCCGCATCTTCCCTGACTCATCTGCCTTCGTCTGGTACAGTTCGTATTCCCGAATGGCACTCGAGCGGTTCTTTACGCCGATCTTCGAATAGAGGCTGCGCACATGCCAGCGGACCGTCTCGCGGCTCAGAAACAGTTCGTCCGCAATCTGCTGGTTCGTCAATCCCTGGCGGATGAACTCGAAGACCTCCGATTCCCTGCGAGTGAGATGCCGGGTGTTGCCCTTGGACAGCGTGTCCCTCACCATCCGCGAGAGAGTCTTGCGAGGGAACCAGAGTTCACCCGCAAAGATTGCCTGGATGGCCCGGAACAGAGTTTCGTCGTTCACATCGCGCGGAAGCACACCCGCGCACCCTTGCCGGAAGAACGATTCGTAGGCCCCCTGATCCACCTTGTCGGAGACAACCACGACATGGACACCGCCATTCGGAATCAGCTCGTGCAGATCCTTGAGGGGCACTTCGGACAGGCGCGAGTCCTCTATCATCACAAGCGCCGGTGCCAATCGCCGGCATAGCGCGATCAGTTCGCTCGAAGAGCCTTGTGACCTCGCCAGGATGAACTCCGACGCAACATCCAGACCGTCCGTTAGCCGCCTGAGGCGCTTCCACAGTTCCACAGAGGATTCGAGACACACAATCGCGTGCATGTTCCTCGGCTGTGCCTCGACTTCACTTAATCGTTTCATTCGGCGCTGCCTGTGAGCAGAAATCTCCTCTCCG
>JASGIE010000113.1:0-25696 GCA_049841055.1 Paludibaculum sp. | reverse complement strand
TCTGGTGGCACGTTGCTGGTGGCCAGGTCCATCGGGAAACACAATAGAATCCGAACAGCACCTGGATGAGGACATTGACCGCATATTGGCTGTGATGTCCCTCTGCTGGCAACACAGATTCATCGCCTTGACCAAGCGGTCAGAACGGCTACACGACTACTTCGAGTCTGGCGAATGGTGGGAGCGTGTTGAGGCGTTCCAGTGGGATCTGATCCAAGAACGTGAGCCCAATAACCGGCGAAGCGACGATATCGCGGCGAGCCGCCTCGGCGGGGAGGACGGATCCCTTCCCAACGTGATCCTGGGCGTTTCAGTCGAGAACCGCGCGCAGTTGGGTCGGATCGATGATTTACGCGAAACTCCTGCAGCCTGCCGCATGGTCAGCTTCGAGCCCTTGTTGGAAGACTCTGGGAGAGTTCGACGCCAGCGGAATTGACTGGGCGGTGCTTGGCAGTGAGTCAGGTTTCGAACCGGGTCCTTCAACGTCCGTTGGCTCATCGGTGCGGCTGGTACCTGCTGGAGTGCCGGCGCCGCCGTGTTCGTCAAGCAAATGGGGCGCCGGCCAGTGCTCGAAGAAGAGGAGACCGGCCTGTTGGCTCTGTTTCCCCAGAAGGTGAGACGGCGGAAGGACGGGAGCATCATCCTCCGTCACCGCAAGGGCGGAGAGCCCAGCGAGTTGGATTTCCAGGTCTTCCGCCACCGTGGAGTTACGCACCTGCGCTACTGGCGAAAGGAGGTGGTGAGGCATGAACGTCAAACCATGCTACAGCTGCGCGCTCCGGTTCAAAGGTGAATACCCCAATCGGGTGCGATGCAGCATTCTGGACGAGAACTACACATCACCCCCGGGTCCGGGATCACAATGATCAACTTCCCCGTGCCCGACACGGTGACGCTTCTTTCAAGCCCGGCGAGCCTGTCCTCTTTTCCGCTTGGTGCCGCGAGGATCGTAGCGCCGGCTTAGTGGACTACACGGGGTACGTGTGGAAGATGTCTACGGGGCGCAAGGTGGTAGTTCTCAGCAGCGAGACCGACAAGCCGATGCTGAAGTTCTACACCGAACAGTTGCAGTCGGCGTACCGGCGAGCCGTGGAAACGATGCTGCATCATTCCGGCGAGCCAGAAGGCCTGATGGAGAAGATTGACGATCCAAGCAGAAGGTGAAGTGGGACACTCATCAGGACGATCGGTACGTCTGCCGCGCCGACTATGATTTGGAGACCGATCAGGAAGTCCTGCTGCCCTGTGTCTACCCCGAGGAATCGAAGTAAATGGCACAGAAACTCTACAGCTCCGATACGAAGTGCTGCATCGAGCACCTGGTCAGGATGGGCCACGGGATCCTAGTGAAGGGCCAGTTCATTGGTGGTGGGTGCTGCACCGACGGGCAGCGCTCAAGGTGCAGCACCTGCCGCAAGACATGGGAACACGTTTGCGACGAGGCGGAGGGCTGCCATTGGGTCTGCCGAAGCAAGACGCAGCAAAGGCAGCGCGCCATCTCATGAGCACCTTGGAGCTCATCTTTCCGCCGAGCTCGCTAAGGAACTCGGGGTCTCTTCGGGGACGCTTGCCGATTGGCGTAGCACAGGCATCGGCCCGGCGTTCGTCA
The DNA here is from genome assembly GCA_049841055.1 of Paludibaculum sp. Lineage (GTDB taxonomy): Bacteria > Acidobacteriota > Terriglobia > Bryobacterales > Bryobacteraceae > Paludibaculum. Next base: position 24,087 of record JASGIE010000113.1, on the reverse strand, counting down.
AAGTCGGCCGCTTGGTCAGATATCGACGCCAGGATGTGCTTTCCTGGCTGCAGGAGAATCTCAATGGCACTACGAGAGAAGAACGGCCGGTGGGAGTACCGATTTCGCCTCGCCGGCGAGTCGGTAAGCCGAGTCACCGACTTGGAGGCCACCGAACAAAATCGGAAAAGCGCCGAAAAGCTGGAGGTCAAGGCGAGAGCGCAGATTCTGGCGGGGCAGCGGCCGGTCCGACGACAGAAACAACGCGGGTTCAGTGAAGTAGTGGACGAATTCCTGAAGGCTGCCGAGGTTCAGCACCGCGAACACCCGAACACCGGCCGCCGGGTTCGCGTGAGCATGGCGTCCTGCCGGGAGTTCTTTGGGCGCCGGCTGCTGAATACGATCCGGACTCCAGACGTCGAGCGTTACAAGGTGCATCGCCTAGGCGAGCACAAGGTCAAGCCCATCACGCTGAGGCACGATCTGGATGCCCTCTCGAAGTTCTTCCGCTGGGCGATGGGCATGGAGCTGGCCAGTTCTAACCCTGTGGTTGGAGTGGAGAAGCCATCGACAGACGATTCTGTCCGGATGTACATCCTCACGCTTGCCGAGCAGATGGCATACGAGGCCGCTGCGCATGCCCGGTCTCTCGATCTCCACGACCTGACGCTGATCATGGCGGAGCAGGGTTGCAGGCCAGAGGAGGTTCTCGAGCTCCGGCGGGAGATGTCTCACTCGGGCGCTCAACCATGGCGATCGCCAGCGGAAAGACGAAGGCAGCCAGGCGCATTCTTCGGATCACTACCCGGACGAAAGAGGTACTCGTTCGCCGGATTGCTGCCGATGCGCCGCCGGCCCCGAAGAGACCGCAGAACAGGGAGTATGCCGCCGCGGTATCGGCGTTGCGTTCCAAGTTCCTCTTTCCCAGCCATCGGATCGGGAAGAATGGCTCCGGGCATGCCAGCTTGAGCGGACTCGAGAATGCCCACAACGATGTCCTGGATACGCTGGCCGAGAACGGCGTGGAGTTGCCGATCGTGATCTACGACTTCAGGCACACGTTTGCCACCAGGGCAGCAGAAGGCGGAATGCCTCTCGGCACCCTTGCGCCGGTACTTGGGCATTCGTCAATTCGCATGGTGATGAAGTATGTTCACCCGACCCAGCAGCACCAGGAGGCGGAAATGGCGCGGTTCGACGAGCGGATGAGCGAGCTTTGGGCCAACTCCAGGCCAAAACCGGGACAGAATCAACCGGTACAAACCGGGACAAGACCGAACTAGACGGAAGAAAGGAACTACGGGGTAAGTGCTTATGGAATCAACCAACTGCAATGGAAACAGCGGGTTGGAGTTGGAGGCGCGGACCGGAGTCGAACCGGTGAATAAAGGTTTTGCAGACCTCTGCCTTACCACTTGGCTACCGCGCCCCGTCAGTGGCAGGATACGCTAATACTATAACGCACTGAAGCATTTTGCGCGAAGTTGGCGTCTACAATGGTGAACGTGCTCCGGTCCTCCCCGATCTTCCTGGTACCATTGCTCGCTGCCGCCCTCCAGGGGCAGACCGGCGGCATCCTGCCTCTGCGGGAAGTCCAGCCGGGCATGAAAGCCATCGGCCGCAGCGTCTTCGCGGGAATGAAAGTCGAAGAGTTCCAGGTGGAAGTGCTCGGCGTTCTGGAAAATGCAGGGCCCAAACAGTCCATCATCCTCGCCCGCCTCAGCGGAGCCGGCCTCGAAAAGACCGGTGTGATGCAAGGCATGAGCGGCAGCCCGGTCTACTACAACGGACGATTGATGGGCGCCGTCGCCCTCTCGTTTCCTTTCTCAAAGGAACCCATCGCCGGCATCCGCCCCATCGAGGAGATGCTCACCGTCAGCCCCTCCACCCGCCAGACGGCCGAAGTCCGCTTCCCTTACGACGGCCGCGAAACCCTCCCCCGATCGCAAGGCCTGGAAGTCGGGCCGCAGCGCATGATGGAGATCGCCACGCCCTTCTGGCTCAGTGGATTCACGCGCAACACGGTCGACTACTTCGCCCCGGCCCTGCGCGCCGCCGGTCTCGAACCGGTGCAGGGCGTATCGGGCGGCGGCCGGGCCGTGCAGGGCGCCGGCTCCGCGAAAACCCCGCTGGTCCCCGGGTCGATGATCAGCGTCCAACTGGTCCGCGGCGACCTGAATGTCGGAGCCGATGGCACCGTCACCCATCTGGATGGCAACCGCGTCTACGCGTTCGGCCACCGCTTCCTGGCCATCGGAGACACGGAGATGCCCTTCGCGCGCTCCGAGGTGATCACTCTGCTGGCCAGCAACAATCAGTCGTTCAAGATCTCCACCCCCGCGAATGGCTTGGCAGCATCACGCAGGACCGTAGCGTCGCCATCTCGGGCGAACTTGGCAAAAAGGCCGACATGATCCCGCTCTCGATGCGGGTCAAGAGCCGCGGCGGTTCGACCCGGGAGTGGACCTACAAGATGGAGATGGTGGAGGATCGCCTCTTCACCCCCTTACTGGTCCAGAATGGCGGTCTTTTCGGCCATCGACGCGACAGAGCGCAGCACTGGGGTGAGCACCATCACCCTTCGAGGCCAGGTGCTGATGGATGGCGCCCCGGCCGTCAAATTCGACAACATCTATGCGGCCGACCTCGGTGCCCCGCAGCAGGTCTCGGCTGCCATCGCCGCGCCGGTTTCTGCCGTCCTCCAGAGCGGTTTCGACGCCCTCAAGCTGCGTGGCCTCGATCTGGAGATCGAAGTATCGAATGAGAAGAAGCAGCTCCAGCTCGATTCCATCTGGGCCTCACAGCGCGAGGTCCGGCCCGGAGAATCGGTTGAGATCACAGCCACTTTCGCGGGCGAGCATGGCGTGGAGCTGACGCGCACCGCCAAGTACCAGGTGCCGATTGGAGCGCCGGTGGGTCCGCTCTATTTCACGGTCACGGACGGCCCCTCGGCCAATCTATCCGACTTCAAACAGTTTCTGCTCACGCCGCCGCGTTCCGCGCCGCAGCTCTACGATTTCCTCACGGGACTCCATCCCAACGACCGGCCCTACTTGCGTGTCTGGCGGTCTCAGTCGTCCTGGCTGGTTCAGGGTGAAACCATGCCGAGTCCCCCGCCGTCGATGGCCATGGCGCTGAGCCACACGGCCACTCAACAGGCCAACGCCCTGGTGGCGTCCATCGAGATGCCCGCCGCGGGCTTCCAGTTCTCCGGTTCCAAGACTGTTCAAGTGGATGTAAAGGAATGAATCGCTTGAGACGACTCCTGCCGTGCGCCGCACTGGCCGCGGCGAGCCTGTGGGCCGGCAGCTCGACGGCCTGGGAAAGCAACACTTTCGCCGACTTCATCAAGGGCCGGTTCCAGGGCATCTCCCTGACGCGCGATGGCCGCCTGACGCTGGCGCCCTCGCTCGATACCCTCGCCTCCACCGGCGAGGCCGGCATCTGGAGCGTCATCTCCGCGCCCGACGGAACCATCTACTTCTCCACCGGCCATCGGGGCCGGGTCTACCAGGTGAAGCCCGGCGGCCAACCCACTGTCGTTTGGGCCTCCCAGCAGCCGGAAGTCTTTGCCCTGGCACTGGATAGCCAGGGCCGCCTGTACGCCGGATCCTCACCGGACGGCCGCATCTACCGCATCGAAGGCGGCAAGGCGACTGAGTTCTTCAACCCCAAGTCCAAGTACATCTGGGCCCTGACAGTCGGTCAGGACGGAGCCGTGTATGCGGCCACCGGCGACCAGGGGCAAGTGTGGCGCGTGACTGCCGATGGCCGGGGATCCGTCTGGTACGAAACCGGCCAGACCCATGTCACCGCCCTGGCCCTGGACCCGAATGGCCGGGTGCTGGCCGGCACCGAGCCAAACGGCATCCTGTTCCGCATCGAGTCCAAGGACAAAGCCTTTGTTCTCTATGACTCCAGCCTGCCCGAGATCCGTTCCATCGTCCTCGCGCCGGACGGCTCCATCTATGTTGCAGCCCTCGGCGGAGCACTCGCCCAGAAGCAGGCCCAGGCAGCCGCCGCGGCGGCCACCAGCCAGCAACCGCAGGGCATCGTAACCTCCACCATTACCGTCACTTCCGACGCGCAGGCCGGAGTCGACCTCAAGCCCAAGCCGGAGGCCGCCAAACCGCCGGCCGCCACCGGAGCCGAGACGCCACCCACCCCGGCGCCGGTCGACGTGGCCGGAGTCGAGAAGGCGGCGCTCTACCGCATCGCCCCGGACAACATGGTGGAAACGGTCTGGTCGTCCAAGGAAGAGAATGTATTCGATCTCGTCCTGAAAGACGGAGAACCGGTCTTCTCCACCGATCAGCGTGGGCGCATCTACCGTCTTTCCCAGGACTTGAAGGCGACACTGCTGCTGGAGACGCACGAGTCGGAGACCACCCGGCTGCTGCCCACGACCCAGGGCATCGTGGCCGCCACCAGCAACCAGGCCAAGCTCTACCGGCTGTCAAATCAGCCCACGGCCAAGGGGACTTACGAGTCGCCGGTGCACGACGCGGGCAATGTCGCGCGCTGGGGCCGGCTGGACTGGCGGATGGATAACAGCTCTGGAAAGATGAGCTTCCGGACACGCGCCGGCAACTCGACCCGCCCGGATCGCACCTGGAGCGAATGGTCTGAGCCGGTCTCGGATCTGGCCAAAGCCCTGGTCTCGAGCCCGAATGCCCGCTACATCCAATGGCAGGCCGAGTTCCAGCCGGTGAACGGCCAGTCGCCGTTGCTCGACTCCGTCTCCCTCAGCTATCAGCCGCAGAATGGCCGGCCGGTGGTGCGCAGCGTCCAGGTGACCCCGCAGTGGGTGGCTTCCGCCCAGAAGACTGCCGCCGCGGCGGCGCCGCAAACCCCGATTTCCTATAGCATTACGGTGACCGACTCGGGTGATGCCGGCACGGCCACCAGCGGCGGCACCCCGACCCAGAACATCAACCGCAGCGGCACTCCGCAGCTCTTCATTGCCTGGCAGGCGGACGACCCGGATGGCGACAAGCTCATCTATTCGCTGTGGTACCGGGCCGAGGATGAGCAGACCTGGAAGTTATTGAAAAGTGAGATCTCCGACAACACCTACATGCAGGAGACCGAGATCTTCGCCGACGGCCGTTATTACTTCCGCGTGCTGGCGTCAGACCGGCTGGCGAACAGCCCGGCTTCCGCCAAGGAAGGCGAGCTGGTCAGCCAGCCCGTCCTCATCGACCAGACCCCGCCCACAGTCACCATGGGCAGTCCTCGGGTGAACGGCAATCAGATCGAGATCGATGTCGATGCCACGGACGCGAACTCGCCCGTGCGGCGCGGGGAATTCTCGTTCGATGGATCGGCCTGGAAGCTGATGGATGCCGCCGACGGCATCGCGGACAGCAAGCAGGAACGCTTCATCGTACGGTTTAACGCCATGTCCGGTGAACATAGCGTCGTGGTCAGGGTCTTTGACTCGGCCGGCAATCCTGGCCTGGCGCGGCTTGTCCTGCGCTGACCCCCATGCGGTGCGCGGCGGTACTGGTGCTGGCCGGAGTCCTGGCCGGATGCTCGCGCACACCCCAGTTTGTCCCGATTCCTGAACAGTTCCGACGAGTCGAGGCGCCGGATCCGCCCGATCTCCCGTGCTTCGTCACGATGAGCGAGCCGCGCGCCAACTCCTTCATTGTGAGTGACATCAGCGGGACTGGGTGGAAACGCTGGAGCGGCCCGCGGCCGGCCGTCCGCTGCAGCCTGCCCTACGAGGCCAAGTGGTTGGCCGGGTTCGACTTTGAGGTGGCGGAAGCGACGCTCAAAGACACTGGGCCAGTCACTTTGACCTTTGAGGTCAATGGCAAACACGCCGGATCGCTCCGCTGCGACCATGCAGGCGCGTACAGATTCCGGGCGCCGATCCCGAACGGGCTCGAGGAGGACCTGACGCTGGTGGCGATCGTCGATAAACCCTGGGTCTCGCCGGGCGACGGCGCGAAGCTGGGCGTGCTGGTGACGGCCGCGGGATTCCTCGAGGAATGAAAGAGTTCTGGCACATTCTGGAAGGCGCGGTGGCGACCCTGCTGCTCACGGGCTCGCTGGGCTGGCTCGTGCTGGCTTTGTGCCGAGTCCGGCTGCGCCGGTATGAGCGGTGGCCCGCCGCGCTGGCCTGCGGGGTGCCGTGCTCGACAGCCCTGATCTGGCTCGCCGGACCCCGCAAAGGGGCTCTGCTCTGGGCGGCTATCCTGTTGACAGGTTTGGCGATCTGGCGCCGAAAGGACATCCTGATCGAAGAGTCGGAACCGCTACCCCGCTGGCTGTCGGCAGGGTTGGCTGTCGTCATGGGTGTCTTCTCGATTCTGGCCATGACGAACGCCATGCCCACCCCGGCAGCGTGGGACGAAGCCTTGGTTCACGCCCAGGGTATTGTCCGGCACTGGGGACAAGGTGGCTGGGACGCGGGGACGCTCTGGAACCTGCCCTATCGCTTCGGGAGCGAAGCGGCGGTCCGACTGGTTCATCTTGGCTTGCTCATTGGGCTGGCCCTGGCCGTGCTGGCTGCCGGCCGCCGCTGGATGACGCCCATGGGGGCGGTCTGCGCTGCCCTGCTGGTGTTCACGGCCTCCCCTCTGCTGAGGTTTGCCTCTTCCGGCGGGTCACAGATTCTGTTCGTGTTTTGCGTTTTTTCGGCGATCTGGCTGATGGCGGCCGCGAAGCAATGGAGGATGCTGCCTTGGTCGGGTCTGCTTGGCTGGTTTGCCTGGCGGATCGCGGCGGAATCGGGCGGCCCCGCTTTCTCAGGGTTTGTGTTCCTCCCGCTGCCCTGGCTGATGGTTCCGTTTGCGGCTTTGGCCCTGGGCTGGCTGGTCCAGCGGCAGCGTGCGGCGGCGGCGGTGCTGGCAGGCTTCCAACTGGTGACGGTCTGGCCCGAGTCCGCGCGGCGCCTGGAACCCCGGCAGGATCTGGCGCAAGGGGTGGAGGAGGCCCGCATGCTGGAACGCGCGGTCGGCCCCGATGCCTGCTTTTTGAGCGAGATCCCCGTGGCCCGCAGCCTGATGACGCACCGCGTAAGCCGCGACCCGGCTTTGCTGGCCCTGCTGCATCGCGCCTTCGGCACCTGGCGGGAAGCACGCGTGCCGGTATCCGGCGGCGTCCGAAGGAGTTACACGATCCCGCGTCACGGAGTGATGGGCGAAGTCCGGTTCTTTCGCGGCGGTGTGGAAGTGCCGCGCTCCGGCGGTTGGCGAGTGCGGTCGCTGCAGGGCGAGGAAAGGGCCGGTTGGGCCTTCGACAACAGCCCGGTGAGCGGCTGCGATTGCGCCCTCGAGATCGACTTCGGCCAGCCCATTCAGTTCGACCAGGTGCGGATTCTCGGCACGGCGGGCCGGTCTGTCGAGCCGCCCGGCGGGCTGCGCCGGGAAGCCGTGATCCTGTTGAAACGGCTGGGCATCACGCACGTGGTAGTGAGCGAGGGCGATGCGCTCGCCGACGAACTGCATCGCAACGCGGAGTATTGGGGCGTGAAGGAGACAGGCCAGCGCGAGGAGGTACACCTCTTTGCTCTGGAATGAGAAATCCTGGGCCCGGTGGACCGGCTGCCTGCTGGCGGCGGTGTTCTGCTTTCATGCCTGGAGAGCGGCCACGGCGTCGATCACGACCGATGAGGCTTTTACTTTCAATGAGTTCGTGGCGCCGCCGGTATTGCAGGTGCTCACCACCTACGATGCCAACCACCACGTCCTGCACAGCCTGCTGTGCAAGGCGTCTATCTCCCTGCTGGGCAAGGGCGAACTGCGTCTGCGGCTGCCCGCTCTGCTGGGCACGCTGCTGTACTTGTGGGGCGTCTGGCGGCTGACGCGGCAGCGCTTCGGCGATACACCGCTGATGGCCGCAACAGCCCTACTGCTGGCGGTACAGGCCGGCCTGATCGACTACCTCTCCCTGGCTCGGGGGTACAGCCTGGGGCTGGGGTTCCTGCTTTACGCCATGGCGGAAACCGGCATGGACCGGTATCGCCCTGCCTCACTGGGACTGGGCCTGGCGGTCGCCTCGAATCCTGTCTATGCCGTGCCAGCGACGGCCTGGATCCTGTCGGTGCTCGTGACGAAGCGGATTTGGCGACGGTTGGATGACCTCGTGGCTCCTGGTTTCGTGGCGGCGCTGATCGTCCTGGCGATTCCGGTCAGCCGTGCCGTGAGCGAGCGATTCTACTACGGCGTCCCCTCACCCTGGATCTCCTGGCGGAGCCTGATGGACATTCCGGGTTGGCCCGGCCTGTCTGAGTTCCTAGTCATTGCCGTGCCGGCCGCCGTCGTCTGGGGTATCTGGATCGAACGGGGCGCGGTGAGCCTCACGCTTGCGTTGTCCCTGGCTTCGATCGCGCTGCTGCATGCGGTGGCGCACTTTCCCTGGCCCTTTGGCCGCACCGGCATCTACCTGATTCCGCTGGTGTTCCTGCTGGTGGCGGAGGCGCTGCGGACGGTTCGCTGGGGCGCGGTGCCGCTGGGCCTGTTGGCGCTGCTGTCGGTGCTTTCCGTGCGGCCCGCTGTCTACGCGGCCTGGCCGTTTGATGCGGACAACCCGGCCGTCGCCCAGGCTCTGGAGGAACTCCAGCCACGGGGCAGGGTGGCGGTCCAGTTTCCGATGGAGCAGGGGGTACGATTCTACCGGCCGGGGACCTACGCCGTGGTGCAACCCGGGGTCACGGCTGAGGTCTACGTCCTGCGAACCGATGAGGCCGGCCTGCCACGGCCCCAGGGGGTGCGGGTGGTGCGGCGATTTGCACTCAGCGGCGTCGAAATCGCGATTTCGGGCTCAAGGAAATAGCCGTTCACGCGATTTCAGGATTTTTTTCGCGACCCTCAACCTGCTCGAATTGTGCGAGTTACGGAAAAACAGGCGAGGCGGGGCGAGCAGGCGGGAAATTCTGTGTAGTTCAATCTCGATCGATGACGAACAAGAATCTGATCGATCTGCTGGCGGCTGGAGGACACAGCGTACCCCAGGCTGCCGATGAATTGGACCGGACCGTGGAGCGGATCCTGAGCCGGTTGAGGAAGGGCGAGGTGGTGTCGCTGCCGGGGCTGGGGCGGCTGGTGCCGGAGCGGAACTCGTCGTTCCGCTTTGAGAAGGCGAGCGTGATGAGGAGCCGAGGCCGTGGCCGGGGGTAGGCCGGTGACGACGCGGCAGGTGGCCCGGTTGTTGCGGCGATGCCTGAATGAAGGGCAATCCGTCGAGATTGCCAGCCTCGGTGTGTTCCGGAGCGGAGTGGCGGGGGTGGAGTTCCAACCCGAGCAGCGGCCGAAGGTCTTCCTGGCCTATGGCGTGGAAGATGCGGAGGTGGTGGACCGGATCCGCCAGGCCTTGCTGGAAGCAGGATTCCAGCCCTGGATGGACCGTCATGCCCTGATGCCGGGGCAGAACTGGCCGCGAGCGATCGAGGGAGCGATCCGGACGGCGGATTTCTTTGTGGCGTGCCTGTCGCGTCATTCGGTGGGCAAGCGGGGCACGTTCCAGAGCGAGCTGCGGTATGCCCTGGATTGCGCGCGCAATCTGCCTTTGGACGATCTGTTTCTGCTGCCGGTGCGGCTGGAAGAGTGCGGGGTGCCCGCCCGCATCAGCGAGCAGTGGCAGTATCTCGATCTATTTCCGGACTTTCAGGCCGGAATCGAGAAATTGATCGAGGCTATGCGGAAGGAGGCGGCCCGACGGCGAGGGTGAGGCGGCCGGAATGCCTGGCGCGCCGGTAGGCGTCGCGCGCGGGCCGGTATCCTGCGATGACTTCGTTGAGGGCAACAGGCTGGAGCATGGCGTCGACGGGATCCTGGAGGGTGAGCGTGCGAGGCGCGACCAGGGCGGCGATTTCGGGGAGATCCGCATGCTGCAGCAGACCGCGCACGAGATAGCCGGCTGGGACGTAGTGGCGGTCGGCGCGGGTGAGCGAGGCGTAGGAGAGCAGGGGGTTGAGGCAGGTGGTGGCCGTAATGCCGGGATCGAGGGCGGCCGCGCAGAGCGCCCAGATGCCGGCGAGGCCTCGGGACTCCAAAACAACACTTGTTGCTTTGAAGATAAGCCGTGCGCTGGCAACGGCTTGGAGGGTGTCCGCGACACGCAGGCCGCAGAGGTCCTGGTTGAGATACCAGGCGAGGTAGGCGTGGGCGGTCTCAGGCGCGAAGAGATGACTGAAATTGGCAACTGGGGGCCCGCTGAGGCCGCGTGCGTCGAGGGCGAGAATCCGGCGGCCCTGACGGGCGAGTTCGGGCCTGGCGGCGTGAGGCTGATCCGAGATCAGGACCATGGGCGGTTCGGCGGAGGGATTGGCGGGGTGGTAGACGGTGGCCTTGAGAGTCAGGGAGGAGTCGATGGGGAGATCGTAGGATTCGATGCGGACCCCGGCGGTGGTTTCGTCGTGCGTGCGGCGGGGGTCGGACTTGGGTGGGAGAGGGAGGCGGAGCCCCTGGCGCAGGGCCGCCGCCGTGATCTGCTGAGGCTTGGGGACTTCGCGCTGAATGAACTGAAACAGCGTCAGTCCGCGCTGCTCGTGTTTCAAGGATCCCGATGGGGTGACGTTGAGGACATCCGGCGGTTCGGGGTTGGCGGGAGGTTCATCCGTGGGCCCGGGCTTTTGTAGCAGATGGCGCGAGAGGAAATCGGCCGTCGCCAGGCGGAGCTTCTGCGTCCAGGCGTGGGGCGCCTGGGCTTCGCCGGTTTCGAAGTTCGCGGCGGCGCCCAGGAGTTCGTAGCGTTGGCGGATGTGGGCCGCGGTCTCCTGAAAGGCGGGGGTGTAGTTTTCGATCAGGGCCAGGAGAGGCTTTGGGGCGATGGCGGAGTGGAGGTCGCAGGAGTCGATGCCATGGATGGCGGCGGGGAAGAGGTTCTGTTCCGCGTCGGCGATGGGGACTTTGGCTCCGGGTTGCAGGCGCATGGGCCAGCGGTGGAACGTGCCGCCCTCGTTGATGACGACGCAGCGGATGCGCTGGTCGATCTGGGCGAGGAACATGGTGACGGTTCCGCCGCCGGAGTGGCCGGCGCAGGCGATGCGGTGGGGGTCAACTTCGGGACGGGTGAGCAAGTAGTCGATGCCGCGCATGCCGTCGCGGACGAGATAACCGGTGAGGGATTGGCCGAGGAGGAGCAGGAGGTGGCCGGAAAGGGAGTGCTCGTCAACGCTGCGGAGCTTATCCTGCTGCGTCTTGGTGACGGGATCCCAGTATTGGCGGCGTTCGCCCTGGCCCGTGGGGTCATAGGCGAGCACAACGAACCCGGCTCGGGCGAGCAGGATGTAGGCGCGCTGGTAGTCGGGGTGGTGGCGGGAGATTTCGTAGTGGCCGCAGGGCGAGAGGACGGCCGGATGAGGGCCAGGGCCGGAAGGGAGGTAGAGGTTGGCCGGCACCCAGAGATTGGGGGCCGATTGGTAGAGCAGGTTTTCGATGCGGTACCCGTCGCGCTGCGTGATGCGCGTGACTTCGGCATGCAGCGGAGTGGCCGGTCCGAGGGGCCCGAGCATTTCGCGAACGCGCGCCTGGATGAACCGGATGCGGTTCTGGAAGGCGGCTGGAGTCGTGATGGCGGTGCGGCGGGTGTCCCATTCGGCGGCGAGAGTGTCGAGTTGGCCGGCCAGGTGGAGAGCCAGACTCGATGGGGCCGCGGTAGGAGATTGGGCCCAGGTCAGGGCGGGCAGAGTGAAGAGGGCGCGACGGGAGATGGGGGTCATGGCTGGGTCCAGATGGGGACGCCGAGTTCGACGAAGCGGGCGGCTCCGGTGAGGAAGTGGGCGGTGATCCAGAAGACGGTCCACGACTCGTTGTAGTCGCCGCGAAGTTTGGCGAGTTCGACGTCGGCTCCGCGCTGGGCGTAGTTGGTCTGCTGGAGCTGTTCGCCCTGGCTGCCGAAAGGGTCGATGATCTGGCCGCAGGAGCGGTACATGACGAGGGCGAGTTGCTTCAGGTCCTCGCGGTGGTCGATCTGGCCGAGGCGGTAGATCTCGGGGGCTACGATGGCGCCCCAGACGTCGAGGTGCTGGTTCTGCACGGAGACCGCGGTCCAGCCGCGGGTGCGGACGCGGTGGTCAGTGAGGCGGCCGGCCGGGAACGGAACGTCCCAGACGTAGGTGTAGGTGAGAACAACGTCGGCGGCGTGGCGGGCCCAGGCGAGGTGCTCGGGACGGTGGGTGTCCTCATAGAGCGAGAGGAAGCCCTGGAATGCGAGGGCGGCGGCTTCCTTGTCCTCGCAGGAGGCATCGAGGGTGCCGCCCCAGTAGGGCTCGTGCATAGTGAGGTGGCGGTCGGCGTAGTGTTGGGCGGCTTTGAGGGCGGCCTGGCGAAAGAGCGGGACCTGGAAGAGGCGGGCGGCTTCGACGAGCGGGGCGATGAAGGAGGCCTCGCTGGTGGAGGCGGGTTTCCAGTCGGCCTTGAGGATGCGCGCGGCGTGGAGTTCGGAGGCTTTGCGAAGGAAGGCTTCCCATTTGGCGGTGTTGCGATGGGCGGCGCGTGCGGTGCGGATGGCCCGGGCGAAGGCAAGCATGGCCTGGCCCTGGTTGAGGACTTCGGCACGGTCCCAGGTTTTCTTCTGGAGGTCGTACCAGTTGTGGAAGCCGCCGTCATAGAAGGTGGCGGTGGAGAGGAAATCGAGGGACTTCTGGGCGTAGGCGAGGGCGGCGGGGTCGTTCAGGCCGGACGCCAGGACTTGCAGGGCGTAGCCGGGTGCTTCGGCCTGGCCGGTCCAGCCCATGACGGATTGGGGGCGGTCAACGTACTTCTGGAAGGTAGTGAAGTCCGGGGACTCGCGCCAGCGGGTTTTGGCGTAGCGGTATTTGGCCCGGACGATGTCGGCGAAGGGAGGCAGGTCGCCGGCGTAGAAGGGGTGGAAGAGGTTCAGGGAGGAACGGACCGAGTGCTGGAAGGCGGAGCCTTCGCGGTCGACGGGGAAGGCTTCGAGGTAGAAGGACTTTTCGATGACGGCTCCGGGCGGTACGGTGAGCCAGGCGTCGGGATAGGGCATGAAGCCGCGCTGAAGTCCTTTGATTGACGGAGCGCTGGCCGTTGGAGGCGGCGGGTCCGCTGAGGAGGGTGAGTTCGGTGGATCCCTTTTGAGAAACGAAGCCAAGCGACCACCACTGGTCGGGCAGGTTGGCGTAGGGCGCCGGTGAGGGGATGGCGTGGAGGGTGGCGCCCCACAGCTTGCTGCCGCGATGGAGTTCGAGGGAGGCGAAGGGCATGGGGTAGCGGTGCTCTTCGTAGATCGACTCCGCGCCGGGTTGTCCGGTGGAGACGGGGACTCGACGGCTGCGGGCTCCGGAGGGATTGCCGTAGTAGTTGATGCCGGGCAGGAGGGGCTGGGCGGAGTCGGCGGTGGCTTCGAATCGGACGGAGAGAGTGACGTGCGTGGCGGGCTGGGTTCCTTTCCAGATGAAGCGGCGGAGCCCGTGAATCAGGCCGTTTTCGAGGCGGTAGGCGTCCTGGAGGGCCCAGGTTCCGCCGCAGGCCGGGAGGTCGGCGGTGAGGATGGTCCAATCGCCTTCGGTCGTGATTTTGGCGGGCTGGGCATGCTGCCAGTTGGCGGGCCAGTTGTCGCGCCAGTCGCAGGAGAGGGACCAGAGGCCTTCGGCGGGAGATTGTGCGACTAGTTCGGTGCCGGAGAGGATCTGGACGCGCTGGTTCTCGATTCTGAACGTGGGTTGGGCCCAGGTGAGAGAACTGAAAAACAAAGCCAGCAGGAGGAGAGGGGTCCGATGCACACCTTGCATTGAATCACGACGGGTGGAGGGACGGGCGGGGGCGAGACGGGCTGGGGCAGAGCGGATCTGGGGATCCGCTGCGGACGAAGGCGTCCGCCTTACCTGTGGATGTGAGGCGGGGTGGGCTGGAGCGGAGCGGATCTGGGGATCCGCTGCGGACGAGGGCGTCCGCCTTACCTGTGGATGTGAGGCGGGGTGGGCTGGGGCGGAGCGGATCTGGGGATCCGCTGCGGACGGGGGCGTCCGCCTTACCTGTGGATGTGAAGCGGGGTGGGCTGGGGCGGGATAATGGACTATGGATCGTTCCCACGTAGAACAAAACGAGCGCATTCTGAATCAGTTCACCTTGCAGGCAGTGCCTTTTGCCCAGGCGCCCTCCCATTCGGCGGAGGATTCGCTGCGGCTTCTTCTGGAGACAGCTCAGGTGCGGAGTAGCGATGAGGTTCTGGATATCGCCTGCGGGCCTGGGATTGTGAGCTGCGCTTTTGCGGGCGCGGCTCGGAAGGTGACGGGCATGGACCTGGTGCCCGCGATGATTGAGCAGGCGCGGCTGCTGCAGGCGGAGAAGGGGCTCGCCAATGTCGAATGGCGGCTGGGGGATGCGACGCAGCTTCCCTTCCCCGACGGCAGTTTCGACCTGGTGGTGACGCGCTATTCCTTCCATCACCTGATGGATCCGGCCGCGGTGCTGCGCGAGATGATTCGCGTGTGCCGGCCGGGTGGACGGGTGGTGGTGAATGACGTCACTCCGGAGCCCGAGAAGGGCGCGGCCTACGACGAGATGGAGACGCTGCGCGATCCTTCGCATGCGCGGGCGGTGCCGCTGCCGGAGTTGCTCGAGATGGGCCGGCGGATGGGCCTGGCTGAAGTGGGCGAGGCGTTCTACCGGCTGGACACATCGGTGGAGGCTCTGCTGAGCGCGTCGTTCCCCAATCCGGGCGATGCGGAGAAGCTTCGTGCGCTGATCAGGAGCGACGTCGGGGTCGACCGGCTGTCGATTCAGGCGTACGAGCGGGATGGCGAATTGCGGTTCGGATTCCCCTGTTCCATTGTGGCCTGGAGGAAGCCGGAATAACCGTTTGACTCGCTGCCGAATTGTGGCAGGATCTCAGGATGAAAAAGTCTCCGGCCGAGAAAGAACTGGACGGATTCCTGGCGAAGTTTGCACCTGAGATCGAAGCACTGGGCCGGGCGGCCGTGAGCTGGATGAGGCAGCGGCTGCCCGGCGCGGTGGAGATGGTTTACGACAACTACAACGCGCTGGTGATCGGATTCGGGCCGACGGAACGGGTGTCGGACGCCTTGTTTTCCGTGGCATTGTATCCGCGCTGGGTGAACGTGTTCTTCCTGTCGGGGGCGACGCTGCCGGATCCGGAGAAACGGCTGAAGGGCTCGGGCACCACCGTGAGGAGCCTCACTTTCCATAAGCCGGAAGAGTTCGCGGATCCCACGCTGGAGCACTTTGTGGCGCTGGCCATTTCGATGGACCGGGATGCGCTGCCGATGGAGAAGCCGCGCAAGGAGCGGCTCCTGGTGATCAAATCGGTCTCGCCCAAGCAGCGGCCGCGCCGGCCGTTGTAGGAAGGCTACTTGCGGGCCTGGGTGCCCTGGGGCAGTTTGGCGAGACGCTTTTTCACCTCGGGCGCCTCCTTGGTGTCAGGGGCGACCTGGAGGTACTTTTCGTAGGCGGATTTGGCGGCAGCGGCTTCGCCCATCTTTTCGCGGGCCTCGCCGAGCAGAAGATAGGCTTCGGCGGCCTGGCCGTTCCAGAGCAGCGCCTCTTCAAAGCGCATGGAGGCGGCCTTCCATTTGCCGCGCTTCATGTAAAACTTGCCCGTCTTGATCTCCGTTTCCGCCTGGAGCGGATTGAAGACGTACTCCTTCTTGGGCTTGGCGCTGGCGTCCTCCTCCTCGGGTTCAGCGTAGGGGGGCTGCTGGGCTTTCTCCTTGGGCGGCTCAGCCTGTTGGGCGCAGGCGAGCGCGGCGGAGAACAGAAGCAGCGGGAGTATGCGTGCCACAATTGAATTATAGGCCCCACAGATGAGCTCCCGCGTTGATGAGCTGCGAGAGAAAGCTTCGCAATTGCCGCTGCAGCCCGGCGTGTACCTGTACAAAGACTCGAACGGCACGGTGCTGTACGTAGGGAAGGCGAAGAACCTGCGATTCCGGGTCCGGAGCTACTTCAACGAAGACCGGCTGGCGGAAGCGAAGACCGGCAGCCTGATCCGGGAAGCGCACGATCTCGACTACATCCTGCTCGACAACGAGAAGGAAGCGCTGGCGCTCGAAAACAACCTGATCAAGCAGTACAAGCCGCGCTTCAATGTGCTGCTGCGGGACGACAAGACCTATCCGTATATCAAGCTGACGAACGAGAAGTGGCCGCGGGTGTATGTGACGCGGCGGTTGCGGAAGGATGGCACGTATTTCGGACCGTACTTCCCGGGCAACCTGGCGCACCGGCTGGTGAACTTCATCCACCGTCATTTCAAAATCCCGTCGTGCACGGTGGACTTCTCGCGGAACCACACGCATCCGTGCCTGGAGTTTCATATTCACCGTTGCCTGGGTCCGTGTGTGCAGGGGCTGACGACGGAGCAGATCTACGCCGAACACGTGCGGGATGTGCGGATGTTTCTGGAAGGACGGACGCACGACCTGGCGGCGGAGATGCGGAAGCGGATGGAGCAGGCGTCGGAGGCGATGGAATTCGAGCGGGCGGCGGCGCTGCGGGACCTGATCCATACGGTGGAAGAGGTGGAGCAGAAGCAGAAGATGGCCGCGGCGTCCGGCGACGACATCGACATCTTCTCGTCCTATGCCGAACCGCCGCAGGTGGCGGTGAACCTGTTCCACCTGCGGAGCGGGCGGATTGTCGACCGGCGTGAGTTCTTCTGGGAGGACCTGAGCGAGTACGAGCCGCAGGAGTTCTTCACGACGCTGTTGATGCAGGTGTACAGCGCTGGGCAGCCGATTCCAGCGGTGATCCATGTTCCGGTGGAGTTGGACGACCGAGAGGTGCTGGAAGAGCTGCTGAGCGAGAAGCGGGGGAGGAAGACGGAGATCCATACTCCGCAGCGCGGGCAGAAGCGGGCGCTGCTGGCTCTGGTGGGGTCGAATGCTCGGCATAGTTTTGAACAGCGGTTCCGGGTGCTGCGGCCAACGTCGGCGGCGATCAGCGCGGCGCTGGAAGAGGCGCTGAATCTGCCGGATGCTCCGAAGAGGATCGAATGTTTCGATATCTCGCATATTCAGGGGACCGATAAAGTCGCGAGCATGGTGGTGTGGGAAGAGGGCCGGATGAAGAAGTCGGACTACCGCAAGTTCATCATCCGGACGGTGGAAGGCAACGACGATTTCGCGTCGATGTATGAGGTGGTGACGCGGCGGTATGGGCGGCTGCAGGCGGAGGACAAGCCGATGCCGGGGCTGGTGCTGATCGACGGCGGGTTGGGGCAGTTGCACTCGGCGGCGGCGGCACTGGAGGCGCTGGGGATCCTGAATCAACCGCTGGCGTCGCTGGCGAAGCGGGAAGAGATCCTCTATGTATACGGGCAGGAGGATGAGCCGGTGATTCTGGAGCGGAACTCGCCGGTGCTGCACCTGGTGCAGATGATCCGCGACGAGGCGCACCGGTTTGCGGTGACGTTCCACCGCAGCCGGCGGGATGCCCGGACGTTGACGAGTGAACTGGCGGAGATTCCGGGGGTCGGGCCGAAGACGATTGAGAAGCTGCTGAAGACGTTTGGGAGTTTGACGGGGGTGAAGGCGGCCACTGAGGAAGACCTGGCGGCGGCGATCGGAAAAGCGGCGGCGGCGAAACTGCGGGCGGCGCTGGGGGCGGTGGTGGAGGGGTAGACCGTGGGCGGGATCTGGGGATCCCGCGCGGACCTGGGGGTCCGCCTTACCTCCTCGCTGGCTCGCGCTTCGCGCGGCGGTGGCTTCTTCCGGGATCGAAGCCTTCGGTGATTGGGTGGTGTGGGACGTGGGCAGGATCGGGGGATCCTGCGCGGACCTGGGGGTCCGCCGTCCTGATTGGCGGATCGCGCTTTGACGCGGTGGTCGCTTCCGGGATCGAAGCCTTCGGTGATTGGGTGGTGTGGGACGTGGGCAGGATCGGGGGATCCCGCGCGGACCTGGGGGTCCGCCGTCCTGATTGGCGGATCGCGCTTTGACGCGGTGGTCGCTTCCGGGATCGAAGACTTCCGCGATTGGGGAGGTGTGGGACTCGGGCGGGATCGGGGGATCCCGCGCGGACCTGGGGGTCCGCCTTACCTCCTCGCTGGCTCGCGCTTCGCGCGGCGGTGGTGGCTTCCGGGATCGAAGCTCTCGGTGATTGGGTGGTGTGGGACTCGGGCGGGATCTGGGGATCCTGCGCGGACCTGGGGGTCCGCCGTCCTGATTTGCGGATCGCACTTTGGGGGTGGTGATGCGATTTGGGGATGGATTCGGGCTTTGCGAGTTGGTGTGACTAGCGGCCGGCGGCCAGGCGGTCGGCTAAGTATTCGGGCAGGCCGGCTTCGTGGATGCGGTTCTGGGCGCTGCGGATGTCGTATTTCACGCGGCGGAAGCGCAGGAGGGCGTTGCCGGCGTCCCAGATGGCGTAGGCCGCCCTGGGGTCGCCGTCGCGCGGCTGGCCTACCGAGCCAGGGTTGATCAGGTAAAGGAAGTCGGGGTCGAGGTCGATGATGCGCTCGTCCTCGCCCAGGGCCGGCTTCGTCAGACGCTGGATGCCACCGCGCTGCCAGCTCCAGCCGCCCTGCAGGTGAGTGTGGCCGAAGAAACAGATCTTGCGCATCATGATCTGATCGAGCCCATGGATGTCGATGGTATCGATGAGGTAGTCGTCCTCGCCACCGGGCGAGCCATGGGCGATTTCGAAGCTGTCGAAGGTGAGCGGGCCGGCAGGCAGGTCTGCCAGCCAGGCGCGGCTGGCGGGCGGGAGTTCGTCGAGCGTCCAGAGGGCGGCCTGGCGGGCCACCGAGTTGAACATGAGCGGATCCTCGACGCCACAGCAGACGGTGTCGTGATTGCCGCGCACGACGGCGGAGAGCGTTTGGCGGGCCCAATCGATGACTTCGATGGGGGCGGCGTTGTAGCCGACGAGGTCGCCGCAGCAGACGATGGTGTCGTACGCGCCTTCGGCGTGCCTCAGGACCGCGTGCAGCGCCTCGAGGTTCGAATGAATATCACTGAGAATCAGATGGCGCACAGGCGAAGCAAACTGACTTCCGGCGGAGCTCCCAGACGTACGGGCATGACCACGGTGCCAAGACCCGAGCTCACGTATACCAGTTTTCGATCCCTTTCGTAAAGCCCGCGGACGAAGGGAGTGAAGAATCTGGCGGCGCTGAGGTTCTCGTGGAGGAGTTCCATGTTGATTTGTCCGCCGTGTGTATGACCGGAGAGTGTGACATCGAAGCCGGCCTGGGCGGCGCGGGGGAAGGTGTCGGGGTTGTGCTGGAGGAGGATATTCGTGGCTCCGGGCACGATGAGGGATTCGGCGCCGACGAGGTAAGGGTCGTGGAGGGGCTGATAGTCGTAGCCGGCGAGATTGAGTTGGGCCTGGCCGAAGCGGAGCAACTCCGCGCGGCGGCGGAGGAAGTGGAAGCCGTAGCGGGCGCCTTGGGTGGTGGCGTAGTCGAGGGCTTCGGCGTAGATCTCGTGATTGCCGTGGCAACCGTAGATGCCGGCCTCCGCCTTGAGGCCGCGCAGGATGCGCAGGCAGCTTTCCATGTCGTCGCCGAGACGGGTGACGAGGTCGCCGGTGAGGAAGATGAGATGGGGCTTGTGCTCGTTCGCCATGTCGATGGCGCGACGGAGAGCGGCCGGTCCGAAGAAGGGTCCGAAGTGGACGTCGGTGAGCTGGGCGATGCGGAGGCCGTTGAGATCGGGGTGGAGGCCGGGCAGGCGCAGATCCACCTGTTCCTGGACCATGGAGGTGCGGGCGAGGTAGGTGCCGTAGCCGGCGAGGGCCAGAGGCGCGGCGGCGACGGGCGCGCCGAGCGACAGGAAGCGGCGGCGGCTGGGATGGAAGGTCTCGGCATGATGCCGGGACTCAAACCAGATGGCGGCCGAGACGACGATGCAGATCCAGAAGAGGGAGGCGGCCAGCAGGTACCCGGTGAGGTTCGCGGGCATCCAGCGGAAATGGACCTCCATGAGGACCGGGAGGGCGATGCCCATCCAGATGGATAGCACCACCAAGGCAATCCTGATGAAACGGCGAAGACCGGCGTGATGTTGCGCCGGAGGGGAAGCCATCAATCGAAGGGCGACCAATCGTTGCAGAAAGAGGCAGGAACAGATGACCGTGATCAGCGGCACCCAGCGCCGGAATATCTCCATGGTTACGCTTCCTATTGTACCTTTGGCCGTTGGGTGGACCTCGGGGTCCGGCTACAATTGAGAGAATGTCTCTTGTTGTTGTCGGATCCGTCGCCTATGACGGAGTCACTACTCCCGCGGGCAAAGTCGACCGTATGCTGGGCGGCGCTTGCACCTATATCGCACTCTCAGCGAGCTATTTCACGAAGACGGAGATCGTCGCCGTAGTCGGTGAGGATTTCGCGCAGGAAGATACGGACCTGCTGGCATCGCACGGCATCGGGCTGGACGGCCTGGAGCGCGTGCCTGGCAAGAGTTTCTTCTGGGCGGGCGTTTATTCTCCCGATATGAATGATCGCGAGACGCTCACTACCGAGTTGAACGTGTTCGCGACGTTTGACCCGAAGCTCTCGGCGAGCCAGAAGCAGCAGCCTTACCTGATGCTGGGCAACATCCAGCCGGCGCTGCAGAAGACCGTGCGCGACCAGATGACGAATCTGAGCCTGGTGGGCGGCGACACGATGAATTTCTGGATCAACGACTTCCGCGGCGAGCTGCTGGAGACGCTGAAGGGCTGGAATTTCCTACTGATCAACGACGGCGAGGCGAAGCTGCTTTCGGGGGAGAGCAATCTCAAGAAGGCCGCGGCGAAAGTGCGGGCGCTGGGTCCGAAGCTGCTGGTGATCAAGCGCGGCGAGTATGGCGCGACGCTGTTCCACGAGAACGGGTTCTTCAGCGTGCCGGGCTACCTGCTGCATGGATTGAAGGATCCTACGGGCGCGGGCGACTGCTTCGCGGGTGGGTTCATCGGCTACCTGGCTTCGCGCGGCGTGAATACCGAGACCGCCTCGCACCAGGACCTGGCCCGGGCCGTGGTGTACGGCTCGGTGATGGGCAGCTTCTGCTGCGAAGAGTTTGGCGTGGACCGCTTCCGGACGCTGACCAGAGATGACATCGAAGCGCGCTTCGAAGAGTTCCGCCAGTTCACCGCGTTCTAAGGCGGCCTTGAGCGGCTCGCACTCGCCGTGGAGCGGCCTGGCGGTCTGGGCCATCCTGGCGATGTGCAGCGCGGTGGCGGTGTGGTACGTCCTGTCGCAGGGCTGGACGCTGTGGTACGGCGACGCGGAAGCGCATTTGAACATTGCCCGGCGGATCCTGGATTCGCGCGCGGCGGGCTACGAGCAGATCGGTACGGTCTGGCTGCCATTGCCGCATGTGCTGATGATGCCGCTGGTGGCGGTGGACTCGTTGTGGCACAGCGGCCTGGGCGGCGCGCTGGTGTCGAGTTTCTGCTTCACGCTGGGCGGCCTGTTTCTGTTCCTGGCAGTGCGGCGGATCTTCGATTCGACGGCGGCGGCGGTGACGGCGGCGGCGGCGTTCGCATTGAATCCGAATCTGCTGTACCTGCAGGCGACGCCGATGACGGAATCGCTGTCTCTCTGCTGCGCGACGGGGCTGCTGTACTTCTGCGCGCGGTTCCGTGACAGCCAGTCGTGGGTGGATGCGCTGCTGGCGGGCCTGCTGGCGTGCTGCGGGACTTTGACCCGCTATGAGGCCTGGATCCTGCTGCCGTTTGCCGCCCTGTATGTGCTGCTCGCTGGCGGCGAGCGGCGCTGGTTGAGCGCTCTGATCTTCTGCCTGGCGGCGGGCGCTGGGCCGGTGTATTGGCTGTTACACAACCGGATCCTGTACACGAATCCGCTGGAGTTCTACAACGGGCCGTGGTCGGCCAAGGCGATCTATCAGCGGGCGCTGGACAAGGGTATGGACAAGTATCCGGGCGACCACGATTGGCCCAAGGCCTGGGAGTATTACCGGGCGGCGGCGGAATTGTGTGTCGGCCGGCCGCTGGCCTGGGTTGGTGTCGCGGGCCTGGCGGCCGCGGCGATCAAGCGCGGCTGGTGGGCGGTGCTGTTGCTGGCGCTGATCCCGGCGTTCTATGTGTTGAGTCTGTACTCGTCGGGGACGCCGATCTTCGTGCCGCACCTGTGGCCGAACAGCTACTACAACACGCGGTATGGGCTGAACCTGCTGCCTCTGGCGTGCCTGGGACTGGCGGGGCTGGTGGCGTTGGCTCCGGCAAAAGGGCGCTGGATCGCGGCGGTGGTTCTGATTGGCGTGGCGGTGGCTCCGTGGGTGGGTTATCCGCGCAAGGAGAACTGGATCTGCTGGCGGGAGTCGCAGGCCAATTCAGCGGGACGGCGGGCGTGGACGCAGGAGGCGGTGGAGTATCTGAAGCCTCGGTATCAACGAGGCACAGGGATCTTCATGAGCTTCGGCGATCCGACAGGGATTCTGCGTGAAGCAGGCATCCCGATCCGGGAGTCGCTGCATGAGGGGGACGGTCCGATGTGGCAGGCGGCGGTGGCGCGGCCGGACTTCTTCATGTGGGACGAGTGGGTGATTGCGATCTCGGGTGACCGGGTTTCGCAGGCGGTGAACAAGCTGCGGCGCGGTCCGCGGCGGTATGAATGTGTGAGAGTCTTCACTGCGAAGGATTCTCCGGTGATCGAGATCTGGCGGCATATCCAATGACGAAAATCCCCTTTGCGAAGGCGCACGGAGCGCGCAACGACTTTCTGCTGACGTGGTCGCACGAGGCTCCGGCGGCGGAGCAGCATGTGGCGGCTTCCATTGCGATTTGTGACCGCAATACCGGTGTCGGCGCCGATGGCTGGATGCTGGTTTCGCCTCCGGCGGGCGGGCGTCCGGCGGCCATCCGGCTGCTAAACTCCGATGGGAGCGCGGCGGAGATTTCGGGCAATGGGACGCGCTGCGCGGCGGCGTTCCTGGTGGATGCGGGCCTGGTGGGCGATGACGTTCTCATTGAGACCGGGGCGGGCCGGAAGGAGCTGCGGCTGCTGGAGCGGGACGGGCTGAAGTTCGTCTTTGAGATGAACATGGGCACGGCGGTGATCGAGGAAGGCCACCTGAAGTTCCAGTTGCCGTGCAAGGATGGCGTGCGGGAGTGCACGATCCTGTGGGTGGGCAATCCGCAGTGCGCGCTGTTCGTCGATGATTTCGAGTTCGACTGGAAGGCGCTGGGGGCGGAGATCGAATGGCATCCGCAGTTTCCGAAGCGGACGAATGTGAGCTTTGTGAAGGTGGAGGACCGGCACACGCTGGACGTGCGGTTCTATGAGCGTGGGGCGGGCTTTACGATGTCGAGCGGGACGGGGTCGACGGGGGCGGTGTCGGCGGCGATGGTTCGGGGGCTGGTGGAGAGTCCGGTGACGGTGAAGACGCTCGCCGGGCCGCTGGAGTTCCGGGCGGAGGGCGATGTGCTGCGGATGGTGGGTCCGGCGGAGATCATCGCCGGCGGCGAGTTCTACTTCGAGGGGTGAGGTGTTGGTGGGGGTTGAGCCGGTGTTGGCTCAGGCATCGCTGATATTGCGATGGGCCCCCGGCGATGCCGGGGGGAATGCTGGGGGCGCAGTTCGGGTTGTTGGGATTGGGTTGGACGGCGCCCGTGATCGCTGCCTGGGCCTAGGCAATGCCCTTACTTCGAGGGGTGAGGTGTTGGTGGGGGTTGAGCCGGTGTTGGCTCAGGCATCGTTGGTATTGCGATGGGGCCCCCGGCCATGCCGGGGAATGCTGGGGGTGCAGTTCGGGTTGTTGGGGCTGGTTGGACCGCGCTCGTGATCGCGGCGTGTGCCTATTCAATGCTTTTACTTCGAGGGGTGAGGCGTTGGTGGGGGTTGAGCCGGTGTTGGCTCAGGCATCGCTGATATTGCGATGGGCCCCCGGCGATACCGGGGGGAATGCTGGGGGGGCAGTTTGGGTTGTTGGGGCTGGTTGGACCGCGCTCGTCATCGCGGCGTGTGCCTATTCAATGCCAATTGCCGTTTGAATGGCCGCATGAGCGGCCGGCGTCTCTAGCCTGAGGCGTGTATTACCGCGTACAGTGAAAGTAAATGCCTGTTTATCGCTCTAGAACCACCACGCACGGCCGCAATATGGCTGGGGCGCGCAGTTTGTGGCGCGCCACCGGGATGAAGGACGACGATTTCGGTAAGCCGATTATCGCCATCGCGAACTCCTTCACCGAGTTTGTACCGGGCCATGTTCACCTTCGGATCTCGGGCGCC